>JAZKET010000014.1:40624-51710 GCA_040386815.1 Bacteroidota bacterium | reverse complement strand
GTAAGCCACCCACTCCTGGTACATTAAGCTGCCAACAATTGGCAAATGGCTTTTGGGTGGCAACCAGATCTTCATGGGGATGGCTTCTATTAACCAATCAGGGCTCAATTTTGCTAACCCGGCAAAAAAGTAAACCATGCCTATCTGCAAACGCAATGCACCCACCATCCAGAGCGGAACTTTAGCTAACTTTAACTTAGGCCTGAAATAAACATCAAGCGAAAATATCCTGCCGGCAGGCAGCCATATCATTAAAAACGCCGCCAGGCTGATAAAATAATAATGGTTAAGATAATTGGTTACATCTAACAGTTCGACATAGGTGAACGTTATAAAGAATGTAACAATGGCTATGCGATAAAAAAGCCCCAGCGCTACCAGCACGGTAGCCAGCGCCATCAAGAAAAAAACAAGGTGCATACCGCTGCTATTTAGCGGATGCACCCAGTCAAATCCCATATAAGTGAAATAAAACTTCGGTTTTACATACAGATCGTCTATCCACCCGTTTAGCCAAAACCTTACGGTACCGGCCAGCATCATCAGGCTAAATAATATCCTGAAAGTTGCCAGCGGCGCTGCCGGTGCAGGTTGCTGTAACCGGCGGGTGGCTGATTGTAAGCTACTGGAAAGACCCATTAATATACCTTAGTCACCGTCTGTATCCTGGTAAGTGATACGCACACCTGTGGCAGATGCTACGTCGGTTTTTATTAGTGTTAATAATATTTGGACCTCTTTGTAAGCAGCCTCAATTTGCGGCTTATTGGCTGATAAAGCGGTTGATAGCGGATCTGGTACCGTGTTTAAAGCGTTTATTGCAACGTCAAACTGTTTAGTAACATCGGTGCTTAATTGCGTTTTATTTAAAGCCACCAAATAGTCTGACATACCTTTACCGCTGCCATTGCCGTTAAACATGGCTTTAAGGCTGGTTAAGTTTTCAACCGCAAGGGCAACAGAAATACCAGATGCATATCCCTCAACATTTTCAGGATACTGCACACCTGCCGATTGCTTGCCAAATGGCCATCCAATGCGCGGGCCTTTAAGCTGATCCATCTCAAAAGCAAACTGGTTAACCAGTAAAGCCAATGGGCTGCTGGCATCAGAACGGGTGTTGGCTACAAAAGTTGCACGATAGGTATTTTTCCAGGTATCTAAAACACCGGCATTTAGAGTTTTCATGCGGGCAATAACATCCTGAACATATTTTTTGGCATTAGCTGCATTAGCACCAGTTAACCTGGTAATAGCATCGGTACCAAACAATAAATAATCAAGCGCCGGGAAACCTTGCTGGCCAATGGTAGAGTTAGAAGCCAGGTTATAAGTACCATTGCTGATATTCATGTTTATAGGCGCCTTTTCTGTAGGAAAAGTATTTAAAAAGTTATTTAACAAAACACTCTCCGCCGGGCCAAACTGAGCCACACTTACATGTTCAAACTGTAAATAAGCATCCTTAAAAACGGCCTTTAAAGCAGTTTGATTGGTGGTGTTAGGCGTAGTTAAAAATGTATTGGTTGTTGTTTCTAACAGTAATATTTTCTGCTGCAAAGATGTATAAGCAGGTATAATCAGGTTGTCGGCATAATTTACCAGCATACCAGCTTTGTCAAAGCCGTTAACAGATGGACCGTTATCTTTTGTTTCTGATTTTTTTGAACATGCTACAATAGTTACCGCAGCTGCAAATAGCATAACAATAACACCGGCCCAACTTTTTCTTTTCATCATCATATTAAGGGTACTTTTTAAACGTTAAAAGCTCCCGATGATTTTTAACAAACCGTCGGGAGCTGCAAATTTATAACTATTACCGGCTTAGTAGTTTAAACCGTAAGTAGTTTTAAGTATGGTTTGTGCCTGATTTAACTTTGTAAAATTAGCTTCGTCTATCAAATCGTAAAAATTTGTTTCAAATATTGATTTCAACGTAGCATAATCTGTTGCACTTAGCTTACTTGTAGCCGGGCGATATTTCAAGCTATAGATAAAGCCAAAACCTTCAGACAACGCGTGCATTTGTGTAGCTTTGTTACCAACGCTGGTTGAACGGGTTGGGATGGTTGAGTACTCTAAAGCTGCTGCCGCATCTAATTGCTCCCATTTATCAACAATGATCTTAGCTTGTGCTTTAACAACAGCATAATCATTACCTGCAATAGCAGCACGACCTTTTAAGAAAGCTTTAAAAATAGTTGCGCCTGCGTTAATAGGCTTACCGCGCTCTGCAAGGTAACCACCCCAAATCAACGGGCGATCAAGATCTGCACTGGTATAAGTTTTAAGAGTATCGTAATCTTTTGGTACACCTAGGTAACCAAAAGCCTCGTCCCAAAGGCGTTGCATTTGGGTTGTACCGTTGGTTTTAGTTTTGTTATCAGCAGTTTGTGCAGCTGCTAACAACGCTACTGCTTCTTTAAAAAACAAAGCGCCCATCATGCCTTTAGCTACAGCCTGATTGTACTCTAAACCATTACCACCTACCAATCTTTTAGTAGTACCGCTGGTTAAAATACCTGCAACACCTTTGCTGGCAGCAATAGTGTTTTTAGTGCTGTTAGCTACCTGCTCTGTAAAGTAACCTGTAAATACGGTAGGGTCTGCAGTTTTAGCAGCCAAACTAACACCCGATGCATTTAAAGTTGCATCAGTAAAAGGAGCATTGGTGTTGTTAAACATATTGTTAGCTTTCTCTAAAGTAATAACAGCATTGTTGGCAGTACCCAAATAAGTATTTAACTCAGCAGCCATTTTAACACGCGCGGTTGATGAAGCGTAATTTGCTTCGGCAAAGTTATAAGTAACTGGCACGGTGTAAGGTAAAATCGGATCAGGCGTAACTACATTAGTTTTGTCTTCTTTTTTACACGAGCTTACAAAAGCAACTCCGGCTAAAAGCAATGCGGCGAGGGTTAGTTTGTTTTTCATTTATGTTTTAATTATTATTACTATTATTATTTATACTAAGTCTAAATAAATTCCTATTATTGCGCAAAGATGTAATCAGATTCTAAAGAAAATCTAAAGGATTATAAAAAAATTTAAAAAAGTTTCAGCCCTCTCTTATATGAAAGTTCTGTTTGTTGAAGATGAGCCCGTTTTAGCCGATGAAATGCTCAATTACTTTAGTAATCAGGGTTATCTTTGCGAGTCGGCTTGCAATTATTCTGCTGCTTCAGAAAAAATAGCCAACTACAACTATGATATTGTAGTGCTGGATATTGGTTTACCAGATGGTTCAGGCATGCGGTTGATACCATCGGTTGTAGCGCAAAGCGCAGATACCGGTATACTTATCGTATCGGCAAAAGATTCATTAAATGATAAACTGGAAGGACTTAACCTTGGTGCCGATGACTACGTAACCAAACCCTTTTATGTTGAAGAGTTAAACGCGCGTCTGCACGCCCTTTATCGCCGTAAAACGTTAAAAGGCAGTCACCAGATAGTGTTTGATAACTTTGTGATAGACCCGCAATCAAAAACTTTATACTTTAGAAATAAAGAGATCAGCCTTACAAAAAAAGAATACCAGCTACTGTTGTATTTCATAATAAATAAAGAGCGTGTAGTAAGTAAACCATCAATAGCGGAGCATATTTGGGGCGATTACTATGACGAGTTAGATAACTTTGACGCGGTTTACGTACACCTGATGAACCTGCGCAAAAAATTAACTAAAACCAGCGGAAAAGACTATATTAAAACCGTTTACGGCATGGGTTATAAATTTTCTGCATAGGTGAAACTGCTTACCAAAACAAGTTTACATTACTTTTGGGCAAGCCTGCTGCTACTGGGCATATTTGGCACCTTGTTATTTGTATTGCTAAAAAAAGAGATCTCGCTTGAGATAAAAGAACAATTAGAGTTACAGGTAGATCTTATTGGCGAAAAACTTAATGATGGCGCAACTATAAGTTACCCATTGGTAGATATCACCAAAGTAAACCAAGCTTATCAATCAAATTTTAGGGACACATCTATATTTGATAGAAAGCAAAACGTAGCCGAAAATTACTACGCCTTAACTGAATACGTCAACATTAAAAAACAAACGTATGCCGTTACAGTAATGACTACTTATATAGGCTGGAATGAATACCTGGAAACTATTGGTCTTACGTTTTTGGGCCTAAGCCTATTACTTGCTGTTACAGGTTTACTTGTAAATTATGTGGTGAGCCGGCAAATATGGAAACCTTTTTTGCAAAACCTGGCTACCCTTAAAAATCATTCTTTAGCGTCTGATAACGAATTAACCCTGCAACCATCAGATACGGAAGAGTTTGAAGAGCTAAATAAGGTTTTAATCGATTTCGCCTCTCGCGCGAAAACAGAGTATCATGCCCTACAGGAATTTTCTGAAAATTCATCACACGAGCTGCAGACGCCCATCGCTATCATTCGTGCGCGTTTAGAAAGCATTAGCCAGCACCCGTTAGATACCGAAAGCATCCGTTATTTAAATGATGCTAAAACGGCTATCGAGCGTTTAAGCAAGGTTAATAAAAGTCTGTTGCTACTTACCAAATTACGTAATGGACATTTTCCTGATGTACAAACAGTTTGCATTGACAAGCCATTACTACAACACATTGAACAATTAGACGAGTTGTACATTAACCGCGAATTGCGGTTAAAAACCAGCATTAAAACAAGTTGCACCAAAGCAAGCCCCTATCTTTTAGAAGTGTTGTTGTCTAACTTATTGTCAAACCAAATAAAGTACGCACCCAAAAGCAGTACGGTATCTATTAGCCTTGATGACAACGCCTTAATTTTCACCAACGCGGGGCCACCATTAAGTTTTGAAGAAGACCGGCTTTTTAAGCGTTTTGTTAAGGGCAAACAAGAGCAAAGCGGCGCTGGCCTTGGGTTATCCATTGTAATGCAGATATGCAAATTACATGGCTGGAATATTAGCTATGCTTACCATAACCAACTGCATATCTTTACTATCCGCTTCAATTAAGCCCGTATAAAAGGTGTTTTTATTATCTTAGGGCCCATATTTATTATTTGCATGGCCGATTACCGCATCCCCCTAAAGTACCGGAAGATGGAAAATCTTCATATAGTTTTTTGGATATTTAAAGACATTGGCTGGTGCCTTATCTGGAAACCGCTGGGTATTGTGATGATTTTCCCCACCCTTATTATCTCCATTATTATAGCTTACCGCACCCGCCACATGATAGCCGAGCTTTGCCACAATCTTGCCATTACCCTTTGGATATTAGCCAACTCATACTGGATGTCGGTTGAGTTTTTAGGAATGGATGCTACTACCGTTTACCACGATATTACGTTTAAACATTTGGCGCTGATACCTTTTCTATCTGGTGTAACTTGCCTGGCTTATTACTACCTCTATTGGTCTCGGTCTCATCCCGATGAGACAACTATTTAGTCTGCAATAATGCTTAATAAAAACCAATAAATAAACAAACAGCACTTTATTTAAAACTCCTTGTTGTAAAATATCCGCGTCAACAATTTACGAGCATCACCATCAGGGTCGTTCTTCACTTCGCATTGGTTATTGAATACCATCATGGCCCCATTAGCATCGCTAAAGGCCGGCCACTCAGGCAAACCAGAATGGTTAGGATTTCCATTACGGGCGAAATTTATCCAGGCTTTAGCCATCTTGTCGCCCAACTTGCGTGCTTCATCACCGGCACCGGTATAGTTTTCGGCTATATCGGTATTGGCGAAAGCAAAGGGTATCTCGCTGCAATGAAATGCTCTTGGCCTGCCATCTAACTGCGGCGTATGCCATGAAAACATGTATAAATATGCAGGCGCGGCATTTTGCGCGGCTTTACGGCTGGCCTGCAAATAAGCCATTGAATTTTGCGCGCTGATGTAAGTGAGTATCTCTACCGGCTTGGCATTGGGATGTGCTTTACGCAATGTTTGGTAAACCAATTCGCCTTTGTCCTTGTACTTGTCTTCTATGCGTTTTTTTAGTCCCTTTTCGTCCAGCTTTTCAATGTTGGCATCGCCAATGGCTGTACCAGCTTCATTGCGACAGGTACCTACCATAAATGGGATATCGGCAGATATTAGCGGCGCTACCGGATCAAAAGGATGTGTTGGTAAGATCCTTTCATCAACCACTGGCTGTAAACCCGCCCGGCCAACATCGGCAGGCACTTTGCCGCCCATTTTACCTTCGGCGTAGGCAATGGCTTCTAGCAAACGCGTTGATTTTATTTTCTGTATCTCGGCAATGTTAGCTTTGTTAATGCCAAGGTTTGCTAACGCGATCTCTGTAATTTGTTTGGCATACGCATGGGTTGAAACCTGTACAATAGAGTTGCTTTGCGATATGGCTTTATGAAACAACCCTTTTGCCGATGGCATGGCCATCAAAGTCACAACCTTACTGCCACCCCCTGATTGCCCAAAAATGGTGACGTTATTTTTGTCGCCGCCAAAATTGCCGATGTTGTCGCGCACCCATTCCAATGCCGCAACAATATCTAACATACCCACGTTGCCTGATTGTGCATATTGCGCGCCATAGTCTGACAGATCAAGAAAACCATGAATATTTAATCGATGATTGATAGAAACAACAACCACATCACCCAGCTTAACCAAATTCTCGCCGTCGTAAGATGGATGTTCCTGACTTGATCCTGAAAAGAAACCGCCGCCATGTATCCAAAACATCACAGGGCGTTTTTTACCATCAAGAGCCGGTGTCCACACATTCAGGCGCAGGCAATCTTCGTCCTGATAGCCATCGGTCCATTGGTACAAAAACCCATACTCGGGCGTTAACCAGCCTGTATTAATTTTTTGCGGACAGATAGGGCCGTAAACCAGGCAATCTTTTACATTATCCCAGGCCTTTGGCTTTTTAGGTGGCATAAAGCGGTTATCGCCGGCGGTTGTAGCACCATAAGGGATGCCTTTAAACGTAAACACCTTATTGCGGGTATAACCGCGCACCTTGCCATGCTTGGTATCTGTTACAGCATTTTTGGCAAGAGCTAGTACCCTATCGCTTTCATCTGTCTGAGCCGCCGCTGCGGCTGGCGCAATATAAGTTAAGCCGGCTGCTGTGGTAAGCAAGCCGGCTTTCTTAAAAAAATCTCTTCGGTTATTCTTCATAATTTACTTAGTCGCTGCCGACATTGACGGCGGTGCGTCGCCCGGCTTACTGCCCCAGTTCATGTTGGGCTTGGGGCCCATCACTAAAACAAGGCTACCGCCATTAACCACATCCTGATGGTATATCCACGGCTTGGTTAAAGGTTTGCCATTAAAGGTAGCACTTTGTATGTATTTGTTTACAGCCGAGTTGTTTTTGGTTTCGATTGTGAAAGCTTTGCCTTTGTAATATTTATTATCTAAGGTAATTGTTGTTTTAGCAAACAACGGACTACCAATTTCATAAAACGGTTTAACAGACGCACCACCATCGGTTTCAAAAAGGCCCATGGCTGCCATTACATACCAGGCGCCCATCTGGCCCTCGTCCTCATCACCCAACCAACCATGATACGGTGTTGAACCGTAGTATTTTGTCATGATCTCGCGTGTCCATTTCTGAGTCAGCCACGGCTTACCTGAATAGTTAAACAACCAGGCAGCCTGCATATTAGGCTGGTTACCGTGATTTACCGGCACCAAATCGTACATATCGCCGTCGGCATTAAAACTAAATTTCGACGATTTTTCAAAGCCCTCGTTCAGACGTTTATTAAACTCATCTTTACCCATTAAATTAATAATTCCCTGCACATCATGCGGTTTAAAGAAACTGTACTGCCACGCATTCCCCTCCAAATACCCCGGGCCACTAAACGAGGTGCAGCATAGTGGGTTCCAATCTTTAACCCAGCTGCCATCCCGATTTTTCATACGGATATATTTAACCTCTGGGTCCCATATTTTGGCAAAAGCATCAGCGCGCTTCATAAAAACATCAGCCTCTTTGGTTTTACCTAAAGCTTTTGCAAACTGTGCCACGCACCAATCATCATAAGCATATTCTAATGAGTTAGATACTTGCCCTTCATCATTAGGCACATAGCCTAATTCAAGGTACGATTTATAGAACCTGTTACCCGCATAACCGCCCTCAGGCGTTGTAACGCCCGGTGTGGTTTGCTGGTGCATCATGGCCTCAAATGCCAGATTAGCATCAAAATCACGGATACCTTTTTGGTACGTTGCTGCTATCAGCGCAATCTCATGCGATGCTTCCATTATACCCGAGTACTCAATACCTGCCGGGCCTTTAGGTAACCAACCACCGGCTTTATAGATCTCTAATAAAGAGCGGGTCCATTTGCTGGCTATGTCCGGATTAACCAGTGTCCATAATTGATTAAGGTTCCAAAAGGTATTCCACAATGCGTCCGATCCAATAATAGGCGTATTAGGATCTGATTGTCTTTCCTTTTCGTTAGGGTCTATCCATTTGCCATTTACATCGCTCCAGGTGGTACGCGCTACATAACTGCGGTATAGGTTGCTGTAAAATTTCTTCTTGTTTTCTTCAGTGCTACCTTCCACTTTTATTTTGCTTAACAAGCCGTTCCACACCATCCGGGCATTATTGCGTACAGCGGCAAAACTCCATTTAAAGGGGTCCATTTCGATGTTTAAATTCAAGCGGGCCTGCTCAATGCTTACTAATGATATGGCAGTTTGCAATTGAATTACCTCGCCTTTATGGCTTGCAAAATCGGCATAAGCGCCCATTTTACCTTTACCCGCAAACTCTTTAACATTCTTTGATATTTTGCCGCCTACCCAGCCACCAAAGCCCTCCATAGGTTTATCAAAACGGGCCACAAAGTGTACGGTATATTCCTGCCAGCCCCATTTTTGTTTAGAGTATCCCTCAATTTCGGTATCGCTTACTTTAGTGAATTTTGCATCCAGCACTTCGGCCGTATTTTCAAAAGGCACATCCAAATTAAACAATACATGCGCCTCCTGCTCTGTACCAAAAGTAAACTTAAAGAAACCCGAACGGGTGGTGCTGGTTAGCTCGGTCATGATATCGCCGTTCATTAGCTTAACGCCATAGTAGCCCGGGCTGGCTTTCTCTGTTTCTTTATAGATACGCGAGCGGTAGCCGGTTGTCCATCCGGTTGTTGGGTTATCGGTCGATCCTCTTTTAACATTCAACACACCAACCGTAGGCATTACCGACAGGCCGCCCATTGTCCATGAGTGGATATGGCTAAAGCCGCCAATGTTATTAATAGAATATTCATAGCCAGATTTCCATACACCTTCCTGATTATCAGGAGCCAGTTGTACCATACCAAAAGGCATGGTAGCCCCCGGGTTAAGCATCCAGCGCGATTCTGACGTTCCCAAAAGTGGGTCTGCATAATCTACAGGTTGCTTTACATTTTTTTGCTGAGCGATGGCCGGCTGTAAGGCAGCACAAAGCCCAATCATTAAAAAGGATCGTTTCAAGGATATCATCTTAATTATGTTTATATGTCTGTACATTTAATAGTGTGTTTATGTTCTATATTTTTTGTGGCGATGGGTTTTAAATCCATCACCACAAAAATCAATTATAAATCAATACTTCACTTGTAATACTTTAACCGGCCCCAATAACCCCGACGACACTACACCTTTGCCCATATTTGGCATTACATGCGCTGTAACTTTTCGCTCGGCTGCAGGTAACTTGCTGTCTCCTATCAATCGGTTTACCCATGTGTTTACCACCTTTACCTCTATGGTATTTTCGCCGGCTTTTAAGGCGCGGGTAATATCCAACTGGTACGGCGGGGTCCATGCGCCACCTACGTCAACACCATTAATTTTAACTTTTGCAATGGCCCGGGCAAGCCCAAGGTCAAGGATATAATTGGTTCCGGTTACTAAAGTAGTAATATTAAATTTATTATGATAAAATGCTGTACCCGAATAATATTTAATGCTATCGTTAGGATGTTTAGACCAATCTGTCAGCGTTTCAAACACCACCGGATTTCTAGGTCCGCGTGCTTTAGCGTCAAACTTAACGGTCCATGGTTTATCAATAGCAATACTGGCTGTTGGCTGCGGATAATTTGTCGCGCTTGTATCTTTTTTTATACCCGCTTTCCTGAATATCACAAAAGCGCTTTCGTACGGAGCAAGTTTTAATGGCACAGCTGTAACTCCATCTTTTTGATAGTATGATGGCAATACGCGGCGGTTACCCGTCACAGCATCCCACAGTTCAGGCTGCTTGCCTGTCACCCTAAAATCAGGCGTAATGTTTACCGTTTTTGTTTTTTGGTTGGATACGAAGTAGATCTCGCCATCGGTCACCTTGCGGTGGATAAACAGAATAGAATCGCTTTGCGAAACCTTTGCATCAGGCACTACTTTGACGCGGTTAAGTGCCTCCTGCATCGTCATACCGGACATCACCAGGCCCTTACCAAACTGGTTCACTTTAACAGATTCACCATCTACCTTACCCCAAAGTTCATCTGCTATAGCCTGCACTTGTTTATCAGCCTGCGGATATCCTTGCAAGCTTGGTGAACGGCTTGGTTTTGGACCAAGGATTACACCGCCTTGCGCTACTAGTTCTTTCAGTTTAGCCAATAGCTCTGGGCGGATAGTCTCCAGTTTAGGCAATACCAATACACTGTAGTTTATACCATTTGGCAAAGTGAACTTGCCATCTTTAACAGTAAGTCGCGTCTTAATTACCTCACCGTTGATATAGTCATATGAATATCCTTGTGGCAGCGCCGGGTCGGTAATGCCCGTCATCTTCGGTGCATCCTCACCTATAAAGTAAGCTACATCTGCCACAAATCGGCCTTGCTGCAGCATCATGTTACAGCGTTTGATGTATTTCAGAAACACATCCATATCATAGAACCAAGTGTTGTGGCGGTTAAACTCGACACCAAACCAGGTGTTAATGCCCGGCAGTTTATCCTCGTTTGGTTGTTGCACATAAACGTGCATCAATGTGTTGTTTATCCCTTCGGTAAAGAACCTGTCGCCGCGTTTTTTAAACATGGCCGGGTAGCGTGAAAAGGCGTCGCCAGCGGCAGTGAATGATTCGGCAGACACCTTG
>JAZKET010000014.1:0-40614 GCA_040386815.1 Bacteroidota bacterium | reverse complement strand
GAAGAAGCCGCCTTATTCTCGATATCGCCCAGGTCACCCTCGCTCCAAAATTCGCCACCTATTTCGTCGGACTGCCCGCCGTATTGCAGAAACTCACCCGGGAAACCCCAGTGACCGTAGTTCTCTAACCAGGTAGTCAGCCCGTGTTTATGGGCCACTTCGCGCAAGCCACCAACGTATTTGTAAGACACATCATCAGCTATTAAACGGCGCAGATCCCACAGGAAACGGTCAGACTGATCAGCACTGCCAACCACCTTGCCCTGCATCACCGGCATGTATGGCACCGGGTCATAACCATAGGCTTGTTTAAATTCGGTTATCAACAGGTCCGTCCAGTTCTGGCTGCCGGTTTCGTAGCTGTCTTCAACAGTTACACGCCAGGTTTTGCGGTCTGCGGCCGGTATGCGGCGCATAATCTCGCCCATAAATGCGTCGAAATGAGCAGCGATATGTTCTTTGCTCATCTTGTCGGCTTCAAGCCCGGTACCCTCTGGTGTGGCGGGAGAGTTTTTAACATTGGTTGGCGTCATACCCGTACGCTCAATGATCCAGGTTCCGGCAGGGACGGTCCAGTTCAAGGTACCATCAGCAGCCATGTTTTTGCTGATGTCGATGACTTTTGCAGGGTCAACCACATACTTGCTGTCGTTAATAATTGGTTGCGGTTGCCATTGGTAAGCATCCCAAAACGGGTGCGGCGTTGGCCACATCTTGGCTTCGGTTTTCTCGATATAGTTTTCGATGACAGGCGTGGCCGATAGCTTGATCTCAGCTATTTTGCAGTTGTTGGATATACGGGTAAACACCACCCTAAAATCCGTACTTGTGGTAGCTGGTATAGACACCGCTGCCGGGCCAAATGGCATAAAGCCCACGTTTAGAGCCGTATTGCCCCTATCAACAGCAAAATGCTTGATGGTTTTAAAAGCACCATTTTCCTTAATCTGTATATCCCCCTCAAAGGTCAGCGCCTCTTGTGCCGGAGTGATGACTACGCTGCGGGTAGTAAAAGCCTGATCTGTATGCAGATCCAAAGCGAACGGTTGCCCGCGTGGTATTTTAACGTTAGTAGCGTTGTCATTATCCATCAGGCTATTTAGTGATTCAACTTTGGGGGTTGAGGTCAAAGTCGGTTTCAAATCAGCTATCGAGGCGTTGTAATCGTCAGTAACCGGGTACGCAATCACCTTAACATCCTGAAAAACAGGGTTAGGTTTATCCAATACCTTATTAAACGCCTGGCCGCCCTTCGCTACCGTTTGCGATGAGGTCAAATACCGCATAGCCTGCCCCGGCTTAACCCAAGGGCCGCCCGACTGGCTCCAGCCCGGACTGTTAAACAAGCCTATTTCTATGTTTAAGCGTGTTGCTGTTTTCAAGGCGGTGTGCATCACCTCCCACCACTCGGGGGTAAAGATCTTTACCTTACCGTAAGGCAGGTCATCGATACCTATGTTACCTATAAAGGCGCGGTTTATGCCTACCTTTTTCATGGCTTCTAGGTCTTTGATAACACCTTCTTTCGAGATATTGTCTGACAGCCAGTACCAGTATACGCTGGTTTGAATATCATCGGGTACGGTGATAAAGCCGGTTTCGATAGATTTGAAGTTGCTTACGGACGCGCTGGACACCGGTTTAACCTGCGCCGAAGCGTTAATGGTTATTGCCGACGACAGCAGGCACGCGAAAAAACAGTTTGATAATACAGCCTTATTTAAGCTCATTACGGTTATTCTTTAGGTATAAAATGTGGTTTTAAAGTAGCTATAATCATTGGTAAATTATAGCTAAACCCAAACCTAAGGATTACGTCCAAATCATCCATCCTGTACTGTCTTGGTGGGGTGCTGTTTCACGGAAATATGAAACAAGTGAAACAGATGAAACAAGATTTCAATCTAATTAGTTAATAATCAAAAACTTATAAAAAATCAGTGAAACAGAATGAAACAGCACTTTTAGGTAACGCACTGACTATCAAACACATGAAAAACAAATAAAAAATCACGATTTTTCGGTAAAACCTG
Source organism: Bacteroidota bacterium (assembly GCA_040386815.1). Taxonomy (GTDB): domain Bacteria; phylum Bacteroidota; class Bacteroidia; order Sphingobacteriales; family Sphingobacteriaceae; genus Mucilaginibacter. The sequence goes on along the minus strand of JAZKET010000014.1, from coordinate 38,581 downwards.
ATTGCCTTATCGGTAAAAATCTTGCTTTTTTTATATTTTCCCGGGTACCGCAGGCCGCTTTAGCATAAAAAAAGGGCCATATCTTGGCAGATATGGCCCTTAAAAATGTCTTTATTATATTATTTCTGCGCTGTTAGTTTCTTTATCAGGTCAGTTTCTTCGGCTTTGTAAATGCTGCCGTCTTTACGGAAGATGTCATGGAACCACAATTCAGGTTCAGCGCCGCTTGGTATCGGGGTATCCCAGGCATAAATGGTGTTGGTTTTACCGGCAACAAAGCCCCAGTTAATAGCGCCTACATTCTCTTGTTTCAGCATAGGCAGTATGGTGCCGAATGTGCTTTTACGCGGGCGGGCCATATATTCAGTACAGATCAGCGGTTTGCCGTGGGTTTTTAGCAGGCGCACTTCCATTTGGTGCTCGGCAGTTTCGCCATAGTTATGATAAGTAACAATGTCTGAGTTTAGCACCTGGTAGGCGTTCAATTTCTCGAACGACAGATCCCAAACACCAACAGACACCGGCTGATCAATAGCCACGCTGCGCGCCCAGGCAAAAACGTTAATCAGCAAAGGCATCGAGCTGTCTTTTTTACCGCTGTTGCCGGGTTCGTTGAACAGATCCCACAATAAAATACGTTTATCGTGCGCAAAGGTGGTTAACACGTCGGTAACGTAGCCTTTCAAAATAGCCATGGTTTTAGGGTCGTCTAATCTCGGCACGCCCGGGTCCTGCATCCAGCCCGAGTTATGTACGCCCGGTTTTGGCTCGGGTTGTTTGCCAACCTTAGGGTCCTTGTTCCAGCAATCATCAAAAAACACGAACATGGTTTTGATGTGGTGTTTGTCGGCAATGGCAAGGTATTGGTTTACACGTGATTTAAAACCTTTTGGGTCCTGCGTATAGGCTAAACTATGTAAAAACACACGCATGGTGTTAAAGCCAATGCTTTCGGCAAAACCCAGCTCGCGGTCTATCGTCGTCGGGTCAAAGGTATCGGCCTGCCACATTTCCAGCTGGTTAATGGCGTTACTTGGGGTAAAGTTTGCACCAGCAATCCATTTATGTTGCTTGTACCATTGGTTGGCTTTTTCTACCGACCATATTTTTGATTTTACAACAGGCTTAGTTTGCGCGTTTATGCTTAGCGCGCCAAACATACAGGCTGCGGCCACGGCCAGGTTTATCAGTTTTTTCATTGTATTGGTTAATCTATTGGTTGTATAATTATTTTAGTTTTAGTGTACACCAGGTGTAAGGCTTATCAGCCTCATTTGACGAAATATTTTCTGTATAACCCTCGCTTGATATTAAAGTCATATTTAAACCAATGCGTTTATTCAAAGCAGGTTCGCCGCCTACCAATGCCCAGGGTATAGCGGTTTCTATTACGTAACCGGTAGGCGGCGTACGCACAGCGGTTAGTATACCGTCGCTTTTGCCGGGTATCCATTGGTTATTTTGGCCATTGTAAACCTGCAATTTATTATCGGCAGCTATACTGATCTTATAAACGCCTTTATTAGGGGCCACGTAATGCTTATTCTGCGGATCGAGGTAAATTTCCATGCCTGACTGAGGCACCAACTTATCATTGATCTTGGCAAACACGTACAGATATTTATCATCATAAACAAAACCCGCGTCTAAATTGGCGCGCCCGTTATGACCGATAAAAACGCCTAAGTTACTACTCCATTCGTCAGCATCTATTTTACCATCAACAGTAAATTTTTGCTTTTTTGCCAATAGCTCAGCAATTATTTCGCCTTCTATCATCCAAACCTCGCCACCTCTGCCTGTAGTGTAATTACTGGTGCTTGTAAGTGCAGCAATACGGTATTCATCTAAAACAGTCAAGCTATTCCACAAGCCCGATTTATCCGCAGACAATTTGAACGGTACAGTTTTACGGTTAAAGTTCATTGCCAGGTTATCGCCAATAACCACTTTCATTTCGCTGTGGTTCATGTCGTTCTTGCGGCCCTCGGTGCCCTGGTATGACAGTATGGTTTCGCCTGTTTTGAGCTGGCGCAGATATGGGGCACCGGCGTAAATGCTATCGGGCAGTTTATCAGTTAAAGCATAAGTACGGTTATCATCATTAGCGCCAACCGGCTTTTGCCAGCTGTTGTTTACGCTGCCGCGGATAATATAAGGCTTAAAGTTTTTAAAGCCGTTATCCTCAATAGCGTAAACTATCTCTTTACCGTTGTTAAGCAATACAGGCACAGGCATGCCATCGCGCGAGCGGGGCCGGAAACTGGTTGCTACCGCTGCCGACCAGCTCAAGCCGCCATCCAAAGAGCGCACCATAGAAATTTCCTGTTCGTTTGATTTGCGATACGGGCCTTCGTTGGCGAAATATAATTGAATTTCGCCGTTGGGTAACTGTATAGCGGCAGGCTCCCAGCAGCCGTTGTCAAATTTATTATCGGCCTGGTATAGCGTGCGCTCATCGGCCCACGTTAGGCCGCCGTCGTAACTCTTTTTTGTTTTTATGCCGAAGTGTTTACTGGTATCTGCACCTCGCCCCGGTCGTGGGTTGTAGCCCACCAGTAACGAGTGGTCTTTCAGTTCTAAAATATCCGGCACCGCCATAGCTACGCCATCCGCTCGCGGTGCTATTACTGTCGCTTGTGCCGACCATGTGCGGCCATCGTCAGTGCTTTTAACACAAACGGTACTGCCGCCGGCTTCATAAACGCATATCAATGAGTTATCATGCAGTTTGATCATCCGCGCATAGCCACCGCCGCCTGCCGATACTTTTTTTAGGGTGTTGTTATCCCAGGCAATGCGGATGCCTTCCACTGGTGGTTTGCTTTGTTGTGCCATGCAATGCATCGCCATAAAAAATAAAATGGTGCAAAAGGTTAATAATCGCATCAGGTTGGTTTTGATTGGTTAGCCGGGCTAATATTACGCAATTTATTGAAAAAGTTGGCTGTAGCATTATACTACTCAAAATCAATAAGACAGTAGGTGACAGTAAATATTATACTTAGCTTTGCAATATTTATCAAATAGATAAATTATACCCAATTGTCAATATTTATGATTTTTAGAAAAAGCTATATCCGTACATTTTTGGCAATCAGTGTGTTTTGTTTAACTGCCTTTTTAACGTTAAAGCCATCAAAAAAAAAACCAGCTAAAACGGCCCCCAAAATTGTAAACATCGTAAATTTCATACGCCTGCTTGAACCCCGCAATCCAAAAATCACACAGGATGTATTATATCAAACCGTTGTACAACAAATAGCGATGATGAAGAAATACAATCTCGGTGGCAGCTTTTTGTTACAGTATGACGCCTTGATGGATAAACGTTATCAAACGCTGTTGGCCAGTTTGCCTAAGGATAGCTTTGAAATTGGCGCATGGTGGGAGATACCTCAACCGCTTGTTGAAAACGCCGGAATGAAATGGCGTGGCAGATACCCATGGGATTGGCATGCTGATGTAGGCTTTGCTACAGGCTACACCCAGGAAGAACGCAAAAAACTGATAGACGTTTACTTTACCGATTTTAAAAAAATATTTGGTTACTACCCAAAATCGGTAGCTTCATGGTTTATTGACGCATATAGTTTAAACTATATGTATGAAAAATATGGAATAGTGGCATCTGCCAATTGTAAAGACCAGTATGGGACAGACGGTTATACCCTTTGGGGTGGATATTGGAACCAGGCATACTATCCAAGTAAAATAAACTCATACATGCCCGCCCAACATGCGGACAAGCAAATACCAGTACCTATTTTCAGATTGTTGGGCAGCGACCCTGTGCGCCAATATGATACCGGCGTAAACAGTGCACGACAGGGCGTAATTACACTTGAACCTGTTTATAAATTTGGTGGCGGTAGCGACAACTGGGTACGATGGTTTTTTAAATCTTTTGTAAACGACCCATCTGTTGGCTTTAATTACACTCAAACCGGACAAGAAAACTCATTTACCTGGGATGAGATGAAAAAAGGCTTTGAAATACAATTGCCATTAATAGCCCAATTACGCGATCAAAACAAACTAACGGTTGAAACCCTTGAACAATCAGGTGTATGGTTTAAAAAGCAATACAAAGTTACGCCGCCAACATCATTTACTGTAAATGAAGATATTGACGGCAGCGATTTGAAAACAGCCTGGTTCAACAGTAGGTTTTACCGTATTAACTTATTGTGGGAACACAACACCTTACGCATACGTGACATTCATTTGTTTGATGAGAAACTGGCATCTGCCTATGAAACCAAACCAGTAACTATTAATGAGTGTTCGTTTTTTACACTACCTATTGTTGATGGATACTTATGGAGCAAGCCTAATCAATTAGCTGGCATGCACCTAATGGCTACTGTAAATGGCAAAGAGATTTTGATTGAGGGTGGCGAACCTAAATTTAGCAATACAACTGCTAATACACTGCATATTTCATGGCCGCTAACCACCGTCTCCGGATCAGTAGAAATGGATTTAACTGAAGGGCAAATAAAAATAAACCTGCTTAGCGGCAATAAACTGGACTGGCATTTTAACCTTAATACGGCTGTACCAAATAAACTGCCATTTAAAAACATAGGCACAAAGCAGTTGGATTGTACTTTTGAAAACTTAAACTACAGCCTAAAAGCCCGCAAAGGCAGCTTTAGTAAGCCAGAAGGCGCGGTGCTGCGCTTATCGCCAACGGATAATAGTATTGTGTTGAATATGGCTGATATAAATTAATTACTACCTGATACAGAAGAGCCATCGGCTCGACCCATTTTGTAGCGCCGGGTTTCAACCCGGCGAAAAATTTGAACAAAACAGCGAGTGCCATCGGCACGATCCATTTAAATGGGCCGTGCCGATGGCACTCACTGTTTTAATGAATGATTTTTACAACGGGTTGAAACCCGTTGCTACAAAATGGGTCAAGGCTACGCCTTTTAAAATGTTTCGAACACTCAAGGTTTCAAACCCATGGCTACGGTTGCATGGAGGTGATTATTTCCCTTGCTTAAAATCCCAGATCTTTAAACTTTTTAACACGCCTTTGCCCTCTGCAAAAACAGAAAGATTGGTGGCGTTTATGTCTGGATAGATCATAGTAGATATTACCTTGTCGCCGCCGTTGCCAAATACTTCGAGCGATGAATTATCAACCAAAACCTGCAGCTTAACCACACCGTTAACAGGTTTCATAGGCGCTGTCATCATCTGGTTTCGGCGCGATTTATTGTTGGCTTCGGCAGTGCTGCAATCTATATACAGGCGCTGGCTTACGGCATCATAACCCACCATTATATTTTTGGTAACATCAGGGTTTTCAACAATATTAAAGCCTACTTTTTTGGCGTCGCCCAGGGTAAACTCGGCCTCAAGCCAGTAAGCGTTGCCGGCATACGGGCGTTCTTTATTCAGGTTAACACGGGTATCGTTAAGCGGGAAATTTTTAGCCAACAATGATTTTTCTGTAGCGTAACCACCCAATACTTTTGTTATTACCGATGATGGCGACTGCATTAATACCAAACCGTCGTCGGTAGTTTTTAATGACAGGTCATGCGGAATAGACATTTGCCCTTTCCACGGGAAAGTTTCGCGGGCGCCGTTTTGCAGCCAGCCTAATAATATTTTTTTATTCTGCGGGGCATCGCGCCAGGCAATAGCGGCGTAGTAGGCGTCGCCGTAGTTTAATATTCGCACTTTTTTACCGTCATCATCATCTTTAAAACTGATGCCGTCAAAATCGCCCACAAAGTATTGCATCAGCGGGCCATTCTCACCACCCGATGATACCAGCATTACCCATTTAACCTTTGAGCTTCCATCAACATTTATGGGTAGCAATGACGGGCATTCCCAACCATGGCGAGTGTAACCCGCCGGACCAAAATCGCTAAGTACGTCCCATTTCTTTAAATCTTTAGAGCCGTAAATGCGCACCTGGTGTTCGTCAACCATGGCTACGGTCATTACCCATTGTTTGCTGGCATCGTGCCAAAATACTGCCGGGTCTCTGAAATCTTTTTTGTTTAGATCAATAACCGGGTTACCCTCATACTGCTTAAAGGTTGTACCACCATCGTTACTGTAAGCAATGTATTGCGATTCTTTTTTTTGCTTTGGCTGGTTGGCTGTGAACATGGCCACAATGGGCGGTTCTTTCTTAGTGCCGAAACCGCTGGTGTTATTCTTATCAACAACTGCCGAACCTGAGAAGATCCAGGTTGTAGTATCTTTGGTTTCAATTTCGGGTATGGCAACGGGTAGGTGTTTCCAGCCTAACAGGTCGCGGCTTACGGCGTGGCCCCAGCTCATGTGGCCCCATTTGTTCTCTAAGGGGTTATGCTGATAGTAAAGGTGGTATTCGCCATTAAGATAAAAAAGGCCATTAGGGTCGTTCGTCCAGTTCTTTTCGGGTGTAAAATGATAACGTGGCCGCCACTGTGGTGTGGGTATATCTTTTTTCTGACCAAAAACAGTTGCTGACGATAGCAACAGCAAGGCAACAGCAAATCTCTTACTCAATAGTATTTTAAGCATCGGTAAAATTGCAAAATGGTCAACAGGTTTATATGCAGCACGCAGGTTGCGCCTGATGTTAAAGTTAGCATTATACCGTTTAATAAAAAATTATAAATTACAAAGGCGCCAATAGGCGCCTTTGTGTTGTATTAATTAGGGGTTAAGGGTGTTATCAGTTAAATACAATGCTGTTAACATGGATAATATTTCCGGTTGGCTTATCGCGCTTTACGGCGTAAAAATAAATGTCGTGCCGGCCGTTAACAGGCTTGGATAGTTGTGCAATGGCTACCCCTTCTTTCGACCTTTTGTAGGATACCTTGGCTATAACAGGTCCGGCTTTTGAGTCCAGGCGGGCTTCAATGTCGGCATCGGTATTGGCATCATACTTAATGGTAAATTGGGTAATGCAGGTTAAATCAAGCCTTTTAAAATAGAAGTATGAGTTATCGCCGCCTCCGTTAGTACTTTCCCTAAATCTTGAAAAACCTTTCATGTCATCGGCAAAGGCAGCGCCAATATCGGGGTTACGCAATGTCACTATATCCGTTGCTTTTAGCGGGCCGATGATCTTACCGCCTTTATCTGTATAGGCAGCTACTACGGTATATTCGCCGCGTGGTTCATTGGGGTTAAACTTTAAATTAAGGCTGCCCTTTAACGGGATATTTACGATACTGCTTTTACCCGCGTTTGGATTGGCCAGCGAGAATATATATTTCACAATCTCTTTAGCATCGCCAACAGACAGCTGCGGATGCGCGCTCATTACAAACTCTTTACCCCAATTGCCACCGCCGCCTGCAATTATTTTTTTGGCCAGCATTTCAACCGCGGCAGTGTCTTTACTATACCTGGCCGCAACGGCCGTAAGGCTTGGCCCAACACCCAGCGCATTTACCTGGTGACATGCCTTGCAATCGCTATTTGCCACCATGGCCTTGCCCGGATAAACGGTTTGACCAAAAGTTGGTTTGCCAATGTCAGCTACGGTAATATCAGCAGGTAATGAGTTATATATATAAAACGCCTTAACCTTTGCGGGGTCTATTTTTCCATCTTCTTTATCGCTAATATTTACACTGTAATTAAATGGCTTACCCTTCCAGTAAAACGATTTATTATCAGGGCTTTCTATTTTAACTATTGGCGCGGTGTTACCTACTTTGATAATCAGGGTATCTTTGGCAGTAAGGCCGCCTTTGTCGGTAACTTTTAAAATGGCTTTGTAAGTGCCGGGCATTTTGTAAGTATAACTGGCGTCGATATTTTTTGGCCCCGGTGTTTTACCGTCAAACAACCATTGGTAGGTTATGGCGTCGTCATCGTCCATATCACCGCTATTTTTTGCAGAGAAGTTTACACGCAAAGGCGCAGCACCTGCAATAGTTTTTAATTGCGGTATATTTTTATAATCGCTTGTTAAGTGCGCGCGCTTGTTTATATCATTTATAACCGCGCTGTCAACGATACTTGCTTTGGCTAAAGGCGCACGGTTGCCACGATTATAAGTTATCCGCACCAGGCGCGAGTCTTTATTATTAACGCCGTAAACCGATCCATACTCTAACATGTATAAAGCACCGTCGGGGCCAAAGGTCATATCTATTGGTCGCCTAAAATCGCCGTTGGTTGCCATAAGTGGTTCGGTACGGGCATAGTTTTCATTAGCATCAAACTGCACGCCCATTACCCAGTTGCGCATCCAATCGCCAATAAATAATGCGCCGTCATAATAATCAGGGAAACGCCCCGGCGAGGTGCTGTTTTTATTGTAAACATAAACATCGCCGCCTATGGCGCAACGGCCACCTAAACCCAGTTCAGGAAACTCTGGCGATGCCGCATACGGATACCACAACATAGGCGAATTTACAGGCGGCAAAACTTTTAACCCTGTATTAAACGGCGAGTTATTCACCGGCGCCTGCGGATTAAACAACTCATCCGTTTTAGGTTTAGCCGTCGCGAAATCCCAATAAGCGTATGGGTAGTTTTTACCCACAAAATATGGCCAGCCAAAGTTGCCGGCCTTTTTTGCCTGGTTAAACTCGTCATACCCGCGTGGGCCACGTTTAGAGTCGTTACCGGCATCAGGGCCAACCTCGCCCCAATACAATACGCCCGAGCGTTTGTTTACCGCTATACGATACGGATTGCGTAAACCCATTGTATAAATTTCTGGCTTGGTTTTTTCTGTTCCTGGCGGGAAAAGATTTCCTTTAGGAATAGTGTATGTACCATCAGGTTCAGGATGAATGCGTAATACTTTGCCTCTAAAATCATTGGTATTGGCAGCGGTGCCCTGTGAATCGCCGTTCGACTCAGCATTATAGCGCTCATCCAGCGGCGCATAACCGTCGGACGGGAAGGGACTGGTGGCGTCGCCGGTTGAAAGGTACAAATTACCCTGCGCGTCCCAGGCTATAGAACCACCATGATGCGAGCCGCTTACACGCTGCACCTCTACTTTTAACAGCGTTTTTTCAGATTTTAAATCGATTTTATCATCATCTGTTAAAGTAAAGCGCGCCAAATGAAAATACAGTGGGTTATTAACCTGCAATGGCGGGGCATAATACAGGTATATAAAATGATTTTTAGCAAAGTTAGGGTCAATATTTAAACCAATAAGCCCGGTGCCGCCAGCGTTGGTGATAGGAAAGTTATGAATCAGTTTTAACTTGTTGGTTTTAGTGTCAAATACCGAAAGATCGCCCCATAACTGGCAAAAGTAGATCTTACCGTTGGGCGCCACGGCCAGCTCCATTGGCGAGGGGATGTTACTTGCCAGAACAGTTTTTACAAAGCGGTTTTGCTCTGGCGTTACTTTGGCATAAGCTTTAGTATAATCTAAAGGCTTGCCATCGCCTATGGCGTATTTAATACCGCCTTGAAGGTGTTGCAAAAATGTGGCGTCGGTATAGTCGGTGGCGCGGTGCCCCAGGCCGGTATAAAATGCCCGTCCGCCATCAAAAGTGTGATACCAGGCTATGGGGTGGTTGCCGCCATTTGTGCCGCCGTGGTAACTACCTTCATTAAGGTTGGCCAATACTTTTATATCCGGAAAAATAGATTTATAGTTATACCACTCGTCACCATGTTTCCAATGGTCTGGCATTGCGGCTGTAGCCGGATGATTTTTATCTACCAAATCAATTACCGCGTCGGCTTCTGCAGGATGGCTTTCAAACCAGGCACCCAAAAGTTTGCCATACCAAGGCCAATCATATTCGGTATCAGCCGCAGAATGTACACCGGCAAAACCACCGCCAGCCTCAATAAATCGCTCAAAAGCAGCCTGCTGCGTAGCGTTAAGTACGTTACCGGTTGTATTTAAAAACACCACGGCCTGGTATTTTTTCAGGTTATCATCAGTAAACAGGGCATTATTTGTAGTGGTATCAACATCATAACCGTTTTGGGCACCAAGCTTTTGTATGGCAGGCATCCCGGCGGCTATGGAGTTATGGTGAAAACCCATCGTGCGCGAGAAAACCAATATCCTTGACCTATCTGCCACACTCCGTTTCATTATAAATGAGCAAAGCACCACAGCAGCAACGGTTAATAAAATATAAAGAGAGGTAAATCTGTTCATAACCAGCTTTATTTTTTATACTTTAATACTACATTATTACCCATAGCGTATTGTATACCACCTAACAGGTGCTTCATGTACTCTGGTTTAGAATAAGCATCGGCAAAATGACCTAGTGCAGTATAAAACGCACGGCCGCCATCAAACTCGTGGTACCAGGCCATAGGGTGGTTAGCGCCCAGTTTGCCACCTTTGTAAGTGGTTTCGTCTACCTTAAGTATTACCTTAATATCAGGCTGAATGTCTTTGAAATTGTATAATTCTTCGTGCCATGTCCAGCGTACGGGCAGGTGTGCTGTAGCAGCATTACTTGCATCCATTATATCAAATTGCGCGGTTTGCGGGTTTGGATGTTCTGTAAAGGTAGCGCCCACTAATTGATGATACCACGGCCAGTCTACCTCGCCGGGTTTTAAGTTGGCATAGTTGCAGCCGGCACAATGTATGCCCATATAACCGCCGCCTGCCTGTATATATCTCTTAATGGCAGCCTGCTGATCTTTGGTAAACAGGTTACGGCCCGAGGTATTGCAGAAAATAATAGCCGCATATTTTTTCAGGTTAGCATCAACAAAATAGGTGCTGTCCTGCGTCATATCAACAGCAAAATTGTTTTTGGCGCCCAACTCCATTATGGCTTTAACCCCCGATGGTATAGATTCGTGATAATATCCTTGTACCCTGGTAAAAACCAGCACACGCTTTTTTGCCTGCGCAAAAGCCGGCCCAACATTAGCCAGCAATAGCAGCGCTATCATTATTTTTTTCATGAAAAATATTTTCTTAATTGGTTTATACAAACAACCAGCAACAAATAATGCAAATGCAGCTACTATTGGCCAAGCTTTTAGATGAGTTAGTTTATTTGTATTGGTTGTTAAATGTATCGCTTTTTTATAAAACCTTGTTAACGCTTTTTATGCAAACGTTGCCGATTGATGGCTTGTCAATCAAATTATTATATTTGATGTATACCTTTATAAACCATACGCTTACATCATGAAATTTATCTCCCCTCTTTTATTGATGCTTTGCTGCGCGATGACGGCGTCGGCACAAAAAGCAGACACGCTTTTTTTTGAAGATTTTAATGGCACGGCACTTAACCGCTCTGTATGGAACGTAGAAGTAAATAATAAAGCCGACAATAATGAGCAACAAGCTTATGCAGATTCGTCAAGAATTATTATTGTACATAAAGGCCAACTCACCGTAAAACCCGTTTATCATCCCGGCTTTAGCCAAAACAGGGTTAAAATGAATGATTTTGTATCGGGCCGTATCAACACCCGTAACAAGTACGAGTTTATGTATGGCAATATAACCGCCCGTATGCGTGTAACCGCAGGCGAAGGTTTGTGGCCGGCCGTGTGGGTTTTAGGTAAAGGTAAATGGCCCGATGCCGGCGAGATAGATATTATGGAAACCGTTGGCGACCCAACCTGGGCCAGCAATGCCATACACGGGCCAACCTATCATGGCAACACGCCTTTATTACAACGCAACACGCTGGCAAAAAATAACGACGTAACCAAATGGCACACCTATAGCTGCAACATACAGCCAACCGAAATTACCTTTAGTATTGATGGTAAGGTAACCTATAAGGTTACTAAAGAAATGGTTGAAAAATATGGCACTTGGGTTTTTGACAATCAAAAGTACATCCTGCTCAACTTAGCACTGGGCGGCGGATACCCGCAAGGCGTTTTTAAAATGAAAGGACCATATCCGGGCCTGACAGATGAAACAGTAAGCAAGATAAAAAACGGACAAGCCACCTTTGAGGTTGATTGGGTATTGGTGACAAAAAAATAACTAGTAACCACAACCCAAAGTTGTGAGTGTTATGCCATACAACAATTAGTTGCTGCAATACAGTTTTTAAATTGAAGCTGCATTAGTGGGCTTATTTTAGCGATACTTCAATTTATTTATGATACGGGTAACATAAAGGTGCACACTGACCATGGTTTAGTCTCAATATTTCTTTCAAAGCATTAAATAGCATGCTGGCTGCATTTTAATTTCTAATTATCATTGATTAGCAATAATGCGGTTAATATGATAGTCATTTAAATTTCTATCATCAAATAGCAGGTAATTTTGATAAATGGGCCTTACAACTACGTGGGGGCATTATTTCTCAGAAACTGTAAAAACCCTCAACCCTGCAAAACAGGCGGTGAATATAAGGGGCACTTGCTTTGCAACCCTCGGGGTGATATGATACTATTTATAAAAAACATGGTGTGCTTACGTTGCCGCATCGTAGTTAAGGATGAGTTGGAAAAACTTGGGCTGTTTTGTATTTCTGTAGAACCAGGACAGGTAGAGGTTTTGGGGCCTTTATCAGACCATCAATTACGCAACTTTAAAGTAGCCTTGCTAAACGCGGGCCTGGATCTGATAGGAGATAAAAAAAACATCTTAATTGAAAAGATCAAATCTACTATCCTTAATATGATAGACAATCTTGATCATCCCTTAAAAACCAATTTCTCTTCATATTTAAGCAAAAAACTTCAACTGGATTACACCTACCTGGCCAATGCGTTTTCTGCGGCCCAGGGCGTTACAATTGAGCACTTTATTATAGCTAACAAAATCCGCAGGGTAAAAGATCTGATTTGTAGTAAAGACTTTACGCTTACAGAAATTTCCTGGAAACTGGATTATAGCAGTGTATCACATCTATCAACCCAGTTTAAAAAAGTTACCGGTATTACCCCTTCTCAATTTAAATACATTGAATGTGCAGGTGCGCTGCAACCCGCAATGTGTGAATTATAGAACTTATAAAAATAATTATGTAACACCACCCCTATTTGCTTAAGGTAGGTTTGTACAGTGCCCAATACTGTCATTTAAGTTTTGTGGTATTAACATAATTTAAAGAACTTCTATGAAATTAAAAATTACCCCAAAGAGTACCGGCACGTCAGTTTTTAAAAGCGGCGGCTTCTCTAAAACCTTTAAAGCCATAACATGGGTTGCCTTACTGGCTACATTTTTTGCAGCCGGTTGTAAAAAAGATGAATTTGCTGCTGTACAAGGCGTATGCCCTACGGTTACAACAGACCCCATGGACAAGGCGGTTGACGTGATACTTGCCAAAGTTATTACGGCCACCTTTAATACCGATATGGATGCGGCAACTATTACAAAAAGCACTTTCATAATTAAGCAAGGGGCAAACGCTGTAAGCGGTACTGTTGCAGCTACCGCAAATGCCCGCGTTTATACATTTACACCTGATGCTCCATTATTACCGTTTGTAGTTTACACGGGTACTATTACCACTGGCGCTGCCGATAAATTTAAGACAGCATTAGCGGCAGATTACACGTGGACATTTACCACCATACCACAAATATCTTTATCAGCCCTGCCGGCTGCCAGCGGTACTACTGCAGGCGCGGGTACATTTGCACAAGGCTCAACAGCATCTATAACGGCTACAGCGGCAACCGGATTTGTATTTACAAACTGGACAGAAGGTGCAACCGTAGCATCAACCAGCCCGGTTTATCAGTTTACTATAGCGGGCAACAGAACATTGGTAGCTAATTTTGCTCCGGTGGCTATTGGCAAAGTGGCTTTAAATTTAGCTGCAAACCCAATAGCGGGTGGTATAGTAGCAGGGCAAGGCCAATTTAACATTGGCTCAACTGTTACAGCCTCTGCAACGCCAAATACAGGCTATACTTTTGTTAGCTGGACAGATAATGGCATTGTGGTATCTACCAGTTCAAGTTATCAATTTATACTAGCTACCAACAAAACATTAGTAGCTAACTTTAATGCGACACCGGCATCACAATTTGCCGTGGTATTATCATCAAACCCTGTAGCGGGTGGTTCAACAATCGGAGCCGGATCATTTGCATCAGGCACCTCGGTAACCGTTACAGCAAATGCTAACGCTGGTTATACTTTTGTAAACTGGACAGACAATAATGTACCGGTATCTACCAGCCCGGCCTACACTTTCGCATTAACCGGTAACAGAACATTGGTTGCTAATTTCTTACTTAACACCTATACGCTAACAGTAAATGCAAACGCGTTGATGGGTTCGGCTATTAAAAACCCCAACCTTGCGCTTTATAATAGCGGCACAAATGTGCAGGTTACGGCTACCCCAAATGCAGGTTTCATATTTTCTGGCTGGAGCGGCGATGCAACAGGTTCTGTAAACCCGTTAACGGTTAACATGAATAGTAATAAGGTTATTACCGCCAACTTTACACCTGTGGTTGCTTTGGGCCCATTATTGCCCGGCCTTGGTGGTGCGGCAAACTTTACTATCCTTACAGAAGCAGGCATATCAACTACCGGTGTAACATCAATTATAGGTAACATAGGGGTAAGCCCAATCACCTCCACTGCTATTACCGGCTTTGGGTTAATTACAATGGATGTAAATGGCCAGGCAGCTACCAACCCTATTGTAAGCGGCAAAATATTCGCTGCAGATTACGCAGTGCCTACCCCCGGCAATTTAACAACTGCTATAAGCGATATGCAAACTGCCTATACCAATTCAAACAACCTGGTTACACCAGCACCAATATTAGGCTTAGGCGCAGGCAACATCAGCGGTTTAACCTTGCCGCCGGGCTTATATAAATGGAGCACTCAGTTACTTATAACTAATGCAGGTGTAACTCTTGCAGGCGGGCCTAATGATACCTGGGTATTTCAAATAGCGTCAGACCTGGTGGTAAATAACTCGGCCAACATTCGCTTAATTGGCGGTGCACAGGCTAAAAATATATACTGGGTTGTAGCAGGGCAAGCTACGTTAGGTACGGCTGTTGATTTTAGCGGTAATATCCTAAGTAAAAATCTTATTTCATTACAAACCGGAGCCAGGGTTACGGGCAGGTTGCTATCGCAAAAAGCGGTTACGCTTGATGCTGCAACTGTAATCTTACCTTAAAATAACCCCTTAAGTACATTCCCTGCTGGGGATGTACTTCTTTAACTCATTTATATCAATAAGAAAATATGAAACTTCAATACAATACCATAAAAAGGATAATGCTGCTTTCGGCAATGATTATGCTTTTACAATTTAGCACCAAAGCCCAAACCACTCAACCTACCTGGTGGTGGGGTTTATCAGGTGCTGCAAATTTTAACTTTTATAGCGGTACCACCCAAACACTTAATAATAACCTAATGGTGCCAACCGCCTTTCATAAAGGATCTGGCATAAAACCTTATGGTTCTTTTTTGGTGGAATACAGACCAGCCGGCATATGGGGCATTATGCTAAACGTAGGTTATGACGGCCGCGGTGGTAAGTTTGACGACGTTGTTGCACCTTGTAACTGCCCGGCAACCTTGAGTACTAATGCCAGTTATATAGCGGTTGAGCCAAGCTTACGTTTAGCGGTACCAGCTTCAAATTTGTACTTTTTTTCCGGCCCGCGCTTGGGTATCAACATCCAAAATAATTTTTCATACACACAGCTTAAGCAACCAAATACAGATGGCGAATTAAGCAATATGCGCAAAACGCTGATATCAGGCCAGGTAGGCCTGGGTTATGAAATCCCATTGTCTGCTGCCAATAATCCAAACAAGGTTAACCTTTCGCCATTCGTGTCATACCAACCTTATTTTGGCCAGGCACCACGTAGTATTGAAAGCTGGCAGGTTACTACCATACGCGCGGGTATTGCCCTTAAATTTGGTAAAGGCCGCAAGGCAGCTATGCCAGAACCGGCAGCTGCTGTACCGTTTGCCCCGGCAGATGTAACTTTTACTGTGCGCGCACCTAAAGTAGTGCCTTTAAAACGCCAGGTTAGCGAAACTTTGCCTTTGCTTAATGCCGTATTTTTTGATGATGGAATTAACAGTATTCCAAATCGTTATGTAACCCTAAACAAAGGACAGGCTGATAGCTTTAAAGAAGTTCAGTTACAGGAAGAACAATCTGTAATTGCGTCTGGGCGTTCTGCAAGGCAATTAAATGTATACCATAACATCCTTAACATTTTGGGCGATCGTATGCGTGCAAACCCGGGTGCTACCATTTCTTTAACCGGCGCCCCGGCAGGCGACGGTAAAATAATGGCCGAAGCTATAAAAACTTATCTAACAGGAGCATTTGATATAGCTGCTACCCGCATTACTACCCTTGCCCGTAAAAAACCGGCAAATCCATCAGAACAGCCCGGCGGTAACAAAGAGCTTGTATTGCTGCGTGCCGAAGACCGCAGGGTTGATATCGCAAGTACAGCGCCCGAATTGCTGATTGGCGTTGGCGGTGGCATGATGAAACCTGTGAATTTTAATACTACGCAACCAGATCCGCTTGATAGTTACGTGATGTTAAATGTTGATGGTGCTAAAAAGCAGCTTAACAATTGGTCTGTTAACGTAACAGACAACAAGGGTGTTACCCAACATTACGGTCCATATACTAATGATCAGGAAAGTGTATCGGGTATAGCGATGATTGGTAACAGCCCTGAAGGCGATTACAAGATCACCATGACTGGCGAAGCCAAAAACGGGACTACTGTTACTAAAGAAAGCACTGTGCACTTAATACGCCAGGATGCTACTATACAGAAAGCTTACCGCTATAGTGTAGTGTTTGATTTTGATAAGATGAACAGCATCGCATCATACAACAACTTACTAACTGATATTGTATCGCCCTTAATTACTAACGGATCTACCGTTGCTATACACGGCCATACCGACATTATTGGCGAAGACGAATACAATCAAAAATTGTCTGACAGCCGTGCCCAACAAACCCAAAAGGTACTTGAAAACAGCCTGGCGGCGGCAGGTAAAACCAATGTTAAATTTGAAACCATAGGCATGGGTGAAAACCCTAACAATGCGCCTTTTGAAAATTCATTGCCAGAAGAACGTTTTTATAATCGTACGGTTGTGATAGACATTATGCCTGCAAACTAATTAATAGCAGTATTGCAATCCCTTTCCCCCTAATTAATATGAACGAGCTTCCTGAAAAGGAGGCTCGTTTTTTTTGTGTAGCTCAATAAGAGTTAAACAACACACATGATCCTGTTCTTAACTGGCCACGCTATCCCTGTTAAACCTGTGCTTATAATCAATTGGCGACAGGCCGGTTATCTTTTTAAATACGGTACGAAAGGTTTTAATATCTGTATAGCCCACATCATACATCACCTCGTTCACATTTTTGCGTGTATTTTCAAGGTACTTCTTGGCGGCTCCTATTTTTACACGTTGTATGTACGCTGCCGGGAGTATTATAGGTAGCCTTAGCAGGCAATTTGCATCGGGCGTTATGGCATTAAGCTATCGTTTATAGCAACCCCTTTACTAAGTAATTGTAAAACAGGTAAGCCTGCTATAGGTTTATACCTGATTAATGTATATTTGGGCAACCTATTTTAAGTTAACTACGTTAATGTATTAAAACAGAATTTTGAACGTTACAGTAGTCGAGAATAAGCCCCTATATGCATAAGTTCTATTTTTTTGTTTTTTTTTCGCTGATATTGTTTTTTGCTGATACAGCCCTTGCGCAAAAAAACTACACTATAAACGGTACTATTAAAGACGCTGCAACCGGCGAAACCTTGATAGGCGCCACTGTTAAATTATTAGAACTTAAAACGGGCACAAGCACCAATTCATACGGTTTCTTTTCATTAACAGCGACAGAAGGCGAGTACACTTTAGCCATTAGCTACATAGGGTATCAAACCGCTACCCAACCTATAAAGCTTAACAAAAACGCGCAGCTGGATATTTTGCTTACTAACAGCAACACGCTTGACGACGTTGTTATACGCGCCACTGACCGTAAAAACGAAAATGTTGAAAGCGCGCAAATGGGGCTTACCCGCCTTGATTTGAGCCAGGTAAACAATGTACCGGTAATTTTTGGCGAAAAGGATGTTTTAAAAACCATACAGCTACTACCCGGCGTTAAAACCACCGGCGATGGCAATACAGGCTTTTACGTACGCGGCGGCGGATCTGACCAAAACCTTATCCTGCTTGACGAGGCTGTGGTTTACAACGCGTCGCACCTGTTTGGCTTTTTTTCAACCTTTAATTCAGACGCTATAAAGGATGTTAACCTGTATAAAGGCGGCATGCCTGCGCAATACGGCGGGCGCTTATCGTCGGTACTTGACATTAAAATGCTTGACGGTAATAACAGGGATTTTAAGGTGCAGGGGGGTATTGGCCTTATCGCTTCGCGGATAAAGGTAGAGGGCCCGCTAAAAAAAGACAGGGGCGCATTCATGATCAGTGCACGCCGCACCTATGCCGATGTTTTTCTGAAACTATCGCCAGACTCATCCACCCGCGGGGCCAGCCTTTACTTTTATGATATCAACGCCAAAGCAAATTATCGCTTTGATAATAAAAACACGCTGTACATGTCGGGCTATTTTGGTAAAGACATGCTGGGCCTGAAAGACAATTTTGAGACAGATTGGGGTAACCAGACAGCTACCATCCGCTTAAATCATATTTTTAATAATAAGCTTTTTTTAAACACATCATTAATATACAGCAACTACAATTTCAGGGTTCAAAGCTACTCTAACAACAATGATTTTAGCGTACGTTCTAAAATACGCGACTTTAATTTGAAAGAGGATTTTCAGTATTTTTTTGCACCCCAAAACACCCTAAGCTTTGGTATAAATGCCGTGCATCATAACATACAGCCCGGCGACATTAACTCTTCAAACACATCATCAATAAATCCGCAAACTATACAGTACAGAGTCTGCGGCCTATGTATCAGACGAATGGCATGTTACTGACAAACTAAATCTATTGTTTGGCGTAAGGCTTTCTGGCTTTTGGCTTATGGGGCCGGGTAACTTCAATACTTACAACAGTAATAATGTATTGACGGGATCCAGAACTTATCAGTCGGGCGATGTTGTGACAAGGTACCTTAACCCCGAGCCTCGTTTCTCTGCCAGCTATATGTTTAATGATCAAAACTCTGTTAAGGCATCATATAATCGTAATACACAAAACATCCACCTTATATCCAACTCTACCGCCGCCTCACCTACTGATCTTTATGTAATGAGCAGCAATAACATAAAGCCGGGCATATCAGACCAGGTGGCTTTAGGTTTCTTTAAAAACTCGGCAAATAATCAATATGAGTTTTCGTCAGAGATATATTATAAAAAGCTACAAAACCAGATAGACTATAAAAACGGGGCGCAGTTATTGGCCAATCAGGATGTGGAATCGCAATTAATTTATGGCGATGGCAGAGCCTACGGCGTTGAGCTTTTCTTTAAAAAACGCTACGGAAAATTGAATGGCTGGGTAGGTTACACCCTGTCAAAAACCGAAAACAGGTTTAACCAGGTTAACAACGGACAATATTTTGCCGCCAAGCATGACCGCACGCATGATGTATCTGTAGTTGGTATTTATAAACTAGGCAGCAGATGGACCATATCAGGCACCTTTGTTTATGGCACCGGCAACGCGGTTACCTATCCGCAAGGAAAGTATATTTTAGGCGGCGTTACCACACTTTACTATGGTAACCGTAATGCCGACCGTATGCCGGCGTACAGCCGTCTTGACCTTGGTGCCACGCTTGAAGGCAAACCTCATAAACGTTTCCACTCAAGCTGGACATTTGGTTTGTATAATGCTCTAAATCGTAAAAACCCTTACACCATAAACTTTGAGGACGACCCCAACGACAAAACACGCACGCGGGCAGCAAAGACAAGTTTGTTTGGGCGCATACCATCAGTCACTTACAATTTTTCGTTTTAAGATATGTGTATGAGAAAGTATTTAATTTTATTGATTGTCGTTTTGTTTAGCCTTAGTATAAGTGCCTGCAAAGAGGTTATTGATATTAACCCGGCCAGTGCTACGCCGCAATTAGTAATTGAGGGAAAGGTTATTGACCAAACCGGCCCGCAGGTTGTAACCATAACCAAATCAGTGGGGCTGAGTAATTCAAGTACATTTCCGCCTGTATCTGGCGCGGTTGTTAAGCTAACAGATCAGTATGGGCTTATGCGCACCCTGGTAGAGCGTGCGCCGGGCGTGTACTCGTCAACCTCTTTCCTGGGCCGAAGCAATGTTGCCTACACACTGAATGTTACGCTAGCTGGAAAAACCTATACGGCGAAATCAATTATGCCTGAAAAAGTGCTGATAGACTCTATTGCCCTATCTGTACAACGTTTTGGTAATAGTACGTCAAAAAACATTATTGTTTTTTACCAGGACCCCGGCAATCAGGCTAATCAATACAAGTTTGTATTATCTGTAAATGGTGTACTGGTAAAGGATGTATTTGCCCGTAATGACCAGTTTACCAATGGACGCTTTGTACAACAAACACTTTACCAGGACGACATTAAGCTAGAAAGCGGCGACAGGGTTGATATTGAGATGCAGTGCATTGACAAAGGGGTGTATGATTATTGGTATACATATACACAACAACGCGGTGGCTTTAATTCAACCACACCTACTAACCCGCCCAATAATTTTAATACAGATCAGGTGCTGGGTTATTTCAGCGCGCATACATCGCAACATAAAAATATCATTATTCCCTAACGGGGAAGGGTTAAGTCGATTTTCTATTTTCTGATATCAGGAATGAAAAACCAGATATCAGCATAAGCGCACCGGTAACAAACAAAGCCACCGGCAAAGTAAATTGCTGCGCCAAAAGCCCCAGCAAAGCAGGGCCCGCTAACTGGCCTGCATAGCCTATAGTACTCATTATAGACACTGCGCTTGAGCTGGATACATCTTTCATGCTACCAGCCGCGCTAAAAAACACCGGGACGATATTTGACGCGCCCACCCCTATCAACACAAAGCCTAACAGCGTAACAGGTACCCAAGGCGCAAACAATATGCAGCTATAACCAACAAAGGCAATAATACTACCGCCCACTACTACAGTTTTACTGCTAAATTTAGATACTATTCTATCGCCTGATAGGCGCATAACGGCCATAGCTACCGAGAAGAAAGCATAGCCCAGGCCCGACAAAGCCATGTCTACCCCCTTGTAGTCGTGCAATAGCAAAGCGCCCCAATCAAGCATGGCACCTTCTGATAAAAAAGCTATAAAGCACATTGCACCTAAAAACAATACTGTGCCGTGCAACCAGGCGGGCCTGTTATTTTTTATTTTAGTTTCATTGCCGGCAGGTTGTGTAAGGGCTTTCTCCTCGTCGCCATTTAATAATGATGATTGTTGGCTAAACATTAATACCAGCAAACAGACCGATACTGTAATGGCCCCAAAAACGGGCTCTAAGCCAATTTTTATCAATAGCCCAATTAGCACCGGGCCAAGTAAACCACCTACACTAAACAAGCCATGCAAAGACGACATAATAGGTTTACCCAAGTTATTTTGTATAACCGCGCCATGGTTATTCATGGCCACATCAATACAACCTATGCCCGCACCAAAAACAAATAAGGCGGCCGCCATAAGCGCCCAAGTATTAATCAATAGCAAGGTGGGTAAACTTAGGGCAATGACAACAGCCGAAACGATCATGACCAACTTTGAACCTGTACGATTAATTAACCAACCTGCAAATGGCATAGCACATATGGCCCCGCCCCCCAGAAATAATAATAACAAACCCAGGCTGCTATCATTAAGCTGTAAACGATTTTTTGCAAATGGCACCATCGGGGCCCAACTGGAAAGAGAAAGGCCACAAACTAAAAAATACATTTTTGTTGCGCGGGTAGCAGGCTGCAGATTGTGCGTCATATTGCAGCAAAAATAATAATAAACCAACCGCGCCGCTACAAATAATGACGAAGCGCTAATATTTAAAACTGAGGTAACACGGGCATTTTATACCGCGACTGATCTTTAGCGGCTATTGCGGGTAATTAGAAAGTCTTTTAAAGGAACCAATTTATCTGTATTGATCAGATCTACGCCGCAGCTTAGTATTTCGTTCCACACAGCCTTGTTGTCGGGCGAAGCCCAAAGCCTTACGCGATCGCCATTTTTATGGGCCTTGTCAACATAGCTCAGCAGACGCGCCTTTTCATGATTAGGCATGGCGCCATTACCTTTCCACTTTATCAGCTTAGAGTACTTGCAGCTAGCCATAGTTGATATATTGGCTATGGTATCTCTTTCTACTTTGCGCAAGTCTTCATCAATAAAAGCCAGGCGGCTTTTCTCTGCCTTTACCTCGTTATAAGGTTTGCGGCCCGATAATACTATGGTGACAGCACGGTTTGTAACTGTACCACTATCATAGCTTGACAATATGTCTTTGTACTTCTCTAACAATGGCTTTAGGACATTGTAGGTACGCTTACCATCAGTCTTAATGTCAATCATTAAAGTTACGGGCTTATCATAGCCTTCGTACACACTACCATTATACTTTGCAGCCTGCCGGGCTAAGGGTGCCAGGTACAGATTCTCTAAAGTACGTTTACCCTTAAAAAAGGGATTAATGTGAGCAACAACCAATTTACCGTTAAGTAAAAACACATCGGCCTCAATATGCGTGTAACCATTGGCCTGCGCTTCGGCAAGGGGACGTTTGTGGCGATAATCATTATGGGCAAACGCGTTTACAAGGGCAAACATCTGCGCGTTTGCAGTAGCGGTTAGTACAAACAACGTTAAAAACAGTAAAGCTGTCTTGAATTTGGGTTTAAAAAAGGGCATTAATTAGGGGTATAATAAATGTATCATTGCTGTTACAGAATATAAATGTATGACGTTGAAATGACATTTAAAAGTCATTTCGAAAATTTCACGTTATTTAATTTACACTTAACAGTTGTACGAAAAAATACCACAGAGGTTACCCACAGACAACAAAAAAGCCCTTCCGTATAAACGAAAAGGCTTTACACTAAAATATTTATGGGATGATTTGGCTATCACCCCAATACTAAAAACTATTCTACTTCTTCTACCAGTTTATCGCCGGTTACTTCGGCTTTGATTTTGGCTTCTAACTCGTCCATTAATTCAGGGTTATCCAATATCAAAGCTTTAACAGCATCGCGGCCCTGGCCCAAACGGGTCTCGCCATAGCTAAACCATGAGCCTGCTTTTTTGATGATGTTATGCTCAACACCCAGGTCAATGATCTCGCCTGCTTTTGAGATACCTTCGCCAAACATAATGTCAAACTCTGCAATACGGAACGGCGGAGCCACTTTGTTTTTAACGATCTTAACTTTAACGCGGTTACCAGATACTTCGTCGGTATCTTTAATTTGCGATATACGACGCACATCTAAACGTACCGAAGCATAAAACTTTAAAGCGTTACCACCGGTAGTAGTCTCTGGGTTACCAAACATTACACCTATCTTATCGCGCAACTGGTTAATAAATATACAGCAGCATCCGGTTTTGCTGATGGTGCCGGTTAGCTTACGCAATGCCTGCGACATTAAACGAGCGTGTAAACCCATTTTTGAATCGCCCATCTCGCCTTCAATCTCTGCTTTAGGCACCAGGGCCGCAACAGAGTCAATAACTAATATATCAATAGCGCCAGAGCGGATAAGGTTATCGGCTATTTCTAAAGCTTGTTCACCATTATCTGGTTGAGATATTAAAAGATTTTCAACATCTACACCTAATTTTTTTGCGTAAAAACGATCAAAAGCGTGTTCAGCATCAATAAAAGCAGCTATACCGCCTTTTTTCTGCGCCTCGGCAATGGCATGGATAGCCAAAGTAGTTTTACCAGATGATTCCGGGCCATAGATCTCTATAACACGGCCCTTTGGTAAACCACCAATACCTAAAGCAATATCAAGGCCCAACGACCCGGTTGATATAAATTCTGTAGGCTCAATTACAGAATCTCCCAGTTTCATGATAGTACCTTTACCATACGATTTTTCCAGCTTATCAAGCGTAAGTTGTAGTGCTTTTAATTTATCTGCGTTGCTCATCTTTTAATAATATCTTTAGCAAATGTAATAACTATTTTTAAATATACTAATTTTTTTAGTAAAATATTTATATTTGGAGAGTTGTTAAATATTAACACAGTAAACTTACTTATCATGTAAAGAGATAACAAGTTTTATTATCAACATACTATCACGATTCAAATTCAGTAACAGTTCAATAAAAAAACATGAAAAATAAATTTAATGACATTTTTTTAGAAGGGATGGTAAGCGCTATGAATGCAGTCAAAGGTCAAATTGGAATAACGCTTACTATAAGCGGCTTTATAGTAACGGGAAAACTTATAAGCGGAAGCGAGTATTTTGATATTTTAATAAAGCAAAATAAAGGCGGAATTTTAGAAGACTCATTTCTAAATTCAAAGAAAGCATATATCCTGAAGTAGAGCCGGCGGATCGAAAGGATAAAGGGATATCATATATTCATTTAAAAGATGCTAAATTTCTTGTAGATGCAGGAACAACTGGAATACCTACCGGGGACGGAATGCTTTGGCGTGGTAAATTAAATGAAGTAAACGGTTTCACCTTTGGGTTATTATCAATCAATCAATAAGCAAACTGACAATCAAATATTCTTATCCACACTACGTTTCTTAAGCTCTTTGCTAATGGTATTGAGTGTTTTCTTGCGCTTTGCTTCGGCGGCTTTCTTTTGCTTTTGGGCTTCGGCTTTTAGCAGGGCTTTCTCGGTGTTATTACGCTCATAGTAACGACAAAACCAGGTAAGCGGACAAATGTCGCATTTAGGGCTGCGGGCAACACAAATGTAGCGGCCGTGCAATATCAGCCAGTGATGAGCAATGGCAAGCGTATCATTTGGCAGGTATTTTACCAATTGTTTTTCAACCGCCAATGGGGTTTTCGCGTTGGTGGTTAAACCAATCCTATCGGCAACCCTAAAAACGTGCGTATCAACCGCAATGGCTGCAACATCGTAAACAACAGACGCAATTACGTTAGCTGTTTTACGCCCTACGCCGGGCAGCTTTTGTAATTGATCAATATCTGCAGGCACAATGCCGCCAAAATCGCCTATTAACATCTTAGCCATACCTACCAGGTGCCGGGCTTTGTTGTTTGGGTAGCTTACACTGCGGATGTAAGTAAACACCTCGTCGCTGTCTGAAGCCGCTAAACTCTCAGCATCAGGAAAACGTTGAAACAGCTTTGGGGTTACCTGGTTAATACGCTTATCGGTACATTGGGCCGACAGGATAACCGCCACCAACAACTCGTACGGATTAGTATAATGCAGTTCTGTTTCGGCTTCGGGCTGGTGTTTTGAGAAATATTCAACAAAATGACTGTAACGTTCTTGTCTGAGCATGCGGGTATTAAATCGGAAACCAAAAGTAGCAAAAAGCCCCGAGTTGAAAGTCAAGAAGACTTTACCCGGGGCTTTAATTTTTTGGCTGCTAACCTAACTATCGTAAACTTTTTGAATAGTTGAGGATGTTTTGGATAGTTTGAAGTTGAGGGGTCTTTTGCAGAAGATCCAGATTTGGGCGCAACGAATGATAAAAAATCAATTCGTCTGCTTCAAGGTTTTCTTTTACGCTTTCGTTCATCACTTCGTCCTGGTTAGTGAGCTCATTCAAAGTAGAGGTTTCACCCATAAGCTACAAGTTTTTATTTGTTGTTATATGTGTATAAACGACACCAATTTACTTTTATTTTACTTAAATGAAAATTAAATGAAATTTTTCCTGGTAAGATGAGATTAGTGATTGGAGGTTAGAGATCAGTTAATTAAACAAAAAAATCCCTCACTACAGTATCCTGTAAAGAGGGAATGCACAGCCAACCCGATTCTGATTGCTAATCACTAACCTCCAATCACTATAACGTATATCCTTTTAAATAATATCGCCCCAATTCGCCGGCCTGGCCCAATCCTCTAAACAGTTGCTGGTGCATGCCTTTATAATCAACGGGGGTGCCTTTTTTGGGTGGTATCAGTTTCTTTTCGTCTGGCGGTGCCACAGTTACCTTTGTCGCTTGCCAGCTTACATTATCGTGCGGCAGCGCTACTAACATGATCATGCCCGGTAAACCAGTAAAAGACTCTGGACCACCAGGCACATGGATATCCTCGGCATAAAAGGCTACCGCGTACATCGAGTCGAGCACCAAACCGTTTGCACGGCGACAGTTATAACCGGCAATAACCCGGGTTTCGTCAGTAATCTTCCAGACTATTTTCCGCAATGTATCCTTTACCAGCAGCGTTTTTTCATTAAACTCTTTTTGCAGCGTAAAAGTGCCGGTTTTAAAGTCGTTAAATACAATGTTGGGTTGGCTAACTATTGGCTGATCATACATTACATATACGTATTGCGGTACCGGCGTAAACAGTGATGTGTTGTTACCAAAAGTTAGCGTGCTTTTCAGTTTTAAAAACTGGGGCTCTTTACGTAAATAATTATCATAATGTGGTTTGTTGTCATTATAAAACGGGGCCACCAGTTTCTTTTTAAGCAGGGCAAACATATTACAGGTTTTCTCGTACTCAATTACACCGGCGGTAACAAATTGTTTATTTTGTGCCGATGCCTTGTTAGCCAATAACAAGCCCAGGCAAAGTATAAGGGTTACTATATTTTTCATGGCTATTATTTTTGTGGTGATGGTGTTTTACTGAATTTACTAAAATCCCAGGTTACAGATAACATTACAAATCGTCTGATGGTGTTAAACCTCTCTTCGGTAAAGCTACCCTGTAGGCCATTACGGCTGTAGCCCGTGTTTTGGTTAAACAGATCGCTGCCCGATACGCTGACCTTCAGGTTTTCATCAAAGAAATTTCTGCCCATGTAAGCCCTTAACAAAACCCTATGAAAATCATCAGCAAATACCTGGTTTTTTCCGGTAAACTCATAGTTACACTCCTCGCCTATATAAAAGCCAAACGGCAACTTGGTAAACAGGTTTAAGCTTGACGAGATACCCCGCGAGTTGTTGTTAATCTGCTGTATTGAGGTTGAGTTGGCGGTATAATTAAACCCTACACTGAAGGAATAATTGTACTTGTCGGCACTTTTGCTAACGCTGATACTTGGCCGATAATTAACCGACTTAGTAGTATTTAACTGCCCGTTTATATAGTTGTAAAACGTACTGCCGTTTACCCCAAAACTTGGGTTAACTGATATAAATGCCTTGGTTACATTACCATAAAAATCGACATTTGCGCCCCAGTTGAACGGCGATCGACCCTCAAGGTTAATAAACTGATAGGTGTTTACACCATCCTGAGTTGTTTGGCTCCTTAATATGGCATTTATAGTGTTAGAATAACTTACCCTAAAATTCATACCGCGGTTTGCGCTGCCCTGGTAAACACGATAGTAAAAGTTATAACTATTTCTAAAATCAGGACGTAAGCCCGGATTACCCACCGTAATGTTTAAGGGATCAGTATTTTGTGTCAATGGTTGTATTTGCGTAATTGATGGCTGATTGGTAAAGCCATAGTAATTGAAATTAATGGATGCCGCTTTTGTAAGTTGTAAAGACGCGTAAGCATTAGGCGACCAGTTTATAAATGTACGGGTGAGCATGGTATCTAATAACTTGTCGGTCTGTGTAAATCGTGAGTCGGATAGGGTATTACTTAAATTGACAGAAAATTTATCTTTACGATAAGATATAGACGTTATATAATTATTAGCTACAGAGCGGGTTTTAAAACTGTTACTAAATTGGGCATCTAACAGATCGTATACGTTAGCTGATGATTTATTGTAGGACAGTACGCTGTTATTACTTAAATTGAGGGACTGCCCGTACCCAAGCGACAGCGAAAGCGTTTTAGACAATGGTTCTGTATAAGTGATATTTACAGCAATGCTTTTATAATCGTTACTATTATCTTTAAACTGATCTGTAGGTGTTGTTTTGGTTAAATCACCCTGCTCATCATAATAATTTAATATCGAATTCAAATAGCCGTCCGACTTGTATTCGCTAACGTTACTACTGCCGTTGATCGAAATACTTCTGCCGGCTTTTTTCAACTTTTTTGTGTAGCGCAAGTAAGCCAACACAAATTTACTATCGCCTTTTGAGCTGTTAATATTATCGTTACTGTTTTGTATAACGCCGTTTTGGCGATAGGTAACAGAATTTTGGACGCTGCTTGATTCAACGGTATTAAAGCGGCCGGTAAATTGCAACGTTAAATTTGACGTTGTATCAAGCGTATTGCTTAAAACAAAGTCAGGAGTTTGAGACCTATTGAAACTGTGCGACAAACGATTACGCTCAACCCTATTAAAATTACCGGGCAAGTTATTTTGCGTAATGGTGTTACCTACAATATCATTTTCTAAAGTACTTAGCTTATAATTGGCATTGATAGATTGCTTGTCTTTGTTCCATTTTTTATCATAGTGCACCCCTGCATCGCGCGCTACCGGCACCCCTTGAGTATTGCCTCCAAAGCTATATTCTATAATACCACCTCCACCGGCGCTACCAAACTTGCTATTATCAGACGAACTTAAACCCACCCTGCCATTATTCGCTGTACTGCCAAATGCCGATATCTTTTCTTTAGGGGTAAATTTGCTAAACATAGCCTGGCCCACGTAGTAATCGCGGGTACCAAAGCCGCCTTCAAGCTTGCCAAATATGCCTTTCTTTTTATCTTCACGCAGTTGGAGGTTAATGGTGGTTACCTTTTGGCCATCATCAACACCGGTTAACTTAGCCTGTGCGCTTTTATCGTTATAGACCTGCACATTGGCTACCATATCGGCACGTACGGTTTTACTTACCAGCACAGGGTCATCGCTAAAAAACTCTTCGCCATCAACCAAAAGTTTTCCAACCTGTTCGCCCTGGAAAACTATACTGCCGTCCGGGTTAACTTTCATGCCCGGTAGTTGCTTCAAAAGATCGTCAACCTTGGCATTTTTTTGTGTGATAAAAGCCGCGGCATTAAATACAGTCGTATCGCCTTTTATCTTCATGGCTACCGCTCTCGACTTAATGATCACCTCGTTCAACAGCATCGCCTTTGATGCAAGGGCCAGATTGCCAAAATCTCGTGTGGGCTTAGCAGCATCCAGCTTAAAAGGTTCGGTGTAATCGGCATAGTCAGCGTAACTTACCATTAATAAATAGCTACCCGGTTTTAAATTGCCTATACTAAAAGCGCCCTTACTGGTGTAAGTAAACTTTTGCAGTATTGAATCTTTTGCATTAACCACGGTTACGGTGGCTCCGTCAAGCGCTGTTTTTTTGGCTGTATCTGTTACAGCACCCTTTATGGCGTAGTTGCTTTGAGCAAACGCGGTAAAGGTGCAGCAACAACAAATAAGTGTAATTGCGATTAGGTTTTTCATAAGGTGGTTTGTGAAGCCAATATACAACTAAGCAATTAGTTTAAAAATTTAATTGTGTAATATATTGGCGACGAAAAAAGGTTTACCTATTGCATGTAAATACAGATCAACCTTTTGTAAAACTTGATTTTGGTGCGCTACAACACATACCCTTTCATATAGCTGCGGCCTATTTCGCCCCGGTCTTTATATCGCTTCATCAGCTCAATCATCAAGCCTTTGTTATTTATAACTTCGCCGCCTTTTGGTGGTACCAGTTTTTTTACGTCGGCGGGCGCTTCGGTTACCTTTGTGGCATACCAGGTTATATTATCGTGCGGCAGCGCTATCCCCAATATCATTCCGGGTAAGCCGTTAAAAGACTCAGGTCCACCAGGGACATGAATTTTATCAGTATAAAAAGCCACCGCATAAACCGAGTCAAGCAACAAACCGTTGGCCCTACGACAAACGTAGCCGGCTATTTCACGGGTTTCGTCGGTTATTTTCCATTTTATTTTGCGTAGGGTATCCCTTACAGAAAAGGTACGCTCGTGATATTCTTTTTTAATGATGCTTTGGTCTTTCACAAAATCATTAAATATAATATTAGCCTGATCAACTAGCGGTTGGTTATAGTAATCAAAAATTGGTTTAGCCGGCGGCTTAGGCGTAAACAATGACACATTATTACCGAAAATAAGCGTGCTCTGCAGCTTTAAATACTGCGGCTCGTTTTTCATGTAATTATCGTAATGTGGTTTGTTTTGATTATAAACATCGATTTTGTCTGTAGGTAGCTTTTTACGCATCAGTGTGTACATATTGGCAGTTTTTTCAAACTCAATAATTCCGCTTGTCATGGCGCGCTGGGCTTGTGCAATGGTTGCGCTACACGGTATAAGGGATAAGCCAAGTATTAATTTAAATATCGTTTTCATAGCCTTTTACTTTTTGGTTTGTGCTGGTTTACTAAACTTGCTAAAATCCCATGATACAGATAGCATAAAATACCTCATAATGGTATTGTTGCGGGTTTCTGTAAAGACGTCTAAATTACCAGTGCGGCGGTAGCCGGTGTTTTGGTTAAACAAGTCATTACCTGTTACAGATACCTTAAGACTTTCATCGGCAAGGAAGTTTTTACCGAAGTAGGCTTTTAGTAATACACGATGAAAATCATCTTTAAAAATTTGGTTCTTTCCGGTAAACTCGTAAGTACCGTCTGTACCTATAAAAAAGTTAAGCGGCAGTTTAGTATAAAGGTTTAAGTTTGAGGTAATGCCGCGTGTATTGTTATTTACATTTTGTTGCGATGAAGAATTAGATGTATAGTTATATCTAAAACCTAAATTATAAGAGTAGTTTCCTCTGCTTTTACCTATGGTTACCCCCGGGCTATAGGTAATTGAGTGTACCTTATTAAGATTAGCGTTAACATAATTGTAATTGGTGCTACCTTCAACACTAATAGTTGGGCTTAATGAAATTTCTGCACTGGTTACTCTGCCGTAAGCGTTAAGATACAGGCGCCAGTCTGTATTTTGCCTGCCTTGCAGGTTAACATACTGGTAAGTGTTTACCCCTGCTGTATCTGTATTTCTATTACTTACAATGGCGTTTACAGCGCTTGTATAGCTGGCATTAAAATTTAAGCCCGAGAATGATGAATTGCGATAAACGCGATAACTGAAATTATAACTATTTGAAAACTCTGGCTTTAAACCCGGATTACCCAACTGAATATTCAGCGGATCTCGGTTTTGCCTCAAGGGTTGTAATTGGCTAATGCTTGGTTGATAAGTATTGCCATAATAATTAACACCTATTGATGCCGCTTTCGATAACTGGTAATTAAAACTTGCGGACGGATTCCAGTTAACAAAGTTTCTTTTGATGGCGGTATCAACAAAATTATCTGTTTGCTGTAAACCAACGCCAGATACAGTAGTCCCTGCGCTAAAATTCACTTTTGCTGTACGGTATGCAAACCTAAGCGTATAAAGATTTGTAGCCGTGCGGGTACTAAAATCATTACTAAATTGGTTATCTAACTCGTCATAACCATTGCCTGAGCTATTGTACGAAAGTTGTTTGTTGTCATTAACACTTCTCATCAGCCGGTATCCAGCTGTTAAGTTAACTTCTGTTGATAATGGCTCGGTATAGTTAAAGCCGATGCCAAAACTATTACTGTTGGCATTATTGGGCTTAAACTGATCTATTATAGAATCTTTAAGAAAGCCGCCCAGAGCATTATACGTTTTTAAGCTTGACTTCAGGTACTCTTCGGATTTTGATTCGCTATGGCTGGCGTTACCCAAAATGGTTAGGCTACGCCCTTTCTTTTTCAAGCGTTTAACATAGTTTAATGATAAATTGGCGGTGCGGCGCTCATCGCTTCTGTCAATATTTCTTTGATTTATGTTACGCAAAAAACCATTTGAGCGCAAAGTTTGAGTGTTGGCATCGCTCTGGTCATCACCACGCGAGCCTGCGGCTCTGACGGTGGTGCTTAAGTTCGACGTAGAATCAATCACCGTTGTAAAGTTAGCGTCGGCACTCTGTGTAAAATCGTAATTATGCCACGTAGTCTTCGATGTTGACGTGTTAAAATCATTACCGGGCAGCGTATTGCGGGTAATGGTGTTACTTTCATTATTAATATCCAAAGCGCCTATTTTATAATTGGCGTTAATGGTTTGCTTGTCTTTATTCCATTTGGCATCGTAATGCAAGCCGGCATCTCTTGCCTCTGGTATACCAATACCGTTATAGCTACCGTTGCCGCTACCTGATATTACACCATCGTTAAAGAAGAACCCGTTAACACCTGTACCAAACTTTGTATTATCGGCACCGCTTAAGCCCACCTTACCCGTATTAGATAAGTTGCCATAAACAGAGATTTTCTCTTTAGGACTAAACTTATTAAACATAGCCTGGCCGGTATAAAAGCCGCTGTTACCAGCCTCGCCCTGCAGCTTGCCAAATACGCCTTTCTTTTTGTCGTCGCGGGTTTCAATGTTAATAGTTTTAACTTTAACACCATCTTCAATCCCGGTTAATTTAGAGGCCTCGCTCTTATCGTCGTACACCTTAACGCGGGCAACCATATCGGCACGCACTGTGCGGCTTACCAGCACAGGGTCGTCGCTAAAAAACTCGTCGCCATCAACCAAAATACGTTTTACCTGCTCGCCCTGAAAGGTTATTTTTCCGTTTTGGTCAACGCTCATGCTTGGCAATTGCCTCAAAAGGTCATCAAGTTTGGCATTTTTTTGCGTTTCAAAAGCCGATGCGTTAAATATGGTGGTATCGCCCTTAATTTTAACCGCGGCGGCTTTACCCAGAATAATTACCTCGTTCAACAGTTTAGAGCGTTCTATCAAGCTTATGTTTTTAAAGGTGACAACCGGGTGCGCGGCATCAAGGGTAAATTTGGCCGAGTAATCTGCATAGCGGTCATTGGTAACCAATAGCAAATAACTACCGGGCTTAAGGTTGTTAATTTCAAAAGCACCTTTATTGCTGTAGGTAAACTTCTGCAATAGCGAGTCTTTCGCTGTAATTACCGTAATGGTGGCATCGTCAAGCGCCGCACGGGTAGTGGTGTCTGTAACTGTTCCTTTAACGCCGAAATTACTTTGGGCATTGGCGAAAAAAGCACAGCAACACAAAAATAGTGTAATTGTGATGAAAGGTCTCATAAGGTGGTTTATGGAACTAATATACAACTATGATTTTAGTTTAAAAATTTAGTTTTGTAATTTATTAGCGACACAAATATTTATTATCTTGTTCTCTAAAATAAATACCGCGTAAACCATATCATGAAACTACTATTAACATTACCCCTTACTTTTATACTTTATAGTTCAACCACACAGGCGCAAAACAATCAGCGCAGATCTGTACATTTTGACTTCATTACAAAAGACAGCATCAACCTGTCGTTAAATAACGACTTTGATTTAATTGAAGACAGCTGCAGCCTGGTAAAACGCTACGCACATATTGATATGCGCATACGCAAATTTGTAGGTAAGATAAAAGATGTAAGCCGGGTTGACCCTTCCATTACGGTAACCGAAGGTTTTTATAATACAGATGGCCAAAAAGATGGTTTATTTGAGATCCATTATTTAAACGGACAGTTACAAGCCAAAGGCAACTTTAAAAAAGACAAATACGACGGCAAATGGGAGCTGTTTTATGAAGATGGCCGCCCGAAACTAAACTTTGAAGCCAACAACAACGAAATAATTATCACCGACAGCTGGGACGAAAAAGGCAAACACGTGGTAGAGAATGGCAATGGCACTTACGCCACCACCGGATCGCTTTTTTGGAAAGGTAAATTATTGAATGGCAAACCGGATGGCAACTGGACCGCCCAGTACGCGACGGATAAATCGCGCGAGCTGGCTTCAGAAAAATTTACCGCGGGCATGTTTAACAAAGGCAAATCGCCGGTAGGAGAATATACTGATGCTTCCAGAATTGAATTGATATCTAAAACACTATTACCATTTGTAAAAACAGAAGCGCTAAAAGTTTCGGCAGTAGGTTGTAATCCGGTTGTGCGTAGCAGTAACCGCAATGCAAATTATAAGCATGGTATACCGGCCTATTCAAACGCGTTGGTTGAAGCAGTATCTGCTTACATGTTTACCATTGATGTATCGCGCTATACCAACAAATTTACAATCGAGGGCGAAATCAGTGAAGATGGCTTTCTGACAAACATGAACTGCCAGGACTCGTTTAACCAACTTATCATAAACGGACTGATAAACTCTTTAAAACAAACCCCGCAGCTTGAGCCAGCCATGATAAACGGCAAACCCGCGAAGCAAAAAATTAGCTTTGTTTTTAATTTTTCGCAAGGAAGCTACAGGTTTAACTACAGGTTTGGGAATGTGTTTGAGAAGAAGTGATTTGATTTTTTATAGTTGCGTTACAAACGCCCTCACCTAAAACCTCTCCTTCAAAAACCTACCCGTATAGCTATCTTTCACCTTAATCAAATCCTCGGGCACGCCTTCAAATACAACTTTACCGCCGCGGTCGCCGCCTTCGGGGCCAATGTCAATTACCCAGTCGGCGCATTTGATGACGTCCATATTATGCTCTATCACGATAATGGTATTACCATGCTCTAACAAAGCATCGAACGATTTAAGCAGCTTCTTGATATCCGCAAAATGCAAACCTGTAGTAGGTTCATCAAATATGAATAACGTTTTATGCGGATTATTACCCTTAACCAGGAACGATGCCAGCTTGATACGTTGCGCCTCGCCGCCTGATAGCGTGTTTGACGATTGCCCCAGTTGCACATAACCCAAACCTACATCCATCAGCGGTTTTATTTTAGCAAGGATCTTTGGTTCGCTGGCAAAAAACTCCAGCGCGTCCTCAATGGTCATGGCTAATATGTCGGCAACATTTTTATCGTTGTAGGTAACGTCAAGTATATGTTGTTTAAAGCGTTTGCCACCACAGGTTTCGCAGGTTAAAAATATATCCGCCATAAATTGCATCTCTATCTTCACTTCGCCCTCGCCCTGGCAAACATCGCAACGGCCACCCTCAACGTTAAAAGAAAATGCCGAGGGTTTCAACCCAGCTGCCTTAGCCACCGGGCGTGCCGCAAACAGGTTACGTATCTCGTCCCAGGCTTTAACGTAAGTAACCGGATTTGAGCGCGATGACCTGCCTATCGGGTTCTGGTCAACCATTTCCACTTGTTCTATCTTGGCGTAATCGCCTTCAATAGCATCATAACTGCCGGTTTGCTCGCCATTATAGTTGCCTAATGTCTTCATTAAGGCGGGTGCCAAAATGCGTTTTACCAAACTGGTTTTACCCGAGCCTGATACACCGGTAACTGCCGTGAATACTCCTAGCGGAAACTTTGCGGTAACATGTTGCAGGTTATTTTCGCGCGCACCTTTTATTTCTATAAAGTCACTCCATTTACGGCGATGAGTTGGTATCTCTATCTTTTCCTTACCGCTAAGGTATCTGCCGGTAAGGCTGTTATCGGCTTTTATAATTTCTTCATAAGTTCCGCTAAATACCAGCTCGCCCCCGTGCGTACCTGCTTCCGGGCCAATGTCTATCACATGATCGGCAGCCTTCATGATCTCTTCTTCATGTTCAACCACCAAAACTGTGTTACCTACATCGCGCAGAGATTTCAGTACGGTTATCAATCGCTCGGTATCGCGTGGGTGCAGGCCTATGCTTGGCTCATCCAATACATAAATGGATCCCACCAAACTACTACCCAATGAGGTAGCCAGATTAATACGCTGCGACTCGCCACCTGATAGCGTATTTGACAACCTGTTCAGCGTTAGATAGCTCAAGCCAACATCGTTCAAAAAGCTTAACCGACTGGTGATTTCTGCCAACAAACGTTTACCCACTTTAACATCCGTTTCACTTAAGGTCAATCCTTTAAAGAAAGCCAGCGCTGTATCCAGCGGCATAAGCACTACGTCAGTTATCGAATGATCATTGATCTTAACATAGGTAGCATCCATACGCAGGCGGCTGCCTTTGCAATCTGGACAGGTGGTTTTGCCACGATATCGCGACAGCATAACCCTGTACTGTATTTTGTAGGTTTGAGCCTCCATCTCCCTGAAAAACTCATCAAGGCCACGGAAATATTTATTGCCTGTCCATAACAACTTTTGCTCTTTAGCAGTAAGCTGATTGTATTGGCGGTGTATAGGAAAATCAAATTTCAACGAGTTTTTCACCAGCTGATCGTTCCACTCGCGCATCTTTTCGCCGCGCCATGGGGCAATAGCGCCCTCGTAAACGGTTTTACTTTTATCGGGCACAACCAAATCCTCGTCAATACCCATTACTTTGCCATAGCCTTCGCAACGCTTGCAGGCGCCGTAAGGGTTATTAAAGCTAAAGAAGTTTGGCGACGGCTCTTCAAATTTTATCCCATCCAACTCAAACCTATCGCAAAAGAAACGTTCTTTTTCCTCGCTGGCTTCAGGCTCCTGATATCTAACATAGCAATCGCCTTTACCTTCAAAAAAAGCGGTTTGTATCGAGTCGCCCAGGCGGCTGAAAGTTTCGTCTGTGGTATCTTTAGTAACACGATCGACAACAATACGTAGTCCATGTTCTGTAGTCAAAGTACTCTCCTCTACAGCTTCATCTTCTAATAGTGCTTCAATCCTTTGTATTCTGCCATCAAACTCAACCCTAACAAAACCTTTCTGCATCAGCACCGCCAGTTCTTCTTTAATACTGCGGTTATTGTGCGGATGCAGGGGGCAAAGTATGGTGGCCTGCGTGTCGTCGGGCAGGGTCATGATGAAATTGATGACATCGGTAACAGAATCTTTCTTTACCACCTGGCCAGATACCGGCGACACCGTTTTGCCTATCCTACTGAATAATAGCTTCAGGTAATCATATATCTCTGTTGATGTCCCAACGGTCGACCGCGGGTTTGAAGTAATTACCTTTTGCTCAATAGCAATAGCCGGGGCTATGCCTTTAATGTAATCTACATCAGGCTTATTCATGCGCCCCAAAAACTGGCGTGCGTAAGCAGACAAGCTCTCCACATATCGCCTTTGGCCCTCGGCATACAAGGTGTCAAAAGCCAATGATGACTTGCCCGACCCCGACATGCCGGTTACCACAACCAGCTTGTTTTTAGGTATGGCCACATCAAGGTTTTTAAGGTTATGCACCCGGCTGCCTTTAATAATGATATGTTTTTGCGGATCTTTATCTGCTTCGTTGATCATATTTGAGTATATAGACCATGGACCATAGCCCATAGTTTTGTATCATTTGTTAATATTATTGCCCATGGACTATCGACAATGGACCATCGACTATTTAAAAACTGTGTTCGGTCAGTTCTCGTATATGTAATAAATAACTTATTAACGGTTAAACCTTTATGCGGCTTTTGCATCTAAGGGGTATAACCAATAATTGAACCGTTTTTTCCGAAGTGCAAAAATCCTAAAATTTTTAGCAGTATCCAAATAACATTGTAAATGCCGCTAACAATTTGACACAAAAAAATTATTTGCTTTTTAAAACAGAATTCGTTTTATTTGGTGTAACATTTAATTAACAACCCCTACAGGAGGATCTATATCGATTAAAAGCTATACTTAACAATTTATTTAAACTAAGTTTTAAAGTAAACGCTTTATATGGATTTTCAATTGCAAAGTGATCAGGATTTAATCCATCTTTACGTCGGTGGCGACGAGAAGGGATTAGTGGAGTTAGTGCGACGATATCAAACCAAAATTTACACTTCTATTTATTTACTGGTTAAGGATGAGCACCTTGCCGAAGATATTTTTCAGGATACGTTTATTAAGGTAATTAATACGTTGCGCAACGGCAAATATAACGAAGAAGGTAAGTTTTTACCTTGGGTAAGCCGTATAGCCCACAATTTAGTGATAGACCATTTTCGCCGCGAAAAACGCGCGCCTACCGTAACTACTAACGACGATTTCGACATTTTTGAAGTACTGGGCGAGTATGATGAAAGCATCGAAGACCGCATAGTACGAGAGCAAACCCATAAAGACCTTAAGGCCCTGATACAACTGTTGCCAAGCGAACAGAAAGAAGTATTAATTATGCGTCACTTTGGCGACATGAGCTTCAAAGAAATTGCCGACATTACCGATGTGAGCATAAACACCGCCCTTGGTCGTATGCGTTACGCGCTAAACAACCTGCGCAAAATGATGCAAACCAAAGAGCTTAGCTTAAAGAATTAAGATTAAACAATAGTAATTATGTATTAGAGGCCCATCCTCCCCGATTTCCACGGGGAAAGGTGGCCTCTTTTTTTGTTGGGGGTGGGATGTACAATGGCATGGTGAGCCCGCCCAACCATGCAAGCGACAAGCCTAATGACCAATGACACAATGACTAATGACCAATAAAGGCGTTGCCTGCGGCCCGTGCTATCCGCTTATACTGCGCAAGGCCTTAGGCGCGGCCCGCCCTCAGGCCCTCGAAGCGGCCGGTATCCGCTGCTATCACTAACGCGTCCGTCCGCACAAGGTCCCTATGCCTGTAATACAATCGGACACTTTTATAAAATATTTAAAGAAATTTCTTTGAATTA
>JAZKET010000013.1:0-23417 GCA_040386815.1 Bacteroidota bacterium | reverse complement strand
AAAATTTGACAATTAACACAGAATCTCTCTTCGCCTTCGGCGGAAAGAGGGCTTTGGTGGGTTTAGAAAATTTTCATTATAAACTTTTCCAACCCTCTTTTGCGCAGCAAGAGAGGGTCGACGAGCGAAGCAATGTCGGGGTGAGTCCCCCGCGGGACAGGTAACCGATAGCCTAAGCACCCAAACATAACCCCATAAAAAAACCCTGACCATAAGGCCGGGGTTTTATGCAGTTTATAGTTAAAAATTCGCTTGCTTAAGCAGTTTTAACGCCCTTAACTTTATAAAATTTATAACCGAATAAGAAGATTACGGTATAACAAATAATAGGCATGTAGTAAGCGGTAGCTACATCTTTATTAGCAACCAAACCCATCAGGAACGGAAACACCGCCCCACCAACAACACCCATTGAGATAAACGATGATGCTTTTTGAGTTTGATTACCCAGGTTTTTTAAGCCCAGGCTAAATATAGTTGGGAACATGATACTGAAGAAGAAGTTGATCATCAGCAAAGCGATATACGATGGCCAGCCCAGTTTTTGAGCAACCACAATACAGCTTAAAATTGCACCACCTGCAAAAATGGTCAGCAGTTTGTTAGGCGCCATAATGGTCATTAATGATGTACCTACTATGCGGCCCAATAACATCATCCCCATAAACAAGCTCATGAAGTAACCAGCTCTTTCATCGCTAAAATGCATTACGCTAACGCCGTAGTTAATAAAGAACGCCCAGGTACCACCCTGTGCAGCTACGTTAAAGAACTGCGCAACGCAGGCCCAAACAAAATGGCTGTGCGAGAATAAGGACTTTTTAGGTTCGGTATCAATGTTTAGGGCTGCTGGATCATTAGAATCGGTTGCACCATGCGGATCTGTAAGTTTAGGAATCCTTAAAAACACAAAGGCTACAGCTATCAGTAACACAACTATACCAATGGCTACATACAGCGTTTTTACAGATGTAAGGTCGGTCGTATTAGTAGCGTTTCGGCCACCAAACAAGAAGAATGTACCCAAAATTGGACCAATGATAGTACCTACAGCGTTAAACGTTTGCGCAAAGTTTACCCGCAGGTCGCTTTTACGCTGGTCGCCCAATGCTGCTGCAAAAGGGTGAGCTACAGTTTCAAGCGTTGCCATACCGCAACCTACTATAAATAGCGCTACCCTGAAAAATGTAAATGATGCCGCGTTGGCTGCTGGTACAAACAAAAACAAACCTGCTGCAAATAACACCAAACCCATAATTACACCTGGCTTATAGCCAAATTTTTGCATAAACAATCCGGCCGGATAGCTCATTAGAAAATAGGCACCAAATACAGAAAACTGTATCAGGCCAGATTGTGAAAGGGATAATTTAAGTGCAGTTTGAAAGTGTTTGTTCAACACATCGCTCATGGCGTGCAATACGCCCCACATCAGGAACAGTGAGGTAACGAAAATAAAGGTGATAACGAATTTCTTCTCGGTGAAAGCTACTTTTTCGGCCATTGGTTTAAGTAATTTAATGTAAGTATGCAGCAAGCACGTAAAGCCCTTGCTAATAATTGTTTGAATAAAGTTTTACAGTTAAAATTGGTTGTGATTATTGGCTTATCAGCCGATAAATTACATAGCGTGGCCAAAAAAACAAATTTTATTCATTATAACCTAATAATCGCCACATAAAATATTTGCTACAAACATTACATTTGATGCAATCGATACCGGTAAATTATGAGAAAATTTGTGCTGATTATAGGCCTGCTTACAGTTTTTTTTTATGCTGATAGCGCATACGGCCAAGCCAAAAAACAGCCTCCCATAGGGCTTTTCGACCTTGATTTTACGATGCAATGGCAACGTGGCAACCAGCAAGCTATCAACCGCGCCTGGGATTATCCGCATACGCTGGCATCGCTGCAAGGTATTGTAAACCGCGCATCGCCACAACTTTATGTGCTATTGGTTAAAAATGGCAATGCCGATATTGACCGTTACTGGTGGAACAAATATCGCGCTAAAGGCAAATGGCTGGCCGGCCGCGATACCGTGGTTTACCAATCTGTGGTTGAGGTGATATCGGCCTACAAAAAACAGATAAAGGGCGCTGTGGTGTATGATCCTAACGTAGCGGCAACCAGCAACGTGGCGTCGTCATTGGCAGGTATCGAAGATCTGATAGTGGTGCGATATGATACTGATCCCGGTAGCCTGTACTCGCAAATTATCACCGGCGGACCAAAAATCCCCGTGCGTATCAGCCTGATTAATAAAGACGGCTCATCATTATTTACAGGCAAGGGCACTATTGCAGGTACTAACCGGGCCTCAAGCGGCTCGGCCAAAAACGATGCCTACCTGTGGTTTTTAGAAAAATATATAAAAACCGGCAAGGTAAACACTAAATACGGTGCGTATTATATCGATCAGCAATGGTTGAAAAATCCGTCTGCCGCCGGGCGCAATCACCATACACTCACTAATCACGATTTCTTTATCAGCCGCAAAGGCTTCTTTTTTGATTTGAGCCCCTGGGCCGATGAAGCGGCTACCGATGAACCAGGCCAAACGCCCGGTACAGACGTAAATACTTTGAAAGAATTACTGCTTACCGCCTACAACCAAAACAAGGGCAAGGCGTATGCCTACCTGGGCGGCTTCCCGCCATGGGCGTTTAAATACACCAAACACGCCAAAGGCACGCATGAGGATGTAGCTACCGAGTGGGAATACTCGCGCATTATAAGCGCCTACAACGCGTTTAAAGACGCGGATGCTATTGGTTATGGCGCACTGGCAAACGCATCGTTCTGGCAGCACTTTCCGCTTAAAAAAGAGTATAAGCAACCCTGGGTAACCAAAGAACAACTCACCCAAAAAGGCTATTTAAATACCGATGGCAAAATTGACTACAAGGGCCGCAATTTTATTGTTTTTTATGTAGGCGATTACGACGCTTCGTCATGGGTATCGCAAACCACCCCTACCCTTTGGGACGACCCTAACCGTGGCAAACTACCCCTGATGTGGAGCATTAGCCCGGTACTGGCCGAGCGTGTACCTATGGCGATGGATTACAGGCGCGAGTCGGCAACGGCTAACGATTATTTCGCTGCCGCGGATAACGGGGCCGGTTACCTGATGCCGGGGATGCTGCAGGCACCAAGGCCGCTATCTGGTTTGCCTGATGGATTGGATGCCTGGGCCGCGCATAACAAACCCTACTATCAGCAATGGGGATTAACCATTACCGGTTTCATCATTGACGGGCAGGCACCAGGGCTGAACAAAAAAGGGCTGGATACTTACGCCTCTTTCAGCCCTAATGGCATCATCCCGCAAAAAACACCTTTAACGTTGCTGCATGGTGATATGCCGGTACTACGGTCGGACGCTGATGTAAACGAGGACCCTGCTCAGGCGGCTAAAATAATTGTTGACAGAGTGCATAAACGCGGTATACCGTTTCACTGGTTTCGTAACATTCTGAAAAGTCCAACCTGGTACGTGCAGGTTATGAATGAAGTGAAAAAGCTTGACCCTAATATTGAACTGCTAACCGCTCCGGATTTTTTTGAGTTATATCGCACTTATCTGAAAGAAAACCCCAACGCGGCGCAAGGCAAAATACGGTAGTGATATGCCTAAAAGGTTGAATATATCCGCAGCGGCGTAACTTAGTTTTGTAAAGTATCATACCATCCAATTATCATTATGAGATTGTTAAATCCTAAATATTTTGCCTTAAGCGTGCTAATAACGGCTTCGTTTTTCATCAGCATAAAACCTGCCTGCGCCCAAAAAATGTGGGACAACAAGCCCGCCAAAACCTGGATGACCGATGCCTACCCTATTGGTAATGGCCGTATTGGTGGCATAGTGTTTGGCGGTGTTGGGCAAGAGCATGTACAGGTAAATGATAACACGCTTTGGACCGGCAATGAAACCGACCGCGGCGCTTACCAGGCGTTGGGCGATTTGTTTATTGAATTTGACGGCAGCACCGATTTACCGGCTAACTACCGACGCGAACTGGATCTGAACCGTGCCATCAACACTGTTACGTACACTAAAAACGGCGTAAACTACAAACGCGAGTATTTTTGCAGTTTCCCTGATAAAGTGATGGTGCTGCGCCTTACTGCCGATAAACCGGGCGCTCTTACAGGCGCTGTAAGACTGCAAGACGCCCACAACACAGAACCATCTGCCGCAGGCAACCGGGTTACTTTTGCGGGTAAATTGGGTAACGGTATGCAATACCAGGCAACCGCGTTAATCAAAAACGAGGGCGGCAGCATCAATGTAGATGGCGGGCAAATCAGCATAAAAAAAGCCAACGCCATTACCATACTGTTTACCGCCGCAACCGATTTTAACAACAGCCGCGCCACCAACTGGCGTGGCCAGGCACCTGCACCAAAAATTGAGCAGGTGTTGAAAGCAGCATCGGTTAAACCTTATACCGCCCTATTGGCAAGCCATGTTAAAGACTATCAAAGCTTGTATGGCCGTGTGCATATTGATTTGGGTAAAACCGCGACGGCTGCAGCCGCGCTCACAACATCGCAACGCTTAATAAATTATAAACAACAGTTTGATCCGGAGTTAGAGAGTTTAATCTATCAGTATGGCAGATACCTGCTGATAGCGTCATCGCGCAAAGGCGGCTTACCGGCTAACCTGCAAGGGCTTTGGAACGAGAGCAACAACCCGCCGTGGGGCTGCGATTACCATACCAACATTAACATACAGATGAACTACTGGCTGGCCGAGCCTGCCAACCTTGCCGAATGCCATTTTCCGTATCTGGACCATATCAATGCCATCCGCGAGATACGAAAGATCAATACCCAAAAACAATACCCGGGCGTACGCGGCTGGACATTACGCACCGAAAGCAACCCTATGGGCGGCGAAAGCTACTTGTGGAACACCCCCGGCAGCGCATGGTACGTGCAAGACCTTTGGGAGCATTATGCCTTTACCCGCGACAGGAAATTCCTGAAAGACTTTGCTTACCCTATTATCAAAGAAGTTGTAGAGTTTTGGGACGATCATTTGAAACGCAGGCCAGATGGTTCGCTGGTGTCACCGTTGGGATGGTCGCCAGAGCATGGGCCTACCGAAGACGGGGTGACACATGACCAAATGATTATTGAGGACTTGTTTAGCAATTACATTGAAGCTGCGGATATACTGGGTATAGACAAAACCTACCGCGACCATGTTGCAGATATGCAGGCGCACCTGCTGAAACCAAAGATTGGCAAATGGGGCCAACTGCAAGAATGGGAGACCGACCGCGACGACCCAAAAGATACGCACAGACATATTTCGCACCTGTTTGGCTTGCACCCGGGCCGCCAGATAAGCACCATAAAAACGCCCGAACTGGCAAAGGCTGCCAAAGTAACATTAGCAGCCCGTGGCGATGCATCAACCGGATGGTCAATGGCATGGAAGGTTAACTTCTGGGCACGCCTGCAAGACGGCGACC
Source organism: Bacteroidota bacterium (assembly GCA_040386815.1). Taxonomy (GTDB): domain Bacteria; phylum Bacteroidota; class Bacteroidia; order Sphingobacteriales; family Sphingobacteriaceae; genus Mucilaginibacter. The sequence goes on along the minus strand of JAZKET010000013.1, from coordinate 17,922 downwards.
ATGCGCATACCATTATCAAAAATTTCATAAACCCGGTTGGTGGCAATGGCATAGACTATAACGAAGGCGGCGGTATTTACGCCAACCTGCTATGCGCGCACCCGCCATTTCAGATAGACGGTAACTTTGGCTACACCGCCGGCGTCAGCGAAATGCTGCTGCAAAGCCAAACCGACGAGATACAAATACTACCCGCCCTACCAAAAGCATGGCCCAACGGAAGCATACAAGGCCTGCGCGCCCGCGGCAATTTTGAGGTAACCGACATGCAATGGAAAAACGGCAAGCTTAGCAAACTGGTTATTAAATCGCTATCAGGCGGCAAATGTAAGCTGCGGACATTGAACGCGGTGAAATCATTGCAAGCTGGCGTTACAGCTACTGCCGGTGATGGTGATTTCAAGTATAGCTTTAGTACAGTGGCGGGGAAGAGTTATAGTTTCACTTTATAATTCGTTACTGGTCGGCGATAACTCACCCGAGCATTGCTGCGCTCGCTCTGCCCTCTCTTCGCTGCGCGGAAAGAGGGCTTGGGTTGGCAGGATAAAATATTGTCTTGAAATTTCCAAACCCTCTTTGCGCTTGCGCAGAGAGGGTGGCGCAGCGTAGCGTCCGCCGGGTGAGTTGTCTGCGCCATGCGTTAGGCATAGCACAATCCTAACCTATAAGTCAGAAACTAAACTTCAAACTTGCAGCTAGGCACACAATTGGTTAGTTTTAACCTAAGTACCTATGCCAATGAGCCCTTTATTTTATCGCTTACTATTATTTTTGATGCTTTTTGTGCCTGCCGCAGCCCGGGCACAGGGTTTGTACGCCATATCTGGCAAGGTGGTCGATGAGAAAAATATCGCCATTGCCGGCGCCGCCGTATTTCTCAGCGGGTCGCAAAAAATAACCACTACAAATGATGAGGGTAAGTTTGTCCTGAATTATCTGGGCGCAGGTACTTATAACGTGTCGGTGCAGTCAATGGGTTTTAACCCGGCTACGCAAAATGTGCTGGTGCAGTCTAAATCTGTCGATCTTAACATCGCACTAACCACAAAGCCAATAACACTTAAAACTGTCAATATTGGCAGCAAAGATAGCTGGGCAAAAAACTTCGAAATATTTAAAAGACATTTCTTAGGTATAACATCAAACGCGCAACATTGCAAAATACTTAACCCCGAAGTGATAAGCTTTGGCACCCAGGGCAAAAAACTAACTGCCGAAGCCGACGAACTGATCATTGTTGAAAACAAGTTTTTGGGGTACCGCATCCGCTATTCGCTTCGCGCCTTTAGCTGCAATCCCACAGCACGCACGGCAAGTTATGACGGCGACCCAATGTTTGAACCCATGCAAGGTACAGCCGGCAATCAGGCTAACTGGGCCGCTAACAGGCTGTATACCTATAATGGTTCTTTAATGCATTTTTTAAGATCGGTTTACAACAATACCGTGCTGCAGGAAGGTTTTATTGCCAACCAGCTTTATGTACTTAAAGGCGGTTTGGGAAGCTTTTATGCAGACCCGCGCCCGGTAAGGTTTGACACTATTGTTAACGTTTTAGACACATCTTTTGTAGCGGCCAAGTTTACATCGCTTTATATAACTTTTGATCGCAAAAAAGCCACAGCACTGGCTACCATGCCCGCTGATTCTTTAAAGAAACGCCTTACTGTAGAGGCTAACGGATCAGTTTTAAACTTGTACTTAAAGGAGGCCGTTATTGACCAACGCGGCAACTACGTTGATTACAGAAGCTTTTTAGTACAAGGCCTTTGGGGGCGGCGTGGCATTGCCGACCAGTTACCGTTTGAGTATCAACCTAACATAGTATCACATTAATATGCATAGATTTTTATTTTTTATGCTGATATGCGCTGTCAGCTTTGGTGCTTTGGCACAAGATAAATACACTATTACAGGCCTTGTTACCGACCATAGCGGGCAGCCTGTAAAAAGCGCTACGGTTTTTATCAGCGGCAGCGAAAAAATGACAATAACGGATGCGGACGGCAAGTTTAGCCTAAACAATTTATCGTCCGGAAATTACCATGTGTCTGTAAGTATGCTCGGATACGCGTCGCTTACAGAGGCGATTATGATACAGCGAAAATCTGTTGAAGTTAAGTTTACGCTGGTGATAAAATCTATAGTGCTTAACACCGTTAAAATTGGTGGTAACCGGGCCTGGTTTAGAAACTATGAGGTATTTAAAGAACAATTTTTGGGGCAGACACAAAACGGCCGGCAATGCGAAATTTTAAACCCCGAAGTATTAAGTTTTGAAACCAACAAGAGTATTTTAGCCGCCGAGGCTGATGATTTTCTGATCATCGAAAACAAACGTTTGGGTTATCGTATCCGTTATCGCTTAAAATACTTTAGCTACAACACGCAAACACAAAACCTGGGTTATGATGGTGAAGCCAGTTTTGCACAGCTGGACGCAAAGGCCTTCCCCAAGAACGAATGGATAAAGAACCGCCTGGACACCTACAACGGATCAATGATGCACTTTTTGCGGGCTACCTATGCTAACACGGCCTTAAAACAGGGATTTTTAACCTATAGGGTACTTAAAGAGGCTAAAAGATATAATACTGACGCCTCTGCCTATACCGAAGTGAGCATGGACAAACGCCCCATAAAGTTTGATACCGTAGTTAATATCATTGATGATTCTTTTATATCGCTGGCAGCAACACATTTATATGTTTTGTATGATCCATCTGCCGCCCGTAAAATCAACACCACTAAAGATGTTGCCAAGCTTGATGTCATATCGCTTAATCGAGGGTCTACCCTTAAATTTTATCTTAACCAAGCACTGTTGGACAGTCGCGGCAGCTATGCTGATTACCGCACTTTTCTGATCAAAGGCGACTGGAGCAAGTTGAGGATAGGCGATCGGTTACCATTTGAATATTCACCAAACTAGGATTTTTGGGATTGGATGGATTATAAGATTTTTATTGGTAAGATTGCTATATTGATTGATTATTACAATTAAACCAACTGCCTTTACCTATGCAATATCAAGACCTAACACATAAAATTATTGGATGCGCAATGAAAGTTCATAATAAGCTTGGCTCGGGCTTTCCTGAAGTAATATACCAACGTGCCTTAGCAATTGAGTTGCAAAAACAAGAATTAGCGTTTCGTAAAGAATTAGATATGCCGGTTTATTACGATGAAATTAAAATAGGATCAAGGCGTGTTGATTTCTTTATTGACGATACTATTATGCTGGAATTGAAAGCTACATCTTCATTAGATGATCACCATCTGTCGCAAACCATAAATTATCTTGAGGCATTTAATTTACCAGTAGGGCTACTGATAAACTTTGGTAATACAAGTCTTGAATTTAAGCGTGTATATAACACTAAACACCCCAATAATAAAACCATATCCCAAAATTGATCTGTCAATGATAATGACATTGTAAAATATCAAAACTCCTGCCGCCATACCATCCTAATATCCCATCGTATTCTGTAAATGTTATTAACTTTATGGCTGTATAAAATCAGCATCTTAAAATTCTGATCTTATCCTATAAATCTTAGTCATATTAACTTTACCCAATAGGCCATCAGAATCTTAAAATCCTGATAATCCTATAAATCTTAGTTATGTTATCCGAATCAACCTACATAGCCGCGCGTATAGTAGCCGGTACCATTGAAGCCCACTTTGCCAAACACCTGGCAGCGGCGCGCAAATGGGGCACCGCTAACCTGGGCCTTGAGCCGCCCGCACGCATTGTTGAGGCTATTATTGATGTTGCATTTTGGGCCAGCTTACGTAAAGAAGAGGGCCGCCCGCCTAAAATTTCTATATCGCTTTTACAGCCGCACCAGGCCACGCAGCCCTTGGTATTTGGTAACCGCGTGCGCTTAACGCCGCATAACCTAACCAAGCTTGCCCCTGCTGTTGAAAGCCCTGGTATACACCTTGGTGTTTGGTATGAAGATGATGAACTTTACGTGTGGGGTACTACCCTGGCCATACCGGGTATTTGCTTTGTGTTAGAAGTAGTTGAACCCGGCCTGCTGGTAATAAAACATAGCCGTGCCGATGGCTTTGGCAAGTTTGTTAACATAGCCGTTTTAAAAGGCGACGACATCAAAGTAATTGACGATCAGGACGCGGGGCTGCAAGATTGCCCTGCGCTGTTTACCGGCGGCATGGGCACCAATAAGTTGTTTGTTGATGGCAATGTAAACCTGATGGTTGAGCTGGCATCGGCCATGCGGGCGCACCAGCGTGGTGGTTTGGTATTGATTGTACCCGATGGTACCGAACATTGGAAAAACTCCATCGTTCAACCTATGAGTTACCCGGTTACCCCACCGTTTACGGGCATAACCAAGCTGGTAAAACAACACAAATGCGAACGCTCAAAAACCGACTGGCAGGAAGCCCTGCTTAAGGCCATTGATATTGTTGGTGGTTATACGGCTATTGACGGCGCTACCATCATCAGTCGTGATTATGAGCTGCTGGCCTTTGGCGCCAAAGTAAGCCGTGCCGATATGAGCATGCCGGTTGAACTTATTGTAGCTACCGAGCCTGTGATTGATGGTACACCCAGGCTAATGCACCCCGCCCAAAACGGCGGCACCCGTCACCTGGCAGCCGCTCAATTTGTGTTCGATCAGCGCGATGCCATTGCCCTGGTAGCATCGCAGGATGGTAAGTATACCATTTTCGCGTGGTCGGCGCAGTTAGATATGGTAAGAGCGCATAGAATTGATATTTTATTGTTGTAATATTTTGATATCGGATTTCGGATGTCCGATTTCGGATTTACCAAGCAGGCGGCAAATTTTGGATTTTCTAGCGGGCATTAGCTTTGACAACTTTTAAAAAGTTGTCAAAGCTGCGTATCTCCTAAATCAACTATCTAATCCACCCGTATTCAAGGCTATCCCTACCAAATTCAGTTATTGATAATAAACCTGGCTACAGGGACCTCATTTTTGTTAAAAATCAACACAAAAATGAAACGAACACTTATCACCTTATTTCAAATTTTACTTATCAATTGCTGCTTTGGGCAGTCGGTTGATACTGCTGCGGTGCGCATCCTGCATCAATCATTCAACAAACTGGCAGCTATTGAAAATCTTAGCTATAGCGTTATCAAAAACGACACCATGGTTAGAGCGGGCCGGCAAACCATGGTTACTAAAACTGAAGTGCAGGGAAATATTAAAAAGAATACATACCAGCATTTCCGCTTTGACGATGGGGCCGAATGGCTTATCCGTAAAGATACCGTTTACAAAAAGAAATCAGGTTTGGCCGCCATTACGTACAGCAATGGTTATACAAAACACGAAATATTGGCCTACACACCTGAAGTAATTTTAGGCGCTAACCCACAGGTGTTAACCAACAATAATAGCTCTTTAAAATTTCTCACCACTGCCGGGGATTTTTATGTAATTGATATTGTTACCAAAATGAACTATAACTCTACCGAAGTTATAGGCAAACGTTACTTTACCCGTATCTGGATCAATAAAACAAGTTTGCTGCCCGCACGCCGGTTGATGTATTCAAAACGATTGGACAGCGGAAAAGAGTCGATAGATATTTACGATTTTTTGTTAACTATCAACAATCCGGATAATGATGGCTACCAACCATCACAATTCTTTATCGCCCAAATAAGCAAACAAACAGAACCCGAAACTTTAAAGCCCGGCAATTTTGCGCCAAAATTTACAGCAACCGATGTACGGACAGGTAAGCCGATATCCCTAGCCGCCTTAAAGAACAAAGTAATAGTGCTTGACTTTTGGTACCTGTCCTGCATGCCCTGCCGCGAGTTGATGCCTAAGATAGAGCAATTGCATAAGGCGTTTAAAGGCAAGCAGGTAGCTTTTATTGGGATCAATTTTGTGGATAGCAACCCTAAACAGATCAATCAATATCTAAAAAACAAACAAATCACTTATCAGCATTACTATAAAGCGCAGCAAGCCAGGTTACACTACAAAATTTATGCAGCACCCACCACTATGGTGATAGGTAAAGACGGCAAAATAAAATGGGTTGATGTTGGTTTGGGTGCTGATACCGAAGCGCATTTGGCTCAGGCTATAAAAACAGAACTGGCAGTAAATATTAAACCCAATAATTATTAAGCAAGCTATGAACACATTTTTTAATAATTTACGCTGGTGCAGTAAAAATTACTGCAAGCGTACAGCCGCTGTTAATTTTATGAGACTAAATATCTTCGTAATACTATTCATGCTTACCATCTGCCATAGCAGCTTTGGTAAACCACAAGTACCTAAAAACCAACAGTCCGAAGCGCCATTTTCTACAATAGTTGTCATGAAAAAAGTTGACGGCAAAGCCTGCGATACGTGCGCAACAGTGTATTTTTTAGACGCAGAACCCGACTTTAGTTACCTGGTAACAGGCGTAAGCTATATGGAGCGCTTTAGCAAATTGTTGCAAAAGGCTAAAAGATCGTATGCAGAAAATAACCCTAATGCACGTATCCACCTGGTGTCAAATGCAAATATTGATGTAACGTTTTTGCCTAATTTTTTAAACGATGCAGGTAAAAGGACCCAGCTTTACAGAAACTTTGGCGGCGATGACTATAACGGGCTTGAATTTAAAGCCGAGCAAAACGGAAAAACAATTAAACAATGGGCCCCCATGAGTGCCCTGGCGGGTATTGAAGATCATGTTGTTTATGCGGTGAAATACATTGCAGACAAATCCATATTGAAGCCCTGGCAGCGTACGTTTTACGCCGGTAATTTTAAACTGGCTGTAAATGATACCTTAAAGGTTACCGTCAGAAATATCGCCACAAAAAAAATTATCAGGGAAATAGTGATTGCCCGCCCGGAAGACAAGGCTACCAACTTTTTATACTATGAACTAAAAATAAAGGGCGACAATTTTAGCGGTAACCTGCAACAGATACTTAACAACGCAGGTGGCCCGATAAACATTAGCAGCGGCGATACTACCACTGCTTTTGAGAAAGATGATCAGTCTGTAGGCCTGTTAAGATTTAACGGCCTGAATAAAAATGATGAGCTGCAATACTCGTTTGAGAAAGACCCTTATAAATGGCAAATAGCCAAATCAGAATCGCCGGAAGAAGGTACATTCATAGTACTGGGTAACGATTTGCCGGCGGGTACTTATCATGATATTTACCTGCGTTATGCCAGCGAGCCTCAAACTATCCATAAAATAACGGTATTTGTAAAAGCGAAGCCTTATCAAATACCATGGGGAACGATAGCCCTTGTGAGTATTGTTTTGTTAATTGCAGTTGGCGTAGTGTCATATACCCTGCATTTTAAAAACAAAATAAAACTGGCACTATTAAAACAAAAAAGCGACGATACCGAAACCCGCCTGTCGTTGCTTAACGGGCAGCTAAACCCGCATTTTTTATACAACTCACTTAACGCCATACAGGGCACCATTAACAGCGATACGCCCGACCGCGCGAATGCGTACATTGCCAGCGTGGCTGCGTTTATGCGTAATGTAATGGACAGCGGCAAAAAAGAATTTGTATCGTTACAAGAAGAACTTAACATTGAAGAAGACTATTTAAAGCTTGAGCAACAAAGGGCTACATTTACCTACGCCATAAACGTGGCGCCCGGGCTTGACGCAGGGCAAATAGATTTCCCGCCACTATTGTTGCAACCCGTGTTAGAAAACAGCATCAGGCATGCCTTTAATGCCGATAATACAAACCCGGCCATCAGCATCAACATTGCCAAAAACGGTAATAACTTATTGGTTGAAGTTAATGATAATGGCAGCACCGGCTGGGATGTTGAGCGAATGAGCCTGGGGCATGGCTTATCGCTCACCAAAAAACGAATGGCTGTTTATAACGATAAGCTTGAGGCTATGAACATACAAATGCAGATTAAATATCAACCCAAAGGTACAGTTACTACCTTTACCTTTAACAACTGGCTTGCATGAACAACCTTAGCTGCTATTTGGTAGATGATGAACAGGGCGCTATTGACGCCTTAACTATACTGATACAACGGTACTGCCCGCAATTAAGCATTGCGGGCAGCGCCCGTTCTGTTAAACAGGCCTTGCAATATTTAACAGCACAGGCGGTGGATATTTTGTTTCTGGATATTAAAATGCAGCAAGAAACCGGATTTGACTTACTAAAGCAGTTGCCCGCAAATACCGCGCATGTAATTTTTGTTACCGCACATGATGAGTACGGCATACAGGCTATTAAATTTTCTGCGACAGACTATCTGCTAAAACCGGTTGTGCCCGAAGAACTGATTGCGGCGGCACACAAGGTTGGGCAGCAGAAAAACAGCCAAACCGAACAGATAAGCATGTTGCTGCAATCGTACCAGGACCAAAGGCTCAATACCCAAAAACGGATAGCCCTGCCTGATCAGCATGAGGTTAGGTATGTGCTGTTAGACAATATTATTTGTTGCAAAGCCGATAACAGCTACACCAGCTTTTACCTGTATAACGAGAGTAAACCGGTGATGGTATCCAGACCAATCTCTGAGTACGAGCAGATCCTGTCGGCATACGGATTTGTGCGCATCCACCAATCATGGCTCATCAACAAAAACCATATCGATGCTTTTATAAAAGCCGACGGCGGTTACCTGATGATGAACAACAAAATGAGTGTACCCGTAAGCCGGCAACGCAAGCATTTGTTGAAGGATTTGTAGGGTGCAGATTTACAAACCGCTTTGTCTGAGGAACGAAGCATCTCCTGCGCGCGACCTGCTTGGTGGTTTACCTGTCATTAGAATAAGATCCTTCGCTATCGCTCAAGGATGACAAAAGGATTTAAGAGCCAGCGGCTCGACCGATATTGTAGCGTCGGGTTTTAACCCGACGTAAAAATCAAATATACAATCGAGTGCCATCGGCACGATCCATTTAAATGGGCCGTGCCGATGGCACTCTGTTTTTGGTGGATGATGTGTACCACGGGTTGAACCCGTGGCTACAAAATGAGTCAAGGCTACGCCTCTTTTAGGTTGTTGCAAAACCTTATCTGCTCATAAAGTTCAAGCTTAAAGTTTTATTTTAGTCTCTTAATATTTTTATTGATTAATTTATGGTCTGCTTATTCTGACAAAATAATGGCAACGTAATCAGCGAAAAAAATGATTATAAGTCCCCTTAGCACAAATTCAAACCAATAACTAAATATATGCTGATATATTACGAACTTATAGAATTAAGAGAAAAATTGACTATTGGAGAGATTGCGTTAGAAGCGGCGAAAGAACTATATCGGAATGATTTTAAGGAAGGGAAACGAGCATGGCACACAAAAGATTGGAAAGAACGACGAGATAAAATTATCAAAGACAAATGCGAAATATGTGGAAGTAAAGACACTTTAACATTGCAACACCGTTCACACCCTCAAAAATATTCTGACTACGAACGAGAGGTAACCAGAAAGTATACACAATCTTTCATCGGATCTAATGCCATCGTAGATAAACATGAATTTAATGAACACCTAATAAAAGATTATGATTATATACCTATCCCGCTATGTCCAAATTGTAAAGGTAGAAACCCAAACAAGAGAACAAGGAAAACGCCATGTTACCGTTGTACAGAGTGCCGCCACGAATTTGATGAACCAACCTACAAAGCAATAGACGAACTTGTCACAACCTTCTACGAAAAAGTAGATGTTGCTGAAGTTCGAGATAAATGCTTTGTATCAAAAAAATGGAGAAATCAGCATAATTTATCGAGCGTAAAATATTGGATGCAGAGAGAAAGAGCAAAAAACAAGGATAGTGAAGCAATAGGAAAAGAGGCTTTTTTGCTTTTTTTAGATGATAGCATAAGATACCTTTCTTTTGACGATACAATTACCGCATGTAATAAATGTGCATTTAATTCTGACATAAACAATAGGGAGTTATGTCCTCAATGCAAAAAACATTACAAAGGCATTCAGTATCCAACTTGTATTCAATGTCTGCCTGAAGACAAAAGAAAAGCGGCGCTAGAAATGATTGAATTTGCAAAAGAAATGCAAGCAATAGATAAAGAACTTGGAATTGACTAAACAATTCTAGGTATGCCATCTTTTTTGGTCATATTGATTTCTATGACAAAAGGAGTCAAAAAGAAAGGGGTGTCATGCTGAGGGCCCTCGAAGCATGCGCGCGAAGGCCCCCGCACGCACACTTCGACGAGCTCAGTGTGACATCCTTTTTAGTTGAGTGTCCTCTTTCTCCAAAAACTCCGGAAGACCCTTACCTGTAATATAAGTCCAGCCTTTGCTGAAGCTTTCTTTGGCGAATGATGGGTTGTCTTGCGGGAAAGTTTCCAGCCCGGTGTGGGTTAGTTTTAGGCGGGTTTTATCGCCCTCGGCAAACAGCTCCCAGGTAACTACAGATTCGCCGGGATATTCTTCGTATTTCCAGGTGTGGGCCAGTTTGTTTGGCGGGGTAACTTCTGTAATTACGCATTGGTGCCAAAAGGTTATCCCCCTGTCTTTACCGCTAAACCTAAAGGTAAAGCCAACTTCGGGTTTAAAGTCTTCCAGCTGAAAATACCATTGTTTTAGCTTTTCATTGTCTGTCAAGGCGCTCCATACTTTCTCAATAGGCGAGTTGTAGGTTTGCTCAATTACAAATGGTGTTGTGTTCATGATTTTGTTATTAAGAGGTGATTGTTTAATTGTTAACCCGAAACTACAGGGCCTTTAACAATAAACCCTGCCCTGATAAAGAGCGCTGTCATGGTGAGCCCGTCGAACCATGCGTGCGAGGGCCTTCACCCGCCATCCTTCGACGGGCTCAGGATGACACCCCACGCCGCATCGTCGGTTTCAGTTTCTGCAGCGGATACCTTGCGTTGCACCGCTATCCTTCTACAAAAGTCCTCAAATCTATGCCAGCAATCTGCGTCCAGCCGGCATTGTAGTTTGACGTAGCGAAGAACGGATCGTCCTGAGGGAAAGTCTCTAATCCGGCGTGGGTTAATTGCAGACGCGTTTTCTCACCCTCGGCAAATAACTCCCACGTAACGGTCGACTCGCCCGGGTAGCCGGCATAGTACCAGGTGTGCACAAGCTTCTGACGCTCGATAACTTCTTTCACCTCGCAATGGTGCAGGTAAAGTTTGCCATCGTCCTGGCAGGTAAAGCTAAATTGAAAACCAACCTCGGGCTCAAAACCGCTAAGGTCAAAATACCATTGTTTTAGTTTTTCAATATTGGTTAACGCGCTCCACACTTTTTCAATGGGGGCGTTATATGTTTGCTGCATTACATAAGGCTCTCTTTCCATAGCATATAGATTTTTCAAGATTTATCCGGGTTTTTATCAATATTTTGTTCGTTTTCCAGGTCCAAAAACGCGCCCAGGGCATCCAATTTTTCGGTCCAGAATTTTTGGTAGCGGGCGGTCCAGTCGGCCACTTCCTTTAGTTTGCCAAAGTCGGCATGGCAGTAGTTTTCGCGCCCCTGCTTGGTTATGGTCACCAAACCACACTCGGTCAATATCTTCATGTGCTTAGATATCGCCGGTCTACTAATAGCAAACTCATCAGCCACATTATTAATATTCAATGACTTATGTGCCAGCATACCTATTATTTCCCTGCGGGTTGGGTCGGCAATAGCCTGAAAAACGTCTCGTCTCAACATAAATGAACCGGAATAAGTAACCGATCGGTTACAAATATATAAGTAACCCTTCGGTTACGCAAATTTATTCTCATTTTTTTTAAATTTCGTCCTGATATGGGTTGACATTAGTGATTCACCCTAACTGTTTCGCTCACTATTTAGGACAATAGCAAAAAACACATAACGTACTAATAATCATATATTTACAAAAAAAACCAAGTATTGCTACTGTTTCAAACTGTTTCACTAAAAAAATTAAAATATTGATTATAAGCACATTAACTAAAAACACTGTTTCAGTTGTTTCATATTTATTTGAAACAGTAAACGGTTGCAACTAATCACCTATCAACTAATCACCAATTGCCTGGTAACTAATCAACTACCGTCCAAGTAACATTCTTATCATCAACATTTTAAATTAGCAAATGCAGTAAACCATTGTTTATATTTGTTCGTACAGTTTATATAACCTTAAATTATTAAACACATGAAAAAGATTGCTCTTTATGCCGCCGCCGGCATTGCGGGTGTGCTGCTGTTTGCAGGCATCAACAAAAAACCGGTTGCCCCGTATGGTTTCGCGCTGGGTTCGCCCGAAGTTAAATCCATTACTACGCTAACCTTTGGCCCTACCGGCGTACTGTTCCTGGGCGACTCGCAAAACGCGTCTGTCATTGCCTTTGATACCAAAGACGCTCAGAAAGCGACATCAACTATAAGCTACGATCTGAAAGGCATTGACACCAAAATTGCCGAAGCCCTTGGCACCACTAAAGAGAACATCACCATTAATGACATTGCTGTTAACCCAGTTTCTAAAAAGCTGTATGTAGCAGTTAAAAGTGCCGACGGCTCGCCCATATTGCTGGCAATAAGCAGCAAGAACGAGATTAAACTGGTATCGTTAAAAGACATCAACTTCTCGTCTATCCAACTAAACAACGTTGCCGATGCCGAGGCTAAAGACCGCCGTGGCACGCCGCTGCGCATGTCATCCATATCAGATATGGGCTTTGCTAATGGCAAGCTGATGCTGAGCGGGCTGTGTAATAAGGAGTTTAGCTCGTCGTTTCGTGCTATCAGCTTCCCGTTCACCGGCAAGCAAGAGGATGAGTCGACATTAGAGATGTACCACACCTCGCATGGCCGGTTTGAAACTACCTCGCCTATCCGCACCTTCACTACTACTACTATTGACGGTAAGGGCTATATGGTGGCCAGCTACACCTGTACGCCATTGGTACTATTCCCACTTGATGAGTTGAAACCGGGCGCGCATGTAAAGGGCCGTACCATTGCCGAAATGGGTAATCAAAACACCCCATCTGACATGATCTGGCTAACATCAAACAAGCAAAGCTACCTGGTTATGGCTAATACCAACCGCCCTGTGGCTAAAGTGAGTTATGATGATATCAAGCAATTCCAAGGTTCGCTCACAGAGCGTATCCCAGGCGCTGGCGGCACCACGTTTACTAAACTACCGCTTGAGAAGGTTATACAGCTAGATAAGCTTGACGACGGCCGCGCCGTAGTACTACAACGCAGCACCAACGGCGATGTAGACCTTTGGACATCAGATGGTAAGAATATATAATTACCCTTCTATAAAGCATACCAGGCTAAGCGTAAGGCATAGCCTGGTATTTTTTTTATTAGCGATATTGATAGCCTGCAAGCCTTTGCCCAAACAAGCTATTGAATTGATTTGGAAAGATGAACGCGCCGTTGCTATACAGATACCAAAGGAGCTGGTTGGCGACAAAGAGCGCATTAGTGTTAGGCTTAAAGACCGTCAGGCAAGTATTTTGGGCAATGTGGCTGTTAATGGTGAAGCATGGGTGTTCAAGCCGGCAATCCCCTTATCAGCAGGGCTTAGCTATGAGGTATTTGATGGAGATAAAGCGATAGGAAATATCAGCATACCTGGTGACAAAAGCGAGGCGCCCAAGCTGATAGCCATCTACCCGCAAGGCGACACTTTGCCAGAGAACACTTTGAAAGTATACCTGCATTTCTCTAAACCCATGCGTACCGGACAGGTGCTTAACCACGTTGCCCTTCTTGATAAAAGGCGCGACACCATGCGCAACGTATTTCTTGACCTGCAACCCGAGCTTTGGGATAGCACCGGTACAGTACTAACCCTTTGGCTTGACCCAGGCCGCATAAAACGCGATCTGGTACTTAACCGCAAATTAGGCAATCCGCTTAAAACAGCACAGCACTACGAATTAATTATTTCAGGACGTTGGAAAGACAATCACGGCATCAGCTTACAACAGGCCTACACCAAACGGTTTGTAGCTGGCAGTCGACTAGATGAACGTATCGACATAGCTAAATGGCAACTTGATTTGCCTAAAGCCAATACTAACAAAGCCTTAGTGATTAATATAGGCCGCTCGCTTGACCATTACCTATTGTTAGAGTCGATAAGTATTACAGATGCCAAAGACCAAACCATACCTGGCACCACAGCGACACAAAACAACGACCGCCTGTGGACCTTCACCCCCACCAACAACTGGCAACCCCAAACCTACAAACTCAAAGTAAATACCCGGCTTGAAGACTGGGCCGGTAACAACCTTAACAAAGTATTTGACCGCGATATCACCAAACAAGACAGAAGCTTTGACGCTGTAAAACAAATAAACTTCAGCATAAAAAACTAACGCAAAAGCCCCGCTTAATAGCAGGGCTTTTTGCTTCTTAATAATATGATAAGGTATAGATTAGCCTTCTTTTGATGCAGCAGCGGCATAGTCTGCCCACAACTCATCAAGTGTTTTGCCAGTGTATTCTTTCCAGGCATCGGCTGTGTAGGTGTGGCTACGTAGCCTTCCGTCAAGGTTAACTACAAGGCCTTTTTTAACATTTTTCTCGCACCATTGTAAAAACTTAGCAGTTACACGATAAGCATCAGTATATTTTTGAGTGTCTTTGTATTTAGGTAAAGCCCATTTAGCACCTTCATTATCTACGCCGTAAACAGCACGTACATAGTCGGCAATACCTTCGGTTAACCATCCTACGCCCTGGGCGCCTCCCTGGTAACTTTGTATAATATGCATCACTTCGTGCGTAACTACATCAATATCAGTCGGCTTTTTGAGCATCCAAGCCGGTTTATAACGTACAACTGTGCCGCCGGTAGCGGCCACACCTGTATAGTTACGGTCTATCCAAAACACTACACGTTTAGCTGTGTTAGGGTTAAAATCCTTAGCCTGTGCAGGGTAAACCTTGTAAAAGGTCTCTATCATACGTTTTTTGATATCTGCCCCCTCTGCCTGAAAAGTAGTATCGTTGTTAACAAAAATAAGCGTGTAGCCATCGCGCGTAGTGGAATCCAGCGATAGGTGCGGAGCTTCGCTCCAACTTTGTCTGCGCTGGCGTGGCCTTTGTTGCTGCTGGCCCTGTGCTTGCTGTTGACTTTGTTCCTGGGCTACAGCGTCTATAGCACCTGCAAGGCAAATTATGAGTAAAAGTTTTTTCATACCTGGTAATTAAGCGGCTTAATAATGTATCAGTTAGTGTTAACTCAAATATAACCCTTAACTCTCCGGTAAGCAATGGCTGTTATGTAACAATACTATCAGCTAAACACTTAACTACAAAAGACATTGCGCAGACAGCCTACAAATTATTAATTGTTAATTTTGCAGTTTATAATCAAAATAACAATGTCTATAACTACCGAAGACGAAAAAACTGGCATGCAACAGGCCAGCGACGCCGTTGCCATTACGCTTAAAAAGATGCGTGAATTTGCCAAACCCGGCATATCAACCCAACAACTTGATGATTATGGCCGCCGGTTACTTGAGCAAATGGGCGCCAAATCTGCTCCGAAGTTAACTTATGATTTCCCGGGCTATACCTGTATAAGCGTTAACGAAGAAGTAGCACACGGCATACCATCGGCAGACAAAATTTTGAAAGATGGTGATCTGATCAACATCGACGTATCGGCAGAGTTGAACGGCTTTTGGGCAGATAATGGTGGTTCGTTTGTTTTGGGCGATGACATTTACGGCCATGGCAAATTGGTAGAGGCGTCTAAAGACATACTGAAGAAAGCTATCAGCAATATTAAGGGCGGCGTTAAGGTATCAGATATTGGCCGCCTTATTGAAACCGAAGCCAAAAAAGCCGGTTACACCGTAATTAAAAACCTTACCGGCCACGGTGTAGGCCGAAGCCTGCACGAAGAACCGCATGAGATAGCCAACTACTGCGACAGGTACAATACCACCCGTTTTAAAAAGAACTCGGTAGTGGCTATTGAAACTTTTATATCTACAAAATCAACCATTGCCGACACACAGGCCGATGGCTGGACACTTAGCGGCAACAAAGGCGGCTTTGTTGCGCAACACGAACATACTATTATGGTAACCGGTGGCGAACCGGTGATATTTACAGCACAAAATGGTATTTGGGATTAGCGTTTAGCGACCCCACAAATGAAAAAGGCTTCGCAATAGACGAGGCCTTTTTTTATGACCACACTTGGTACAGACGAGTTTGCCAGGGACGGCGATGCAAATGCGGCCGCGGGCATTGTGCTGCGCCTGCAAAAAGATTTTGCGCGTGTTTTTTGCCGAAGGCAATGAGGACAACAATAAAGGGCTGCCGGTACAGCATAAATCAAATCTGGCCTATAACAGTCCGGGGGGCGCCAAGGGATGCAACTGGCGATAACATGCTTAACCATATGTTTATTGGCTACTATGAAAGAAAGCCGGGCCTGGTACGTGACGTATTGTACGGCCGGCCTTTTAGCCGTGCGGCAACTACCGGTGCCCCTACCCTCGCTCTACTATAAATTAAAATGAACGATCATCGGTAGGTGCGGTTATTATCTGCTTCCAAGTAAAGGGCGCATGAGTTCTAATTACGCTATGAGACCATAATAAGGTTTATTTTCAACTATTTTTTCAGATGCAACTTCAATTTTAATTTTACATTTTTACAAAAAAAAGAAAATATGAACAACAGAAAACTGCGTATGGGTATGATTGGTGGAGGTAAAGATGCTTTCATAGGCGCTATCCACCGACTGGCCATCAATATGGACGGGCAAGTCGAGTTGGTTTGCGGCGCCTTAAGTATCAACCCTCAAATTGCACAGGAAAGCGGAAAGCAATTATTCCTGCCCGAAGATCGTATCTACACCTCTTATATCGACATGCTTGACCAGGAGTCGTTACGCCCTGAAAATGAGCGGATTGATTTTGTAACTATCGTTACTCCCAATTTCGCACATTTTGCACCCGCAATGAAAGCGCTGGAATGCGGTTTTAATGTGGTTATTGAAAAACCAATTACTTTCACACTTGATGAAGCTAAGCAATTGCAGCAAAAACTGGCAGAAACAGGTTTAATGCTTTTGCTAACGCACACTTACGCTGGTTATCCTCTTGTTAAAGAAGCGAGAGAGATTATCAAGTCTGGAAAACTTGGAAAAGTAAGAAAGATCTACGTGGAATATCTACAGGGCTGGCTTAGCAGGTTATCTGAAAGAGAAGGCAACGCCCAGGCATCGTGGCGTACAGATCCATCAAAATCGGGCAAAGCAGGTTGTATGGGCGATATCGGCACCCATGCTGCACATCTGGCAGAATACGTATCGGGATTAAAGATCACCGCGCTGAATGCGTCGCTTAACACCGTGGTAGACGGACGTATGTTGGATGATGATGGTGCGGTATTGCTTCAGTTTGAAGGAAATGCTACCGGAAATCTGATAGCGAGTCAAGTAGCGGCTGGTGAGGAAAACTCATTGCGCCTGCGTATTTATGGTGAAAACGGTGGTCTTGAATGGTCGCAAATGGAACCTAATACACTGACCATAAGATGGTTTGATAAACCTGCAGAAACATTGCGTGCAGGTGGCGGATATACAGACAGGTTGTCTACCAGCGCTACCTCAAACTGCCGCACTCCTGGTGGCCACCCTGAAGGCTACCTAGAAGCATTTGCTAACCTGTACAAGAATTTCGTGTTTGCGTTAGGGGCTAAGATTGAAGGCAGAACGCCGCAACCGGAATGGCTGGATTACCCTTCTATCGAAGAAGGTATTAGAGGTATGGCATTTATAGACAATGTAGTAGCCTCTGGTAACAGCACCGAAAAGTGGACTACTTATACCGTTTAACATCCTATAAATGAAAACCTTAGACCCTACGCTGGTTTAAGGTTTTTTATTTAAATAAGCGCCTGATTTATATCTCTACAAT
>JAZKET010000012.1:136240-141041 GCA_040386815.1 Bacteroidota bacterium | reverse complement strand
GACAAACGGGACAACAATTGTTGTTAGGCGCATACTCTGCGTTAAACCGCCAGATACACAAAGGCAAGGTTAAAATGTATACCCGCAGCGAAATGCTTGACGTGGTAATGGTTGACGGTCACGCAAAAGGTATTATTACCCGTAACCTGGTTACCGGCGAGATTGACACCCACAGCGGCCACGCGGTATTGTTATGTACCGGCGGTTATGGTAACGTGTTTTACCTGTCAACAAACGCTATAGGCTCAAACGTTACGGCAGCATGGCGCGCCCACAAGCGTGGTGCATTTTTTGCCAACCCATGCTACACACAAATACACCCAACCTGTATCCCGGTAACGGGCGATCACCAGAGTAAGCTTACGCTGATGTCTGAGTCGTTACGTAACGACGGACGTGTTTGGGCACCAAAAACAATTGAAACTGCTGAGAAGCTGCGCACCAAACAAATCACTGCCGCTCAGGTGGCCGAAGAGGACCGCGATTACTTCCTGGAACGTAAATATCCGTCATTTGGTAACCTTGTTCCGCGCGACGTAGCATCACGTAATGCTAAAGAAATGGTGGACGATGGTCGTGGTGTAGGCGGTTCAGGTATCGCAGTATTCCTTGACTTTGCCGACGCGATCAAGCGTCTTGGTCAGCCGGCTGTTGCAGCTAAGTATGGTAACTTGTTTGATATGTATTACCAGATCACTAACGAGGACCCATACACCCAGCCAATGCGTATTTACCCTGCTGTGCACTATACCATGGGCGGCCTTTGGGTTGATTATAACTTAAGCACTAACGTACCGGGTCTTTACGCCTTGGGCGAGTGTAACTTTAGCGATCACGGTGCAAATCGTTTAGGCGCATCTGCACTAATGCAAGGCTTGAGCGACGGATACTTTGTTATTCCGTTTACACTGGGCGATTACCTGGCTACCATCGGCCCAAAACCGGTTGATGCTAAGCACCCTGCTTTTGAGCAAACCAAAAAAGATGTTACCGACCGTATAGCTCAGCTACTAGCGCTAAAGGGCACCAAAACGGTTAACGAATACCACCGCGACCTTGGCCATATTATGTGGGAGTATTGCGGTATGGCCCGTACCGAAGAAGGCTTGACCAAAGCCAAAGGTTTGATACAGGCGCTAAAAGCCGATTTCTGGAAAAATGCCATCGTTGTAGGCGCTAATGACGAAGTAAACGCATCGTTAGAAAGAGCAGGCCGCGTAGCTGATTTTATTGAGCTTGGCGAACTAATGGTAGATGATGCCCTGATGCGTAAAGAATCATGCGGTGGCCACTTCCGTCTAGAATCGCAAACCGAAGAAGGCGAAGCGATGCGTAACGATGAGGTGTTCTCATTCGTTGGCGCCTGGGAATATAAAGGCGAAAACCAACCGGAAGAATTACATAAAGAGGCTTTGAACTTTGAATTTGTTCATCCGTCTCAACGTAGTTATAAATAAAAAAGAATGAACATTGCAGACCCTATTTTGGTAAAACTGCTACAGCAAGCGTATTCGGGCGAAAAAGCCGCTGCATTTGCTTACCAGGGACACGCAGGGGCTGTAAGTAAGACTGAGGAGAAAGCGGCTATCCGCCAAATTGAGATAGACGAGTGGAACCACAGGGCCGAGGTTTTAACAATGATGGGTTTGTACGGAATTCGTCCTTCAAAATGGTACGAGTTTAAAGATCACATTATTGGCAGAACCATAAGTGCCAGTTGTTATTTGATAGGTTGGTTTATGCCGTTTTATTTTGCCGGCAATTTGGAAAGCGGTAATGTGTGCGAGTATGTGCGCATGAAAAGACTTTTTAATAACCTGGGCATTACCGCGCATGATGAGGTATTATACGAAATGAGCCTGAAGGAAAAAGAGCACGAGGTGTACTTTTATGAGCAAATAAAAGACAGCAAACTGTTACCTTTTTTTGAACGCTTTTTTACCTGGGGCGAGCATAAACGAAAAAACGACATTGACCTTGTAAAAGGTTTTAAAATAGAAGACACAAATACATATTGTGTGGGCTTTAAAGAGAAAAAGAAAACTTTAAAATCACCGGTATTAATAAACGAAGAAAACGTAGAGGTATTGGATAAGCAGTTAACACCGCAAACTCCGGGCCTTACAACTCAAATTTAAGAGACAATGAGCGACGGACACATGAATCTGACACTTAAGGTGTGGAGACAAAAAGACGCTAACAGCAGCGGTAAAATGGTAAGTTATGCGGCAGAGAACATCTCGCCTGATATGTCTTTCCTGGAAATGCTTGACGTGGTAAACGAGAGCCTTACCCTTAAGGGTGATGAGCCTATACACTTTGATCATGATTGCCGCGAGGGTATTTGCGGTATGTGCTCACTGTACATCAACGGCCGTCCGCACGGACCAAAACGCGCTATTACAACCTGTCAGCTACACATGCGCAGTTTCAAGGATGGCGAAACCATCACTATTGAGCCATGGCGTGCGGCAGCGTTCCCGGTGATAAAAGATCTGGCGGTTGACCGCTCGGCTTTTGACCGTGTGCAGCAAGCCGGCGGTTACGTATCGGTAAATACCGGTGGCGTGCCCGATGCTAATATCATCCCAATCCCTAAAGTAATTGCCGATGAGGCTTTCAACTCGGCCACCTGTATAGGTTGCGGCGCCTGCGTAGCAGCGTGTAAAAACGCTTCTGCCATGCTATTTGTATCAGCCAAGGTATCTCAGCTGGCTTTATTGCCACAGGGCCAGCCAGAGCGTTACAGCCGCGTACAAGCCATGGTAGCGCAAATGGACGAAGAAGGATTTGGTAGCTGTACCAATACCGGCGCTTGCGAAGCCGAATGCCCTAAAGAGATCTCGCTGACCAACATCAGCCGCATGAATAACGATTTCTTCAGCGCCAAGCTATTCCGCGAAGCCAGCGTAAATGGTGGCGATGGCGGTGGTGAATAATATTTAAAGCTTACAACAGTTTGAAAAGCCCGGGGAGTGATCTTCGGGCTTTTTTTGTGGAGGTAGTCAGAGAAACGGACATAGGGCTTCGAAGTCGGAGACTTCTAAGAGCGGAAAGCAAAAAGCGGGGACTTCGAAGAGCGGAAAGCGGCCGGCTTTTTTAGCAGTGGGGGCGGAGAAATTGCATGATATCACCGCATTATTTGCACAAACTCCCCTGTTTTTTCACTAATCCATCGCAGCCAATTACAGATTTTTATCAAGATAACCCGGATTTTTAAGGCTGATTTTCGGAAAATAGTCGCCTTTTTTTAAAGCATTGACAAACAGTACTTTATCTCAAAACCCTGTTTCATTTTATTTCACCATCTTTTAACAAAAAGCTCTATTTCAATAAATTAAGTCAAAATCTTGTTTCATCTGTTTCACTTGTTTCATATCATTGTGAAACAAAACACAGCATCTAAACCACAATCACCCGCTCCACTATCTGCAACATATTCCCTTCCGGATCTTCAAAGGCGCGAACTTTACCGCCGCCGATAGCTTCGATCAAATCGCTTGTCCAGGTAACATTGTGCGCGTCAAGATGGGCTATAGCCTGCATGATATCATCAACCCGTAATGCCAGGTGCGACCAGCCAGGTGTCCAGGTAGTGCGTTCGGGGCGTTTGGTATCGTCAATAGGCATAATTTCCAGCAATGAGTTGTCCGGTGCAAGCAGCATCCACACCGGTTTATCGTGGCGGTAGTACTTCTTGTAGCCCAGTACATCGCAATACCAATCGGCCATTTTATTTACATCCTGAACCGCAATGGCGGGGTGATCTACTCCTGTTAAGCACATCGTTGTTATCATCATGGCAAGGTAGCAACAGTTATGTAAACTTAAAAAACAAAAACATGCCGTTGTACATAGCTGGTGTCCGCAGTATAGATGCATCTTTTAGAATTATCTAACTTCTAGTGAAACCAACAGGGCACCTATAAACAAAAAAGGCCCGAACAAATGTTCGGGCCTTTTCCTTATTTGGAACACTACTTTTTACTGGTTACCAGCGTTTGTATAAACTCTTTAGAGTATTGTTTCATTGGTGTAAATACGTTGCCTAATGAGCTGCTGCAATCCAATACCAAAACAACTGCGACATTTTTAGCAATAGCCTTAGTGCCTTTAGTATCCTCAACATCATTTACATAAGTACTGCCCAACGAGAATTTATAGGTTACCGTAATGTCTTTTATAAACACCGGCTGACCAGTACCGGGCGACGTAATTGTCAAATTTGCAAGCGGAACATTGTATTTTGTTGATCCCTCTCTTGCCCCGGTAATAGGCGCGCCATTATCGCCTATGAAGCTGATATTTGCAACTTTGGGGCTTGTAATTTTAAACACCGGCGTATTGGTATTTACGTTGGTAAACTGAGCCTCAATAGTGTATGGGGTCATGCCACTGTTATAGTTCTCGTCTGTATAAGTATTAAAGGTGATTTTAAATAATTTAGGGTCGGCAGCTATTATAGACGTATACGATGTAATAATAGATACGTTTGACGATGTAGATATTAAAGACTTTGCTATGGTTTGGAAAACCGACTGCAGCGTACTTGAATTTGCTTTTAAATACTGTCCATTAACCGCCAGCGATTGCAGATCACTATCCACAACAACACCAGTACCTTGAAAACCTATAGTATAAGTTTTAATTGGCTTACCTGAAATTGATGCATTTTTTAAAAGATTGGTGGTATGGGCAACTACGCCACCCTGGCCAACCTGCGGAAAAAACTTTCCTGAATAATTATCAAAACCATCTGTAAAAGCTACTATAAATGCTTGATCAAGAGGCTGTGCCGCAT
>JAZKET010000012.1:133303-136230 GCA_040386815.1 Bacteroidota bacterium | reverse complement strand
ATGCCACAATCTGATCAATCCCTTTACTCATGCCATAGCAAAGCGCTGTTTGATCTATTTTATTTGTTAACTGGTCTATCGCAGACTTGGTTTGGGTAACATTGTTACTAGGCGGGGTTACAAACACATCATCGTTAAACCCAACAACACCTAAAAACAAGCCTTCAGCTTTTACCTGTGGCTGTTCGGGAGTTGGAGTTGGTTTTGGTTTTGGACACCCATAGATGAAAACACATGAAGCAATAAGTATTGCGCTAATTATCTTTTGCATATTGTTAAAGGGTTAGATTAATAGACCGCAAGATACAAATTACAACATTATTTAAAGCATTGATTTACAAATAAATGCTTTAAAATAGATGATACAGCGCCATAATTACACAGCCAATGAAAACAAAAAGCCTACTGTATAACTACAGCAGGCTTCGTATTATCCCAAACAAATAAGTGCAGTATATTTACTTCACTTCAAAACTATAAGTGGCCCCGCTCCAGCTGGCTTCATAAGGCTTTCCATAATGCTGGCCAGGGGTTTTGTCCGTGTCAGATATCTCTACAACATATCTGCCCGCAAACGGAGGGGTAAACACTACATTTCCCTTAGCATCAGTAATTAGCTCTTTAGACCATCCATTAGGCGAAAAAACAGATACTTTTTTTTGAGCAGCTTCAGCATTGTTATGGTAAGCTTCAAACTTTATTGCTTTATTTAATTTGGCAATTTCTGTTTGATGCAACTGCAAAGGGTTAACCGCTGAAATTTTGCCTGAAACAGCTTTGCCAACAATGACATTGGTGCTGGCCAAAAAGTGGTACAAGGTTTTACCGCCCAACTCTTTAGCCTTATGACTTACCGCCAGAGTATACGTACCATCAGTAGCCGGAGTGAAGTTAGCTTCGTAAAAATTAAGGCCTACCTTAGTTTCAAGCTTCACCTTTTTGCTATCAGGGCCTACCAACCAAAGTTCAAAGTCTTTAACGTCAGAGTACCATTTGGCTACACTGTCGCGCTCGCCTTCAACAAACTCGCCATAAAATACTTTAACGGTTTGTGCTTTGCCAGCCTGGCCATTGCCGGCAGTTTCAATCCAAAGCGCGTGTGCAAATGTCCCGGTGGTAATGGCGCTGATAAGTAGCGTTAGTAATATTGTTTTAAGCTGTTTCATAGGTTGATTTTATGATGATTTGATATGTAATTATTAACAATCCAAAGTTATTAATAATTAGTCTAAATAAAAACAAAGTATGAATTTAAGTTTAACATAAAAAAGCCCGCTATGAATACATAGCAGGCTGTCCTTTTATTAGGGTTTGACTCTTACTTTACCAAAGCCGGGTTATACAATTTGCTGTTAGCTTTAAATAACTCGGCAACGGGCATTTTAAATACCCGTCTGTCATAGGTTAAAAAGCCGTTCACTTCGCCTTCAACATCGGTGGTTTGGGTGTAAACCGCAGCAGATAAACCTAGTTTAATATAACTTTCCAACTTATCAGTAAAACTAGCGTATCTGGCAAACAGCTCTTCGCTATTTTTGAACTGTTCTCCATAACCCCAGGTTCTCTTAATGATCCAGGTATGGTCTTTTATCGTCCAGCCAAGGCCACCAAACTCACCTAAAACAACGGCTTTGGTTTTGCCAAATATCTCAGGGCGAGGCATAGCCGGCTGCGGGTAATTGTGCAGATCTACCATATCGCCGGTATCGAAATAGTTTCCACCGCTTGCACTGTTAACCAGGCGCGACGGGTCTTTTTTCATTGTCCACTCGGTAATTTCAACAGTTTTAAACTGTCCCCAAGCCTCGTTAAATGGCACCCACACCACAATACAAGGGAAATTATGCAATGTGTTCATAATAGCATCCCACTCTTTGCGGTAATAACTTTCAGACTCAGGCGTGCGGTCTTTCTCGGTACCCTTGTCTAGTACTCCCGGGCGGTTTTCCCAACGGTTACCTAAATCGCCGCTTGGCATATCTTGCCATAACAACATACCCACTTTATCGCAATAGGCATAATAAAGCGCCGATTCAACTTTAATGTGCTTTCTAATCATGTTAAAGCCCATTTTTTTAAGCTCGTCAACATCAAATTTCATTGCCTCTTCTGTTGGCGGGGTGTACAAGCCATCTGGCCACCAGCCCTGGTCAAGCGGGCCGTATTGGAACACAAATTTGTTGTTTAACAGGATACGTTGAATGCCATTGCCATCCGGACCACGAGATATCTTGCGCATAGCGAAATAGCTTTTCACTTCGTCAATTTGTTTACCGCCACGGATAACCGCCACTTGCAAATCATACAGGAAAGGACTTTCAGGCGACCATAATTTCTGGTCAGCAATATTCAATGTAGCTGTTTCGCCTGCTGCGATGGTTTTCTCTGACACTTTCGTTTTACCGTCCCAGGCAGTGATCTTCAGCTGATCTGTAGTCTGCGCGCCAACAACATTGGCCGATACAGTTAGCGTTTCACTGTCGATATTTGGCGTTTGTTTAGTAGACGCGATGTAGGTATTATCAACAGCCTCTAACCATACGGTTTGCCATATACCGGTAACCGGCGTATACCAAATGCCATTAGGCTTTTTAACCTGCTTGCCGCGTGGCTGCGGGCCATCGTCTGTTGGGTCCCATACTTTTACTTTGATCTCTTGCTGGGCGCTGCCTTTCAGGGCAGATGTAACATCAAAATAGAAAGGATCAAAACCACCCTCGTGTACGCCAACGCTTTTGCCGTTAACAAAAACTTCGGTGCGCCAGTCAACAGCGCCAAAATGCAAAAGTGTACGCTTGCCTTTAACAGCTTTATTTAGGGTGATGGAGTTTTTATACCAAAGCACACTGTCTTTACCAACTGTTTTGCCAACACCCGATATAGCAGACTCGACCGCAAACGGCACCAATATTTTGCCCTGGTAAGCT
>JAZKET010000012.1:46841-133293 GCA_040386815.1 Bacteroidota bacterium | reverse complement strand
TCCAAACACCGTTAAGGTTTTGCCAGTTATTGCTGCGCACCATTTGCGGACGCGGATACTCAGGCAATGGCGCGGCAGGGTTTATCTTCTCGGCCCAGGGCGTGGTTATTTTATCGGTTAATAATTTCCACGATGTGTTTTGCGCATTGGCTGTCAAAGCGCTCACCAAAGCCAGGCAGCTTAAAGCCAGGGTTGTTGTTTTCTTCATAAAGCAATAAAAGGTTGTTTTCTAATTGGTTGGGATATCAGCGTAAAAATATAAATTTAAGCCGGCACACATATACCCGGTTTGTAAATTTTAGTATAGGCCACCGTATCTTTAAATTGGTATTGCCAAACAAAAGCACATAATTGCAAATTACATTATTATGCTTAACAACAGATGGTTACTTTTATTAACAGCTTGCTTATTACTAAGCATTAACCTAAATGCTCAAAAGCCTGATAAAAGCACCTGCACCTACAAAACGGCAACACCAGACGGTATTGGTAAATTTTACATGGGCCGGGAGATTGCGCACGTAATGGGTTTTGAAGGCGCTGCCTGGCTTGAACGCGACACCCGCGAGCAGGAAGAGAACACTAAACTGGCCGTATCGAAAATGCCTGTCAAGGCAACAGATGTTGTAGCTGATATTGGTGCAGGTACGGGCTATTATACTTTCCCCATAGCGGCCAAATTACCGCAGGGTAAAGTTTACGCGGTTGAGATACAGCAAAGCGCCATAGATTATTTGAAACAGCATGCCAAAGACCTGGGGCTTAATAATGTGACGGTGATTAAAAGCACAGCCTCATCGCCAAATTTGCCTGAGGCTAGTATTGATCTGGCTTTTATGGTTGATGTTTATCATGAGCTGGCTTATCCGCAAGAGATGCTACAGGCCGTTAAACGAGCGCTAAAGCCGGGTGGCAAACTCTTACTAATAGAGTATCGGGCAGAAGACCCCACAGTTGAGATAAAGCCCTTACATAAAATGAGTGTTGCGCAGGTAAGTAAAGAGCTAAAGGCAAATGGCTTTAGCTTAATTAGTAAGGGCGATTTTTTACCGATACAACATTTTTTATTGTATCAAAAAGATTAGTGAATTGCATTCAGTTTTCGACCGCAAAAAAGCAGCGTAGTAAATATTAAAGAAGGATAGATCTGGTTCATCAGCCGGTGAAACGAAGTATAAATATGCCAACCCAAATGGTAGGGCGATATCAGATAAACAAAGGTATAGCCGCCCAACATTAACAACAAAGTAATAAAATAAACAGACTTGAAGTATTGGCGATTTATTGCTCCTACAGCCACTATGACTATCAGAGCAATCCAAAATCGTTCTAACAAAATAGCGGCGTACTTTTCGGCAATGAGCATATAGCGGCTACTGTCCTGTAATTTAGTTAAGATGGCCTGCGTATTGTTACCCGATGAAAAAAAGGCAGTATCCGGTGCGTACAGTTGTTTATAGCTAAGTGTAACAATTATTGGTAAAAGCGCACCCGCTATGTACCTACTAATAACGCCGGGGCGCTTATAGTTAACTATCATAAAACTGGCAGAAAATATGGCACAAAATAACAGCCCTTCATTTTTTATCCACATGCAGCTGGCGCAAATAAACCCTAAAAGGTAGGTAGTGGCTTGTTCTTTTGTTTTTGTTAGATGATTGTATAACACAAAAGTCATTAATATAAAAACCGATAATGGGATATCTGCGCACTGCTCTGACACGAAACCCATAAATACATGATCTGTAAGTAAAAGTGCTATAGCAAATATGGGCAGATAATAGTTTTTAAGCGCTGGTTTTAAAGCATGATAAAGCAGCAATGGTATTGTTGCCAATGCTGTAAACGATATTAATAAAGGCACCATAAATGTGGTGCTGCCAATCATACGCCAAAAAAAGGCTATCAGTGCAGGTAGCATCAATGGATAATCTGCGCTTGACTCATAGGTAGTATCGGCAAACATGTTTTGCCAGCTATCCGGATGAAATAGAAACTTTGCGTGGCTATTCCATAGCGCCCATCCATCAAAAAAACCATACTTGCTGCCTGTAAATAAAAAGAAAAAAGCTATAATGAACAACACCAGGAACGGTACGATATCGTAATTGGATTTTCCTTTTGTTAGGTTGATATAAAAGCTTTTAAAGGTAGAAGCAGTAAAATATAGATGCGATAGGTTAATGGCCGATATAAGAATGATCAACAAACTAAACTGTAACTTAAATACCAGCGATAGATAGTACAGAAAACTAACCAAAGTAAGCATAACTAAGGTTGAAGTATAGTACAGCAATGCTGTGCTGCCCTGTAATAGTTTGCTATTTAGTTTATAAACGGCCACCCATAACAAAACCAGGTTGATAATTACTATAACTATCATGGTTTGTTAAGGGTTAAAAGTAAAATCAATTTGTCGGCCGTGCTACCGCTATCAATGATTTTATACTGCGGCAATCTAAGCAGCTCTCTGCCTTTTAGCTGCACAGCCAGTAAAGTATCCTTATCAGACTTTAACAACAACTTCTGCGGAGCCAGTATAAATTTAGATGAATAATAGAGCGCGTACTGATTTGTAGAATCAAGGTTTGATACAAATCCAACAGTCGCGTTTGGCTTAATATGCTTTTGCATAGGCGCAATAGCCTGCTGCATACTGTCAATATCAAACGTTATCCGGTTAAGCCACCAGCATTTAGCAATTACGCAGGCAACTGCACCCGCCAATAACAGCATTACTATAAGTTTTTTTTGCGATAGCCTAAGGTGCATTAAGATAAAAGTACAAAAAAAAATAGCGGCTTAACTAAACACCAAACAAAGGCTGCCTATATACAAAAAAAGTGACCCACCGTTTCCCAAAAAAGCAATTACATGTGTAATACCTTTACCGGCAGGTCACTTATACAAATAATAACAAATTGGTTTTTCTATTGCCAGGCCAATTAACTTATCTCATAGTAAACACGTTTTTTACGCTCGGCAGCGCCAAGCCTGGTGAGTACTCCGGCAAAGAAGAACAAACACATTAAAGAGATAACGCCCACCCAAATGGTGTTTTGCCTGCTTACGCTTTCCGTCATCAAAATCGACGCTATCGTAATGGTTAATATTACCACCCAAAAAGTAGTAAACTTGGTAATGAAGGATGTTTTTGCTTCCATATACTGTCTGTTTAGTCTGCATTCCATCCACAAACAGTAAACCGCTAAGCGTGCCACACAACGTGTATGTGTAAATTTATCGAAATATCTCTCTATGCGCCCCAGTTTTGGAAATTTATTTAATAATTACGATAATAAAAGGGCAAAAATCTGTACCAAAACGAAAACATATCGCGAATAATTGCATTTATTTCTATACACGAAATGTCAAATATTCTTTTGCGAAACTTCTTTACAAACACATCTTCATAAATCCTAAAAAAGTCAATTATACAGACTGTCCTGCCCATTTGTATGTAAAGCAGGACGAAAAGCGGCTTTTAAAGCAATAACTATTCATAATTAAGCCGTGGCATGGTTTTAGCATTTACCCTAACAACTAAATTAAATTATCATGCAAAACATAGACATAACAACCATTTTATTAAAAGCGCTTGACTTTGAATTGAAAGATTTGTTAATGCAGGACCTGCAACAATTCCGCGCTAAAAAAGCTGCTTAACCCTCAATAAAAAGGAATATATAATTATGCAACATTATCATCAAAACGCATCGGTGGTTTATACCGATAAAGAAGGAAGGCAAATAGATACGTTTGTGATATTTGATACCGATAATAAAACAGGGCTAACCCACATTAATCATGAAAACTTAGTGGTAAAAGCCAGTGATTTGAGACTGCATGAAAAAACAGTTTGCCAATATCACCTACCTATACAAGACGCTTTCAGTTTTGAGATGCTTAAAAAGCTGCGTAACAAATATGCTGTTATTGACAGCCGCGCAAGCACCAAAAAAGTAGTTACCGAAGTGCCAAAACTAACCATGCTGGCCAAGGCTTCATAATACTGCATTCTACCATCTATCTATATAAAAACAAAAATGTCCGCGCTTGCAAAAGCCGGACATTTTTTATTTAGGGCGATGTTGAAATCAGGCCAGTAATTGCAATGCCTGCGCATAGGTGGCCCCTACCGGAATGACATGCTCGCCAATGATTACTTGCGTACGGTCAAATCTGTCTACTCTATCCCTGGCTACAATGAATGCCCTATGGGTACGGATAAAGTTTTTTTCTGGCAATAGCAGCTGCATATCATTCACCGTTACACGGGTGCTCAAAAGCTTGCCATTATGCAGGTATATTTTAGTGTAGTTTCCCGCGGCCTCTACAAATAAAATATCGCTTAGCTCAACCTTTATCTGTTCATAGCCATCCTTAATAAATATAGCGTTTGATGGCTGCGCCTGCTCTGTCTTTCCGCGCAGCAAATACAACTCATGCGCCTTGTTGCAAGCTTTTAAAAATCGCGATAGCGAAAAAGGCTTTAACAGATAGTCAACCGCGTTTAACTCAAACCCTTTTACAGCATGCTCTGAATAAGCTGTAGTGAACACCACCATGGGCGGATTGCTTAATGTATTTACAAAATCTATCCCGCTAATATCAGGCATCTTTATGTCCAGAAATATCAAGTCGACATGATTATGCTGCAAATAGCTAATGGCATCAAAGGCGTTAGTAAAACTAGCCGCCAGGTCAACAAAAGGCACCCGGGCTGCATGGTTTTTTACCACATCAAGGGCAATAGGTTCGTCGTCTACAGCAATGGCTATCATTTATTAAAATTAGGCATTTGCATCAAGCTGCAGGGTTATGTGTATAAAAAACTCGGTGCCCGTTTCTCTGATGATAAGCTCGTGCCTGTCCGGGTAAAGCAGGTTAAGCCTCTGTTTAACATTTTCTAAGCCTATGCCACTATGTTCTTTTTCAGGGTCATTCTCATTACGGATATGGATGCTGTTATGAACATCAAAATAAAGCGTATTGTCCCTGGTTTGCAGCGTTACCTTTATGTGCGACGGATTGATGAGGCTGATACCATGTTTAAAGGCATTCTCTACAAAAGGGATAAGCAACATGGGCGCTATCATTAAGTTGCCGGCATAATCTGCTATTTGGGTGTTAATTACTACCCCTTCTGATGTTGCCGTACGCAGCTGTTGCAGCAATATATAATTACGCAGGTAATCAATATCGCGCGCAAGCAATATCTTGTCCTGTGTGTTTTCCTGCAGCATAAAGCGCATCATGTCGCCCAGCTTTTGTATACCCTCGCCGGTGCGCTCTGCGTTTTCCTGCAGGGCGGTACCGTACAGCGTATTTAAGGCGTTAAACAAAAAGTGTGGGTTTATCTGCGATTTAAGAAAGTTGAGGTTTGCGTCCGACTGGCCCAATTCGGTACGCAACATGGTTATTTCTTCCTCTTTCTTTTCATTACGCTTTTTATAAATATTCCATGCCAGCGGGGTAATAATCAACAATTGAACAAAGAAATTACCTACCACAATAAGTACTTGTGCATCCTCATGGATATTACCTAAGATAATAAGGTTCCGCCGTACATTTTCAGGAGTAAACATCTCGTATGTTCTGGGACCTGCTTCTTCCTTAATTTTAAAGAATAGCACATAAGCAATGGTGGTAAGCGATGCCATAAAAAACATACGACCAAAGTAGTAAACAAACTTCCGCTTACTATGCTGTGCCTTTGGCAGTATGCTGTACATGGCATACAGGTAAGCAATCATTAACACCGGTAAGCTGTAAAGGATAAATATCTTAAGCCAAATGGCGCTTACATAATAGCTGCCTGATAGTATCAATATCCATGATGCGGTTAACAGCCCAACCTCATAGTAGTAGGCATTCTGCTGATTCTCTTTATTGCGATTAAAATACGTGAACAATATTTTAAGGCCCAGAAGCGCAGCAAAAAAAACGGGAATAATATCCAGCAAAATACACACCGCTGTAAATGCAAACACATAGATGCTGTTTGATGCCTTTTGGTTACGGCTTTCAAAAACAGGCGTTACATAAAAACAAAGCATAATGTAGCTTATGCCGATGATAAGGTGATAGAAAAATGCCTCAACTATTGGCCCAGCTATAATGCCGTTATTATCAAGCTGTATACGGGTAGTATCAACAATATTAAACGCCAGCGATACTAAAATAAAGCCGGTAAAAATGCCAAACTCAATGCGGGCAGGTTCCGTCTTAAGCTTTTCGTCTATAAACTTTTGCATATGGTTATTTGATTGTTTTGTGTGATTGATGGTGCAATGGTACAAAACGCATCAAAGTACAAAATTAAAATGTGACCAACCTGCCTAAAAATGTGACAAACATAGGTTATCAGCTAAAAGCATCAAACAAAATAATTTAAAATGTTTTATATTGATGATCGTCTAATCATTAAAACAAACACAACAAGTAAGCATAAAATGAAGGTAATAATAACAGGCGCTACCGGCATGGTAGGCGAAGGTGTTCTAATGCACTGTCTTAACAGCCCAGAGGTAACCCAGGTACTGATAGTTAACCGCAGGCATTACAACCTGTCGCATCCGAAGTTGACAGAACTATTGGTGGCCGATTTTATGGACCTTACTGCCGTAACCGACAAACTAGCCGGTTACGATGCCTGCTTCTTCTGTTCGGGCGTATCGTCTGTAGGCAAAAAAGAAGATGAGTATACCCGCCTTACCTATGATATAACTTTAAACTTTGCGCAAGCGGTTGCCAGTGTAAACCCAAACCTGGTGTTTACCTACGTATCGGGCGCCAGTACCGACAGCAGCGAAAAAGGATCAATTATGTGGGCGCGCGTAAAGGGCCGTACAGAGAACGCGCTGTTTAAGTTGCCCTATAAAAAAGCGTATGCCTTTCGCCCGGGCATTATGAAACCGGTGGATGGTCAGCAAAGCCTTAATGGTGTTTACCGCTGGTTTTTGTGGTTGTATCCGGTGGTAAATTTCTTTGCGCCTAAGGCTACTTTGACATTGCACCAGGTTGGGCAGGCCATGATAAACTGTGTAATTAGGGGATATAATAAACCTGTGTTAGAAGTTTCGGATATTAGGGAAGTAGCAAAGCTGAATTAAGATGTATAAGATTAGAAGATTATAGTTTTTTTGTGGTTTTAGCCATTTTACCGCACCGCTTCATCAACCAACCTCTTCAACTCCTTATACTTTTCACCCCTGCCTTTATTATTAACGTAAAAAGTTATTAATAAAGCGGCATAGCCATTTTTATAATCAACCCATGGGTAGCTTCCAAACAAGCCGGGGCTGCTAACAGACGCTCCTAAATCAACTAAAGTAGCGCTTTTTTGCACCCATTCGCCAAAACCATAGCCCAGATCACCGGCCTCGCCAGGCGAATAAGCTACGTTTACATCGGTTGTAATGCGGTTTACTTGCATTTGGGTTATGCTGCCTTCGCTTAATATGCGCTTACCATTAAACATACCCTTGTTTAATATCATGGTTAAAAAGTTCAGATAATCGTGCGGGGTGCTGGTGGCGCCGCCAGCGGGTAGGGCTACTTTGCCGGTTCCCCAATCGGTGCTTTTCATATCCAGTGGGGTGCCAATACGATCGGCAAACGCAGCCTGAAAGGTTTTACCACTTATTTTTTCAATCACAGCACCGGCTATTTGTAAACCCACGTTGCTGTAATGAAATACCTTACCCGGCTGGCCCTCAAAAGGCAGGGCGGCAATGTTCTTTAGCGCGTCGTCCATACTTGTAAAGCCGCGCATTTCTTGCAGATCTTCTTTTAATGGCGGCGCTTTTATTGCTGTCAGGTGCGACAGGCATTGCGCTATAGTGATTTTACCTTTACCGCTTGCAGCAAGTACAGGTAAAAACTTGCCTACGGTGTCTGTCAGCTTCAATTTACCTTCATCAACATAGGTCATTACCAATGCGGCGCTTAACCATTTGCTGCAACTGGCTATAGCCACGCGCGAATCGGTAGTATAATCGTCCGTGTCTGATGTTTTGCCCTGGCGTTTAGCTATAACACGGCCCATCAGCCGTTGGCGCAGGTTCATGTTGTTTACAGAATAATTGTGTATCACCCGGCCATTTTTATAGATCACTAGAATAGCGCGGCCGCCCATGTCGGCAGTGTTGGCATCTAGCCAGTTGTTTACTTTTTTAAACTTGTTTTGAGCAATGGTATCAGCACACAGGCAACATGCGAGCAATAGTATTGCCGCTATCTTAAATTTCATAGCTAAATATAACATACCGCCCACAAATTTTCTATGATTTTAAATATTGATAGTGTTTTAATTTTAACGCAAACGTGTGCGTAATTTTTAAATATCACTTGCTGTATTTAGGTTAAAAAAATGGATATTTGAATACGGCTGGTGATCTTACCCGCCCTCAAACCAATTTTACCAAACATTTTGACTCTAATGGAAGAATCACGTCGTAATTTTATAAAGCAGGCTGGCATTGCAGGAGCTGGTTTAATGCTTAGCAAAACCACCTTTGGCGCTAAAAGCTATAACCGCATTATAGGCGCTAATGACAGGGTGCGCGTAGGTGTTGTTGGCTATTCTGACAGGCACAAAGGCTCGCATATGCCTTGCTTCATGAACCACTATAAAGAACTAAATTTTGAAGTGGTTGGCGTGTCTGACATCTGGAACAGACGCCGCGAAGAAGGCGCCGCCGCCTGGACCAAGAAAATGGGCAATGAGGTAAAAGCTTATCGTAACAACGAAGAGATGTACGGTAGCAAAACCATTGACGCGGTATTTATCAGCACAGCCGATTTTCAGCACGCGCGCCATTGTGCCGAAGCTGTACGCGCAGGCGCCGATGTATATTGCGAAAAACCATTTGCCGAAACCATGGAGGATGCCCGTTTCGCGCTAAAAGCAGTAAAAGAAACAGGTAAAATTGTACAAATAGGTTCGCAGCGCCGTAGTGGTGCTAACTATCACGCTGCCGAAGATTTTATCAAATCGGGCAAGTTTGGACCCATAACTATGGTTGAATTAAGCTGGAACGTTAACCAACCGGGCCGCTGGCGCAGACCAGATGTTGTACCGCTGTTAAAAGAGAGCGACACCGACTGGAAACGCTTTTTAATGAACCGCCCTTATGAAGCATTTGATCCGCGTAAATATCTGGAGTTCCGTTTATTCTGGCCATACTCGTCAGGCCTTGCCGGCCAATGGATGAGCCACCAGATTGATACTGTACACTGGTTTAGCGGCTTAAGCCATCCACGTAACGTAACGGCCAACGGCGGCATTTACCAATGGAAAGACGGCAGACGTAACTGGGATACCATAACTTCTGTTATGGAGTACGGCCCTGCAAATGATCCTAAGTCTGGTTTCCAGGTAACCTTTGGCTCACGCATGCACAATGGCGATGAGCATCCAAAAGAGATCTACTACTCAAACGGTGGCGAGTTAAACCTTGACACTAATAAAGTAACGCCAACGGGCGGGCTTACAGCGGGGTATGCAAAAGCAATGGGCATGCAAGCTAATTTATTGCCTGAGGTAAGCTTAAAAAACACCGAAAAAGTAGTAACATCAGCAAATACCGGTGGCGACGTATTAACATCTAACCACGTACGTAACTGGATGGAGTGTGTGCGCAGCCGTAAACAAACCAACGCCCCGGTTGAAGTTGGTTACAGCCACGCTATTGCATTAATAATGACCAATGCTGCAGCCTGTACCGGCCAAAAAGCAACTTTCGACGAGAAAACGCAGGAGGTTATGGTAGGCGGCAAAGTATTTAAATATTAAGTATTTGATGCCAGATGATGATAAACCAATCATCATCTGGCATTACAAAATTCTCCACAATGAACAAGATCAAACAAATTGGCCTGGCTATGGGCATAATAGCCTTGACTGGTAGTGCCATGGCGCAACAACAGCCGGTAACCTTTGTAAAAGCAGCAAAGGATAAAATAAACGTATTGATAGGCGGCAAGCCATTCACCAGCTTTTTATACCCTGATACACTGGAGAAACCGGTATTGTATCCGCTTATTGCTTCAAATGGCACTAAAGTTACGCGCAGTTTCCCTTTGGATAAACGCGACGGCGACCCTACAGATCACCCGCACCATATTGGCCTTTGGTTCAATTACGAGGGTTTAAACGGTCTTGATTTTTGGAACAACAGCTACGCTATCCCCGCTAACAGGAAACACCTGTATGGCTGGGTTAAAACAGACAAAATTTTAGAAACCAAAAACGGCACCACCGGCAGCCTTACCTACCACGCCAACTGGACAAACCAGGCTAAAGAAGTTTTGGTTGAAGAAACCACCACCCTTGAGTTTAGCGGCACACCCGGTCAACGTATTATAGACCGTACTACCACCCTTAAAGCCAATACTCTGGCCAAGTTTACCGACCATAAAGACGGTTTGTTAGGCTTACGTTTAGCGCATGAGCTACAAATACCTACCAAAGAAGATCAAAAATTCACTGATGACAAAGGTATAATAACCCTGGTTAAAGGCGGTACAGATAATTTAGCCAATGGCAATTACTTAACCAGCGAAGGCAAAGAAGGCGATGCCGCCTGGAGTACCCGTGGTGTATGGTGCATGGTTTACGGCAAAATGGGTAACGACGCTGTGAGTGTTGCCATTGTAGACCATCCTAAGAACCCCAACTACCCAACATTTTGGCATGCGCGTGGCTATGGGCTGTTTGCAGCAAACCCGCTGGGCGAAAAAGAGTTTACCAAAGGCAAATCAGAAAAAAACCTTACGCTGCAAAAAGGCGAATCGGTAACGTTTAAATACCGTATTGTTATTAACAACGGTAGCGCACGTTTAACCGCCGACCAACTAAATACTACTGCAGCGGCTTTTGCTAAAAAGTAATGAAAAAGTACGTGCTTGCGCTGATATTATGGATTGCCCTGGCCAGTGGGGCAACGGCGCAACGCAAAATACTGCTTAAGCTTGATGATCTAGGTTCCAGGAACGGGCATAGCACTGCTGAGCCGGTATTAGACTTACTGTTGCAACGCAAAATAAAAGCCGGGCTGGGCGTTATTGCCACCTGGCTCGATTCGACGGCGAAGCAGGCCTATAGCAAATACATCTATGCTACTGATGAAAAAGGCCGTAAGCAGTTCGAGATATGGAACCATGGCTTTGACCATTCTAACAAAAACCAGCCCGACGGTAACAGCCCGGAATTTAAGGGCACGGGGTATGCTTTTCAGAAAGCGCATTTAGCAAAGGCACATGAGCGGGTAAGGCAGTTGCTGGGTGTAAGCATGCACACATTTGGTGCACCCTTTAACCAAAGCGATACCGTTACCAACAAGGTACTTGCCGAGCATAACGCTTACTTTGTGGTGCTATATAGCGAGGATAGATCCGGATTAAAAGGTTGGATGGATAACTATAACTACCGGGTTGATATGGAAATAACCACCGGCCAAGTTAATTTTGATCACTTTGTGGCCGATTACGAGCGCAAGAAGAACAAGTACCAGGGCATGATGGTGCTACAAGGACACCCCAATATGTGGGATGCAGCACGAATAGCCGAGTTTAATAAAATATTAGACTACCTGATAGTACAAAAATGCACATTCATTTTACCAGAACAGAATTACCTGACCAAAAGGTAAGCTATAAATTGTTTTCACAAAGGTCTTTCCGCATTACGTAATCGTTTAAAAAATATGGCCCAAAGGGGATATCAATTTCATACAACACCTTAAAGCCCATTTTATCATAAAAGCTCTTCGCCGGGTTTTGGCGATGCACGTTCAGATCCAGCTTATTTTTTCCCGCTGCAATTACCCTGTCGGCAACCGCTTGCAGCATAGCCCTGCCATAGCCTTTGCCTTGTGTTGAGGGTAGCAGGTATAGTTTATGTAAGCGGTAAACATCCGGATCATCATCAGGTGAATAGGCGGCGAATGCCACCGGCACATCATCCTCAATCAGCAATAAATAGGTTTGTATACTTTCTTCTATTTGCTTCGCGATGACAGCAGCAGAGTAACGGTCGGCCAGCATAAAGTTCACCTGTTCCTGGCTGATGATGGATGAATACGTTGATGGCCATATTTGGTGCGCCAGTTTTTGTATAGTTTCCGCATCGCTGACGATAGCTTGTCTGATAGTGTACATTTTCCAAATATAGCTATCGCGATAACTAGTCTGTGTTAGTTGATTGCCCGATAGCGAAGTAATCTTCCAGTTCGGCCAGTGTCGACGAATTAGTAGCTATATCTTTAATGATACGGCCTTTTTCCATCAGCAAAATACGGTCGCACACATCAGTGACATGGTTAAGGTCATGGCTTGATACCAGTGTAGTTACACCCTTGTTACTGGCATCCCTGATCATATTTTTTAACCTGAATTGGGTTGTTGGGTCTATGTTAGCAAAAGGCTCGTCAAGCATTAATATCTCAGGGCTTTGCAACAGGCAAGAGGCTATACCCACTTTGGTTTGGTTACCTTTCGACAAATCGCGGATATACTTGCCGCGTTTTAATATTTCGCCGTTAAAAAAATCGGTATAGCCGGCCAAAAAATCATCCACATGCGCACGCGTGCGATTATGCAGGCCGCCAATAAAGTAAAAGTATTCTTCGGGTGTCAAATAATCAATTAAAAAACCTTCATCAAGGTATGACGCGGTGTAGTTTTTCCAATGCTCGCTGCCGGCAACGGTTTGATCTTTTGAAAGCACCTGGCCGGCTTCGGGGCGTATCAGGTCAAGTATCATCCTAAACAGGGTAGTTTTGCCCGCGCCATTGTTGCCTACTAGGCCAATGCTCTCGCCTTTATTAACCGTAAGCTCTGGGATATTTACTACAATAACATTGCTGTAAACTTTTTTTAGCTCTTTTACCTGTATCATTATTGCTTGTTTCTAAAACCCTCTAAAACATTAAATTTTTGGCGATGGAAATCGGCCTCTAAAAACTGTATCCAGTAATCGCGGCATAATGCGCTTATTAAACCTATAAGCCCCATTGCTGCCAATGCGGCATCGGGATACCCAAATACACTGAACAACCAATAAATACCCAATGGTGGCAGCATCAATAAAAACGATAACAGCATTTGTGTACCGCCAACGCCCTCCCAATTAAAAGAAGCGCCCTTGCTTAGATCAATACGGCGCGCGTTACGGTTGGCAAAGTATAACACAATGTTTACGTTGACACCCAAATTCCACAAATACATTACAAAATGGATAAGCAACACCCGCCAGCCAAAGTAAACATACGGGGTGGTTAGTATCAACGCCATAGTGGATACCGCGGTTAATAGCAGGTATTTGCCTTTCAGAAAATCGGCAAATTTTATCTTGCTTACCATAAGCCCATCAAAATGAGCAGCCTGCCAGCTAAACATAAATTGGCCATAACTGGTGGTAAACAGCCCGGTCATAAACATCCCCACAAAAACCTTAAATACCTCGTTATCTTTCATACCCGGGTTAGGGTAAAAAAACAGACCATAGCACAAAAAGAACAAGGACATAACAAAGGCCGAACGAGGGCGTTTGTTACGCATAATTAGCTTGATTTCGTTAGCTACCAGATCGCCGGCCGGGCCAAAGTAACTTAATAGCGGATAATCTGTACTGGCTTTAAGCTTGTTTCTTTTGGTACTTAGTTCTTCAAGATAAAGGTTTTGTTTAAGATAATTAAAGTTAACAAGGTATACAGCCGCTGCCATGAGCACCGGTAATAACATTAATGCAGGCTGATTAATTAAATGCCCAAAAAAGCTGTATGATATACCCCGGATAGAGATAAGGTGCCACATAAAGTCGGCCAATGTAATAAGGCATAACACCCCCATGGCAATAAAAAACACCCAGCCATTTAAATTGGCCCGGCGTTTTACATACAGTGCCAGGTAATTATTAAATACAGACAGCGCTAAAACAGCAACCGCGAAACCAAGGGCGGCCAACACGCCCGATTGCGGCAGTATCACCTTAAAAATAAAAGGAAAAAGCAGCACAACGGGCCACAGGTTAAATACCGAGAAAAGAGCCGTTACGGATAGATAACGTATCAGTGTATCGCGCTTAATTGGTAGCTGCAAATAGGGTTGTACGCGCAGGGTTGGCAGCTCTTGCAATTGCAGGCGGGCAAAAAGCTCCCAAATAAAATACATTAATATCAATCCGCAGAAAGAATACAGTATAGGATCATGCGGCAGCGTTTTGCTTATTATCTTATCCAAAAAAAAGCCGGCAAACGCCACACAGGCCAGCAGGTACAATATCATGAGGCCCATAAATATTTGTACCGCAAGGTTTTTACCTACGTTTTTTGAACGCCAAAAAGCCTTAAACTCGTGCTTTAAAAAGGTTGACAGCATAAATATCTATTACGCCAATTTTTATAAGTATATGTAATTATAGGCAAATAAATTGAGATGCAAGGGCTGCATTACTTTAATACCTATACCTGTCGCCCCAAAGTTTCTTTAACTTTTCTTTCGATTCGTTTTCGCGGGCATTATTACCGGGTTCATAAATTTTGGTGCCTTTGATGTTATCAGGCAAAAAATCCTGATCTGTAAAATTGTTCTGAAAATTGTGGGCGTACTTATAGTCTTTACCGTAACCAATGTTTTTCATAAACTTGGTTGGGGCGTTGCGCAGGTGCAATGGCACGGGCAGGTCGCCGGTTTGTTTTACCAGGCTTAGCGCCATGCCAATAGCTGTAGTGGCCGAATTACTTTTGGCCGATGTAGCCAGGTAAATAGCCGTTTGCGACAGAATCAACTGCGACTCTGGCATACCAATAACATTTACAGAATTAAAGCAAGCCTGCGCCAGCAATAGCGCGTTGGGATTTGCATTGCCAATATCTTCGGATGATAGGATAAGCATGCGCCTTGCTATAAACAGCGGGTCTTCGCCCCCGGCTATCATTCGCGCCAGCCAATAAACGGCGCCGTTGGGGTCGCTGCCCCGCATGGATTTGATGAAGGCTGAGATAATATCATAATGATTCTCGTCGGCCTTGTCATACAGCGCCATGTTTTGCTGCACATTATCAAGCACCGCTTGGTTTGTGATCTCTATTTTTTTACCGCCGATGGAATTGATCAATAGCTCAAAAATATTGAGCAGCTTACGGCCGTCGCCACCAGACAGACGCAATAACGCTTCGTGCTCTTTTATTTCGATCTTCTTTTCGCGCAGCACCTGATCTTCCGTCATAGCTTTTTTGAGCAGATCGAGCAGGTCATCTTCTGACAGATGCTGCAAAATATATACCTGGCATCGCGATAGCAAAGCGGAGATAACCTCGAACGACGGATTTTCTGTAGTAGCGCCTATCAGCGTAACAATGAGTCTTGCTGCGATTTTGAGAAACGATGGATCTCGTCAATAAACAACACTGGTAGCTGGCCATCTGCCTCTTTAATACGCGACGCGGTTTCAATCACCTCGCGCACATCCTTTACGCCCGAGTTAATAGCGCTCAGCGAAAAGAAAGGTCTATCCAGCGTTTGCGATATGATATAAGCCAGTGTAGTTTTACCCACCCCCGGCGGCCCCCAAAATAGCATGGATGGCAACGCCCCGCTTTCAATAGCTTTACGCAGCACAGCACCCTGGCCTACCAAATGTTTCTGACCCACATAATCGTCGAGGTTTTTGGGGCGCATGCGCTCTGCTAATGGCGGGAGATTGTTCATGTAGTAAAAATCTGAAAAGTTAATACGATATCCTAAAGATTTTAGTATTTTTAAATAACAAAGCAATGATCAACAAGTTTACTCCGTCCAATTTTCACCAAATTTGTGACGAACTCGCCGCGATGGATGCCGACCTTGCCGCCATTATTAAAGCGTACGGCTACCCACCTATGTGGAGCCGGCCAAATACTTTTGAGAGTTTGGTGCATATCATTTTAGAGCAACAGGTATCGTTAGCCTCGGCATTGTCGGCCCTAAATAAACTGCGCGATCGGGTGCAGGAAATTACACCTGCCCGGGTTTTGTTGTTAACCGATGAGGAATTTAAAGCTTGTTACTGCAGCAGGCAAAAGACAGCTTATATCCGGTATCTTGCAGAGGCAATCATCAGCGGACAAATCAGTCTTGAAAAGTTTGAGGGTATGGGGGACGACGACATTCGCGCACACTTGGCATCCCTTAAAGGCATAGGCAACTGGACGGTGGATGTTTACCTGATGTTTGTTCTGCAACGCATGGACCTTTTCCCCATTGGTGACCTGGCTGCCGTAAACGCTTTGAAAAGAGTGAAAGGTCTGCCTGCCTCAACCACCCGCGAGGAACTTATCGCGACAGCTAAACAATGGCAACCTTACCGCACCGTGGCGACTATGCTATTATGGCACTACTACTTATCCGCACCGCGCAAGGCTAAATTAAACCCTTAAGAAAATCTTCTTTTGGTACATCACGTACAAAAACAGCCATTTTATCATCAGGTAAGTAATGGCGGCAACAACCAGGTTGTATGGATCGCCAACTAATTGGAACAGCCAGTTAAAGAAAGCATCGTTTGTAAAGTGCCAATCGATGAATTTTTTAGACATGTAGATCAATATCGAATTCATGCCGATGATCTTGAAAAAGAAGGCCCACTTTTTATGGCCCAGCACGTCTATCACATAATAAAACAAGGCCATCAGCAATAGGCTATATCCACCAACATTCAGTACAAACGAGCTTGACCACAGGTTTTTATTGATGGGAAAATCGAGGTTCCAAACTTGTGCCAATGCCAAAAATATCACTCCGACAATTACCATACGTATTACTTTTTTCATTTGGCTTAAGCCGGTTTTCTTTAGGGTGATGCCAGTCAATATCCCTAAGATACCTGTACTAATAGCCGGTATGGTAGAAAACAATCCCTCCGGATCATGGATACCTAAGTAAAGCTTGCCGGGTAAAAAGCATCGGTCAAAGTAAGATGCAAAGTTGCCTTCCATGGTCAGATCGCCGGGAGGAAAACCGGGAGCAGATGCAAACCTGAGGATAAGCCAGTAAGCGACGATAAAAAACCAGAACCAAAAGATCTGCCATTTTTCGGCAGCGTAGATGTACACTATACTGGCAAACATATACCCCAAACCTATCCGGCCTAAAACCGAGCCCAGCCGCATTTCCTCTAATGGTTTTATATTTAAGCCGTTATTATAAATGATACCAAAAAGCACCAAAATCAAACCACGTTTTACGACACGCCATAACAATTTATTACGCGATGTACCCTTCTCTAACTCGCGCCCTACCGAAAACGGCGTAGATACGCCCGCCATGAACAAAAACAACGGAAAGATAAGATCATAAAAATGAAAACCATTCCAATCGGGATGTACCAGGTGTTTTGACATTGTTTCAAACACCGGCCAATGGGTAAGGCTGGCCAGCTCATTTACAACAGGCTCAAGGCCCATTATCCAAACCATATCAAAGCCGCGCAGGGCATCTAATGAGTTTAAGCGGGTTGGTGTTTGCTGAATATCATCAGCCGGGATGGTTGCAGCCATGTTGTGATTGGGGTTTTGTTAATACAAGATAATGATTTTAAAGATTAGTTATTGAAGATTAAAGATTAGGTTTTGCAGGTCGATGAAGCGACAAGTACTAATCTTTAATCTTCAATCACCAATCTTCTAACTCAAAATTCCATCAAATCTTTTTTCTTCTTATTCTTCATGCGTTTTGGCACAAACTCAAGTATCTCATTTTTCAGCGCTTCTATCATGCGGCGTTTCAGGAAGTTGCGCTGAATAACGATACTAACCTCGCGCGCCGGTTCCGGCGATTTGAAATAGCGTACACGGTCAAGTTGCTTGTCGCTCAGGTCGGCCAGGGCAAGTTCAGGGAGTATGGTAGCGCCATTATTTTGGTCAACCATGCGTTTAAGCGTTTCTACGCTGCCTGTGTTGTACTCAAAATGCTGAAAGCCCTGGGTTGATTTGCGGCGCTGGCAAATGTTAAGCACTTGCTCGCGCATGCAATGGCCCTCGTTTAGTACCCAAATTTCTTCCATATCAATATCATCAGGGCTAATGCTTTTCTTTTTATAAAGCTTGCTGTGTTTGCTGGCGTATGCCACAAAGTTTTCGTAAAACACAGGTATTTCGGTCAGCGTGCTTTCATGCAGCGGCGTGCTTAAAATGCCGCAATCAATAGTGCCTAATTTTAATTGCTGGATGATCTGCTCGGTAGTTTGCTCCCATACAATTAGTTTCACCTGCGGATACTTATTTACAAAGCCATGCATTATTTTAGGTAATATATAAGGCGATACTGTTGGGATGATGCCTACTTTCAATTCGCCGGATATTTCTTTTTGTCTGTCTGATATAATCTCGCGCACCTTTTCGCCCTCGCCAAGTACTATGCGCGCCTGGTTAATAAT
Organism: Bacteroidota bacterium; assembly: GCA_040386815.1. Lineage (GTDB taxonomy): Bacteria > Bacteroidota > Bacteroidia > Sphingobacteriales > Sphingobacteriaceae > Mucilaginibacter. Next base: position 114,872 of record JAZKET010000012.1, on the reverse strand, counting down.
ATCAATACCTATCTCTGTAGGACTAACCGGTTGCTTAGATCGGTCGAAGATTTTTACGCCTAAAGTATCTTCCAGTTTTTGCACCTGCATGCTTAGCGTTGGCTGGGTTACAAAGCACTTTTCGGCAGCGGTTACAAAGCTGCGATAGGTATCAACAGCTACAATATATTCAAGTTGTGTAAGTGTCATATACAGCAATATAGATATTATCTATTCAAATATATAAATTATTGATTTTTTCTATTGAACTTTAATGTAGAAGTTTGTTTTAACTAAAACCAATAAATGAACCATGGAAACACCTAAGAAAAAGCTGACCACAGCATCGGGCCGCCCTTACGCCGAGAATGAAAATTCGCAAACAGCCGGCCCGCGCGGACCCATTTTATTGCAGGATTTTATTTTGCATGAAAAAATGGCGCATTTTAACCGCGAACGTATCCCCGAGCGCGTAGTGCATGCAAAAGGATCTGGCGCTTACGGTACGTTAACCATAACGCATGATATAAGTAAATACACCCGTGCCAAACTGTTTAACCAGGTAGGCAAGCAAACTAAACTCTTTCTGCGCTTTAGCACCGTCGGCGGCGAAAAGGGATCGGCAGATACCGAGCGCGACCCACGCGGCTTTGCGATTAAGTTTTATACCGAAGATGGCAACTGGGATTTGGTAGGCAACAACACCCCGGTTTTCTTTGTAAAAGACCCTAAAAAGTTTGGCGATTTTATACATACCCAAAAACGCGACCCATATACCAACTGCAAAAGCGCTACCATGATGTGGGATTTTTGGTCGCTTAACCCTGAAGCTTTGCATCAGGTAACCATTTTAATGAGCGACCGTGGCACGCCGTATGGTTATCGCCACATGGATGGTTTTGGTAGCCATACCTTCTCATTCATTAACGCGCAAAACGAGCGCTTTTGGGTTAAGTTTCATTTTAAAACACTGCAAGGCATTAAAAACTTTACTGATGAAGAAGCAGGCGCCATGCGCGGCACCAACCCAGATTTTGCGCAGCACGATCTGCTGACGCACATAGACAATGGCGATTTCCCTAAATGGGCCATGAAAATACAGATAATGCCAGAGGCCGATGCTGCTACCTACCACATCAATCCGTTTGACCTGACCAAAGTTTGGCCGCATGGCGATTACCCTTTAATTGACGTTGGCACATTGGAGCTTAACGAAAACCCTGATAACTATTTTGCGCATGTTGAGCAATCTGCCTTCGCACCTGCGCATGTGGTTGATGGTATTGGCTACTCGCCCGATAAAATGTTACAGGGAAGAATACTTTCATACCCTGACGCACACCGTTACCGTTTAGGCGGCAATTATGAGCAGATACCGGTAAATAAATGCCCTTACATGGTGGCTAATTACCAGCGCGATGGCCAAATGCGTGTTGATGGCAACGGCGGTGCAGCACCTAACTATTTCCCTAACAGTTTTGACGATATCGAAGCCGATCAGAGTTATAAAGAACCTGCCTGGGATTTCGGATCGCCGGTTGGTGATTGGTTTGACCGTAATGCAGAAGGCGAAAACGATCATTATACACAACCAGGTAACCTATACCGCCTGATGAACCAGGATCAAAAGAATGACCTGATAAAAAATGTGGTAAACTCTATGAAAGGTATTGATGGCCCTAAAAAAGATCAGATAACCAACCGTCAGCTTTGCCATTGGTTTAGGGCAGATATTGGCTTAGGCATGGCCATAGCGCAGGGCCTGGAGCTAGATCTGAATGAGACGATGAAGCATATGCCATCTTAGTCGATAGTCCATGGTCAATAGTCGATGGTTTGACTTTCCATTGAGCTATATAAAGCAAAAAGGCGCTTTGAAAATTTCAAAGCGCCTTTTTTTATTACTATGGACTATCGACCATTTACTATTAACTACTCCACCGTAACCGATTTAGCCAAATTTCTTGGCTGATCTACGTTACATCCGCGCATTACGGCTATGTGGTATGACAAGAATTGCAATGGTATGGTTGCTAACAACGGTACAAAAGCATCGTCTGTTTGCGGTATTTCAATCACATAATCGGCCATGTCTCTAACAATGGTGTCGCCTTCGGTTACAATGGCAATGATTTTACCACCACGTGCTTTAACCTCTTGTATGTTACTCACCACTTTCTCATACGACGCATTTTTAGTGGCGATGAATATCACCGGCAAATCGGCATCAATTAAGGCAATAGGGCCATGCTTCATTTCAGCTGCCGGATAACCCTCGGCGTGCACATACGATATCTCTTTAAGCTTTAAAGCGCCTTCTAATGCAACAGGGAACGAGCTGCCTCTACCCAAGAAAAGCGCATTATTAGCATCTTTAAAACGTGCGGCAATTTCTTCAACCTTATCGTTACACTGCAATGTCCTTTCAACCAAAGTAGGTATAGCTTCCAACTCGGTTAAGTATTCAACCAGCTTGCTTTGGGTAAGGGTACCGCGTTGCTGTGCTAAAAAGAATGAAATAATAGTTAAAGCGGTAACCTGAGCCGTAAAGGCTTTGGTTGATGCCACACCAATTTCAGGGCCGGCATGGGTATATAAACCAGCATCTGTAAAACGCGGTATAGAAGCGCCAACCACGTTACAGATACCAAATATGGTAGCACCACGCTCTTTAGCAATTTCTAAAGCAGCCATGGTATCGGCGGTTTCACCTGATTGTGAGATGGCTATAACAACATCTTTTTCGGTGATGATAGGGTTGCGGTATCTAAACTCTGAAGCATATTCAACCTCAACCGGTATACGTGCATATTCTTCAATTAAATACTCGCCAACCAAACCGGCATGCCATGAGGTACCGCAAGCAACAATGATTATACGATCGACATTTTTAAGCTTTTCGGCATAACCTGCAATGCCCCCCAGCTGTACCTTGCCCTGCGAAGGGTAAATACGGCCACGCAGACAATCGCGGATAGAGCGGGCCTGCTCATAGATCTCTTTTAACATAAAGTGATCGTAGCCGCCTTTCTCCAAAGCCTCAAGCTTCATGTCCAGTTCATGAACATAAGGTGTTTGTATAACGTTGTCGATATTTTTGATCAATAGCTCATCACGTTTAATGTAAGCTATCTCATTATCGTTTAAATAAATAACGTTTTTGGTGTATTCAACAATCGGTGTAGCGTCTGATGCTATGAAGTACTCGCCTTTGCCAACACCTAATACCATTGGGCTGCCTTTACGGGCAGCAATTAATGAATCTGGTTGGTCTGCGCTCATAATTACAATAGCGTATGCCCCGATAACCTTTGTTAGGGTTATCCTTACGGCTTCAAGCAGGTCAAGGCCTGTCTCTGCCTGTATATCTTCAACAAGATGTATTAAAACTTCGGTATCTGTATCGCTTTTAAAAATGTGGCCCTTGGCTAAAAGGGTTTCTTTAATAACCGCGTAGTTTTCAATAATACCATTGTGGATAATAGTAAGTTTTCTGTCGCCGGATGAGTGCGGGTGCGAGTTACGATCACTTGGTGCGCCGTGTGTAGCCCAGCGGGTATGGCCCATGCCTACGGTACCGCTTAGGTTTACCTCCTTTACAAATTTTTCAAGGTCGGCAACTTTCCCGGCCTTTTTGTAAACTTTAAGGCCTTTGTCATAAAGTGCAATGCCAGCACTATCATAACCACGGTACTCAAGGCGCTGAAGCCCTTTAATAACTATCGGATAAGCATCTCTGTGACCGATGTAGCCTACAATTCCACACATAATAAGAAATAGATTAAATACTTAGCAAAAGTAAGCAGCTACAGCAGAAATAACAATAGCAATTAATAAGTTAATATTATTAATTGCTATTGTTTACAAATTTGATTGCTATTTGGCCACTTTAGTATAAAATATATTAAGTTTTATACTGTATGGTGATGTTTTATCAAAACCAACCGCAACAGTACGGCCATCGTTTTGTGCTGAAGGAAAAATAGAAGTAGTAGAAGTAGGCAATACCGGCCCAATAAATGACCCATAATCCGGCACAGCGCCACTCATAAGATCTTGTATATAGGCAGTTATCAAAAAGTGATACTGCTGATCTTGCGTGATAAAGAAACCACCAGGTGCATTGCTGCCAAATGATCTTGGGTCTGTATTAGTACCGTCCTGAATAAAAATACGTTGCTTAGCAATATCATAACGATACATCGCTAATCGTGGCAGCGGCGCAAAAGGTATTGTAGAACCAGGCAAAGGCTTAACTACCAGCTCGGCACGGTTAATAATAACATTGCCGCCAACTGTTTGGGCAAACTTTTTAAGGTATGGAAAGCTAATTTTGCTGCGTAACCCTCCAAGGCCCTGCAAATAAACCAATTTACGGCCGCCGGTATTAGCGTTAGCTATCTCGGTATTAATGGTAGGCGAATGAGCATGCTTTATCTCTGCTGCGGCAATGGTGCTTGGCAATACTAATACGCCGGTGTCAATAACAGTACCATTTACGTTTTTGTAATAAATTTGCACAGACGCCTCGCTACCCATGTTAAACATAAAGGTACCACCCGGCCCAGACTGGGCTTGGTCAAGCGTAATATAAAAGCCTTTTACATTATTTTTAAATACCAGGTTTGAGCCGCGTTGCACGGCCGGCGCGTTATACAAAATATCGTTTATGAACGATGGATTGATAGGTATTCTCAACTGAGGCGCCACTTTAACCAACGAATCAGGCTTTGACGCGATAGGAGTAAGTACTTGCACACTATCACTTGTACGCGATACAAATGACTTAGTACCTAACAACACTGTACGGTTCACATCCCAAATTTTGTTATTGTAATATGGGGTGCCTTGAAAAACGCGTTCTTTTAACTGATACACGTTTGCCTTATATCTTGATGATAATGAGTCGCCGTAAAAATTACCCCGGGCATATTTTAAAACCAATAAGGCCGAATCGACAGTAATGGTACCGGTTGGTAAAGTGTAAGCAGTGCTGTTTGGCAGGTTTATATCCATTACCATATTAGCCTCGGTAGTACCAAAAACCGGATCTTTAAGAAAAGATAGTGGTGTTGTGGCAAGCCCATTGGTAATAACAGTATCGTCTGCTATTGTATTAATAACAATAGTAGATGTATCTACCAAATTACCACTAATCTGGTTTGAGTTAACAACGCCCAAACCAATGGTATCCTGGTTTTTACATCCGTTCAAAATAAAAAGACTTATCAACAGGGTTAATAAGTCTAGTCTTATAAATTTCATATGTCGATCTCTCAATGCTTTATACAACGTTAACCAATTCGTCATTGGTAATTTCGTCGTAAAAATTGTAATAATTTTCGAAATCTGCGGTAGAATTAAATTCCAGCACTGGTTTTTGACTGTTTTTAACATTATTTAACACATCCCCGTCAATATTCTCCCCGCCTAAAACTATAGCGTCGCTATAGCTGATGGCACCTTCATATAAAGCGGTATTTGTACCTGCCTTGTATATTTCGGTGTGCGCTTCAGTCATGTCGTTCATTACTGCTTTCTGTGCAAAATCAGCATTTAACGCTCCTTTAAAATCATTCTCGTAAATAGAGTAAACTATTTTTGAATGCTTAAATGTAGGGTCGTCTTTATAGCTGGTTTTAAGGTAAGCCGGTACTAACGCGCTCATCCACCCGTGGCAATGAATAACATCAGGCGCCCAACCTAATTTTTTTACTGTCTCTAATGCACCTTTGCAAAAGAAAATCATACGCTCATCATTATCAGCGTAAAACTTGCCGTCCTTATCCTCAAACACGTGCTTACGCTGGAAATACTCCTCGTTATCCAGGAAATAAACCTGCATACGCGCAGCCGGTATAGATGCAACTTTTATGATCAACGGGTTATCATTGTCATTAATAATGATATTCATACCTGATAACCTGATCACTTCATGAAGTCTGTTCCTGCGCTCATTAATATTTCCGAAACGAGGCATCAGGATACGAATTTCGAATCCTTTTTCCTGCATTGCCTGCGGTAGCTGGCGCGTTATTTCAGAAATTTTAGAGATTTCAAGGAAAGGTGACATTTCATGAGTTATAAACAAAAGCTTAGATTTACCCATCTCCAAATCAGAATTTAATATTTTGTACTATCTCAAAAAATTTGAGTGTGCAAATATAAGCATTATATATGAAGTATCAATCAATTATGCAAGTAGTTTTGGTAATTTTATATCATTTATGCAACTTCGCCCACTTTTTGTAATATATAATATTGAAGAATTTTACTAAAAAAGCTGATCTGCAACAATATCTTGACACTGTGAAACATCAAGGTAAAGTTGTGGGCTTTGTGCCCACCATGGGCGCTTTGCATGCCGGCCACCTGTCGTTAATAAAACAGGCGCAGCAAAAATGCGATGTAGTAGTTTGCAGCATATTTGTAAACCCTACACAGTTTAATGACCCCAAGGATCTGGAGATATATCCGCGCCCTATTGCGGATGATATAGCTAAACTAGAGCAAGCCGGTTGCGATATTTTGTTTAACCCTGGTGTTGACGAGATGTATGCCGATGATGAAAGTTGGCATTTAGACCTGGGTGAAATAGAAAGCTTACTGGAAGGAAAATTCAGGCCTGGCCATTATCAGGGCGTTACACAGGTTGTGTTTAAGCTGTTTGATATAGTAACACCTGACTTTGCTTTTTTTGGCCAAAAAGACTATCAGCAGTTTTTGGTGATACAACAGATGATAGACTTATTGGAACTGCCTGAAAAACTGGTGATGTGCCCGATAGAACGCGAAACGGATGGCCTGGCCATGAGCTCGCGCAATATTCATTTATCTGCCGATGACCGCCAGCACGCGCTGATACTGTCTAAGACACTGAATGAGGTAAAGCAAAATTACAACCCGGCTAACATCGCGCAGCTAAAACAAAAAGCCGAAGCCGCCATTAATGCAGAACCGGGTGTAGCTTTAGCTTATTTTGAAATTGCCGACGCCGACACCTTATTGCCCGGCACGCCAGACACCGATCATGTAGTTGCATTGGTTGCGGCTACGGTTGGTAAAACCAGGCTTATTGATAACATAGTGATTAGATGATAGTGATACATCATGGTTCATGCCAATGTAATAAAAGAAGCTACTATACAGCCAAACCATGAACTATCATCCATGAAACATTAACAGTAATAACTAAAACACTAACTTTGCCCCATGATTATTGAGGTATTAAAATCAAAACTGCACCGCGTTAAGGTAACCCAGGCCGAACTTAACTACGTAGGCAGTATTACTATTGACGAGGATTTGATGGATGCGGCAAATATTATTGCCAATGAGAAAGTGCAGATAGTAAACAATAACAACGGCTCAAGATTTGAAACCTATGTTATTAAAGGCGAGCGCGGTACCGGCACAATATGCCTTAATGGCGCAGCCGCCAGACTGGTGCAGGTGGGCGATATTGTTATTATTGTATCATACGCTTATATGGAGCAGGAAGAGGCCCGTAAATACGAACCTATACTGGTTTTCCCGAATCCGGATAATAAGTTGATAAAATAATTTTTCCTGCCTGAGTTACTTTCATCGATTTAAATAAACCATTCATCGATATTTATTTTTTTTGATCGTAGCGTTTCGCTAACATACAGCGTTTTATAGCTGCAGGGGCTTTGTTGCACCTGTCGGCAAGGTTTTGTTAAAAACATGGCCGGCTAAATAATTTAATAGATACTTTAGCGTTTACTTGCTTCATAAACCAATCATTATAACCAGGCAGAAGGACAATTTATCAAATCATGAAAAAAATAATACTATTAGGATTAAGTGCTGTTATACTGTTAGCATCATGCGTAAAAAAGAAAGAAACCCCACAGGGCGAGGCTCAGGTACGTTTTGTTAACGCTGTAATTGGCTCACCGGCTCACGATGTTTACATTGGTGATGCAAAGGTTATTAGCAGCGGGCTTAGCTTTGGTGCAGTATCGCCATATATTAAATATACCGCAGGCATTAACATAATGGCCTTTGTTGACCCAAACACTAATATTACCAGCGCTGCAGAAAATTATGGTTCTGACATAGGCGACAAGGCAACTGTGTTTTTCTACGCTAATTTTGCAGGAAAGCTAACAGCTGGTGGTATTAAAGATAATATGACAGCGCCGGCTGCCGGCAAAGCAAGGGTTAGGTTTATTAACTTGCACTATTATTTAAACTCCGCAATGATTGTTTCTATACAGGGCGGCGCGCAATTGTTTACGCAACTACAGTTTGGCACAGCATCTACATATTACGAAGTTGAGCCGGGCACTAAGTTTACTACGCAGGCTACTGGCGTAACCACAAACCCCGTTATTGACTTAAATATTCAGGCCGGTAAAATTTATAACATTTGGTTTAGCGGCGCTAATGATACCGAACTTTACGGTTACGGCTACACGCAAAACTAAAATATAAGCTATTGGGCACCGCGTTTTCAGGTATAAAAGCGGTGCCCAAATAGCTATCAACAATTGTGGTTTATTTTTTTCAAAAAAGGCTCACAACGTACCCCAATAAGTCCTATCTTTGCACCCCGACGCTGAAGTCGGGATTTCCTGCCATCAGCGCATAGTATTTAAGGCCACAAGTTGACAATATTGACTGAAAGCCAAAGACTTTATACTCAAAAAGACTATGCCCAAAGACACCTCCATTAAACACATCCTGATCATAGGTTCCGGTCCTATTATTATTGGCCAGGCCTGCGAGTTTGATTACGCCGGTTCGCAAGCGTCATTATCGCTTAAAGACGAAGGTATTACTGTATCTATCATTAACAGTAACCCGGCAACCATCATGACGGATAATGTAATTGCCGACCATGTTTACCTGCTACCGCTAACCTGCGAGAGCATTGAACAAATATTAACCGAGCAAAAAATTGATGCTGTACTGCCTACTATGGGTGGCCAAACCGCGTTAAACCTTTGTATAGAGGCCGATGAGCGTGGTATCTGGACAAAACACGGTGTTAAAATAGTTGGTGTTGATATTGCCGCTATCGAAAAAACAGAAAACCGCGAAGCTTTCCGTCAACTAATGGTTGATATTGGCGTGGGTGTAGCAAAATCAAAAATTGCCAACTCTTTCCTTGAAGGCAAAGAAGGCGCACAAGAGATTGGTTTCCCGCTGGTAATTCGCCCTAGCTATACCTTGGGTGGTAAAGGCGCGGGCTTTGTACATAAAAAAGAAGACTTTGACCAGGCATTAAGCCGCGGCCTGCAAGCATCGCCAACCCACGAGGTATTGGTTGAGCAGGCTGTCTTAGGTTGGAAAGAATATGAATTGGAGCTTTTAAGGGATAGTAATGACAATGTGATCATTATCTGCTCTATTGAAAACTTTGACCCAATGGGTATCCACACCGGCGACTCGATAACCGTGGCACCCGCCATGACCCTGAGCGACCGTTGTTACCAGGAAATGCGTAACCAGGCCATTAAAATGATGCGTGCCATTGGCAACTTCGCGGGTGGCTGTAACGTTCAGTTTTCTGTTAACCCGGCCGATGAGTCTATCATCGCTATTGAGATCAACCCACGTGTATCGCGTTCATCAGCATTGGCATCAAAAGCAACCGGTTACCCTATTGCTAAAATTGCTGCTAAGCTGGCTATAGGTTACAACCTTGACGAAATTGAGAACCAGATCACTAAAACAACATCAGCTTATTTTGAGCCGACATTGGATTACGTGATCGTTAAGATCCCTCGTTGGAACTTTGATAAATTTAAAGGCGCCAACCGTGAGTTAGGCTTGCAAATGAAATCAGTAGGCGAGGTTATGGGTATTGGTCGTAGCTTTATCGAGGCATTGCAAAAAGCCTGTCAATCATTAGAGATTGGCCGTGCAGGTTTAGGTGCCGATGGCAAACAAAGCCGCAACCTTGACGAGATTATGCATAGCCTTGAGCATCCAAGCTGGGACAGATTGTTCCATATTTACGATGCCATGAGCCTGGGTGTACCGATGGAATCTATCCGCAAGGCAACTAAAATTGACCGTTGGTTCTTAAACCAGATACAAGAAATTGTAAACCTGGAGACTGAACTGCGCAGATACTCTGTAGGTAACATTCCTGAGGATTTCTTGTACCTATTGAAGCAAAAAGGTTTCTCTGATGCTCAGATAGCCTATATATTACACAATAACACTACCGAAGAGGATGTATACCAGCGCCGTAAAGAGCTGGGCATAAAACGTGTTTACAAAATGGTGGACACCTGCGCTGCAGAGTTTCCGGCTAAAACACCTTACTACTACTCAACTTACGAGGGCGAGAACGAATCTATATCGTCTGACAAGAAAAAGATCATTGTATTAGGATCGGGCCCTAACCGTATTGGCCAGGGCATTGAGTTTGACTACAGCTGTGTACACGGTTTATTAGCCGCTAAAGAAGCTGGCTACGAAGCTATCATGGTTAACTGTAACCCTGAGACCGTATCAACCGACTTCAACATGGCTGATAAGCTTTACTTTGAGCCGGTATTCTGGGAACATGTGCGCGAGATCATCGAGCTTGAAAAACCGGAAGGTGTTATTGTGCAGCTAGGTGGCCAAACGGCCTTAAAAATGGCTGAGAAGATGCACCAGCATGGTATCAAGATCATCGGTACATCGTTTGATAACATGGACATTGCCGAAGACCGCGGCCGTTTCTCTGACCTGTTGAAAGACCTTAACATACCTTACCCTAAATATGGCGTTGCTGAAAGTGCTGAAGAAGCCTTGGTTGTTGCCAACGAAGTAGGTTATCCGGTATTAGTTCGCCCAAGCTATGTGTTAGGCGGCCAGGGTATGAGCATTGTTATTAACGACGAAGATCTGGAAAAAGCAGTAGTTAGCTTGTTGAAAAACTTGCCGGGCAACCGTGTATTGATCGACCACTTCCTTGACCGCGCGTCTGAAGCCGAGTCTGATTCTATCAGCGATGGCGATGATGTACACATTGTTGGTTTAATGGAACACATTGAGCCTGCCGGTATCCACTCTGGCGACTCGTTTGCAGTATTGCCGCCGTTTGACCTTTCAGAAACAGTGATCAACAAAATGGAGGAGTACACTGCAAAAATTGCCCGCGCATTAAATGTACGTGGCTTGCTAAACATACAGTTTGCCATTAAAAACGAAGAGGTTTATGTAATTGAGGCCAACCCGCGTGCATCGCGTACGGTACCATTCATAGCTAAAGCTTATGATGTTCCTTACATTAACATTGCCGCTAAAGTAATGCTGGGTGCTAACAAACTGAAAGACTTTACCATTGTACGCAAGCTTAAAGGCTACGCTATAAAAGAACCGGTATTCTCTTACGATAAGTTCCCTGAAGTTGAAAAACAATTGGGCCCTGAAATGAAATCAACAGGCGAGGCTATCCGCTTCATCCCTAACCTGGAAGATCCATATTTCAGACATTTGTATAAAGAAAAATCAATGTATTTAAGCAAGTAATTGCTTCTGTGGATTAGAGATTAAGAATGAGTTTGAATATTGATTTTTTAGCAGGCAACGGTGTTGAAAACAGTGCCGTTGCGTTGCAAAACATTGAGCGCACTTTTAACATAAAACTTAAAAGTGATGCTTTAAAAAATGTAGCTTCTATTGACGATCTGTGCGATACCATCTGTGATGAAATTAAACACAGCCACGCCGAAGGTTGCAGTACACAGCAAGCTTTTTACAGGTTCAGAAACGCGTTTATGGCTGTATCGCCATGCCGCAAAAGCGAAATTACGCCGGCCTGCAAAGTGAAAACCATTTTCCCTTGCGAAGGCCGGGCAGAAATGATAGAGCAGGTTGAAGCCGAACTAGGTTTAAAGATCAACATATTGCAACCTAAACCGTGGATACAGGCATTGCTTGCTGCATTGTTAGCAGGTTCTGTAATGGCTTGCTTTATATATGGCGTAATTGGTGCAGCAGGTATTATACTGGCCGCCGTTGGTTACAAATTCTCAACCCGTTTTTGCAGTGAGCTAAACGTAAAAACCGTTGGCGATCTGGTTGCAAAGATGGTACGCGACAATAATCTTAAAAGCCGCAAAGGCACAGCGCCCGTTAATCGCCATGAGGTTGAACACAAGGTACATCAATTGTTTGCCAACCAAATGCAATTAGAGCCGGTTTTAGCATAACAATAAAAAGCATAAAACACAAAGCCCCATCCGTGCAAAGCGCAGACGGGGCTTTTTTATGCGGATAAAAGGCGCACTGCTGTTATGATATCAGGACGCACCTACGGAGCGTATCCTTGGTGGGGATATCTTATCTATAAACAGGTTGCGCCTAACGGCGCATTGATAAAGGCATATCCCGTAGGGATATCCTGTTTATAGTATTAGGCTTTCTGATGTTCGCTCCGTAGGAGCGTCCTGCTGTATGCTAAATTTAACAAACTCTACTTCTCTACCATCAACCCCTTAACCTCAAAGATCAGTTTTCGTTTAGGGTCTGTTTTGGTACCGGTATTTGCTTTGCCGCTTGCATCAAATTTCTTTTGCGCCACACCTTCAATTAATACTGTTTTACCTTCCAGTTCAGGGGGAGTAACTACCCTGTAATCGGTAAAGTGGGCCGCTATTATTTTGCCCTGGCCTGCATCAAGCTCAAACCAACCACCTTTGGTTTTGGTAACCTTAAGTACCTTGCCACGCAGTGTTGTGCTTATGCGCACTTTCTTATCCATAAAGGCTTCAATACGGTTGGCAGGTACAATATTGCTGGTGTCGGGCTTTACCCCATAAACCATACCATGCGGCATCGCTTTTTTTTGTGCCGATGTTGCTAATGCGCTGCCTAGCGCTATCAGTAAAAGCAAGTATCTCATGCCTTTATCAACAGAGAGCATCTGTATTGGTTTTAGTTTTGGCACTATATCCTTACTTGTATCGTTAAATAGCTTCTTAAGCTGTTAAATTTTGTTAAAAACAACACTTAGGGTACTTAAGCACCATTAAATAGCACCCAATAAACTATCTTTAAAAATTATTAAACAACTATCTTTGCATCCGCATAAAAAATGCAACGCAAGCCGGGGAGTGGAATAGCCGGGCCGAACTAAACTAATACAAGCATGAAAAAATCGCTACAAAGCACTTTTTTAATTATACTTTTCATTGCCGCAACGGCATTTGTTACCGGTTGTAAAAAAGGAGAGGCCCCGGTTGCGCCGATACCCGAGCCTATAATAAATCCTATCATCAGCGAATTAACCACTAATACAGTTACCGTAGGTGGCCGCATCAGCTCATCAAACTATATTTCAGAAGTTGGGGTATGCTATAGCTCGTCAAACCAAAAACCAACAATAAACGATACTTTTATAAAAGACACCCTTGGTGCCAGTTGGACAACAAAAGTAATTGGCCTTAGCGCTAATACAACTTACTACATGCGGTCGTACGCTATTGGCGATGGCGGCACAGGTTACAGCAGCGTGCTAACATTTAAAACTAACGCTACATCAGCCGTACCAACAGGTACAGTTACAACTTTTGCGGGTAGCCCTACAGGCACCCCCGGCTATGCAGATGGCGGCGGCGCCACGTTGTTTGACGCACCAAATGCCATTGCATTTAACCCACTAACCAATTTACTGTATGTTGGCGATTCATTTAATAATGCAGTGCGCACCATTAGTTTAACCGGCACTACCAGCACCATTAACGACCCAACCATTGGCCTTCTTAATGGTAATGTGGCGCAAGCAAGATATTACGGTGTAAAAGGCTTTTCTTTCGACGCGCAGGGTAACGCCTATCTGGCCGACCTTGGCAATAACGTAATACGCAAAATTACTGCTGCAACCGGCCAAGTAAGCACGCTAGCGGGCACCAGCGTACCGGGCTATAAAAACGGCGAAGGCAACGTAACACAATTTTATAACCCAAGCGCTACCGTTGTTGATGCTACAGGTAATGTTTTTGTTGCCGACAGAAGCAACAATTTGATACGTAAAATAACCGCTACAGGCGTTAGTAGTGTTTTTGCAGGTTATATTGCACCAACCGGTTATTCGCAAACAAACGTACCGGGATATAACGATGCTAACGGAACTTCGGCTTACTTTAATTACCCGGTTGCTTTAACTAAAGACGCTGCCGACAACATTTACGTTGCCGACTATAAAAACAAAGGTATACGTAAAATTACCCCTAAGGGCGATGTTTCTACCTTTGCTGGCGGCATCTATTTTTCAAACCTTATAGGTAACCCAACAGGTGTGGTTATGGACCCACAGGGCAACCTATTTATCTCTGAAGCTAGCGGCCGTATTTTAGAGATAACTAAAGACAATGTATTGTACGTAATAGCAGGCGCAACAAACGGTGCCGGATACGTTAACGGCATAGGTGCAGCGGCACGCTTTAACAGCCCTCAAGCCATCACAATTGACGCGCAGGGCAACTTATACGTGGCTGATTTTAATAATAACGCTATACGTAAGATTACTGTGGCGGTACAGTAAACATTTAAAACTTACCCCAAAACAAAAAGCCGGATTGCGTTGCAGCCCGGCTTTTTGTTTTTATAAGCCCTTTGTCATTGCGAGGTACAAAGCAATGGCACGCTTGCATAGTTCGCGATTGCTTCGTACCTCGCAATGACATAGGCGTTTTTTGAAACTGAAAAATCTTGATGGCTCCTGCTATCCAAACAACAACCCAAACACATCCTCAATGTTAGCTACCATCTTTATGTCGATAGTATAACGCGACAGATCTATACGTTTTTTATCCTGCGCGGCTGATGGCATGTTGTATTTGGATATATAGATCTGCTCAAAGCCTAACTTTTGAGCTTCGGCAATGCGTTGCTCAACACGGTTAACCGCGCGAATCTCGCCGGACAAGCCTATCTCGCCTGCAAAACAGGTTTTTGTAGGGATGGGGATGTTTTGGTATGATGATATAATGGCTGCGGCAAGGCCCAGATCAATAGCCGGATCTTCTACCTTAATACCACCCGTGATATTCAGGAAAACATCCTGCGCGCCCAGTTTAAATCCGCAGCGTTTCTCTAACACGGCTAGCAGCATGCTCATTCGTTTAGCGTCAAAGCCATTTGCGTTACGCTGGGGCGTTCCGTATACCGATGTGCTTACCAAAGCCTGGGTTTCTATCAGCATCGGTCTCATACCCTCTAAAGTGGCTGATATGGTGATGCCACTCAGAGGTTCGTCTCGCTGCGATAATAATATCTCTGATGGGTTAGACACTTCGCGCAAGCCTTCGCCCAGCATTTCGTAGATGCCCAACTCAGACGATGACCCAAACCTGTTCTTCACCGTACGCAGTATGCGGTAAACGTGGTGCCTATCACCCTCAAACTGCAAAACGGTATCTACCATGTGCTCAAGGATCTTGGGGCCCGCAATCATACCGTCCTTGGTAATATGGCCTATCAGGAAAACCGGCGTGGCGCTCTCTTTGGCAAACCGCAACAGCTCGGCCGTACACTCGCGCACTTGGGATACACTGCCGGGCGTAGATTCTATATGTGATGAATGCAAGGTTTGTATCGAGTCAACCACTACCAAATCAGGCTCCAGTTCTTCTATCTGCTTAAATATGTTTTGGGTAGATGTTTCGGTAAGAATATAGCAAGCCCCCTTACCATCTCCAGATCCATTTTGACTTTTTAATTTTGAATTTTGACTTCCTATTTCTGTCAACCGTTCCGCCCGCATCTTGATTTGCTTCTCGCTTTCCTCGCCAGAAATGTAGAGTACTTTCAGCGTGGGCATATTGAGCGCCAGCTGCAGCATCAGGGTTGACTTACCAATGCCAGGCTCGCCACCTATCAGCACCAATGAGCCGGGGACTATGCCGCCGCCCAGCACACGGTTAAATTCCTTGTCGGGCGTAAGCAGTCGGTCCTCTTCGGTAAAAGTAATATTTGATACCTCAACAGGCTTATTGGCACGTTGCTGGGTGGTGCTGGCGCTTACTTTCCAGGCAGGTACGGCTTTAGCATCTTTTTCGATGACCTCCTCAACAAAAGTGTTCCATTGCTGGCACGACGGGCATTTACCCAGCCACTTAGCCGATTCGAAGCCGCAGCTTTGACAGAAATATGCAATTTTAGATTTAGCCATTGTTTTGATGTGCAGATATGCGGATGTGCAAATGTGCAGAAAATTTGGGGATCGGCAAATAGGTTTACTAAATTAATTAGCAAATAGTGTTGTCATTACGAGGTATGAAGTAATCGCAAGTAGACATGTAGCAGACTTTGCAGCCGTGCGATTGCTTCGTTCCTCGCAATGACATAAAAAAAGAGCCGATGCTAACGCATCGGCTCTTTTTTTTAAAATATGCACATCTGCACATCTGCATATTTGCACATCCGCACATTTACAATTTTATCTCTTCGTCCTTTGATGAGAAAAAGTGGAACTCGGTGATCTGATATGCCGGGTTGCTTTTTACTTTTATCCACTGGTTGTATTTAAAGTACCATTTCATCTGGCGGGTAACTAATCCCTGGCGAATATAGGCTTCAATATACGGGTGTACACAAAGGGTGATATTTTTTTCGTTTTGCTCTGTCAGTACATAGTTGAAATTGTTTTCAATATCGTCTAACAACAAAATACTTGGGCGTATAGTACCTGTACCATGGCATGAAGGGCAAACCTCGGTGGTAACAATATTCATTTCGGGCCTTACACGCTGACGGGTAATTTGTACCAGGCCAAACTTGCTTGGCGGCAAAATGGTATGCTTAGCACGGTCAAGCGCCATCTCGGCACGCAGGTAGTCAAACAGATCCTTACGGTTGGTTGGCTTGTGCATGTCAATAAAGTCAATCACCACAATACCACCCATATCGCGCAGGCGCAGCTGGCGGGCAATTTCTTTTGCCGCTTCGCGATTTACCTGGTAGGCGTTTTCTTCCTGGTTTTCTTTGTTGGCTGTACGGTTACCGCTGTTAACGTCAACAACGTGCAATGCTTCGGTGTGCTCAATAACTAAATATGCGCCACCGGCAAGGTTAACTGTTTTGCCAAAAGCGCCTTTTATCTGCTTATCGACACCAAAATGTTCAAACAGGGGCTCTTTATGTTTATGCAGTTTAACAATGCTCTCCAAATCAGGAGAAATGTCGCGTACGTATTGCTTTACCTCTTCATACAGCGTGCCATCATTAAGATATATGTTCTGAAAATCAGGATTCAATATATCGCGCAGGATGGTTGATGTACGGCCAATTTCGCCCAATACTTTTTTACCCGGCTCAACCGACGGCAGGCGGGTAACAAAAGCTTCCCACTTTGATATCAGGTCAAGCAGGTCTTTCTGCATCTCTTCCACACCTTTGCCTTCAGACACGGTACGGATAATTACACCAAAGTTTTTAGGCTTTATGCTCTCTATAATTTTGCGCAGACGATTGCGCTCTGTGTTACTCTTTATCTTTTTAGATATAGATGTAACCTCAGAAAATGGTACTAATACCACGTATCTGCCAGCAATAGATAAGTCTGAACTTAAGCGGGGGCCTTTTGTTGATATAGGCTCCTTTGCTATTTGTACAGGTATAAGCTGGTTTTTGGTAAGTATATCAGATATCTTACCGCCCTTGCTTATATCTTCTTCAAGTTTAAAATTATCTAATAGCTTAGCCTGATAACTTCCACCACGCACCTGCTTGGCCAGTTTCAGGAGCGATTGCACCTGCGGACCAAGGTCAAGATAATGCAAAAATGCATCTTTCTCGTAG
The DNA here is from genome assembly GCA_040386815.1 of Bacteroidota bacterium. Classification (GTDB taxonomy): domain Bacteria; phylum Bacteroidota; class Bacteroidia; order Sphingobacteriales; family Sphingobacteriaceae; genus Mucilaginibacter. Next base: position 97,121 of record JAZKET010000012.1, on the reverse strand, counting down.
CCAACATCAACAAAAGCGGCATTTAGCCCAGGCATTAGCTTTTTAATGCGCCCGAGGTAAATATCGCCAACAGTATAATTGTTGCTTATTTGTTCTTTATGAAGCTCTACGAGTTGTTTATCCTGTAATAATGCAATAGTAGCCCCGTTAGGGGATGAATCGATAATTAATTCTTTTATCAACTGCTACTCCATTTCTTATCGGCATAGCAGCCTGCAGCCACTATACCAAATATCTACTATAAAGAAAAAAACAATACTCAAAATACGCCGTCCTTAAACGACGAAAATAAGGTTGCTAAAAAGCAACCTTATTTCTTTTTGTGTCTGTTTTTTCTTAAACGCTTTTTGCGTTTGTGGGTAGCCATTTTGTGTCTTTTACGTTTTTTACCGCTCGGCATAATAATAATTTTTTAATGTGTACTAATTTTTTAATTCCTTGATATATTGATCTATCCGTTTGCCAAATATTGGGTCGGGTATCAGATCTTTGCATTTTTCATAAGCTGCAACAGCTTCAGTTTTCTGTCCTAACTGTTTATAAGTTTCGGCCAGGTAAAAATAACTTTCAATTGATGGTTTAACCGATATAACCGTTTTAAAACGATCAACAGCCTTATCATATTGGCCCGATTTCATCGAGAACAAACCTAAATTAAGGTTAGCACTCAAATTCTTAGGGTCTTTAGCAACAACTTCGCGCAGTAGCGTAATACCCTGCATAGGGCTTGCTCCGCCGTTTACATAAGCAACACCTAAACCTGTTTTAGCCTCCAAACTTTCGGGCTTTAGTTTTAGGGCATTGCCAAATGCTTCAACCGCACCAGTAATAAATGCAGGCGAAATTGTGGTGTCTTGCTCAATTTTAAAAGCATCGTTAAAGCGGTTACCCGCGTTTAGCCATGCTGTAAAGCTATTGTCTGCATGAGCAACAGCTTCATAATAAAAAGCGGCAGGTGCGGGCTGATTTACATCGTCCCAACTGCTTGCCAATTTTTTCTGAACCGAAAGCTTGTCGGCATCGCCTGGGGCGTTTGCCAATGCCTGTTCTAATTCAATTATTTTGGCTGCAAGGCTTTCGCCTATGGCCGTTTTTGCGGGCTCTGATACAGTAGCCACATTTACATTTAAAGCTGCCTTATCTGCCGGGGCAGATGAGGCAGCTTCGTCATGCGGTTCGCTTGCTTTTACTAAGCCTTTTACTGGTAATGAATACAAATAGCCAACTATAGCCAATGTGGCTACCACTAATACTATTTGTTTGGTTTTCATTATGTATGCTTATTTTGCTTTTGCGGTTTTGTTACCTGTTTTTACTTTCTCAACAAAAGTTTTAGCCGGTTTAAAGCTAGGCACAAAATGCTCAGGGATGATTATAGCAGTGTTTTTTGAGATGTTACGTGCAGTTTTTTTAGCTCTCTTTTTTACAACAAAACTTCCAAATCCTCTCACATAAACGTTCTCTCCGCCAACCATAGAGTTCTTAATAACCTTAAAAAACGCCTCAACTGTTTCTTGTACATCTACTTTCTCAATACCTGTCTTAGACGAGATTTCAGCTATTATTTCTGCCTTGGTCATATCCGATTTTACTTTATTAATTTTGTAATTACTTAACTTATTTGGGGTTGCAAAAGTATCCTTTTATTAATTAAGAGCCAAATAAACGCTGAGTTTTTTTTCACTACCCTAAAAAGTACTACATTATCCTTACAATTACCATATAACTAAGGCCTTAATGATGTATTTTTGATACCCATGAATTTTTCTGATGAGCTTATAAAATGGTACCATGAAAACAAGCGCGACTTGCCCTGGCGCCATACCACCAACGCCTATATAATATGGCTGTCTGAAGTGATATTACAGCAAACCCGGGTAGAACAGGGCCTGCCATATTTTAACCGCTTTGCAGAAAAATATCCTACCGTTACTGATTTTGCCGCCGCCGAAGAAGACCAAGTACTGCGTTTATGGCAAGGGCTGGGCTATTATTCGCGCGGACGAAATATGTTAAAGACGGCCCGTATGGTACAGGATGAATATGGCGGCGTATTCCCGTCTAAATATGATGAGCTGATTAAACTTAAAGGCATTGGCGAGTATACAGCAGCAGCCATATCGTCGTTTTCGGCTAACGAGGCGCGCGCCGTGGTTGATGGCAATGTATACAGAGTGCTGTCGCGATATTTTGGCATTGCAGAGCCAATTAACAGCACTGCCGGTAAAAAGATCTTTCAGGCAACAGCCACCGATTTTCTTAATAAGAAAAACCCGGCTTTGCACAACCAGGCTATTATGGAGTTTGGGGCCTTGCTTTGCAAACCCAAAAACCCGGCTTGCGGCACCTGCCCTGTAAGATTGGGATGCTATGCCTTTAAGCATAATGCAACAACAACATTGCCCGTAAAACTTAAAAAGCTAAGCATAAAGCAGCGCTTTATTAACTACTTTTTATATACCGATGGCGATACCATATTAATGAACAAGCGCGCCGAAGGCGACATTTGGGCCAATATGTATGATTTGCCAATGGTTGAAACCCAGGAGCAATTACCAATTGAAGAGCTGCTTGTTTTTCCTGAAAGCGTAGAAAAATTTGGTAAAAACTTCAAGACTACCGCCGCCACCGAAACAAAAAAACATGTACTGACACACCAGCATTTATATATACGTTTTATCACTTTGGCGCAAAAACCCGTCAAAACAAGCCCAAACTGGGTTTTCATAAAAGTAGAAAACCTGCGTAAACTTCCACTGTCAAAGCCCATTTTTATATTTTTAGATAATTTTTTAAATTAGAAATAAATATTTACTTTTATACCCGACTATAACAACCCTGTTAATTTAACCTATGTCTGGAATTAATAAAGTAATACTTGTTGGCCATTTGGGCAAAGACCCCGAAGTGCGTCAATTAGAAGGTGGTGTATCTGTTGCTAGTTTTCCTCTCGCTACTTCAGAAACTTTTAATAAGGATGGGAAAAAGGTTGAACAAACCGAGTGGCACAACATTGTATTGTGGCGTAGCCTTGCAGATGTAGCTGCTAAATTTTTGCAAAAAGGAAAATTAGTGTATATTGAGGGTAAATTACGTACCCGCAGCTTTGAAGATAAAGAGGGCGTTAAAAAATATACTACTGAAGTAGTTGCCGAAAACTTTACCATGCTGGGCCGCAAAACTGATTTTGAACAGGATACTTTTCCTAAACATGTCGGTAAAACAACAGATGATCTGGACAGTACAGACATTGCATACTAAGCCCCCAATTAACACCAATATAAGTAAAATCAAAAGCCTTGCTGAGCAATCAGCAGGGCTTTATTGTTTTTATGGTTTTGAACTACTCGAAAATATAGCGTAGTTCAAACTTTAACAATTAGTCTAAAGATTACAATGCCACGTTCATTTTTTCGTTTAAATTAGTAGCTGCTAAAATATCCGCCATCTAATTATGAAAAGGTTTATTGTTACTGTATTTGCCTGCCTTTATTTATCAAGCTTAAGTTATGCTCAAAATATAAACCGATCAAGGTTTATTCCTGATAGTTTAGATCAATACATTAACCGCGCGCTTACTAACTGGCGCATACCGGGCGTGGCGGTTTGTATTATTAAAGATGATCGTATTGTACTGATGAAAGGTTACGGCATAAAAGAGCTTGGCCTGCCCGACCAAAAGGTTGACGAAAGCACCCTGTTTATGATAGGCAGCAACACTAAGGCCTTTACAGCAACAGCGCTGGCTATGTTGCAGGAAGATAAAAAACTATCGCTTGATGACCATGTAACCAAATACCTGCCCAACTTTAAACTTGAAAACAAACTGGCTGCAGAACAAACCACCTTGCGCGATTTACTTTGTCACCGCCTGGGCTTTAAAACCTTTCAGGGCGACTTTACCTTTTATAACAGCAAACTAACCCGTGCACAAATTATTGATAAGCTAGGTGGCATAAAAGCGACCTATCCGTTTCGCACAAAATGGGGTTACACCAATGCCGCGTTTTTAACCGCAGGCGAGGTGATACCCAAGGTTGCCGATAAAAGCTGGGAAGCCTATTTAAAAGAAAAGATATTTATGCCGCTGGGGATGACCAATACATTGGCTTTGTCTGCAGAGATGCCCAAATCATTTAACAAAACCGTACCACATACTTTAATAGACGAACGCTTAAGTGCCGTACCTTATGCGCAAATGGATGGCATGGCAGCAGCCATGAGTATATCATCATCTATTAGCGATATGAGCAAATGGGTGTTGGCGCAGCTTAACAACGGCAAGGTAGGCGCTAAACAAGTGATACCAGAGAACGCCATTTTAGAAACCCGCAAACCACAGGATTTTGTAGCCAGCAAACGCCACCTAAACGGCGAAACCAATTATGAGCTTTATGGGCTGGGCTGGTTTCTGCAAGACTACTCGGGCCACCGCATTATTATGCACGATGGCGGGGTGACAGGATATGTATCGTCTGTAACACTGGTACCGCAGGATAAGTTGGGTATCATTATATTAACCAATACAGACCAAAATGCTTTGTACGAGGCTTTGCGCTGGGATATTATGGATGCGTACTTTAAGCAACCTTTTCGCAACTACAGCGAAACCTACCTGGCCAACTTTAAAAAGAACGCGGCCGATGAGCAACGCGTAATTAAAAAACTGCGCGATAGTGTGGCTTTAAACTTACGCCCGGCAATGTCTATAGGTAATTACACCGGTAAATATCATCATGAACTTTATGGCAATATGGAGATAACCCGTGGCGAAAACAACGATCTTGAAGTACGTTTTGAGCACCACAACCGCATGTTTGTAAAGCTGCAACCATTAGGCGGCAACCGGTTCTTCGCTACTTTTTCAGATGCTATATATGGTAAAACGGTTTTCCCTTTTATTGTTCAGGGCAACAGGGTGACAGGGGTAAAAATAAAAGTGGCCGATTTTGTTGAAACCGACCCTTATGAATTTAAGAAAGTAAACTAACGCGTTAACGTTAATTATTAAAGCCTTGTAAGGTAATTTTAAATAACAGCACCTGGTTTGCACCAACACCATTATTTCCTTTCTGACCATAAGCTAAGCCCGATGGCGCATACAATAAAATGGTGCCGCCTTTAGCTATTTTAGGCACCCCTATGCGCCATGCATCAATTAAACCATCCAGGGGCGCAAAATATTGGCTTGACGACTTGTCAACTTCAACATTATCGGTATTATAAACATGATACTCAACCGTGATATTGGAGTTAACGGTTGGCTTAGTGCCGGTACCCGGGTCTACAATAGTGTAATAAAGGCCTGATGGGTCTTTAGTAGGCACAGGTATACCATTCAGCAAAAAGTAATCAAGCAATACCTGGTCGTCAACAACAGCCTGGGCCGCAGCATCAAATGCAGTATCGTCTATCTTTTTTCTACATGATGAAAACGCGATGGTGATTATACAGAATAGTAAAAAGTATTTTTTCATGTTAATGATTTTCATTTAAAGTATGCGCACGCATTAACGCTAATTAGCTATTCCGTTTAAATCAAGTGTATAATTAAGTACCGAGTTTTCGGGGATATTGCTGCTGCCTACAGCACCATAAGCCAATCCCGAAGGCACAAACAACAACATACGGCCACCCGTACCTATTTTAGGCAACGCAATTTGCACGCCCCTGATAAAGGAGGTAAGCTGTGCGGTTTGCCCGTCAACATTACCAATACTAACGCCATTTAAAAACGTAAGCGTATAGGTAACTTTAACAATAGAATTGCTTTTTGGATTAGGGGTAGTACCCGGTAGCAGTATCTTATAATAAATGCCGGTTGGGTCTTTAACCGCGCCGGTAATATTATTAGCTGCTATATAATCTTGTATTTTCTGATCATCTATCTCTGCCTGGGTAACTTTAAGTTTACTGGTATAAACTTTTTGGCATGATGACAAACCAATAACTAAGAAACAAAGCAACGTAAGGTATTTTTTCATGCGGATATTTTCTCTTGCAACAATACTTAAAAATATAGTACAGCTTAAAATTTTAACATTTTTTAGCATTTGCGTAAAAGTACAAATAATATTAGCCGCTAATTAGCTTAACGGCTAAGGCTAAAAACTATTATATAACGCTGTTAAAGCGCGGTTTTAATTTTTAATTCATTTAACTGAGCATCAGCAATGGTTGATGGCGAATCGATCATCACATCACGCCCCGAGTTGTTTTTCGGGAACGCCATCACGTCGCGGATAGAATCCAGACCGGCGAATATCGAACACAACCTGTCAAAACCGAAAGCTATACCACCATGCGGAGGTGCGCCATACTCAAAAGCTTCCATCAGGAAACCAAACTGTTTCTGTGCCTCTTCAGGGCTGAAGCCCAAATGCTTAAACATTAATGATTGTAAAGCGCGGTCATGTATACGGATAGAACCACCACCAATCTCGGTACCATTCAACACCAGATCATATGCGTTAGCACGTACTTCGCCTGGTTTAGTATCCAACAAAGCAATATCCTCTGGTTTTGGCGATGTGAACGGGTGGTGCATAGCGTGGTAACGCTCGCTTTCCTCGTCCCACTCCAACAGCGGGAAATCAAGCACCCATAATGGCGCGAAAGTATTTTTATCGCGTAAGCCTAAACGGTTACCCATTTCTAAACGCAGCTCGTTCAGTTGCTTGCGTACTTTGTCGGTATTGCCTGCAAGTACTAAAATCAAATCGCCAGGCTCTGCATTAAATGCTGCTGCCCAGTTGGTCAGGTCATCCTCGGTGTAAAACTTATCTACCGATGATTTTAATGTACCATCTGTATTATAACGGCAATAAATCATACCGGTAGCGCCAATTTGCGGGCGTTTTAAATAATCTGTTAGTTCGTCAATTTGCTTACGAGTGTACTCGGCGCAACCTTTGGCGTTGATACCAACAACCAGCTCGGCATTATCAAAAATACCAAGGCCTTTGCCTTTAACTACATCATTTAATTCAACAAACTCCATCCCGAAACGGATATCCGGTTTGTCAGATCCGTATAAACGCATGGCGTCGGCATATTGCATACGCGGGAAGTTTTCAAACTCAACACCTTTAACCGTTTTAAACAGGTGGCGGGTTAATCCTTCAAATATATTCAGGATATCCTCTTGCGTAATGAAAGCCATCTCGCAGTCAATCTGGGTAAACTCAGGCTGACGATCGGCACGCAGGTCCTCATCACGGAAACATTTCACTATCTGGAAATAACGGTCGAAACCGCTCACCATCAGCAATTGCTTAAATGTTTGCGGCGACTGCGGCAGGGCGTAAAACTCGCCCGGGTTCATGCGGCTTGGCACCACAAAATCACGCGCACCTTCCGGGGTCGATTTGATCAGTACCGGGGTTTCAACCTCAATAAAATCTAAACCGTCCAAATATTTACGTACTTCCTGGGCCATTTTGTGACGCAAAACAAGGTTGTTACGTATAGGGTTACGGCGCAGATCAAGATAGCGATATTTAGCACGCAGCTCTTCGCCGCCATCAGTTTCGTCCTCAATTAAAAACGGCGGAATTTTAGCTGCATTCAAAACCTCAATACCCTCAACAGCAATTTCAATATCGCCGGTTGATAGTTTAGGGTTTTTACTGGTACGCTCAATAACAGTACCGCTAACCTTTATTACAAACTCGCGGCCCAGGCCACGGCTGGTTTCACGCAGGCTGTCATCATTATCAGTATTTAATACTAATTGAGTTAAACCATAACGGTCGCGCACATCAATAAAAGTGGTGCCGCCCAAGTCGCGCGATTTCTGTACCCATCCGCACAAAACAACCTTCTGCCCTAAATGGCTGATATTTAATTCGCCGCAAGTATGTGTTCTTAACATAGTAACGTATTTTGTAAAGTTTGCAAAAGTAGTGTTTTGATTTTGAAAATCGGAACTTAGTTTCCAGCATTTCGGGCATGCCGACGATAACTCACCCCGATCCCGATAGCTATCGGGACTACACTCCTCACCCCTCTCTGCGCAAGCGCAAAAAGGGGGCAAGGGGATAGTTAAACAGAAAGGGCTTAATATATCAACTTTTCTATCCTCCCAACAAAGCCCTCTTTCGCGCAGCAGAGAGAGGGCGGGTCCAGCGTAGCGTCGACCGGGTGAGTCCTCTACGCCATACAAGCGCGCCATTTCTTCTACCGCCACTATCAACAAATGTCAAAAAACACCCGTCATATCCCACATCTGCCAACAAATTACTATTTTGCACCAATGCAGTTTAAACAAATAGTGGGGCAGGCCGCCATAAAGCAACGCTTAATTAACTCGGTGACAGAGAACCGGGTAAGCCATGCGCAGCTGTTTTTGGGGCCAGAGGGATCAGGGAGTTTGGCGCTGGCAGTTGCCTATGCGCAGTATTTGTCGTGCCTGGATAAACAGCCTAACGACTCGTGCGGCGAGTGTTCATCATGCCGTAAATACCAAAAACTGGCTCACCCCGATCTGCATTTTTCGTACCCCTTCTTTGCCAAGCATAAAGACGATACCGCCATTACTTTCATAGAGCAATGGCGCGATGCATTTTTAGCCTGGCCCTACCTCAACCTTGACATTTGGCGTGGATATTTAGAGGCCGAAAACAAACAAGCCAATATAAACATTGCCGAGTGCCACCAGATCATCAAAAAACTAAGCTTTAAGCCATTTGAGTCTGAATACAAAATACTGATACTTTGGTTGCCCGAATACCTGGATAAAGAGGGCAACGCCCTGTTAAAGATCATTGAAGAACCGCAGCCCAACACGCTGTTTTTGCTGGTAGCTCAAAATCAGGACCAGATATTGAATACCATCCTGTCGCGTACGCAATTGATAAAAGTACCGACGTTGACCTTTGACGATATTAAAGCCGAACTGATAGCGCATCAGCACCAAACAGAACATGCCGCAGCCGAAATAGCCTACCTGGCAAACGGCAACATGACAGACGCCTTACTAATGCTGCAGCAGGATAACAAAAGCTACCATACGCTTTTTGTACAATGGCTGCGCCTGTGCTTTGGCAATAAGGGCATAGAAATAGTGGCCTTTGTTGACGGACTGGCTAAAATGGGGCGAGAGAATCAGAAAAATTTTATCCGTTACGGTATTAGCTTTATCCGCGAGTGCTGCCTGCTAATGGCCGACGCGGGCCAACTGGTGCACCTGCCCACTGCCGAATTAGAGACCGCGCAAAAACTCACCGCGGTAATGAACCTTACCATGAACCAGGCTATTACCGCCGAGCTTGAAAAGGCACATTATCACGTAGAAAGAAATGCAAACCCTAAAATTTTATTTTTAGATGTATCTTTACAAATTATGAGTTTTTTAAAACTGAAAACAAGCCCGCAAGGGAATCAATATATATCGAACTAAATTATGGGATGTGGAAGTTGTTCAACGGGGGGCGGATGCTCGCCGGCAGGCTGCAAAAGTAATGGCTCATGCCTTACCGGTGGTTGCAGCAAATTAGATGTGTACGACTGGTTGTCGCACATGGATCTGCCGGTAAACTATAAGCCGTTCCAAATCGTCGAAATAAAATTCAAGGGCTCGCGTAAAGAGTTCTTTCAAAATACAGAGAATATCTACATCGAAAATGGCGACCTGGTGGTTGTTGAAGCCGCTACCGGCGGTTACGACATTGGCCACGTGTCGCTAACCGGCGAGTTGGTGCGCATGCAGCTAACCAAACGCCGCGTTAAAGAGGAAGATGTGCTGAAAAAGATCTATCGCCGCGCAACACCTGCCGACGTGGATAAATGGCAAGCCGCTAAGGGTATGGAGTGGGAAACCATGCACAGCGCCCGCAAACTGGCGCTAAGCCTTAACCTTTCTATGAAGCTAAGCGACGTAGATTACCAGGCCGACAAAAGCAAGGCCACCTTTTATTATACTGCCGAGGGCCGTGTAGATTTCAGGGAGCTGATCAAAAAAATGGCCGAAAGTTTCCGTATCCGTATCGAAATGCGGCAGATAGGCATGCGCCAGGAAGCCAGCCGTTTGGGTGGTATAGGCTCATGCGGCCGCGAATTGTGCTGCTCAACCTGGTTAACAGATTTTAAAACCGTGTCAACATCGGCAGCGCGTTATCAAAACCTGTCGCTTAATACATTGAAGCTGGCCGGGCAATGCGGTAAACTTAAGTGCTGCCTAAACTACGAACTTGATACTTACATGGACGCGCTTAAACACGTGCCCGACAATGTAAACTACCTTAAAACCGTACGTGGCGATGCCCGTTTGCAAAAAACCGACATCTTTAAAAAGCAAATGTGGTTTAGTTTCGCGGGCGAAGAAGCCTGGGTGCCGGTGCCACTTGCGCGTGTTAAAGAGGTACAGCAAATGAACCGCGATGGTGTATTGCCTGACGATTTGCTGGAGTTTAAAGAAGTAGTAGAAGAGATAATCAAAGCCCCCGATTATGAGAACGTAGTAGGTCAGGATAGCCTAACCCGTCTGGACGATCGTAATCGTAACAAAAACAACCGCAACAAAAACCGCAACAATAAAAACAAGCCAAACAACCCTGATAACCGGGGCGGCGGTGGCAACCAAAATAACAACCAGCAGCCCAGACAGGCTAACGCCGGTGGCCAGCCAAATGCAGGCGGCCAACAACCACAGCAGCAACGCCAACGCCCACAAGGCCCACGGCCAGAAGGTGGCGCCGGCAACCAACAGCAGCGTCCGCAGGGCCAACGGCCAGAGGGTGGCGGCAACCGGCCACAGCAGCAGCGTCCGCAAGGGCAGCCGCGTGCCGAGGGTGAAGCAGGTGGCGAAAGCAACCAGCGTCAGCAGGGGCAACGTCCCGAAGGGGCCGAAGGTGGCAATAACCAAAACCGCAACAGAAACCGCAATCGCAACAGAAACAGAAACCGCGGCAATGGCGGCGGCGGTGCCGAAGGTAACCGTGGCGGCGGCGAAGGCAATGCCCCACAAGGCGGCGCCGAATAAGCAATATCAGAGCTATACGACATGACAAAGTCTTTAAGATACCTGTTACCCGCCATGCTGGCCATTACTGTGCTGGCATGGTCGGGTTGTACAGACCCCAGGGCCCTGCTTGACCAAAACACCCAAATAAGCAACCGCAACTGGGCCTATACCAATAAGCTAAAGTTTACAGTAAACATTACCGACGCCAATACGCCCTACAACCTGTACCTTAACCTGCGCGTAACCGGCAACTACAAATACAGCAACATGTTTGTCATAGTGCATCAAACGCACGCGGCAAATGCATCCGCTAAACCCGGCACCCGCTACGAGGTGCGCCTGGCCAACCCCGACGGCGAATGGCTTGGCGATGGGTCTGGCAATATGTACAGCTACCAAACCCCATTTAAGCTCAACTACAAATTCCCTGCCCCCGGCACCTACACTTTCCAACTGGAACAAAACATGCGGGATAATCCCCTGCGCGAAGTAAGCGATGTGGGTATAAGGGTAGAGAAAGCAGTGGTGCAGTAAAGATTGTTTTGAAAGATTAGGGGTTGAAGATTAAAGATTAGTACCTGTCAATTCATCAAATAGCGCAGCATCCAGGGCTGTCATGCTGATCTACGTCTGTCATGCTGAGCTACGTCGAAGCATGTGCGTTGGCCTACACCAGCAGCCTATCAAAGCCACAAGGCCTAAGCCCTACAAAGCACCGGCCCGTGCAATTCCCTCCCTCGGGAGGGGCAGGAAGGGATTTAGCAATCATACTCGCCACTCCAAAAGCCCAATGACTAATGACGCAATGACCAATGACCAAAATGGCGTTACCTGCGGCCCGGGCTATCCATTCATACGCCTGCAGGCATTAAGCGCGGCCAACGCACCTATGCCCACACACGGCCGGTATACATTGCTATCCCTAACGCTGGCGGCGCACTGGGGCCAATAAATCCTAACCATCAGCTCGCGCTCGTTTGCAAATAAAATTAAAGGGGAGTCTATTTATTAACCAGCTTGCAGTATTGCTCAATGGCCATGGTCATTGACGGGGCGGCCGGAGTTGGAGCTGGTATATCCAAAACCAAACCAGCCTCAAGCACAGCCTTGTGTGTGGTAGCACCGAAGGCGGCTATGCGGGTGTTATTCTGCTTAAAGTCAGGAAAGTTTTTGTATAATGACTGGATGCTTGATGGGCTAAAGAAAGCTATGATATCATAAAACACTTCTGCCAGATCGCTCAAGTCGCTGCAAACTGTACGAAACAATACGGCAGGTGTAAAGTCATAACCATTCTCCAATAAAAATTTCTGGGTTTCTTCGGCAGCTACATCAGAGCATGGGTATAAAAATTTCTCCCCCGAGTGTTTTTTTAATACTTCAGCCAAATCGGTAGCGGTTTGCTTGCCGAAAAAGATCTTACGTTTACGATACTGAATATATTTTTGAAGATACAAAGCAATCGTTTCAGACAGGCAGAAGTACTTCATTTCTACCGGTACCTCAAAACGCATTTCTTCGCAGATACGGAAAAAGTGATCAGCCGAATTACGGCTGGTAAAAATAACCGCGGTAAAATCAGCCAGGTTAATTTTATCTTTTCTAAAATCCTTCGCAGGCACGCCCTCAACATGTATAAATGATCTAAAATCAATTTTTAGATTATGCTTCTTAGCAAGCTCCGTGTATGGATTCTTATCGCTTTCAGGTTTTGGTAAAGTAACCAATATACTTTTAACCTTTTTCTTTCTATCTTCCTGCATTTCACTCTTTAACATTAATACAAAGGTAGCATTATGAAAGGTTAATCTTCAGAAATGATATCATTCCAACGCTTTTTATGCTCAAACTTTAAAGCCTTATCTTCTTCTACTAAGTTTACGTAGTGATTTATAAACACCGATGTGTCATTCAATATTCTTAAATAATATTTTAAGGACTTGATTAAACCGTTAGCAATTACATGACATCCATGCACATTTTTTATTTTCTCAATTTCAGCTTCGATTAATCCGCGTTCAGAGTCGTTTACGTCAACGGTAGATAGCAAATAAAATCTAGTGACTTGGGTAGTGGAAAATTTTTGAAACGCGTCTTTAACGAGTTGCAATGATATAGGTATTCCATGTTTTACTTCAACGGCTTCGAAAGGCTTACCATTTTCATCAATCACTTCTACGTCTCCGATTCTTCCACTTCTTGTATCAGCAGAAGTATGACTTTCAATAAGTTGCAAAGTTTTTTTTTCGAATCTTTTCGCTTCGCTGATTAAACACTGGTATGCTGCATACAATGCTAATACGGGCAACCGAGAGGCTCCTTCAGCTGAATATTTACTATTAAAATGATTCGTTAAAAAACCTACGATCTTCTCAATAGGCAAATTTATTGGCCTTGCTAGATCAATTGTATGTTTATTTCGCTGTATTATGAGACCTTGAAATACATAAACTAAGATGGCTCTGCAATCAACACCGCTTTCTATATTAACTAATATTTCCAAAAAGGACTTTTTTAGCAGAGAGGGAGTAATAGCTCCTGAATAGTTTAAGTCATAAGGAACTTTTTGCTCTAAAGAACGAGTTAACCAACCACTTTCTGCCATTGCTGGAAACTTTACACTTTTTAAAAAAGGAGTGATATATCTGGTATCAAAAGTTCTCCCAGAATATCCATTAGGTATGCTACCTTGATGATTTCTGATATCCTGCGTAGGATTGAATATTTTATAAACTAAACTAGTAATAATTACAGTTAGCACTGCTTTGCTGCTTTCTGAAAATTTTAAAACGACGTCTAAATGACTGACCATCGAATCAGGCAATTCCGACTTAATAATATCGTCAGAACCAACTACCTCCATTGCTTCAGAATGTAATGTTACTAAGTAATCAAATGGATTTTCGTGAATCATAGTGATAGAAGTTGTGTTTTTATTTGATTCCCAATTGCTTTAATCATAGGTACGCAAACTGAGTTGCCTATCTGACGATATAGTTCGCTTTTATTATATATAAACTTATACCTATCAGGAAAACCCATAATTCTGTAACATTCTTTTATGGTAAGTTTTCGAACATCCCCGATATCTAAAATCCAAAATCTGCCTGAAGATTCTTGAGAAGGTAGCGCTGGGTGAACTCCCAAACTGGAATAAATGCGGTTAGGTTGTTTATGAACTCTTGATAAGTGTTCTGTTCCATCTCGAACTCCAGCTTTTCTTATCGTTTTATTTCTATAACCAGCAAATAACAATCCTGATAGCTGTACCCTTTGGTCATTTAAAATTGTATAAGGTTCATTAAGATATTCAAATTCGCCATCCGTTTCTAAAACATCTTTCAAGATTTTTCCAGGGAGATGCTTGACTTCAGAAAAGTCAAAACTCTTTTGTTCGTGACCAACAATAATCAATCTCTCCCTATTTTGAGGAACACCAAAAGACGACGCATTTAAAACTTTCCAAGAAACTACGTATCCGAGTTCCTCAAGGTGTTTCACTATAGTGTTTAAAGTGCGTTGCTTGTCATGGTACTTTAAGTGTTTAACATTCTCTAAAAGAACGACTTTCGGACGTATTCTTTCAATTGTTTCAAAAACATGATATATTAATGTACCTCTTGTGTCTTCAAACCCTTTCATTTTTCCTGAAATGCTAAAAGGTTGACAAGGAAAGCCCGCACACAAAACGTCGTGCTTTGGCACAATATCCAAATTTATCTTAGTTATATCACCAAACGGAACTTCTCCAAAATTCAATTCATAGGCTCTTTGAGCATGGTAATTAAACTCTGAAGAAAACATACATTTACCACCGAGTTCTTGAAGGGCTATTCTAAATCCGCCAATTCCAGCAAATAAGTCGATAAATGTAAACTCTTTGATTTCCGGTTCAGGAAAAGGAACATCCCACTTTATTGGAAGTACATTTTGAAAGTCAAAACTTTCTGAAAATATTTTATCAGTTAATGTCTCATTATAACTTTGGACTCTTGAAAGATACATTTGAGACGCTTCAGCAGTTTGATTTTGCAAAAAATGAGTAAAATACGCAATGTCTTCCGCATTGCCATTCATCACCTCTATATTGAATTTCCTTCTGATTTCTGAATATTTGACCATTTTAATATTTTAACTATATTGATTTAAAAATAAAAACTTTTAGCAGAATCAATACTTACTAAAATCAAGTCTTAAAAATCATTTCAAAAATAAGCATTCCAACCCAACTTAGGGCTATAGGAAAAGATCAAAAGATAAAAATCACAGTGCTAAGTTTAACTGTATACAGATTCACAACACTTCCTAAGTATATTAATATTATGGGAACAGTTAGATCTAAAAATACTAAGCCAGAAATAATTTTCAGAAAAGGACTTTGAAAAATAAAGTCAGATATAAAGGCCAAGCTAAAACAATTCATCAAATCAGAAAAGAATTGAGAGATTGTGTTATTAAGTATTAAAAGGATAGCTGATAACTACAATATCAGCTAAATATTTTTGTTTATTACTTCTAAAGCACAGTCTATTATAGACTTAGCCACAACAGGCAGAGAGATGAATAGCTAAAATTCACTTATATCCGATTGCCCACTCCTACTCGCTAAGCTATCTTAGCACATGCCCAACATCAAACTCTCCTACCTATATCGCGACAGTGCCAATTACAAAACATTTGGCTATGTAGTATTCGCTAACCCTGCAAGCACTACCCTCGAAGAAATAGAAGCACAAATCCACGCCAAACTCATCTACCAACAATTCTTCTACGCCAACCAATGGCAACTGCCCGATCTATTCCCCACCACCTTCAACCCTTACGACAACCCCACCTGGCACGAGTTTGAAAGAATAGAACTAATGGATGAGCCGGCGACTTCGAAGTTCCTTTGCTGCATATAAAGCATCCGCGGAAGTAGCTATTGATCAGTTATCTTTTAACACCCCGTAAAGGTTTGATGTCGGTAGAAAAGCAATGAAAAGATCTAATGTGCCGTAGGTACATTACTTATTGTCGCCATTCATTTGCCAAAGCAGTATCGCACCTACGGCGCGAAATATATATTACTGCCTATTATCCTACCGACATTTTGCTACTACGGCGCAATTGCGTTTGTGATATAGCTATTGGAAAGAAGATGAGAGAGTCAATGGGGATTGAATGCCAATGATCATTTTCCTGACGTCACGAAATGATCGCGTGAATAACAAAATCCCCCACTTTTCCGCTGACACCATATTGTCAGTAAAACTGATCCAAATCGCCAAAAATTAGCCCAAAAAAGCCCCGTATACTAATAGATTAATCAAGATTTATCACTAATTATCAAAGATTTATCCAAGGCATTGATCCAACTGATCCAAAAAGGGACGCACTTACAATTTGGATCACCTGGTGGTTTTCGCCGTCGTATTTTGTAACATTTTTAAATATATCATCATTATAAATGGCTGGTTAGGCTCCGGCTTTTCGGTTTACCTATCTTTTACCTAAATTAGGCTTCAAAAATTAAACTGAACTCAACGCTTAACCCAATCTCAATGAAGAAACTTTACCTATTTTTGCTGTGTTTAGCCCCTTTGGCACAGCTAAAGGCGCAAGCTCCCTCTGCCGACGCCACACCCGTTAAGGGCAATTACCAACTGGCCTCTAAATTCTCTGCCGATAAGCTGCGCAAGATGGTGGGCACCACCTCGGTAGATGCGCACTGGCTTAAACTGAGCAACCGCTTTTGGTATACCTATGAGAATGCCGAAATGCGCAACTGGTATATTGTAGACCCGGCCAACCGCTCGAAAAAGAGAATCTTTGATAACGAAAAACTAGCCGCCGAGATCACCCTGATTGTTAGGGATCCTTTCGACGCCCAGCACCTGCCTATAGAGAATTTGAAGTTCACTAAGGATGAGTCGTCTATACAGTTTGAACTTAAAAGCACGGTAGACCAGGTTAAAAAAGACCGCAAAGACAAAAAAGCCGCCGACTCGCTCGAAAAGAAAACCTTTTACTTTACCTATAACCTAACTACGGGCAAACTTGCCGAACTGAAGGATTATAACAAAGTAAAGCCAAAGCCAAACTGGGCCTCTATAGCGCCGGATAGTTCGGCTATTATCTTCTCGCGCAATTTCAACCTGTACTGGATGGATAAAGAGAACTACAAAAAAGCGGTTAAGGATGAAAACGACAGCACTATTGTAGATCATCAGCTGACTAAAGAAGGGGTAGAGTTCTACGCTTTCGGCAGCGGACGAGGTGATGATGAAACCGACGGCGACAAAGCCAAGGCGCGCAAAAAAAGAAGGCCCGCCTACGTACAATGGTCGCCCGACTCTAAATATTTTGTATTAAACCGTACCGACGAGCGCAAGGTTAAAGACATGTGGGTGCTAAACAGCATTGCCGAGCCACGCCCTACCTTAGAGACCTACAAATACCACCTGCCGGGCGAGAAAGATTCGCCACTGCGCGAAATGTACCTGTTTGAGTTTGGCCCTAAAACTTACAAAAAGATAAACACCAACCTGTTTAAAGACCAGGAGCTGGGTGTATGGGGCGCCCCATCGCTACAAAAACAACGCGACGATGAGTTTAGGCCGAGTGTATGGTTGGGTACCAATGCCAAATTTTACTTTTACCGCACCGCCCGCGATTTAAAGCGTATTGATATTTGCAGCTACGATATTGTAAGCGGCAAGGTAAACATCCAGGCGCAAGAGCGTATGAACACCTACGTAGAGATTGGCACCCCCGGCTTGATTAACGGCGGCAAGGAGCTGGTTGAATGGAGCGAGCGCGACGGCTGGGCACACTTCTATTTATACGATGAAGCCGGTAACATGAAGAACCAGATAACCAAAGGCTCTTTCCACTGTAATGATATCGTTAAGATAGACGAGAAAGCACGCGTACTATACTTCACAGCCTCTGGTCGCGAGCCGGGCGAGAACCCATATTACGCGCACCTATACCGTATTAATTTGGATGGCAGCGGCCTTAAACTGCTTAACCCGGGCAACTTTACCCACAGCAGCAGCTTGAACGACGCGCCTAGCTATTTTGTAGATAACTTTTCAAGGGTTAATGCTGGCCCCAAATCGGTGCTTTACGACAACAATGGCCGTAAAATAATGGATCTGGAAACTGCTGATCTGTCTCGCCTGATGGCTGCCGGATACAAGTTCCCCGAGCCGTATAAGATCAAAGCTGATGATGGTATTACCGACCTGTATGGTGTAATGTATAAGCCGTATGATTTTGATCCGGCTAAGAAGTACCCTATTATTGAGTACGTATACCCGGGCCCGCAAACAGAAGCTATTAACTTCGCCTTCTCAACCAGTATGAACTATGTCGACCGGTTGGCGCAACTGGGCTTTATTGTTATCAGCGTGGGTAACCGCGGCGGTAGCCCTGACCGTTCAAAATGGTACCACAATTTCGGCTACGGTAACCTGCGCGATTATGGCTTGGCCGACAAAAAAGCCGCTGCAGAGCAACTGGCAGACCGCTTTCCGTTTATCGACATCAGCAGGGTAGGTATTACAGGCCACTCGGGTGGTGGTTTCATGAGCGCTGCCGCGATGTTTGTTTATCCAGATTTTTTTAAAGCCGCTGTGTCTGAGTCGGGTAACCATGATAACGCGGTGTACAATCGTTGGTGGAGCGAAAAACACAACGGCGTAAAAGAGGTAATATCAGCCAAAGGCGATACCACTTTCCAATATACTATTGATAAGAATCCTGATATC
The DNA here is from genome assembly GCA_040386815.1 of Bacteroidota bacterium. GTDB lineage: Bacteria > Bacteroidota > Bacteroidia > Sphingobacteriales > Sphingobacteriaceae > Mucilaginibacter. Next base: position 78,404 of record JAZKET010000012.1, on the reverse strand, counting down.
GCCAAAAATCTCAAAGGGCACCTGATGTTATCAACCGGCGACATCGATAACAACGTTAATCCTGCCAATACCATTCGCGTTATTAACGCATTGATTAAGGCCAACAAACGCTTTGATTACGTATTACTACCGGGCCAACGCCATGCTTATGGTGATATGACAGAGTATTTCTTCTGGAAAAAAGCTGATTACTTTGTACAACACTTGTTGGGGGATTTCTCCCAACCGGTGGATATCCTGGAGATGTCCAGAGAGGTACCGATGACCGGGAAAAGGAGATAATATTAATTTAATAGAAGACACAAAGTATTGTGTCTGTACGAAAAATGCCCGTCTACGATTATGGAGACGGGCATTTTATTTTATTCTATTTATGTAGAGACGCAATACCATGCGTCTCCCACCGAAAAGGCCGAAAATTAATCCTTCACCGCATCTACAATCAAAGAGGTATAACCTAATTTACCATCTTGATTTCGTGGGTCGAACCTGCGCGAGCGATGGATCATGCCACCATCCAACGACCAATCGACATAATTAAACTTGCCGTTCTCATCCCAGTATTCCAATAACTCAACCCTGAAACCGGCTTTCTCCAGGCGGCTTTTCATAACATCGTAAGTGTATAGTATCTTATGGTCATCGGCACCAACGCCTGTGCCGCCAACACGTACCCATTCAATATATTCTTTATCGGGATTGTTGCCATCGGGCACCGCTATACGTAAGCGACCGCCTTTCTTCAGCCAGTCGTAACAGTTTTGATTTGACAGGCGAGTTTCTTCGTGGGGGATATGTTCCCAAACGTGCTCGGCTAATATGTTGCTAACGCGATTGTCGCCAAACAAGCGTTGCCAGTCGGACGCTTTGCTTGCATCAAGAGCTTCGTATTCGGACAATATCCACTCTTTACCTAGCTTTATTTTTGATGAGCCAATAGTAAGCTTGCGTTTTTTTAAAATATCAAAATTAAACTTTATCTGTAAGGTGCCTATAAATCTTAAAAAAGCGTACTTCATTTTAGCGGGATACTGTTTTACTCCTTGTTGCAATTTGCAGCTTCAATTATAGGCATTTTATTGCCCTTTTAAAAGATATAGCTGGTATTTTGGTTTACAGTATTTTATCACTGCGCTCTTTAGTACAGATTTACAGCTATTACAAATTAATCCCCCACGAAAACTCAGCAGACCATGCAATCAAAGCTAAGACCTGTTTATATAAACCAGGTGTCCACCCTATTTCAATCCATATTATAGGTAAAATAACAGACATGTCCCTTATAAAGAGGCTCTGATTTGTCCTTTATTTGTCCACCTCCCAAATAAGCAAAATGGACTTCCTGGGCTTAAATTTACATAATAGTTAAGCAGCTGCTTATATAAAGGGCATCTACCATAAAAATGCCCTAATGCAGCAAAACAGATACCTTATGTTAAAGCTAAACATTCTTATTGTTGAAGACTCTCCGCTTATTGCGGCGGCGCTTAGGCAGCTTGTCATAACATTAGGACATACGGTTGCGGGCATTGCCGAGTCGTACGAAGAAGCTATGCGAAAGTTAGCCTACAACCCCGTAGATATGGTGATAACCGATATCAGGCTTAAAGGCAACAAAAGCGGAGTGGACCTGGGGGCCTATATTAAAAAGCACTTACAAATACCGCTTGTTTATCAATCATCAACAACAGACCAGTCTGTTATAAATAAAGCGCTAATGACCAATCCGATCGCCTACCTGGTGAAACCTGTAAACAAGGCCGACCTATGTAACGCACTGGCAAGTTTTGAAATGGCTTAATACAATAAAACAATCCCTAATTATAACCCTATGTCACAACAATTCTCGGCCAGGATATGCCCAAAATGCAAAAACGGCGCACTTGATAGTCGTACCAAACGCGGGGTACTGGTTAGAATGCTTCTATTCTGGATACAGTTAAGGCGTTACCGCTGTAGTAACTGCAATAGAAAAAGTTATGTATTAGCAACAGCCGAAAGCCAGTAGTTAATGCTGCTTAACAACATCTGCCAACATTTCAACAGACATGTCTATACCATTAACAACATGTGTGGCTTGCTCATAAAAGTCTTCGCGCTCGGCTAGTTTTTCGGCAATAAAGGCAACCAACTCTTCTCCGTGTTTACCTAATATCAATGGGCGCGTAGTTTTACCTTTATCCAAACGCTCTGCAAGGGTTTTGGGCGATAGTTTGATGTACAATGATTGGCCATTTGCATTCATCCAGGCCATATTATCAAAAAAGCATGGTAAGCCCCCACCTGTCGATACTACCACATTTTCAGGATATTCGGTTTCTTTTAATATGGCTGATTCCATCTGCCTAAAAGCATCCTGCCCATTAGCCGTAAAATATTCTGTAATGGTTATGCCTGCTTTAGCTTCAAAAACGTGGTCAAGATCCATAAACTCAAAGCCCAGATGATTTGCAAGCTTACGGCCCCAGGTGGTTTTACCGCATCCCATAAAACCAATAAAAAATATTCTCATCTTAATTTATTGCTTGCCAAAATAATCCTTAACCAACTCATCATAATCAGGCACGCCATGAAAATGCCACTTGTTTACCACGGTACCGCCCTTAAGCAATATAACGCCCGGATTGGCACGCACCATTGATTTTAGCGGTACAGCATCTGCATAAAACACCTCACTAATCAGTTTATGTTTTTTTGCAAAAGCCTGTGCATCGGCAGGTGCCGCAGCGGTTAATAAAATGGTGCGGGTGTTAAAGTTTTGGGTTAGATTGGTTGCTAAAGCATTTAAGCGATTAATGGCGCCATCGTTAGTTTTTTTAAGATCATAAGCCACAATTACAAGGCTATAAAACGGATTGCTTAGCAACTCGTTGTTGTAATCATTACGTTGCGCGTCCTGTATAGCAAGATCAACTATCTTAGGTGTAAAGCCTTTTTTAACCAATCTGCTTTCGGGGTTACCAACTATTTCCCAGTTAGCGTCTTTCCATATTTCGGTTTTAAGGTATTCCTTATCCGTCATGGTTTTATCCTCGCCGGTTTTTTTGTTTTTAAGTTGATAGGTAAGCTCAAACTCATCGGGCTTAGCGCCCGGCGGAGTTTTCATTTCGTTAGGGATGTTAGCGCCTATTTTATAAGGTAAAAAATCAACTACGGGTAAAAAACTATAGGTATAAAAGCCAAAGCTGATAGAAACTGCAATAGACGCTATAAACAAACGCTCGCCAACCGCCTTGCTGAATATGGGCTTAATAGCCTGTTGATTTTTAAATACCACCAATATCAGCAACAGTAATACCAAATCCTTACTGAACGATTGCCAAGGAGTTAATGGGATAGCATCGCCAAAACACCCACAGGTTTGCACTACCTTAAAAAATGCAGAGTAGAAGGTAAGGAAGGCGAAAAAGACAATAATGGCCAACAAGCCCCAAACTACTTTTTTGGCACGCACGCCTATCAATAGCGCAAAGCCCAATATAATCTCCAGCGCGCAAAGTAATATCGCGAAGCATAAAGCCAGGCTGTTTAAAAACGATATGTGGAAAACTTCGAAATACTCTTCAAGCTTATAAGAGAAGCCCAGCGGGTCATTAGCCTTAATAAGGCCCGAAAAGATAAACAGCAGGCCTACAGCAATTCGGCAAAACCATAATAAAGCATTTTTCATTATTGTACTCCTAATTTTATAAGTGCGAAAACCGAATAATTTAACATATCCTGATAGTTGGCACTAACGCCTTCTGATGCTAAAGTTTGGCCTTTATTATCTTCAATTTGCTTAACGCGTAGTAATTTCATCAGTATCAGATCGGTTAACGAGCTAATACGCATATCGCGCCAGGCTTCGCCATAATCATGGTTTTTGGCAAACATCAAATCCTTGGTTTCTCTCACCTTTTCATCAAACATTGGCTCTACAACATCTGCGGCCAGCTCAACTGGCGTATCAGTAGTACAATCAATTTGCATCATAGCTATAATGCAATAATTAACAATACCGATATATTCGCCGGTAATGTCGTCGCCTACCTTTGATACTTTTTTTTCTTCGAGCGTACGGATACGCTGCGCTTTGATAAAAATCTGATCAGTAATAGATTCAAGGCGAAGAATGCGCCAGGCGGTGCCATAATCATGGGTCTTTTTCATGAAAAGGCCTTTGCAAACATTAATTACTGCGTCGTATTCGGCTGAGGTATTGTTCAAGATGTTTTTAATGTTTAATGTTTAACGGTTGAAATGTTGCATCTGGCTGATGTAATAGATATGTTAATCCCGAAATGTAACGTAATTTTGTAACATTACAACGTTGCAACATTACAATAAACAACCGTGGCTAAAGATACAGTTTTTAATAAAAAGACAACCTTGAATGCAAAGGGCAAGTTGATAGATTTATCCACACCAAAAGTGATGGGAATAATAAATGTTACGCCTGATTCTTTTTTTGCAGATAGCCGCAAGGCCGGCGTTAACGACGCGATACAACAAGCCGAAAAGATGCTGAATGAGGGTGCCACGTTTCTTGACCTTGGGGCCTACTCATCCCGGCCCGGGGCTGATGATGTGTCGCCGCAGCAGGAAACCGACCGCTTGCTGCCTGTTGTTGAGGCCTTGGTAAGCAATTTCCCTGAGGCTATTTTATCTATAGATACTTTTAGGGCCTCTGTTGCCGAAACTGCAATTAAAGCGGGGGCGCATATCATCAACGACATTTCTGGCGGACAACTTGATAATGACATGTTTGCAACCGTGGCCCGCCTGCAGGTGCCCTACATATTGATGCACATGAAAGGAAATCCAAAAACCATGAGTAGTTTGGCCATTTATAATGATGTATTTACCGAGGTTTTTGATTATTTTGTAGAACGATACACAGCATTAAAAAACCTGGGTGTTGAAGATGTGATATTGGACCCTGGCTTTGGCTTTGCTAAAAAACCAGCGCATGGTTACGCACTGCTTAACCGGTTTGACGAATTTGCACACCTGGGTTTACCGTTGCTGGCAGGCGTATCCCGCAAAAAAATGATTTACAATTTGTTAGACATCACCGCGGACGAGGCTTTAAACGGTACAACTGTTTTAAATACCATAGCCCTAAGTAAAGGCGCTGATATTTTGCGGGTGCATGACGTTAAGCCAGCTGTTGAAGCAGTGAAATTGATGGATTTTTTAAGAACGAATAATTAATGAGCAACAATACCCCTGAATTATATGTACTTGGCGCCGGCCCCGGCGATCCTGAATTGATAACCGTTAAGGGCTATAAGATTTTACAGCAGGCCAAAGTGGTTTTGTATGATAACCTGGCCAACCGCGAACTACTTGATCTTACCCCGTCGGATTGCGAACATATCTACGTTGGGAAACAACCTTATGGCAAGTACACCACGCAAGAAGAAATACACGACCTGATAAAGCACTTTGCTTTTGAAAAGGGCAGTGTAGTGCGTTTAAAAGGGGGCGATCCTTTCATCTTTGGCCGCGGGTTTGAGGAAGTTCTTTTTGCCAGGCAGCATGGCATCCGCACACATTATATACCGGGGGTTACCAGTATGCAGGCATCCGGTCTTGAAGATATACCACTTACACACCGCGCCATGAGCGAGGGTATTTGGGTAGTAACAGGCACAAAAAAAGATGGCACATTATCAGGCGATTTACGCCTGGCTATGCAAAGCAACGCCACGGTGGTTATTTACATGGGCATGAAACAGATAGAATCAATCGCGGCAACCTACCGCGATGCGGGCAAGGGTGATACACCGGCTGCCATAATACAGCATGCATCAACACCGCAACAAAGATCAGTTAAGGGGTTAGTGAAGGATTTGCCCACATTAGCCGCAAATAAGCAATTAACACACCCGGCCATTATTATAATAGGCCCGGTTACAAGTTTGGCTTAAAAGCTGTCGTCTGTTAGGCGCGAAAGTCTTTCCTCGTTAGCTATTGAGATGCTTTTGCCCGACAAGACCAACAAGCCGTCATTGATCAGTTCATTAATAACGCGGAAAACAGTTTCGTAAGTAGCACCCGAGAACGATGCCAGATCCTGGCGACTAAGCTCTATATTGATAAAGCCGTCTTTAGTTAGGCCAAACTGTTCTTTAAGCATTAGCAAAGCCTCTGCCACACGGCCTTTAACAGGCATGTGCGCCAGATTGCGCATCTTACGTTCAGATACGCGCAGCTCTTCGGCAAAAAACAGTAGCATTTTATAGGTAAAATCGGTATTTACCTTTAGTGTGGCTTCAAAAAATTCCATATCGACATAGCTTATGGTCCCGGCTTGTAAAGCTGTAGCCGATATGGTATACACTCCATCACCTCCCAGTGCCCTATGGCCAAAGACCAACCCCTCGCTAGCGAAACGCAAAATGAGTTCTTTGTCTGCACCCCAGCGTTTATGAACTTTAACAATGCCGGTGTTTACAAAAAAGATACCCTTTACCGGGTCGCCTTCTTTGAAAATAACCTCTCCTTTTTTCACTTTGTAGTTCTTTTTATGCGCCAAAACTGCCGGAATCCATTCCTTGATGCAGTTTTGACACAAAAAACAACTTTTCTCGTTGTCTACTATGGTTATTTTCTTCATGGAAGAATAATAAAATCAGTTAATGATACAATTATAGATAATAATTAATTGATTTTTATCATAAATTTTTAATAATTTTTCAAATACACAACATTTTATGATTGTATTTGATATAAATATCTGCGTTTTATTAAAATATTGTAAAACTTAATAAACATTACTGCCAAATTTTAGCATTGTTAAAATATATTTTTAGCTTTTTTTATTTTACACTACAATGTTTTTTTTAAAATCGACACAAAAACTAACAAATTATCAACAATTGGCAAAAACATTTGATAAAATATCAAAAAAGGTTCGCAAAAACACAGGCATAGGGTGGTTTTAAATTGTATTAGACACATTACAATCAAACTTTAGCAAACATTTGTACATTTATGGCGCTACAATTAATAAACCTGTATGAGAAAGTACCAGATTTTTGTAAGCCTTGCCTTTATTGCAACAATTTCTTTATTGGCCTTTAAGGCAAACTCAAAATTGGCGTCACAAAATGCTGCGCAACCCAACGTTATTATCATTTTAACTGACGATATGGGCTATAGCGATGTGGGCTGTTTCGGCGGTAATTTTGTGCCTACGCCTAATATTGACCGCATGGCACAAAACGGGCGTAAGTTTATGCAATATTACAGCGCGGCGCCTATTTGCTCGCCATCGCGCGCGGGGATGCTAACGGGCATGAACCCGGCCCGCTGGAATTTTTCGACTTTTTTAGACAACCGCAAACACAACCGCAACGCCGAACAGGCTGACTATCTTAATACCGATGCCCCAACAATGGCTAAGTTTTTCAAGTCGGCAGGCTACACTACGGGGCACTTCGGCAAATGGCACATGGGCGGCGGCAGGGACGTTACCGACGCGCCGAATTTTGACAAATACGGTTTCGACGAACATAACAGCACTTATGAAAGCCCCGATGCCGACCCGATGCTGACGGCTACGAACTGGATCTGGAGCGACAAGGACAGCATTAAACGCTGGGACCGTACCAAATACTTCGTAGATAAAACCCTGGCCTTTATGGACAAGAATAAAGGCAAGCCATGCTTCATTAATCTTTGGCCCGATGATGTGCACACGCCATGGGTGCCGCGCAAAGAAACTGAGTACACGGGCCAATACCCGATGAATCCGGAAGAGCAAGCCGCTTTTAAAGGTGTATTGAAAGAATATGATGTGCAAATAGGTCGCTTACTTGACGGCTTAAAAGCCCGCGGACTAGACAAAAACACTATCGTTATTTTCACCAGCGATAACGGGCCGCTGCCCAGCTTTAAGGGCAGCCGTGCTATGGGTTTGCGCGGATCGAAGCTGTCGTTGTATGAGGGCGGCACGCGTATGCCTTTCATTGTGCAATGGCCAGGACATATCCCCGGCGGCACCACAGACGAAACTTCAGAAATTAGCGCTACCGACCTTTTGCCTACACTTACCAAATTTGCCGGCATCAAATTACCTGCTACCTACAAAGGTGACGGTATAGACCGCGGCGCGGTGTTTTTGGGCAAGCCATCGTTACGTGGTAAAGACCAGTTTTGGGAATATGGCCGCAACACTATAGCCTTTAACTACCCTCGTATTGTAGCGGATAAAAGCCCTAACCTGGCAGTACGATCGGGCGAATGGAAATTATTGATGAACAGCGACGGCACCGACATACAGCTTTACAACATTCTGAAAGACAAAAAAGAGCAAAGCAACCTGGCCGCCAATGAGCCCAAGAAGGTTGACGAACTGAAAAATAAACTGATGGCCTGGTGGCAAACCATACCTCATTTAAAATAATAAGCAATGGGTAAAATCAAGCATCCTGCGGTTATAAAAAGCATCGCTTTAGCAATTACAGTTATTAGCACAGGGTTATTATTGGCGCTTAAGGCGCCTAAAGCAAAGCCGACAAACCTTCTCCAAACCCGAAAGCCCAACATTGTTTTTATTATGGGCGATGATTTAAGCATGCGCGATATTGGCCCCTTCGGCAGCACACAGGTGCATACGCCAAATATGGACCGGCTGGCTAAAGAGGGTGTTTGTTTAGACAATATGTTTAATATGGTGCCGGTATGTTCGCCAACCAGGCAGTCGATACTGACGGGTTTGGGTCCTGTACGCAGCGGGGCGTATCCTAACCATACCATGATATACAAAGGCATTAAAACCCTGCCTTTTTATATGAAGCAGCTTGGCTACAACGCGGCCATCATCGGCAAAAAACATTATGCGCCCGAAGAATCATACCCTTTTGATTTTTTAGGCGGACGCGATCATGATGGCGGCGAGGGTGTTGACGTAGACTTAAGCAAAGCCGAAACCTATCTGAAAGCGCATACAGACAAGCCTTTCTTTTTGATGTTCACCAGCAACCAACCGCACGAGCCGTATACCAGGGGTAATCAATCGGCTTATCATCCGGATAAGATCAAGCTTGACCCTAACATGGTTGATACCAAACTTACCCGTCGCCGCATGGCTAAATATTTTGCGGAGATTACCTATTTGGACAGTCTTGTTGGTGTTACACTGGATATTATTAAACGTACCGGGCAGGAAGATAATACGATTATAATGTTTGCTACAGAGCAAGGTAATTCGTTCCCATTTTCTAAGTGGACATTGTATGATCAAGGGTTGCATGCGGGCTTTATAGCCAAATGGCCGGGTAAAATAAAACCTACAACACGCAATGCAGCTATGCTAGAATATGTAGATATTACCCCAACGCTGATAGACATTGCCGGCGGCGACCCGAAAAAGATAAACACCGGGTCAAAAGACGGCAACGGTAGTATGGGTTTTGATGGTATCAGTTTTAAAGACGTGTTATTAGGAAAATCAAGCCGGGGCCATGACTATGTTTATGGCGAACACACCACCCGCGGCATTATTCAAGGTAGCGATGCATACGGAAGCCGATCGGCGCGAGATAAGCAGTATCTGTACATTAACAACTTTAATTTTACTGAGAAATTTAAGAATACGGTTACCAACGCTCCATTTTTCAAGGAGTGGCGAGACATTAATCCAGACCGTGCCAATGCCTACCAGGCAAGGCCGGAAGAGGAATTGTACGATGTGGTAAACGATCCCTACAACCTGAAAAACCTGGCCGCCGATCCAAAATTCGCGACAGCAAAAGCTACGCTTAAGGCTAAACTGGCCGCCTTTATGAAACAACAGAACGACAAAGGTTTGCAAACAGAGATGGAAGCATTGAGCAGGCAACCTAAAAATGGAGCGGAGGATTAGAATTAAAAAAGGCGTCATTGCGAGGAACGAAGCAATCCCCAATAGGACAGTCATTATGCACAATCTACAGCGTTAGCGGGCATACACTCGCTACTTAAACATAGTACATGATTAGCATGTCGGAGATTGCTTCGTTCCTCGCAATGACGTGTTGAGGTAATACGATGGTAGTAATCGAGTAAAAGCCCTGTTACCTACCATCGTTTACAAATAAAACAATAAATTAGTAGCCTGATAAACTACCGTTATGAATAAAAAACTGTTAGCATTATTACCGGTGGCCGGTGTTACCATTGCAGCGCTTGCCGCGTGGACCATAATAAAGCCCAAACCAAAAACTACCCCCGCTGCAGCTAAGCCTAACATCATTATTATTATGGCTGATGATTTGGGTTACTCTGATATTGGTTGCTATGGCGGAGAGGTTAAAACGCCAAACATTGATTTTTTAGCCAATAATGGCATACGTTTTAAACAGTTTTATAATACATCGCGCTGCTGCCCAACCCGTGCATCGTTGTTGAGCGGCTTGTACAACCACCAGGCGGGTATAGGTAAAATGACTGATGCTGAAGACGAACCGGGCTACCAGGGCCACTTAAGCGACAACGCGGTTACCATTGCCGAGGTATTGAAAACTGCAGGTTACAATACCGCTATGGCGGGTAAATGGCATGTGTCAAACACTAGCGGTCGCCCTACGCCTAAAGAGCAACTAGACTGGTTGAATCACCATAAAGAATATCCCGAATTTTCGCCATTGGCGCAGTACCCAACCAACCGTGGTTTTGATAAATATTTTGGCACGATATGGGGCGTGGTCGATTTTTTTGATCCGTTCAGTTTGGTAAGCGGCACCAAGCCAATTACCAGCGTACCTAAAGACTATTATCAAACCGACGCAATAAGCGATACCGCTGTCGCTTATGTTAACGGTTACGCCAAATCAAAAAAACCGTTCTTTTTATATATAGCGCACAATGCGCCGCACTGGCCGCTGCACGCCAAACCGGCAGACATTGCCAAATATAAAGACACCTACAAAGGCGGCTGGGATGCCATACGCCAGGCTCGTTACAACCGCATGGTTAAAATGGGCTTGATAGATCCTAAAACCACCAAGTTGTCGCCACGCTGGAATGATGACCTGAAATGGGAAAACAATCCTGATAAAGCCTGGGATGCCGAAGCAATGGCGGTACACGCTGCCATGATAGACTGCATGGATCAGGGTATTGGCCGTTTATTAGCGGCTTTAAAAAAGAATGGCCAACTGGATAATACGTTGATCGTATTCCTGTCAGACAATGGCGCCAGTGCAGAGAACGCGCCGGCTTACGGTCCGGGTTTTGACAGACCTAATGAGACGCGCGACGGTCGCCCGGTTAGCTATTCGCTTAAAAAAGATGTAATGCCTGGCCCAGAGACGGTTTATTCGTCTATCGGTCAGCGTTGGGCCAATGTGGCTAACACACCATACCGTTTATGGAAGGCCGAATCATACGAAGGTGGTTTACGTACCCCAATGATAGCTTACTGGCCAAAGGGTATCACTGCTAAAAAAGGCGGCTACAGCAACCAGGTTGGCCATGTAATGGATTTTATGGCGACATCTGTTGAGCTTGCGGGAGCAAAATATCCAACCACTTACAAAGGCAAAGCTATTACGCCAACAACTGGTATAAGTTTAGTACCATCGTTTAGCGGCAAAGTGGTACCGGGCCATGAAGTGATATTTAACGAGCACTTTCAGGCACGTTACGCGCGTTCGGGCGATTGGAAAATGGTATCAGGCACAGACCGTAACTGGCATTTGTACAATTTAGCGGAAGACCGCAGTGAAACAACTGATGTTAAAGACCAATTTCCTGACAAGGTAAAAGAGTTGGATGGGCTATGGCAAAAATGGGCCAACAGCCACCAGGTATTGCCAAAACCGGGCCGCAAGAAATAATAAAACAGCTAATTGAATATGGATATCAGAGGGGGCGCATTTTTATTTTTTACGGCGATAGTTTTATCAACCGCGGTAACATCGTGCAAACAAAAAAGCGATGGTAAGAAAGCTGCAGGGCTGGCAGATACTACTAAAAAGAAATCGGCTATCTGTTGTGAGTCGAACATCCCCGCACGTTTTCCGGGATTGAAAACCCCGGCAGGCAATATGCCTTCTGTGGGCAATAAAAGCCACAAAGGCATGGTATTTATAAAAGGCGGCACCTTTGGCATGGGTGGCGATAACAAGCAGGCCAGCCCTGACGAATATCCAAAACATAAGGTAACTGTTACCGGTTTTTGGATGGATGTTACCGAGGTAACTAACGCCCAGTTTGCCGAGTTTATAAAAGCTACCGGCTACATTACCACAGCCGAACGCAAACCCGATTGGGAAGAGCTTAAAAAACAAGTTCCGCCGGGTACACCAAAGCCGGACGAAAGCCTGTTGGTGGCAGCATCTCTGGTATTTAAACAGCCTAGCCACTCGGTTAATCTGGCCGACTACAGCCAATGGTGGGCCTGGGAAAAAGGCGCCGATTGGAAGCATCCGCAGGGAGCAAAAAGCAATATAAAAGGCAAAGACAATTACCCGGTTGTACATATATCATGGTTTGACGCGCAGGCCTACTGCAAATGGGCCGGCAAGCGCCTGCCTACCGAAGCTGAATGGGAATGGGCCGCACGTGGTGGCTTACAAAACAATATTTACCCATGGGGCAATGAGGCTGTAGATAAAGGCGCCGCAAAAGCCAATTCATGGCAAGGCGATTTCCCGGCTAAGAATACACTGCGCGACAAGTTTTTTGGAGCTGCACCTGTATCATCTTTCAAAGCAAATGGCTATGGCTTATATGATATGGCCGGTAATGTATGGGAGTGGTGTAATGATTACTATAACAATACTTACTACGAAACCATAAACCGCCCTGCTGGTATTAATGACCCACAAGGTGCCGCAAAAAGCTTCGACCCGGATGAACCTTACGCGCAAAAGCGTGTTATCCGTGGGGGTTCTTTTTTATGCAACGATAGCTACTGCTCGGGCTACCGTGTTGCCCGAAGGATGAAGAGTACTGAGGATAGTGGGATGGAGCATTTGGGCTTTAGGTGTGTGGCGGATAAGTAATAATGCTAACGCGATCATGCCAGCTCAAGTAATCGCTATTAAATACTTTATTGTCTTAATCTTAACATGTTGTTGTCTCTCCATAAAAGCACAGGTTAGGTTAGCGCCTCATGCTATCGTTTTAAATAAAGGAATAAAACTTAACCTTAAAATTCCGAAAGGGTACAATATTTCTGTAGCAGCAGAAAACATGCGCCGATTACGGTTTTTGGCAAAAAGCCCAGACGGACGCCTGTTTGGAACAGACATGTATAACCTGGCTGATAATAAACGTGGCAAGATCTACATCTTTGAGGATTGGGACGACCAAGTTCATCAGTTTAAAAAAACCACGGTGTTTGCAGATAACCTGCGGAACCCAAACCAGGTTATGTTTTACAACGACAATGGGGTGAATTACATTTATGTTGCTGAAACGGACAAACTAACCCGCTTTAAATACAGCAATGACGACAAGAAAATAAGCGACATACAGCAAGTTTTGGCTAATTTTCCGGCTTATGGGCTAAACTACAAATACGGCGGATGGCATTTAACCAGGAGCCTGGCACAGCATAATGGCAAGATATACGTGAGTGTTGGTAGTAGCTGCAACGCGTGTATAGAAAAAGAGGACATGAGGGCCGTTATTTTGGAAATGAACCCAGATGGTACAGATCAGCTAATATTTGCGACAGGAATAAGGAACTCGGTAGGCATTAAGTGGGTTAAAAATGAATTGTGGGCTACGTTTATGGGCCGAGACCTGATAGGCCCCGACAGACCGGAGGATCTTTTCGGCACTATTGAGCGTGGTAAAAACTATGGCTGGCCATGGTATTTTCAATATAAACAGAAAATAATAGCTGATGTAACCATGCTGGATTCGGCAAAGAGAAATCGTATCAAGATACCCGACAAACCGCCTATAGCTTACTGTGGATTTAAAGCACACACGGCCCCATTGGGTTTTGATATGTTTACCGGATTTAACGACACCCTATTCAATAACAAATTTTTAGTTGCCCTACATGGCTCAACCAGTGCCTGGCGAGAAAGAGGAAACGCCATAGTAATGATTACCGGGAAAGACCAGTATGTGGATGTTGTAACAAATTTTCAAACTGGAAAGACTAACAAAGACAGGCTGGGACGACCATGCGACGTATTAATGAATGATGCAAATTCGTTTTTTGTAACTGACGATAAAAATGGCGTGCTTTATTATATCTGGAAAAATATTTAGTTATCGTCAAACACTTTCAACATCGATGTGCTAAATAATTGTTTCAAAGTCACTTAGGCCACGGCACTGTCTCACCCTATAAATCAGCTTAAACCGATAGTCAGAGACTATCTACATAGTCGTCCGAAGTCAGAGACTTCGAACAGCGGTGAGTGCGGAACAGAAAATATAATATTGATGTTGATGTTGATGTTGATCGAAGTCTCTAACTTCGATCCTGTATGCGCGTAGTCTCCGACTACCGCGGCTCGTCCACAATCTCATCCCCATAAACCGCCGTACCTAACAGCTGCGAACTCAAATTAACCGCGCTGGTAAAAGCATCTTCATGGAAACCGTATTTAAAATAGCTGCCGCAAAAATAGATGGGGCCGTCCTGGTTCAGTTTGTGCAGCTCGGCTTGGGCGTTAATGGCAGGTACGTCGAACAGTGGGTGTTCATAGTCAATTTCTTTGATGACCTTTTTAGGGTCGATATCATTGTGCGAATTGATGGATACAAAATAGTTTTTCTTGTCTGACACCCCTTGCAGCTCGTTCATCCAATAGATAGTAGTTGGGCTTAGTTGGCCATTGTGCTTACGGATACTGTAGTTCCAGCTGCTCCAGGCCAGTTTGGCTTTGGGCATAATGCTTTGGTCGGTATGCAAAATGGCTTTGTTGTATTGGTATTTAAAGGTTGACAATAAGCGTTGCTGATCTGCGGTCGGTTCCGTCAATAATTTTAGTGCCTGATCGCCGTGTGTGGCAATAATAACCTTGTCGAAAGCTTGCGTTGATCCATCTGCAGATTCAACTATTACCTTATCGCCATCGCGCCATACTTTTGTTGCTTTAGCGTTTAGTTTGATCTTGTCTTTAAAAGGTTTTATTAACAACTCTCGGTAGCTTTGGCTGCCATTATGTAGCGTATACCATTGATGCTGGGTATCCAATCCTAAAAAGCCATGGTTTAAAAAGAAACGGATGAGCGTCACCGCCGGAAAATCCAGCATCTGCTCCATCGGCGTCGACCATACCGCACTGCTCATAGGCACCAGGTATTTCCACAACATCTCCTCGCCAAAATTGAACTCCTTGATGTATTCGCTTATGCTGTAGTTAGCATATTTAGGGTCGTCAAGTATCTTAACACTCTCTTTATTGAACCGTGCTATCTGCACCAACATTTTTATGTAACCGATATTAAAAATGTTTTTGCGCTGCGCGAAAAGGTGATTAATGCTGCTGCCGCTATACTCTAAACCCGTCGGTTTGTATTGCACGCTGAAAGACATGTCCGTTTTTTTTACCGGCGCGTTTAACTCTTTAAACAAACGGCAAAGGTTAGGGTAGGTTTTATAGTTAAACACCATAAAGCCGGTGTCGACATAAACAGGCTGGCCATATTCATCAATCGTTACGGTATTGGTGTGGCCACCTACGTAGTCGGCTTGCTCGTAAATGGTAAGGTCGTGTGTTTTATGTAAGAAGTGGGCGCAGCCCATGCCGGCAATGCCGGTACCTATAATTGCTAACTTGATGTCGGATTTCGGGTGCTCGTCCCGATAGCTATCGGGATCGGATTTGGGTATTTCCATCATTTGGGACTTGTTTGATTTAGTACTATCGATTTCAAAAATCTTTCTACCGCGTAGGTAGATAATTGTCCGCCGGGGCCGTTCAATATAAAATCGAACCCGTGTGTGGCCCAGGGTAGTTTTAACCAATAATGTTTAATGGCGTATTCGTCAAGCTTTAGGTCAAGGCGGCGGCTATGTTCATAAGCAACCAACACATCGTTTCCGCCATGAATAATTAACGTCGGTATAGCATCGCGATCAGCAAATTCCATAGGCGAGCTGGCCTTATAGTTTTGCGGCACTTTATCATACGATCCGCCCAAATAGGCCTCCATTACCGCCCTCGAGTCCATGATCCATGGGTTGCCGGGGATAGAGTAACCCCAAACCATATCCGCAGGTCCGTAATAGTCTATTACACCTTTTATGCGGGTATCGTGCAGGGTGTACGCGGCCAGCAAGGCAATTTGCGCCCCGGCAGACCGGCCTAATAAAACAAAATTGTTGGTGTCTATTTTTAATTCGTCAGCGTGGGTTGTTAGGTACTTTATAGCTTCTACAATATCATTCACAGGCGCCGGGTTAAGGTTTTTTGGCGCCATGCGGTAGTCAATAGCCGCCACATTATATCCTTTTCGGGCCAGATAGCTGTTTAGTTCAGGCAGTTGCTCTTTATCGCCTTTGGCCCATGAGCCACCGTGTACAACAATAACGCATGGCTTTTTATCCGCTGTTTGGCTTGGATAATAGTTAAGCGTCAGCGCGGTATCGGCATAGGTGGCGTAGGTATGGGTTTTATAAGCCACATCTTTAATTGGCTTAAATAGTTTGATAATGGAGAATGGCTCGTCTTCCATATCGCTTTCCGCACCTAATGCAGTGGTCATTTCGGCCTTCAGCGTGCGGGCTGCCGCGCTTGCCCTGAACAATGGCGAAACGTATAGTACAATTGCTGCCGTAGCTATAACGATACAGGCCCACTGATATTTCTCAAACTTCAATCCGGCCAGTAAAAGCGCTATCATTATGGCGACAAACACCAGCGGAAACTCGCTTACCACAATGGCCAGTAACCAAAAGTAATAGGCCGGGGCAGGGAAGATAGCCAGTAGCGATATCAGGAAAAATACAATGATCAATATCAGCCTGCTCATGCTGTGGTTTTATGGAATAAATAATGGCTCACTATCCATTCGTTGCCGTTGTTAAAGTTCCAAAGTTCGGCGCAGGCCATGTAAAACAGGCGCCAGTATACCCACCATTTTACAGCTTGGTGTTTTCCGTAAATTTCTTGAAAAATCTTGATAATTTCGGGTTTATGCTTATCCATATTGGTTAACCAGGTTTCGGCGGTTTTTCCGTAGTGGGTACCGTTTACATGCCAGTGTTTTTCGACAGCCAAATCGTCATTAAAATAAAACATCAGATCGTCGCTGGGCATAATGCCACCGGTGAAAAAGTATTTGCTCATCCAGTCGGTTTCATCGATCACCTCAAATTTGTAAGCGTACTCTTTATGTGTAAAAATGTGGATCCAAAGTTTGCCATCGGGTTTTAAAAATGATGCAACTTTGGCCAGCAGCAATTTGTAATTGCGCATATGCTCAAACATCTCTACCGATACCACCCGGTCAAATTTATCGTCGATATCAAATACATTGATATCCGATGTCAGCACCGTTAAATTAGTGATGCCACGCTGCCCGGCCTGCTCATCGATATAAACCTTTTGTGTACGCGAGTTTGACAATACCTTAAACCTGCTTTTAGGGTATTTAGCCGCCATGTAAAGCGATAACGAACCCCAACCACAGCCCAGCTCCAAAACAGCTTGTCCATCGGTTAGCTCGGCACGTTGGCAGGTTAGCTCCAGCATATCATCTTCTGATGTGTTGATATCCGTTACACCATCTTTCCAGTAGCCTGAAGAGTACTTTAAGTTTTTGCCCAGGCAGTACTGATAAAATTGTGTAGGCACCTCATAGTGTTGCTCATTAGCATCGGTGGTATTAACCGCTATGGGCGATGCTTTCAGTTCGGCAATCAGGTCCATCAGGTGGGCTTGTTGTAATTCTACATTGCCTTTATTCTCATCGTTTAGGCGTTGCTGTAATAGTTTGCGGATGCCTTTACGCAGTATCAAATCGGGGACTCTGTCTTGTTCTATTAGTTTATCGTACCACATTAAGTTTCGGGGTATTTTATTTTTTAGAGAGATACGGTTTAAATTCTTTTACGGTTTGGATAATTTGCCGGTAGGCGCAAAGTATTGCGCCTCTACGATTTTTTTTGGGGAAACCACGGCACAAACACACTTACCTTTTCCTGGTACTTTTTAAAGGCTTCGCCTTTGCTGCGTAATGATTGTGCCTCGGTAGTAGGTATACCGGTAACTTTGGTTAACAGGTACAAAATTATTGCTGGGCTAACTATGGCCAAATACCCATATGGCGACCCCAACGCGAAAACAAAGTACGACACCCACATCAACCACTCGAAGAAGTAATTAGGGTGGCGCGAGTAACCCCAAAGCCCGGTATCGCATACTTTGCCTTTATTAGCGGGGTTGCGTTTAAAGTTTGAAAGTTGAGTGTCTGCAATGGCTTCGCCCATTACGCTGATTATCCATAGCACTACACCGGTAAACTCTATCCAGGTTATGTTTGGGTTAGTATTTAGGGTGATGATAAAAAACGGAATTGCCAGCAAGACATTGGATACACCCTGCATCTGGAAAAAGCCAAACATTTTAGGCTCGGCATTTTTGCCCCATTCTTTGCGGATGTGCGCGTAACGGGGTTCTTCTTCATGCAGGTGTTTCAAAACCCGCAAGGCAAGGTGTGTACCCAGCCTTATGCCGGCCACAACAACCATACTGCAAATTAACAGCTTGCGTGGTTCATATCCCGGGGCATACAGGTAAAGTATAATGGCAATAACCGGGAAGTTATACGACCAAAAAATATCAACCACGCCGGCATTTTTTATCTGGTAAGACCATAGCCAAACCAGCGCCATGATAACGCAGCAGGCTATCAGGCTGTAGCCAATTAGGACAGGCAATGAGGTACTATCCATTTTGTTTACTAAACATTTCTTTTAACTCTTCATTAGGTTTAAGCCTGAACAGTTGTATCAACACATAAGCACAACTGGCAATGCTACCAAGCGTAACCAGCAGTATCAGCCACAATACTTTTAGGGCAATGTGTTTCTCTTTATAACATACCCAAACAAATATCACCAGTACATTAGCATAAAAATCCCAAAGTGTGGCCCTCATCCAGGGTATCGATCCCAGAAAATCCCACTCGGTAAACAAATTGCTTTGCAGGCACGTGGTTACTACCACATAGCAGATCCATACAAAGACTGATGAAAAAAGTATTTTGAGGAATGTTATCATATTTTCAAACTATAAATGTCATTTCGATACGAGGTAAGATTTCTCGCTACGCTTCGAAATGACAACGCGGGTCTTTTATGTTTTTCTATTTCTTAACCTGCGATTTCACATAAGCCAGCGCATCATCTGCATGCTGTTTACCTTCCATCAGCGAGTCGTATTGGTAAACCACCTTGCCGGTTCTATCTATCACAAATGTTTGGCGGCCGTTTAAAAACAGCTTGCCTTTTACCCCAAACCGATTGTAAACCTTATTTCCGGGATCGCTCAACAGCGTAAACGGCAGTTTATATTTATCAGCAAAAGCTTTATGGCTGGCAACAGTACCGCTGTTAATACCTATAACGGCTGCCCCGGCTTTGGTAAACTCATCAAAGCTATCGCGAAAAGCACACGATTCTTTGGTGCAGATTGGGCTGTCATCCTTAGGATAAAAATAGATCACCAGCAATTGCTTACCTATGTGGTCGGCAATATTGAAGGCTTTACCATTTTGATCTTGTAGCGAAAATGCGGGCACAGCATCGCCAACGGTTAAACGTTGCGTGCTGGTTTGCGCACGCGAAGCGCCGAAAATAAATGTAAATAGCGCAATAAATAACAGATGTTTCTTCATAATGGTTGTAAGTTAACAACATCTACGAAGAATTGTTGCTGCGCGATTTTTAAGCGGCGTTATTATTGTCAGTTTGCACCAGTTCTACCTCAGCAACCGGGCTAAACAGGTAAACGCGTTTGGTTTTAAGCTCGGTGCATTTGTAGCGCTTGCGCAGTTTTTCCTCCTTACGGAAAACGCGGCCATCCTTCAATTTAAAAACCGAATGCATAGGCAGTTTCTCTACCGTATGGATATCCTCTTTAACAGTGTCGTATTTGCGTAATGAGCGGTACAGGTTAAGGTCTGAGCAGCTTGATGCCGCCGGATTGCTCAGGTAAGTAACAATAGCATGCTTCACATCAGGCGGAAAAACATCCTTCTCAAAAAAAGGCTGCATCATTTTTTTGAAATTGTTTTTCCACTCGGTACCGTGCGGCTTGGCTTTGTGTTTATGCTCGTTCCAGGTGTGCAGGTGCGCAAACTCATGCACGGTGGTTACCAAAAAAGCGTAGGGGTTAAGGTCATAATTGACCGATATGCGATGCCCCTTGCCATCAAAGGGGGCGCGGTAATCGCCAAACTTACTGCCGCGGTTGCGCGAGATCTTAAACTCGCATTTAAAGTAATCTATCCAGCGGCCAATCAATGGCGCGGCATCAGGCGGAAGATACTTCTCTAAAACTTTTACTTTATCCAATTTCTACCTCTGTATCAAAGGTATGATTTTTAAGCGATGCTTAAAAATGGTGATTAGTAATTGGTTAATTAGAGATTAGAATGTGCAATTTCAAAAGGCCACAGCTATGCACCAAAATATTTACGTGTTATTTACAAAGTTTACATTTTAATTTACAATGAAAATTCTTTGGCTTGTATAGCCCCAACTAGTTTTGCTGCATCAAATTAATTTAATCAAAAACAACATGAAATACGCAAAACTGGCTACCCTGTTACTGATGTTTGTTTGTTACACAGCTTTGGGACAAAACAAATCCGAATCTCAAGCCCCAAACAAAATGGTTCGTGCCATTATACAAGATAAAAAGGGCAACATTTGGCTCGCCGGGGCTGATGGCATTACCCGATACGATGGTAAATCGTTTTCTAACACGATAACTAAAATAAAGCCGGCCCGCTTTTTTTCTGCTTTAGAAGACAGGAAGGAAAATCTTTGGTTCACTGCCGTAGGCTCGGGCGTATATCATTACAAGGGCGAGTCGTTTAAAAATTACACAACAAAAGATGGATTGCTTAGCGACTTGGTTACTAACGCTTATGAAGATAAAACCGGCGGTATTTGGTTTGGCAGCGAGCTGGGTGCAAGCCGTTATGACGGTAAAACCTTCCGCAATTTTAAAATGAATGAACAGGCCGGAGGGGATAACGGCGGTGGAGGAGATTCTGTCCACGTATCCGGCTACCAGCAAGACAATGACGTTAACACTATTATTGAAGATAACACCGGCAAATTTTGGTTTGGCACCCGGGGCAATACCTTTACGTATGATGGAAAGACCTTTACCCGTATCACCCATAAGGACGAGAAAGCATTTACAAACGTTCGATCTATAATCAAGGATAAAAAAGGCAATATCTGGCTTGGTGGTAATGGCGGGCTTTGGCGATATGATGGCAATACATTCACCAACATTACCCCGAAATTTGTTGGCAATATCATGGAAGATAAAAAAGGTAATATCTGGACCAGCTCTGAAAGTGCTTTAAACAAAAATTGGGCGCTAACTCGCTATGACCAAAATTCCCTGTCAGGCAACAAACTGGTTGGCACCGAAGTATTATCCATAAAAGGAATGCTTTTTGGCCTTTTAGAAGCTAACGATGGCAGTATTTGGGTTGGCGCCTTAAATGGCGTGTATAGGTACGATGGAACAAACGTTACGGACTTTAAATAAAATCCAGCCTACTTTAACAACTGATATATCACAAAGCTTGCCGCGTAAGCCAATACTGTCATGTACACAAACTGTATTGTTGGCCATTTCCAGTCTTTGGTTTCGCGGTAAACTATAGCTACGGTACTGATGCATTGCATAGCAAAGGCATAAAATATCATCAGCGAAAAAGCAACAGCGGTGGTAAATACCGGCTTACCGGTTTGCGTGTTTTTGGCTTGCAGCATTTTTTGTTGTAGCGACAAGGTATCATCGGTATCGCCATTAACACTGTAAATGGTGGCCATGGTACCCACAAAAACTTCGCGGGCGGCAAATGATGTTATCAGGGCGATGCCGATCTTCCAGTCGAAACCCAGCGGGCGTATAACAGGCTCTATAACATGGCCCAACACACCTGCGTATGATGCTTCCAGTTTTTCGGTAGCTATGTCGCGCTGCAGTTGTTCGGCCTCAATGGTTTTGGTGTATTGTGGTTGCTGATATTTAGCATCTATCTGTCCAAATTTATCGCCGGGGCCGTATGATGCCAGCACCCAAAGTACTATAGACACAGCTATGATAACTTTACCTGCCTGTAATACAAATGATTTAGACCTATCGTACATTGAAAAGGCCACGTTACCCCATCTTGGCATGCGGTAAACCGGCAGCTCCATGATAAAGTATCCGCGTTCGCGGGCTTTTAAAATCACCTTAAATACCCAGGCAACTATAACGGCCGTAACTAAACTTAAAACGTACATGGCGGTAAGCGCCAAACCCTGCAGGTTAAATATCCACCAAACATTTTTATCAGGCACTACCATAGCTATCAGCAAGGTATAAACCGGCAAACGGGCGCTGCAGGTTATCAGTGGTGTAACCATAATGGTTATCATACGGTCCTTCCAGTTCTCAATAGTACGGGTACTCATAATAGACGGCACCGCACAGGCAAAGCCGCCAATAAGCGGCACTACAGATTTACCGTTAAGCCCCACCTTACGCATCAGCTTATCCATCATAAAGGTAACGCGCGCCATGTAACCGGTATCTTCTAATATGGATATAAAGGCAAACAGAATAGCTATCTGCGGAATAAACACCACCACGCCGCTTAAGCCGGCAACAATACCATCTGCCAGTAAATCAACCAACGGGCCTTCGGGCAAACTGCTGTGCAGGCTGTTTTGCATCCATACAAAAAGACCGTCTATCAGATCTTGCGGATACGATGCCCAAGAAAATATCGCCTGGAACATAAACATCAGCAAGCCAAAAAATATCACAAAGCCAAATACCTTGTGGGTAAGTACCTTGTCTATTTTGTTGCTAACGGTTTCGTCTTGTGCAGACACGGGCGTTTTAACTGTATCATACAGCAAATCATTAATAGCGCTGTAACGGGCAATGGTTTCGCTGCCCTGTGCCTTTTGCGAATGGAAACCGTGCTCTTGCTCAAGCTGTTCTATACGATCTGACTGCTCGGTCGACAAAAATTTCAGTGTTTCATGCTGATGTGCCAGCTGTAACGCAAAGTATGGATTGTCAATATCAAGCTCATTGCTGATGCTTTCAATAAGTTGCGGCGCTATGGCTTTAACGTCAATACTGTCCTGCTGTAAAGCTACTTTGTTGGCATAAGTTATAGCTGTCTTAAGTTCATCAATGCCTTCCAGTTTACGTGCAGCAATAGGCACCACCGGCACACCCAGTTTTTTAGCAAACAGATCAATGTCGATGACAATGCCCGATTTATTGGCAAGGTCCATCATATTTAGCGCTATGATGACGGGGATCTTCAGATCGGCAACCTGGGTATATAGGAGTAAATTTCTCTTAAGGTTTGATGCGTCAAGAATGACAATGATCAGATCTGGATTTAGTTTATTGGCTCTATCGGCCAATACAGAAAATACAATAGATTCGTCCTGACTTTTTGGGTACAAGCTGTAAGTACCGGGCAGGTCTACAATTTCGGCCGTGCGGCCATCGGGCAGCTTACTGTAGCCAACTTTTTTGTCGACAGTAACGCCCGGAAAATTACCTATTTTTTGGTTAAGCCCTGTAAGTACATTAAACAGGGTAGATTTACCGGTGTTGGGGTTTCCAACAAGTGCAACTCGAATATCAGCTTTCAATTAATTATAGGCTATGCAAAATTATGGTTGATGCTTCGCGCTTGCGCAGGCTTAGTTGGTAGCCCGACACCTGTATGGCAATCGGATCGCCAAGTGGCGCAATCCTATCAACCCTAACTTCCTCGCCGGGTAAACATCCCATCTCCATTAATTTAATAGACATCTCCAAATCGGTAAATTCCTTTACAATTCCTTTCTGTCCTACTTCAAGTTGCGATAGCCTCATGTCTGTGCGTTAACTGGTCAAATGTATAGCTTATTTAAAATAAATCCAAATAACGATTGTAGTCTTTTGGTAAACAACAGTTTTCATTAAAAAACAGCCATCTTATTGTAACAATAACACTATCTCAATAAAAAAAATTGGATGTATATACAACCGTATGATAAAAAATACCGTTATTTGTGTATTATCTGTAAGTTCACGCTTACAATGTGATAAGGTTTAGGTTGAAAGCCCCCAAACAGCGAGTGTACGGGGGCTTTTATTTTGCCCTTATTTTTACCTTTACGCTGTGAACAATTTAAAGCAAAAACTACATCAGGCCTGCCTAAACTATGTGCAAACGCGCATGGATGCAGCACAGCTGGCTATTGACGAAGCACAACAGGCACAACAAGACGATACTAAAAGCAGCGCCGGTGATAAATACGAAACCGGTCGCGAAATGGCCCAGCAGGAAACCAACCGCAACATGGCGCAGTTAACCGAAGCTAATAAATTGAAAGTGGCGCTTAACGCTATCAACCCTGACCTAATATCAACCCAAATAGAAAACGGCGCTGTGGTTTTAACAAACAATGGCAATTTTTATATAGCTATCAGCGCGGGGGCTTTATCTGTTGATGGCCTGGCATACATTGCCATTTCAATGGCATCGCCAATAGGCATAAAAATGCGTGGATTAACAGCCGGAAATAACTTTAGCCTTAATGGTAAAGACTATACCATATATAGTGTTTTATAATAATAGCATAGCAAATGCTTTGTATTTTGGGCTTAATAGTGTTTCTTTATCTACCTTAATAAACCAAACATTATTTAAACCTGATGGAGACACCACAAACCCTACCTATACTTGATGCTACAGAACTGCGCGTACTGGGGTCGTTAATGGAAAAAAGTAAGGCCACGCCCGACTATTATCCCATGACGATAAATAGCCTTGCCGCGGCTTGTAATCAAAAAACATCGCGCAAGCCTGTTGTACAATATGATGACGACACCGTTGCGCAAGCCTTAAACAACTTAAAAAAACGCGGACTGATATCAACCGCTACCGGCGGCTCAAGCCGTGCTATAAAATACAAGCATAACTTTGCTATCGTTTTTCCGCTAATACCGTCAGAGTTGGCTATTATGTGCCTGCTGATATTGCGCGGACCGCAAACGCCCGGCGAGCTAAACACAAACTCGGGCCGTTTATGGGAGTTTGATACCATTGAAGAAGTGCAAGAGGTTTTAGAAAAACTTGCCGGTGGCGATATGTCTTACGTGGTACAATTACCTAAGCGCCCCGGCCAGAAAGAAGCACGCTATGCACACCTGCTTGCCGGCGAACCTGAGCTAAGCGATGATGAAGACGATTTGCCAACCGGCGCTGGCCACACAGGCAACGGTCTTGACGCCCGCCTAAGCAAAGTTGAAACTGAGCTTGCTGAGTTAAAAGAGGCCTTTGATAAGCTGATGAAGGAATTAAGCTAGGGCCATTCTTACCTGGCGATGGATCTGAAACCCATTGCCAGGTAAGAAAATGACACAAAATTTTGTATCTAACCTAACCTACAATACCTTACATTCGTAAAAGTTGTACCCACCCTTATTTAATTGAAAAATATCTAAGGTTATACTATGCATTTCCCTAATAATGTATTCGCCATAACGCTTATTCTGAGTGGTCTTGTCACTTTGGGCATAGCGTGGATGGTATTTAAAAAAACAGGCGGTGCGGTGCGCTGGTTTGGGTACGTAATGGTGTTTATTGCCATTTGGGCTATTACTTACGGCTGCGAGCTATCGGCAAACACCTTGCAGCAAATGCTGTTTTGGGTTAATATTGAATATCTTGGCATCGGTTTACTACCGCCATTATGGGCTATATTTGTAATAGGTTTTGTTGGTAAAGAGGCCTGGCTAACCCCGCTAAACCGTGCGCTTATTTTCAGCATTGGCGTTATTACCCTGTTAATGGTGTGGACAAACCCTTTGCACCACCTGCATTACACATCTGTAGGTATAGACACCAGTGGGCCATTTCCGTTGCTTGATCTGCATGTAGGTATCTGGTATCGTATCCACACCGCATACTTTTATTTTTTATTGGGTGGCGGCTTGTTTCTCATAGCATCAAGATTTAAAAAAGCCGACAAGTTTATTAAACGGCAAAACCGCATTATATTGTTGGGCGCCATTATTCCCTGGCTGGTAAACATTGCCTATTTGTTTGGCATTCGCCCCTTTGGGCACCTGGATTTGACGCCTTTTGCCTTTATGGCGCTGTCGCTAATTATTGCCATTGGTTTGTTAGGGTTCAAACTGTTTGATATTGTGCCGATAGCCCGTGGAAAGGTATTTGACGCTTTGCAAGAGGGTGTTTTGGTGTTAGATGCCCGCGACCGGGTGATAGATATTAACCCACCCATGAGAGAGATTATAGGGCCAAACATTGATAATATTATAGGCAAAACTACAGCTCACCTTTTTCCCGGTTTTGCCGAGCTGAATGACACTGTACATAATAACCGCGAAAACGGGCGGGTGATGATACAGTTAGAGGATGGCCGATATTTTTCAGTTACGTTAACCGCGGTTTTTGAAAATAAGACCATATACAGTGGCAAGATCATGCTGTTTAGGGATATCACCGACAGGAGACAAGCCGAGTATAAGTTAAAAGAACTTAACCAGCTAAAAGACCGCTTATTCTCTATTATCTCGCACGATCTGCGGTCGCCGTTATTGAGTTTGATGGATATTTTAAGCATGGCTAATGATGGCATGGTGTCTGACGAAGAGTTTAGGGGCTTTTTACCTACACTTTCAAAAAACATTGGCTATACTTCTGGTCTTGTAGAAAACCTGTTGCAATGGTCTAAAAGCCAGTTAGAGGGTACGGTGCTTAACTCGGTACATTTTGACATTAAGGATAACGTCGCTTACATTGTAAACAGTTTCGGACAAGCCGCTGCCGACAAGGGTATCAGCTTACAAAACAAAATAGTACTGCCTACCATGGTATACGCCGATATGGACATGATACAGGCAGTTTTACGTAATTTGGTATCAAACGCCATTAAATTTTGCTCAAACGGCGACAAAATTGCCATAAGCGCCGATGTGAAACGCAATACCGTTACCATTTGGATAGCCGACACCGGCGTAGGCATACCTGCCGAAAATATAGACAAGCTTTTTGGCACCAATAACTTTACCACCCGCGGCACCACCAATGAGCAAGGTACAGGCCTAGGGCTACTGCTATGCAAAGATTTTGTTGAAAAAAACGGCGGTACCATTGGCGTTGAGAGCAGGCAGGGCGAAGGCAGTCGCTTTTATTTTACCTTGCCTTTAGAGGCTAAAATATAAATCATCCTATTGGTTGGATATTCTGTCCAAATCGGCGTATTTTGTTATCTTCAACCTTACACTTAACACATCAATGACACCCATACAGTCCCTGCAAAAATATTTTGGTTATAGCGCTTTCAGGCATGAGCAGCAGGCTATTGTTGATACCGTTTTAAGCGGACGCGATGTAATGGCGCTAATGCCTACCGGTGGTGGTAAATCACTTTGCTACCAGTTGCCGGCGGTAATGATGGATGGTCTAACCATTGTGATATCGCCACTGATAGCTTTGATGAAAGACCAGGTTGACAGCCTTAATGTAGCGGGTATACCGGCTGCATTTTTAAACTCGTCGCAAAACCCTGGCGAGCAGAACCATATCATCGCGCAGCTAAACAAAAACCATATTAAACTGCTTTACCTGGCACCCGAGCGCCTGTTTGGCAGCGGCAACAAGCTGGTTGATTTTTTACGATCACTGCCTGTACCGGTATCGCAAATAGCTATTGATGAGGCGCACTGTATCTCGCACTGGGGACACGATTTCAGGCCGGAGTATTTGATGCTGGCCGATCTGAAAAACCATTTCCCCAATATCCCGGTGATAGCCCTTACCGCTACGGCAGACAAACTAACACAAAAGGATATCCTTGAAAAGCTGAATCTGAAAAACCCGGCGGTGTATGTGTCGTCTTTTAACCGTGTAAATATTACCTATCGTGTAAATCCTAAGAGAAACAGCTTTAGCCAGCTGTTGATGTTTTTAGAAGACAGGAAGGATGAGTCGGGGATTATCTACTGCCTGTCGCGTAAATCAACCGAGGCGTTGGCCCAGGATCTGAAAGCACAAGGCTATCTGGCCGAAGCCTACCATGCCGGATTAGATGCCGATGTTAAGGCCCGCAACCAGGAAGCATTTTTGCGTGATGACGTAAAGATAATTGTGGCGACGATTGCCTTCGGGATGGGTATCAATAAATCGAACGTGCGCTATGTGGTACACATGGATCTGCCTAAAAACATTGAGGGCTATTACCAGGAGACGGGTCGCGCCGGACGCGATGGCTTAGCCTCATCGGCACTACTTTTCTATTCGCCCGGCGACGCGGTAAAATTGAAAAGCTTTGTAAGCATAGATGGCGACCCCAACCAAACCCGGATAATGCTAAGCAAGCTGGAAGATATGGCAAAATATTGCCAGCTACCCACCTGCCGACGTAAGTTTTTACTCAATTATTTTGATGAACAAACGGCCGACCATTGCGGATCATGCGATGTTTGTTTGAGCGAGATCACCAAGTTTGATGGTACGCTGATAGCCCAAAAAGCACTATCGGCGGTGACCAGGTTGAACGAACGTTTCGGCACCGGCTATGTGATAGACTTTCTGCGCGGGTCAAAGAGTGAAAAGATCCGCCAGGAGCATAAGGAAATGAAAACCTTTGGCGTGGGCGCCGATATCAGCAAAACCGACTGGCAGCGTTATCTGCGCGAATTGGTGGCGCTTGGGTATCTGCAATTCTCTAATGGCGAATATCCCGTTTTACAGCTTACTGATAAAAGCAACGCCGTGTTAAAAGGCTTAGAGAAGGTTGACCTTATTGAAACCCAGGTAATAGAAGAGCGCCATGCTGTAGAAGAAATGCCATATGAAAGCGACCTGCTAAGCGTATTGCGAAATACCCGCCGAGATATTGCGGTGTTGGAGAATGTTCCGCCGTATATTATCCTGTCTGACGCCGGGCTGTTGGAAATGGCCACTTATCTGCCGCAAAGTTTAGACGAGTTAAGGCTGATATCGGGCTTCGGTGATATTAAGCTGGCGCGATACGGCCGCGAGTTTTTGTCTGCGGTAAAGATCTACTCGCAAGAGCGTAACCTAAGCTCAAAAATGGCTTTTAAAAGTAAAAAGCGCGAGCGTAAAACACGTAATGAGAAAGCCGCGCCACCAAAGCCAAGAGTTAACGACACACAGCGCGTAAGTTTTGATTTGTTTAAGAACAATAAAACGGTTGCCCAAATTGCTACAGAGCGCGATCTGAAAGCATCGACCATTGAAAGCCACCTGGCTCATTTTGTACAAACCGGCGAAATGGACGTACTGGAGCTGGTACCACAAGAAAAAATACCATTTATAAAAGATGCCATTGAAAGCTATGGCGCCGAGCGCCTGGCGCCGCTTAAAGAAGTGCTTGGCAACGATTTTAGCTACGGCGAAATTAAAGCCGTATTGGGTTGGATGAGTAGAAATGAATAACTTTGAATTACACTTTTGTCATTGCGAGCGTAGCGTGGCAATCGCGAACTTTGCACGTGCGATTGCTTCGTACCTCGCAATGACAAACACAGTATATTACTATGACAACCACCGAACAACTATACCAACACTATATTAAACACCCGGCTATAAGTACCGATACCCGCAAAATAGCCCCGGGAAGTTTGTTTTTTGCTTTAAAGGGCGATAAGTTTGATGCCAATACTTTTGCAAAACAAGCCATTGAAGCTGGTGCTGCTTATGCGGTTATTGATAACCCTGAATATCAGTTCAATGATCAATGTTTACTGGTTGATGATGTGCTGACCACCTTGCAGGATCTGGCCCGCCACCACCGCAAACAATTGACCATCCCGGTTATAGGGCTTACCGGCACTAACGGGAAGACCACTACTAAAGAGTTGATCAACGCCGTAGTATCGCAGCAGTTTAATACGCTGGCTACTCAAGGGAATCTGAACAACCATATAGGTGTACCGTTAACAGTGCTAAGCATCAATGCGTCGCACCAAATGGCGGTGATTGAGATGGGAGCAAACCATGTTAAGGAGATAGAATTGCTGAGCAGCATAGCACAGCCTACACACGGTTTGATCACCAATGTGGGCAAGGCACATTTGGAGGGCTTTGGCAGTATCGATGGTGTAAAAATAGCCAAAGGCGAATTGTATGATTTTTTGGCGGCCAGCGGTGGCGTGGCGTTCATTAACAGTAATAACCCTATTTTAATGGAGATGTACGGTAAGCGTAAGTTTGCCGCTCCGGCTGTTTTTTATGGCGATGCTATTGACGATTTAGTAAGTGGCGAGATCACCGAGAACGCCCCGTTATTATCCCTAGAGTGGACCAACAACACATCCGGCGAAAGCAACGCTGTTAAAACACAGCTTACCGGTGCCTATAACTTAGATAATATTTTAGCTGCGATAAGCCTGGGCGTATATTTTAAACTGTCGGCAGCGCAAATTAACGCGGGCATTGAGGGATATCAGCCTAAAAATAACCGCTCGCAAATTGTACGCACTGAAACTAACACCCTTATTTGCGATTACTATAACGCCAACCCCAGCAGCATGATGGTGGCTATTGAAAACATAGGCAAAATAACCGCCGACAAAAAAGTATTAATACTGGGCGATATGTTTGAAATGGGCGCTGAGGCCGCCGCAGAACATGTAGCCGTTATGCAAAAGGCCTTGGAAACAGAGGTTGATGAAAGAATATTTATTGGCGAAGAGTTTTCAAAAGCTCCGAGCCTGCTTCATAGCGGGAACTTTAAAGGCACTGCTACTACCTATGCTACAACCGAAGAAGCCATAGAGGGCCTAAGATCGCACACCATACACAACTCAACCATATTGATCAAAGGATCGCGCGGTATGGCGTTGGAACGGTTAGTGGAGTTGTTTTAACGCTCTTGTCATGCTGAGGAACGAAGCATCTGCCAAGCAGCGAATGCATAGTTTACAGATGTTTCGTTCCTCAGCATGACAGACTGGTAGTGCATTACCGCTCCAACTTCGCCACCCTCGTCGGTGTATCCTTACCCGCCACTATCCCTCTTGAACTTAGCGCAATGGCCTTTATGGTAGAAACAATATTGGCTACATCAAGACTGCTAAACTCGTCTTTTACGGAATGGTATAGCTTGTCAGTATCAATCTGATCGGTTGATATGGAGTGTGCCGGTACACCTAAACGAGCCAGGGTAGCATTATCGCTGCGGTAAAACAGGTTCTGCTCTGTATATGGGTCGGGGTGAAATTTAAAGGCTGTACCTTCCAGGTTTTTTTGCAGGATAGCTCCGAAATCTGACCGCTCATAACCAGTGATAAAAGCCGAGTTCTGTCCAAATTTTGAAGGTTTTCCTATCATCTCAATATTAAACATGGCAACAGTTTGGTCGGCACT
>JAZKET010000012.1:0-46831 GCA_040386815.1 Bacteroidota bacterium | reverse complement strand
GGCACTTAGTTGTTTAGAGAAATATTGCGAACCGTACCCGCCAATCTCTTCGGCCGTAAAAGCTACAAAGATCAACGTGCGCTCATTATTGTTCAGTCGCTTAAAATACCTGGCTAAAGCTATCACTGCTGTAGTGCCTGTAGCATCGTCATCAGCGCCATTGGCTATGCTGTCACCCGCCATCACATCTTTATCTTTCAGGATACCTAGATGATCATAGTGGCCAGAGAATACTACATATTCATTTGCTTTACTTTTGCCCGGCAACAAACCGGCTACGTTGCTTAATGGCAGCTCTTCGGTTTTGGTTTCGTAATTGATATTAAATGATTTTACTGCGTCGGTTTTTAGTAAAACGTACACCACAGGTATTTGTGGCTTTACTTCTGTGCCTTTAAAAACCGGGCGGCCACCTTTGGCAAAAGATTGTAACCTGCTAAAAAACTCAGCGTGTTTTGGGTCTACAATAACTAATTGCTTTTTGCCAGCGCCTGAAAATTTTCTGTATTCGGCTTGAAAGTTAACATCGGGGCCAACCACAGCTACCTCGGTATCGCTCAGGCTGCTCCAGCTAAATGATGTATTGGCCAATACTGCCACATTTTCGGCAGATACCGCGGCGCCGTTAATGCTTACATTACGGGCCACGCCACTGGTTTTAACCATACTAAATGTTTGCAAAAAGCCCGTGTTACCGTCTAAAGGTTTTAAGCCAATGGTTTTAAACTCGTTCTCAATAAACTTCGCGGCTTTTTCAATACCAGGGGTAAACGTACCCCGACCCTGCATATCATCGGCAGACAGGGTTTTGATAATACGCTCCACATCGTTTCGCTGTATCAAGCGGTCAACATCCTGTGTAAAACCGCAGGTTGCGGTGGCAATAAGGGCAACGGTTGTTATAATTCTTTTCATGCTTATTTAACTTTTGATGATAGCCAATTATTTCTGAATGCCGTTTGTTCGGCGCTTAACGTTTTACCTGCTTTTTCGGCACTTACTACTTCGAAAGCCGGGCTTTCTTCTATGGTGAGCGTGGTGGTGTGCGTACCGGTACGGTTGGTATAAACAACCGACAGCTGGTCACCCGGTTTTTTAGTGTCGATAATGGAACTAAAAAACTCGCCGTTAACCACATCTTTACCATCTGCTTTGATGATCAGGTCGCCGGCATCAATCCCAGCCTTATAAACCGGCGAATTACTAACCGTACTGGTTACAACCGGGAAGCCCTTATCGCCGACAGTACCAACAAGACCCGAGCGGTTGCGAATAACCTGAGTTGACATGCCTATCCATGGTTTGCCTGGCGCGGCTTTGCGTAATACAAATCCCGCTTTTTCCAGCAACGCGGCATAGTCGCTTTTTTCGATGCCATTTACGTACTTATCAAAAAACTCAGCAGCAAATTTAGGGTTGGTTAATTTACCCAATACGCTTTGCAGATCTTTAATAGTATATGGTTTTCCGTTTTTACCGTGTGCCTGCCATACGGCACGCATGTAATCGTCAAGCGTGGTATTGAAATCGCCGCGCAAACGCAGATCGAGCGCCAGGGCGATAGCGGCGCCATAATTATAATAGGTTAAAAAGTTATTGGCATAATTTACCGCATCGACAGAAACACCTGCATCAACAAAAACAGCCTTACGGCTCATTTCGGTAGCAGGATATTTAGCAGCGCCCGGTATGGTTAGTACGGAGTTTACCAAATAGGCAATAGTACCCTGGTATCTGTCCAAGGTGTGAAAATCTGAGCGCTTTAAGATCAACTCGCCATAATACTGCGTAAACCCTTCGGCAAACCAAAGCTCATTACTCATGTTGGCATGGGTAAAATTAAACGGCTCTAATGATTTTGGGCGAATACGCTCCACATTCCAGGCGTGGAAAAATTCGTGCGAGAATGTGCCTAAAATATCCACCTCTTTACCGGCAAGCTTGTCTGTTCCATCAACAATAATGGTTGAATTGCGGTGTTCCATACCGTCGCCCGAGTTGGTTGGGTAGATGTCGTTAATGAAAGTATATTGTCCGTAATCAAACGCAGGCAACTCGCCAAATACAGCCTGATGTTCTTTTACCACCTTTTGCACCATAGTACCAAATCCGTCTACAACCGATTGGTCATCGTCAGAATGGATAGATAAATTAATCTTCTGCTTTTTACCATCGGCATTAGCAACCTCCCAACTAGCGGTTTTTGATGCAGAAAGCTCGGTAGGGCTATCCATCATATATTGCAGGTTAGGCGCGCTGTAAACGTTTGCACCTTCGTGTTTTAACTGGGTGATAACTTTCCAGCCATATTTATCCAGATCATTAAACTCAAAACGGATGGCACGATTTTCTGAAGATTCGCCCGACAGCCATAAAAAGGCCGCAGGCATGTTTAAGTGCGCATGGCTTAGATCAACACTGGCATAGGTGCCGTCTGTCCAGTTGGCAAAAAGGGTGTAACTTACTTTCACGGTTTCGCCATGGTTGGCCACTTCGTAAGTATCTCCATCGATATAGTTAATAGGCAACGGCGATCCGTCAACATTAAATGCTTTTACGTTATAGATGTTCTTTCCAAACTCATGCGTGGCATAACGTCCGGGCGACGACCTGCTCATTTTAAAACGCAGCGGGCCAGCCGGAGCTTTTGGTACCGTAAGTAAAATTTCGGCTTCGTGATGCGCGGCATTAGGAAACGACACCGCATAGTAAATAGGCTTAACAGGTGCTTGCGCAAGGGCCGAACCAGCCAGTAAAACGGCAAGCAATGTATATAGTACAGTTTTTTTCATGGATGAATTAATTGTGCTCAAAATACGAGTATTTAGGAGGATTAGCAAAAGGGGGTTGTATGTTGAGTCGCGCGAAGAGGACTCGCCCCGACATTGCTTCGCTTGTCGACCCTCTCTCTGCTGCGCTAAAGAGGGCTGGAAGAGTTAAATAGAATCAATTACCAAAACAAAAAAGCCCTCTTTCCGCGCAGCGAAGAGAGACAGGTCCAGCGTAGCGTCGACCGGGTGAGTTGTCGCCAAGCGACTCTTAAACTATTTCACAAGCCCCTAATCATACCGGTGCCTATCCCGATCATTATCTCCACGATTTGCCAACGTGCGACGCCTTCGTTTAATGTCTTCGTCCAGGTGTTCATCATAAACATGGTCTATAACAGATATGTCGCGTTGTTTGTCTTTATCGGCGTAGTAAATATTGGCCTCATGGGTTTTTGCCATGGCCACATCATAGGGCCCTTTGGGCGACATCAGTTTAACAAAAACCGGCAGGCACTCAAACAGTATAAACAGGTAGCCTATAAATGATATGGCCAGATAGGTATCTATATCGCGGGTACCATTCTCATTGTAGGTAAGCTGTCCCAGCGCCCAATTACGGTCGGCAAAACCGGCTACGTTTGATAAGCTGTCCAGTTGTTTTTGGCTAAACATCTTTACATCGTTTACACCTTCGTAATCTTTGCGGCGGCTTAGGTATTGATCCATCTGCTCTGCTTTGTCAGTCACCAGTTTAAGACGATCTTGCTTTTCTTGCAGTACAACCTGCTTTTGCTTAGCATAGGTGCCGTAACCTACAATACCCGATGTTTGGTTGTTTTTTTCGCCAAATACCTCTTCGTTTAATTGCGTGCGCGAGCGGTTGATATCTTTCTCTAACGAATCCTTTTCTTTTTTTAGCGCACTGTTATTAGCTAACTCTATAGCGTATTTATCGCTATAAGTTTTTTGCAATGTGTCTATTTTGCTGTGCTGGCCCTTCAGGTATGCGGTCTTTAATCGCTGGCGAATCTCTTTGTCAAATATCTTCAACTCCAGGGGACGTGATATTACTATACCTATCATGATAGCCAGCAAAATACGTGGCGATGCCTGGATGAGCTGCTGTGTGGTGGTGCCTTCTTTATCAATGCTGGATACGATGTAGCGGTCCATATTAAAAATGGCAGTGCCCCAAAGCAACCCGAATAACACGGCAAATACTACAGCGTAGGCATCGCCGTTAAATACGAAGTACATGGCATACCCGCCCGACAGAGCCGCAAACAATGCGGTGAAAAATATGGTGGCGCCAATGCCAACATATTTATTATGTTCAATTGGATACTTCTTTAAGGTATCAATATGCGCGCCCGAGCAGAACCAGAAAAACCGGGTAACTTTATCCATTTACAAGTGTTGTAGTACTAAAACATATATGAAACGCACTTAGGCATCGATTGTTACAAAATTACGACGTAATTATTTATTCATAAAAACTACATTTGATTTCTTAAAATAAATTTAAAGAAACCATGCAAGAAATAACCGTACAACAACTTAAAGAAAAATTAGACGCGGGCGAAGATTTTCAACTTATTGATGTTAGAGAAGATTTTGAATACGAAACCTCAAACATTGGCGGCCAGCTAATACCATTGGGCGGCATTGTTATTGAGGCTGATAAAATTAGCAAAGACAAACCGGTTGTGGTGATGTGTCGTAGTGGAAAACGTAGCGCGGCGGCTATTATGCAGTTAGAGCAATTGGGTTACACCAACCTGTCAAACCTGCAAGGTGGTATTTTAGCCTGGGCGGCAGAGATTGATCCGGAGATACAAGTTTACTAAGCCATGGGTA
Organism: Bacteroidota bacterium; assembly: GCA_040386815.1. Classification (GTDB taxonomy): domain Bacteria; phylum Bacteroidota; class Bacteroidia; order Sphingobacteriales; family Sphingobacteriaceae; genus Mucilaginibacter. Next base: position 42,203 of record JAZKET010000012.1, on the reverse strand, counting down.
AAAACATAGCTTTAAGTACCTTTTATAACCTGTGCATTATTTTATGCGGTGTGCTTATCTATAATGGTATTACAGAGAAACATTACTCGTACGCACTGGCCGGCGTATTTTGCGGTGCCATATTTGTTGTTTTAAAAATAAGGCTGTTAAAGCAGGTGCGAAAAACATACAAAGGCGAATAACGTTTTTTTGAATTGGAGGGAAAGAAGAGAGATGAGCAAATTTACCGTACCCGATAATACCATATACCTGTGCACCGGCAGTAAATGCAGCAAACGGGGTGGTAAGGATGCGTATAAAGCTGCGAAGTCTTTCTTAAAATATCAGCCGGGTAAAAACGATATTGAGCTGATACGTACAGAATGTACAGACAGGTGTGATTATGCACCGGTATGTGCTATACAGCCAGGCAATATCTGGCTAAAGGAATATAAGGAAAAGGAGCTGTTAAAGGCTATAGCCGATATCATCAGCTCGCGTTAAATCTCAGATATAAAAAAAGGGAGGTCTTGTTGAAAGACTTCCCTTTTTTTGTGCTTATCCAAGCCAGGTAAATTATGCTTCAGTGTCGTATTTAATACCGCCAACGTGCTTGTCAATTTGCCATCTGCCGGTACCTTCTTCGCCAATAACTTCAAACAATTCCAGCGCACGACGTGCTTTGTATTCTTCTTCGCGCTGCTCTTTCAAGAACCAGTTTAAAAACTCCACAGTTACAAAATCCTGCTCTTTAAGGCAGGCGGCGTAAATGTTTTTGATAGATTGTGTTACGTTGATCTCTTGATCTAAAGCCTCTTCAAATACCTCGCGAAATGAGTTAAACTCTTGTTTAATGCCATTAACGTCAGGCGATACAGCGTTACCGCCCATATCTAAAACGTATTTAAAAAACTTTAATTGGTGGTGTCTTTCTTCCTCGGCTTGTTTAAAAAAATACTCAGACGAAAAATCATAACCATTACGGTTACACCATGATGCCATTGATAAATATACTGACGAAGAAAATGCTTCCATTTTTATCTGCTTGTTAAGCAGTGCTTCGATGTTTTCAGAAATAAGGGTTTTTACCCTAACCAGATCTTTCATATTAATCTTGATTAAATACAATAATAAATTTATTGTACAACAAAAATAATACTATAGTTTGCCGATAGTATAAAATAAGTGTAATATGAAATGAGTCTAAATCAGGCAGGTATGCGGTGCAGCCTGTCGTAAATGATCTGGTTAAGTTCAAGCATCACAAAAGTACCTTGTAAAAGTTCTTTCATGGCTATCACCTCTATCAGGTTTAAAACATAGCAATGAGCGCTGGCACAAATAAAAACAATCTCCACATCAGGCGATTGTGTACTATCCAGCAGACGTTGCTCTATATCTATATTATAAATAGCTTTACGCAGTTTAAGCAAATTACGGTAATCAAAGCGGGCGCTTTTACCGGCAAAGTCAACAAACCAGCATTTTTCAGCATCGTTTTGGTAAACAGCGCCACGGGTAGTTTTAAAAACTTCGGTAGTAAGTGTTGGCTCTAATGTAGTTGCTTGCATTTGTGACGCAAAAATGCGGGTTATTTAGAACAAATCCAAACATTATTTTTAATTATTCTAAATAGACGCCAAAACGACATTCCCTTTATAAAAAACATCGCGCGAACAAAATGACCACGAATTTAACTTCGTGTATTTCAATATATTACCATAGCTGACCAGCTAATTATTTTGCTCACAGGGAAAACAATGTAGTTAATTTTGCTTTTTAGTTTAAGCCTTTATTATCTTTAGTAGCAATCATATTGGATAAACTATACGCTCAAACCATGCGCAGAAATGATAAAATCACCCCTGCATCCGTGCCACTATCTAAAACGACCAATGCCAGTTTTAAATTAATTGAGCATAGTTATGCCGGGGTAATTCTTTTAAGCGAAAATGAAGAGCTAATTTATAGCAGCCCATCTGTCGGGCGCATTACTGGCTGGAAACCAGAGGACATAAAAGGCCAACAAGTAATTTCCTTTATTCATCCGGATGATGTAGTATCATTTTCAAATTTGCTTAGTGAGGCAATAGCAAACCTTGAGCAGCCTTTAACTATCCGATGCCGGATAAAGGACTTTCAGGGACGTTATATGTTTATAGACGGCACCTTAACAAACCTGTTAGCCGAGGCAGATATTAACGCACTAGCACTTAGTTTTGTAGATGTGCCCTTGCAAATTGACCAAGGCAAACTAACGCAGTCCAACTATCGCTCCATGTTAATTGCCCGCGCCACCAACGATGCGTTATTTGAGTGGGACCTAATTACGCAAGACATATGGTGGAGCGAAAGCCATTACACTTTGTTTGGTTTTGACCCTGCACAACCCCTACCTGCTCAATCTGAATGGTTAAAGTGTTTGCATTCTGATGCCCAAAAACAGTTTGGTGATATTTTACACAATGTATTAAATGGGTCGCTGACTCAATGGGATCGCGAAGTGACTTACCGCCATTTAGACGGCAGTTGGGGCACTTTACTTGCCCGTGGGTTTGTAGTATTTGACGGCCAAAAACCAATCAAGATATTGGGTTCTTTTATTGACATCAGTGATCGCCTGCGTACAGAACTTCAGCAGGATTTACTTGCAGAGATAAGTCGGGCGTTTCGTGAAAGCACTATATTACAGCACATAATGGAAAAGATATTGAGCATTTTGCTCAAACTTGGTGTTGCCAAACAATCAACCGCTTGGTTGTTAGGTGCCGACGGAAAAGATTTTGGGTCTTTTTTTTCCAATGCCGCGACACCTTCGCAAACAGAGCAGGAGCTGGCATTTATGGTAAAAAAACACCCCTCGCTGATTATAAACGAAGAAGGTTTAATAGGGGTGCCATTATATTATCATGAAGAATTTTTAGGTGTATTAACGCTATTTTTTGAGGATGGTAACCCACTAAAAAACCAGGAGCAATTTTGGGATACATTAGGCCGGCAACTGGGCATGGAGGTACGTAACCAGCAAATGTCAGAACAGCTTAGGCTGTTGTTTGACAGGGCGCCGGATATGGTTGGAGTTATGGGTGTTGACCGCTTCTTTAAGTCTGCAAACCCGGCCATGTGCAAGTTGTTAGAATATACAGAACACGAACTGCTTGCCACACCGCTTGACAGGTTGATACATCCGGACGATTTAATAGCAAGCCGTGAACGCACAAAGGCTTTTATAGCCGGCGGCAGCCAAACTATATATTTTGAAAACCGCTTTTTGAGCAAGAGCGGTAAAGTTATTTGGCTTTCATGGACGGTGACGAAGTCAGGAGAAGAAGGGGTAATGTTTTGTGTGGGTAAAAACATTTCAGACAAAAAGGAGATGGAGCTGCTTTTGCAAAAAGCAAATGAGCTTGCACGTATTGGCGGTTGGGAGGTTGACCGCATAAAGGGTACTGCTTATTGGTCGCCTATTACCAAAGAGATTTATGAGGTGCCAGAAAATTTTATACCAAGTGTAGATAACTGGCTGTCGTTTTACAGAGAGGGGCCAGACCGCGATTACATTGCCGGTAAAATGGCAGATGTAATTGCAACGGGCAACCCATGCGATGCTGAGGTACAAATGCTTACAGGAAAAGGTAATATCCGTTGGGTACGGGCAATTGCAGAGGCGGAGTTTGTGGATGGCCAATGCGTGCGCGTATACGGTAGTTTTCAAGACATAGATAGCCGCAAAAAAGCAGAGCTTGCCGCCATTGACGCATTAGAAGAAAGGGACAAGATATTAGAAAGTATTGCCGATGGCTTTTTTGCCGTTGACAAAAATTGGATAACAACCTACTGGAATACGGCTGCAGAAAAGGTAATGGGCCGCAGCAGGGATGAGATGGTTGGAAATAGTATTTGGGATAATTACCCCGAAGTAACAAAGCTGGAGTTTTACCACCAATATCAAAAGGCGGTACGTACGGGCCAGCCGGTACACTTTGAAGATTTTTACCCGCCAAAACAAATTTGGTTTAGTGTAAGTGCCTATCCATCAGCAAATGGCTTATCGGTATTTTTTAGAGACATTACGGAAAGCAAACGGGCCGCCGAAGCCTTAGCCGAATCAGAAAAACGTTATAGCGAGCTTTTTCATTTAAGCCCTTTGCCAAAATTTGTTTATGAAATGAGCACGCTACGCTACCTGGATGTTAATTTAGTGGCGATACAAAACTATGGTTATAGCCGTGAAGAGTTTCTTTCTATGACGATATTAGATATCAGGCCACCCGAAGATATCCCGTTGGTAATGAGCACTGTCGCTGAGCACGAAAAGGACAAAAAGGTTAGCCTTGAGGGACTATTTCGTCATCGCAAAAAAAACGGAGAGATTATCCAGGTAGATATCCAAACCAATATAATTATGTACCAGGGCGTGCAGTGTAAAGTGGTAGTTGCTAACGATGTTACAGAGCGGGTTCGTTACATAGAAGCTATTGAAGCGCAGAATCAAAAACTAAAAGATATAGCCTGGATGCAGTCGCATATTATCCGCGCGCCACTTTCGCGTATTATGGGGCTGCTACCGATGATCAAATTCTCTGATAAAGAACAAGAGCAGCAACGCATTAAGTCTTATCTGGAAGAATCGGCGCATGAATTGGATAAAGTTATACACTCTATAACCGACGTTACAAATACAACGCCCAGGGTTTAATATTATATGGTGTTACCAGATACGTGTTGTAAATTTGGGTTATGCTCTGTTATATGAAAGTTGTACGATTGTCTAGGTCTTTGATCATTTGCCTCTGCTTTTTACCAATTGTTGCAAACGCACAAACAGTTGAGAAACACAATAGTGAACTCGACCGGCTGTCCAGCTGGTTCAGAAAAAACCCGCCGGCAGCAAACGGATCTAACGTTAAAGCCCGTTGGGAGAAAACCAGGGCTTTAGACACCTACGGCTTTCAACTAAGCGACATCGCCTGGAGTATCTACCACAAAAACTGGAAAGCCAACCCTTCTGCTGCGGTTGACCTAGAAAAAGCCAACCCAATTCTATACTATTTAAGCAAGGCTACTGAACAGTCGGCAGCCGAAATACGCTCAACCAAAGTAACACGCGGCGCGGTTATTTGGAAGCTATACAACATGGGCTACATTGTAAAAACAAAAGATGCCTGTTTCGCACTTGACTTGAACCAGCGCGGCAGCGAGCAATTGGCCGATGTGTTAGATTTTGCTGTAGTATCGCACATCCACGGCGACCATAACAACATTATTTTTTTAGATGCGATGATAGCCGCTGGCAAAAAAGTTTATACCCCCTTCTACAAAAAAGGCACACTGATAGACACCACCCGCGAGTTTAACTTTGGCGAAGTAAATGTGCGCTTTACCACCAATATGCAAGCCGATGTACCGGTAATAGTAGCACAAATAAACTGCGGACCATTGGCCAATAACTACACCATTTACCATATTGGCGATGCTCGTTTGCTTGATAAGTTAAACCCCAGCCGTCATATCAACCTGTTTATATTGCATATTGAAAATGCTATTAATACCGTGCAATCAGTAGCCCGTGTTAAGCCAGACATAACTGTTTATGACCATGTAATGGAGTTGGGCCACGCGGTTAACAAATGGCGTTGGAGCTATCAGTACACCTACAACAAGATAAAAAATCTTGACCCGGCCAAAAGCTGGGTGCTTACCTGGGGCGAGCGGTTGGAAGTGGGGAAATAGCATTTAAACAAACCAAAGCTTCAGCACGGCGTTGTCTTTACAAACGCCCCCTCATGAGAAAGCTAATTGTACAAGAATGGCTATCCGCCGATGGTTTTGCGGCAGATGAAAATGGTTCGACGGATTTCTTCGGTCCGTCAGAAGAAAACGAACCTGCTGATAACGAGATCCTGGCCTATATGGAATCCATAGACACCATTATTCTGGGAGCCAACACTTACCGGATGTTTCTTGATTTTTGGCCCACAGAAAAATCAGCCAAAGAAATAATGGCCGATAAGATTAATGAAACAACCAAGCTGGTGTTCTCTAACTCGCTTAATAAGGTTGAGTGGGGTAAATGGGATAATGCCGAACTACAAAAAGGCGACGCTATTGAGATTATAAAAAACTTGAAAACACAGAACGGTAAAGACCTGATATTGTGGGGAAGCCTGTCGCTTTTCCGATCGCTATTAAACGCTAAATTGGTTGATGTGCTTGAGATAAGGACTGTGCCGATTATCCTGGGTAAAGGCCTGCGGTTTTTTGGCAAAGGTGAACCGATCAAAATGGAGAGTAAAAAGGTCAAAAAGTATGGTAACGGATTTACGCTGACTGAATATCTGCTTAAGTATTAAGACGCTCTAAAATTTGTACCTTCGGTATTTAAATCAACCGAGTTATGGAGCAAACTGATATCAAACTTATCATCACAGAATCTTTAAATATTTTAAAGGAAAAAATAGTTGTGGCCCTGCAAAATGATGATGCCGAAGCGGTTGACAAAGAAATTGCTACCATGACAGCAACCTTAACAACCATGTTATCCGGTTTAGAAGAGCTGGCTTTTGAAGCCGGGCGCATGCAGGAGACAGACGGCTCGTTTTCTTTTGACGATTTTGAGGATTTCCAAACTTCCTGATCACCACAAAACATCGCCCGCCGCTTCTTAAACAGGAAACAATTTTGTCGCGAAGATCTTTGTATATTTAATCTTCGTACATCTATTTAAATGATCAACTCCTGTTTATATAAAGCCACCGTAATGCATCACCGGTTTGCGCCAAAGGTACACCGCTTTAATTACGATGTCTTTATGTTCTATCTGGATTTGGATGAGATAGACACCCTATCAAAAAAAATGCGCCTGATGAGCCGCAACCGGTTCAACTTGTTTAATTTCAGAGACAACGATCATTTGCAGCTACCCATAAACAATCCTGACACATCAAAAAACATCCGCCAACACATTACCAACTATCTGCAGCAAAACGGGGTAGATATTGGCAAAGGCCGTATTATGGTGCTTACCAATTTGAGTACGCTGGGCTACCAGTTTAACCCGGTATCGTTTTACTATTGTTATGACGAACAGGACAATGTGGTATGCGCTATAGTAGAGGTTTGTAATACTTTCCGTGAAATGAAGCCTTATTTTTTGGGTGCCGATACCCGGCAGGGCGATGCGTTTAAACTTAATACCACCAAATATTTCTACGTATCGCCATTTATTGAAATGGATACCAATTTTGATTTTAACCTCCATACCCCCGGCGAAAAACTGCAGGTGCAAATTGACGATTATGATAAAAATGGCAACCGCTTTTTCATCAGCACGCTTACTGGTAAACGCAGGGCGCTAACAGATGCTAATTTGTTGCGATATTTTCTTAGCTTTCCGCTTATTACACTGAAAGTGATTGGGTTAATACATTGGCAGGCTTTAAAACTTTGGCTTAAAAAAATACCCTATCATAAAAAGGGTGCAAACAAAGCTTTGCAAAAAGACGTTTTTAGACCGCACGGATCTTAATACCGCTTACCGATAAAACCCGGTGGCATTTTTTACCGTAAGTAACCTTGACGAACAATATAACCATCTAAAAATGTCTGATACTTTAGCCCTTGCTAAAAAAAGCAGTTTCTACCAGGATCTGGTACTAAAATATCTGTCTAAAATGGACAAGGGAACACTATACCTTACCCTGCCAGACGGCCACCAGCTTACTATGGGCACCGGTCAGGGTCACATATCAGCCAACATTAACATAAACCACAACGAGTTTTATAAACGTATTATTTTTTTTGGCGATATAGGTTTTGGCGAGGCTTATACCGACGGGCTTTGGGATACAGATAATATCACCAATGTGATAAAATGGGTACTATTAAATATTGATAACGCGCCCGGCGTATCAGGCAGTAAAACGCAAACGCTAAGCCTTAACCTGCTTAAATGGTTTAATAAGCTGTATCACTTCAAAAGAGAAAACACGGTTGATGGCTCGCGCAAAAACATTGCAGAACATTACGACCTTAATAATCATTTCTTTGCCAGTTTTCTGGACCCTACAATGACCTATAGCAGCGCTTACTTTTATAAAGACGGGCTGTCTTTACAAGAAGCGCAATTGGCAAAGTACGACAGGCTTTGCCGCCAACTGCACCTTAAACCTACCGACCATGTGTTAGAGATAGGCAGTGGCTGGGGTGGCAATGCCATTTACATGGCAAAAACTTATGGCTGCAGGGTAACATCACTTACCATATCAGCCGAACAACACAAACTAGCCGTTGAGCGCGTTGAAACTGAAGGTCTGAGCGACCGTGTAAGTATTGAGCTGCGCGATTATCGCACGCTTGAAGGCCAATACGATAAGATTGTTTCAGTAGAAATGCTGGAGGCCGTTGGCCACAAATACCTTGACTTGTACTTTAAAAAATGTAATGATCTGTTAAAGCGCAACGGCTTACTGGCCATACAGGTAATTACCTCGCCCGACTCGCGCTATGAAAGCCTGCGCAAAGGTGTAGATTGGATCCAGAAACATATATTCCCGGGTTCGCTACTGCCATCGGTGGCCGCCATTAACGGCGCAATTAACCGTACCGGCGACATGACCATGGTAGACCTCAAAGACATCGGTACAGATTACGCTAAAACGCTTAAGCTTTGGTACGATCAGTTTAACGCCAATTTAGCAGAAGTTAAATCTTTAGGATTTGATGATCGTTTCATTCGCAAATGGAACTATTACCTATGCTATTGCGAAGCTGCTTTTGCCATGCGTAATATCAACACCATGCAGCTGGTTTACTCAAGGCCCAACAACACCGGCTTTTAGCCTGACGTTTGATTAGTGAGATTTAAAGATTAGCCCGATTTTACCTGGTACGAACTTCTTTAAAGCGGCTAAATATGGCAAGGGCTAAAAGGCATAGCACACAGCCGCAAATACCATTTAAGCGCAGGCCATAATCATTGCCGGGGTCTTTGCCGTATACGGTTAAAAAGGCAAACAGTGCAATACCCATAGTTTGGCCAAGCTTTACAAACAGGTATTTTACGGCAAAGAACATGCCTTCACGGTTTTCGCCGGTTTCATCTGCATCGCGTTGGGCAATTTCGGCAAGTATAGCGTTGGGTAATATACCTAACGAAGCCAGCGGTAGCGCGGCGCTTAACACAAGTATATAAACCTGCGCGTTTGCCGACAAAGGGAACTTACCCAGGAAAAATATCGCTACAAAAATTAAGCTTAATAAACCAAACGAAAACATTACGATAGGCTTTTTGCCAATCTTTCTGGACAGGTAATTAATCAATGGATAAAACACCAGCGAGAACAACACCATGGTACCCATTAAAACGCCACCTTTTGATTCGGGCAGATGCAGCAACACGGTAACAAAATAAAGCAAACCGCTTGAAATGATGCTTAGCGCCATGTAGTACGAAAAGTCTGACACCAGGTAATACTTGAAATTACGGTTGCTGAACGTTCTGCGTATAGCGGGCAGCAATGGCAGGTGCGATGGTTTACCGCTTGAATACTTCTTTTCGTTAATAAATACAGCGGGTATCAGCATAAATAAACCTGCCAAAACGCTCATGCCCCAAATGGTAAACTGTACCGCCCAGTCGCGCTCCGTTACACCAAAATTGTGCTGAACCACATCTGCGAAGTTATTGATCAACGCCGAAAATATGATGCCGATGATAAAGCCCACTTGCTGAAACGAAGACAGTTTAACTTTCTCGGCTGCCGTGCCGGCAAGCTCTGGCAATAATGCGTTATAGGGTATAATATAAGTTGTTGCGCCCATAAAAAAGCAAATCATATTCACCGTAAGCCAAACGGCGTTGTACATGCTTTCGCCGCGCACTAAGGGGTAAAACGTAAGGCAGAAAAATAATACAGCCGGTATAATAGCCAACTTCATAAACGGCACGCGTCTTCCTTTTGGGTTGGTGCTTTTGTCGCTTAACGAGGCGATGATCGGATCATAAACTGCGTCGACAAACCTGCCCGATGCAGCAATAAGCGAAAGGATATTGAATAAACCAAACACCATAAGCTGCGGCACAAAAGGTATAAGGCCTGAGTTTGATGGCGGCAAATAAAAATACGGCAGCATTACAATGATGGTATTTGTCATCATGCTCCAGCCTATCATCCCGCAGGTATAAGCCAACTGTTTTCTTAGTGGAAATTGTACAACAGGCATCTAATTGCAATATGCTAATATTAAAGTTAGATTATGAATTTAAGATGAAAAGTTGCAGCAATATTGATAGCCCAATACATATGAATACCTACCAATACGTCAGAAATTGAAAATGAATAGCTCTGACTCTGGTTTTTACGCATTTTTATACACTATATTTGGTTTACCTCCTATTAGCCGAACCTTAAAGTAAACACTGCCATGAAAATTAAGTTGATCTGCTGTTTTGCTGTCTTTCTGCATTTGCAGATTGCGCGTGCGCAAAATGCGGTGACGTTAACGGGCAAGCTTATAAATTTTGGCAACCAGGTTACCGTTACAGACCTTTCTGATTTTCAATACCTGAAAATGCCTGCCGGCGAAAGGGTAATTGCTCCAGATGTCAGCGGCAACTTTAAAATCAGCTTTGACCTTGCTGCACCCAACTATTTCCGTGTAGGGCGTAATGTTTTATACCTGTCGCCGGGCGATAAGCTTAATGTGTTTATTGATAACAACGACAATACAAGGGCCATTTTTAAAGGCTCAGGGCAAGAAGCAAACAGGTATTTAGCAACTGCGCCGGCCCCAAAATCGGGATCTTTTTTAAACGCCGGGCTACTTATCCAATACGATATAAGAGAAACGCTTGAAGCCATTTTGCTGGCCGCCCAGCAAAGATCAAAACAACTGGCAGCACTTAAAAGCATAACGCCAGAATTTAGACGACTGGAAGAAGCCCGGATAAAAGCAGATATAATAAACAGTTTTAAGTATGTAAGCAGCTATGCCAGGGTTAAGCAAGACCTACGCTATACGCCGGTTTTATACGGCATGATGTTTAACTCAGTAGCTAAAGAAACCAAACGCAAGTACCAGCAAAACTTTGTTGATGCCTCATTAATGAAACTGCCTGTATACCGCGATATCGCTGAAGAGTTGGTTAGAGTTGAACCCGAAAACCCCGATGCGGTAAAAATTAAAGAGTGGTACAAGGTGTCGGCGCTGATAGATAAGATGAAGCGCGAAAACGACAAATCCAGGTTATCTGCCTACGCCACCCAGGCCGAAGATTTTTATGATGCCGACTACCGGGCGGCGGCAAGAACATACGCGCAAAACCTGATCAAGTTTGGCGCAGGCGATGCCGCCGTTGATTTTGCCGCCGTTGATGCCGATGGCAAAAAAGTATACCTGTCTGACCTTAAAGGCAAAATAATTTATGTAAACCTTTGGGCCACCTGGTGTATACCCTGTCTGCTGGAAATGCCAAGTTTAGAGCAGGCCAAAAAGAAATATGCCGACAACCCCAACGTTGCCTTTGTAACACTATCTATTGATGATAATGCAGACTTGCTAAAATGGAAGAAAAACCTGATTAGCCGTAAAGCAGGCGGTTATCAATGGCAAATTAACCGTGGCAAGCTAAACTCTTACAACGTAGCCGAAATACCAAGATCATTCCTGATAGACAAGGATTTCAAAATGGTGAACATGAACGCGCCAATGCCGTCATCAAAAGACCTTCCGTTAGCTATTAATAACCTGCTGACTATTCAGTCGGCCCCTGTTTTTGTTAAAACAAAGTAGTTTTTTCCTTTCTCTTCGCCAGTTTTGGCACGCATAGCAATTTCTTACTGCAACGCGCCCTGAAATATTATCATATTAATTACTTACCTTTTGTAAGGTTTATCGCCCACCTGCGACTAACCACAACATAAGTTAATTTAATAATGTTAAACACTATTCTCAACCCACATAAATGGGTTGAAAATCACGCCGACTATTTATACGCCTATACCGTTAGTCGCCTAAATGACGATGAGCAGGCTCGCGATTTGGTGCAGGAGGTTTTTTTAGCAGCCTTACAGCGCATAGACAAATTTGAGGGCAAGAGTACTGAACGTACCTGGCTTACCGCTATTCTAAAAAACAAAATTATTGATGTATACCGCAAAAAATCATCGGGACTTAAAAATCTTGAGATAGCAGTAGAACAAGAGCATCAGGATTTTTTTGCCGATGACGGCCACTGGCGCGAAGACACCTACCCCCGCGAATTTGTAGCAGCGCAGCAAGACCCATTACATGATAAAGAGTTTAACAACATACTACAACAATGTATGCAAAAACTGCCGGCCTTATGGTTGGCCGTTTTTACCATGAAACATATTGAAGAGCAGGCAAGCAATGTAATTTGTACCGAACTCAAATTGTCTGACGCTAACTTTTGGGTAATCATTCATCGTGCTAAACTTAACCTGAGGGCCTGCCTTCAAAAAAACTGGATTTGATATGAAATCGTTAGAGAAAATTAGATACGATTGTAAGCGAGCCACCTTTTTGGTTGAAAGGAAATTGATTGTTGGCCTTACCCTGCGCGAGAAAGCAGAGCTGCGTATCCACCTTTTTGGCTGCTCTGTTTGCAGGATATTTGAGAAGCAAAGCAAGTTTATTAACAAAATGGTGCAACAGCTTTTTGAAGATAGCAACCACGCTGAAATTCATTTAGAAGAAAGCTTTAAGCAAAGCCTGCAATACCGTATCGAAGAGGAGCTAAATAAAAACTAAATTTATTGTAAGGATACTGATTAGGCAGCGACTAAGCCAAAAACAAATAACCACAACATGAAAAAATTTATTCTTGTAGCGCTAATAATGTTAGGCGCAAGTAACCTATTTGCACAAGCAGGCCTTAAGCCAGGCGACAAAGCCCCTGAGTTTACCGCCAAAGACAATAATGGCAAACAGCTTGATCTTAAAAAACTATTAAAGACCAACAAAGCTGTAGTGCTGTTTTTTTACCGTGGCCAATGGTGCCCGTATTGCAATAAACACATTCAACAATTGCAAGACTCATTGCAGCTATTAACCACCAAAGGTGCTTACGTGGTTGGCGTAACACCCGAAACCGAAGAAAACATTGCCAAAACGGTTGGCAAAACCAAAGCATCATTCTCTATGGTGTCTGACAAAAGCTATAGCATAATGAAAGCTTATGATGTTAACTACGTGATGGACCAGGCGCAGGTAAGCAAATACAAAGGCTACGGTGTTGACTTGGAAGCCAACAACGGCAATACAGACCACATGCTACCCGTGCCGGCAACCTACGTTATAGGCAAAGACGGCAAGCTAACTTACGTGCATTTCGATAAAGACTATCGTAAACGCGCTTCTGTAAAAACGCTGTTGAGCGTGTTGTAGAATATTCTTTTGCATACTCGCCATCTGTCATTTCGATGGAGCCAGGGCTGGCTGTGGCGGTGTGCGACTGAGAAATCTTATACACTATTACGGTTGTCGACAAGTTGTATAAGATTTCTCACTCGTTCCTCGTTTCGAAATGACAGCAGGTGATATCGCCTTCTTCATCAAAACAAACTCGTCTGCTTTCCTCCTTTTGGCGTAAACAAACTGTAATCATACTCAGGTATTTCCCTGCCCGCTAAAAACCGGTTGCAGGCCATGTGGTACAACTGGTGGATGGACTTTGCTATTGGCCCGTCGCCGCTCATGCGGCGGCCAAACTCGCTGTCATTTAGGTTACCGCCGTGGCAGGCTTTTATCATATTCAGTACTTTGTCGGCACGGTCTGGGTAGGCTTTGCATATCCAGTCTGTAAATATCTCGCCTATACTTCCGTTTAAACGTACCAGGGTAAAGCCCGCGGCTACAGCGCCGCGGTCGGCAGCGGCTTTTATAATGTCGGGCAGCTCGTTACTATTTAGCCCGGGTATTATCGGTGCAGCCATTACCCTAACGGGGATACCTTTTTCGGTTAGCTTTTGTATTACGGCCAGCCTGCCCGTAGCGGTTACGGTACGTGGCTCAAGCTTTTGGCGCAATGATTCATTTAGCGAAGTGATAGACACGTTAACATGCACCAGGTTAAGGCGCGCCAGCTCGCTCAAAATATCCAGATCGCGAATGATAATATTGTTTTTGGTGATGATACTTACCGGGTTTTTGTATTGCAGAAAAATCTCAAGCAAGCCGCGGGTTATTTTCAGCCGGCGCTCAATAGGCTGATAACAATCTGTATTGCCCGATAGCATAATGCACACCGGTTTATACCCGCGTTTATTAAAATATTTCTCCAGCAGCTCTGGCGCGTTGCGTTTTACAATGATCTTGCGCTCAAAGTCAAGCCCGGCGCTAAAGCCATAGTACTCATGGCTGTTGCGGGCGTAGCAGTATATACAACCATGCTCGCAGCCCTGGTAGGGGTTTATAGAGTGCATCATGCTCAGGTCGGGGCTATTTGATTCGCTTACTATCTTTTTGGGCGATTCTTCAAACAGTTGCGTAGCCGAGTTTTCTAATAATGGTTCATCCAATCCCTCAATATGGTCAAGCACATACTTGCGCTTTAAAAACTTGTTATCGGTATTAACCTGCGCTCCACGTCCCTTAAAAAACTCCTGATTCTCCTGATGTGCCATACCATCAAAATTACTAATATTTTTAGCAATTAAATTTGGTGTTGATAGATTTTTTGACCGTTAACACAATACCAAAAATTATGTGTTAATTGCTCTAATGCGCCGCTTTTTACAACGTGTACTCACTAAACCCGTCATCAGGATGGCCAATAAATGGTCGTCGCGCCCCGACAAGGGGCGGGTGGATAAGGCGCTGACGGACCTTTACGTAGACATCATTACCCACCCCGGCAAACGCGGATTGGTTGTACCTTTTGATGCGGCAAAGGACAAATTCATCCTGTTATCTGATCAGCACAAAGGCGCACGCGATGGTGGCGACATTTTCAGGCGGGCCGTAAACAACTACCTGGCCGCTTTAGATTATTACAACAACGAAGGTTATACCTACATTAACCTTGGCGACAGCGAAGAGCTTTGGGAAAACATTTTTCTGACCATAAAACGGCACAACAAAAACACCTTTGAGGCCGAGAAGAAATTTCTGGCCCGCAAAGCTTTCATCAAAATATTTGGCAACCATGATCTGTACTGGGACAATGATCCACTTGCCATGGTAAGCCTGCTGCAAATTTATGGCGAACAGGTTAAAGTGCATGAGGGTGCCGTTTTACAAACTAACGTAAACAATAAAAACATCAGTATATACCTTACCCACGGCCACCAGGGCGATTTGCAAAGCGATGGCAACTGGTTTAGTAAATGGTTTGTGTCTGATGTTTGGGGGCCGCTGCAATCGTACCTGCACATTAACCCAAACACGCCGGCCTATAATGATCAGCTAAAAACAGACCATAACCGGCTGATGTACGAATGGAGTTCAAAACGTAAGGATACCATATTGATAACCGGGCATACCCACCAGCCGGTTTTTAAATCAATGACAGAGCTGGAAGCGCTTTATGAAAAGTTAAGCCGCGCCACCGGCGAAGAGGCCACCCATTTGCAGGAAAAAATTGACCGCCTGCACCTGAAAGACCTTACCCCGCCCGATTTTAAGGGTTACCTTGACAACTATTTTAATACAGGCTGCTGTTGTTTTGATGATGGCGATATTACCGGCATTGAAATTGACCAGGGTTGCATCAGATTGATTAAATGGACCAAAAAAGACAACCAGCGCCAGCGCATTGTGTTAGAGGAAAGTAAACTTGCTGATTTGAAGCTGTAAGTGCCCATATTAGCATTTGCTTTGCTTAATTTCGACACCAAACACCACCTTTACCATCTACATGAAAAAGTACATCTCAAAATTTCATTACCTAACGCAGGATCTGCCTGATAGAAGCCACACCCAGCAGGTACAAACAGCTTGCGAAGCCGGCGCAAATTGGGTACAGTACCGCTGTCTTACCAAAACCGACGAAGAACTTATTGAAGAAATTAACCACGTTGCCACCATTTGCGACGACTGGGGCGCCACGTTGATCATCAGTAATCATTATCATTTATTAGACAAGGTTGATGTACAGGGCGTACATATTGAAGATATGGATGCTGATTTGGCGGCCATACGCGCGCAGATTGGGCAAGACAAAACTTTGGGGGCATCGGCAACAAACATTAAACGCCTGTTATCGGTACAAGCGTTAAGCGTTGTTGATTACTGCGGATACGGCCCGTTTGCACATACCACCACCAAATTAAACGATAAACCCCTGCTGGGTTTTGAGGGCTATGACCTGCTGCAACGGCACCAGTTGCAATTACCGGTACTGGCAGTAGGCGGTATAAAAATAAACGATGTGGAGCCTTTAATGAAAACCGGTATCTACGGTGTTGCGGTATCATCGGCCGTAAATTTGTCTGACGATCCGGCATCGGTAGTAAAAACCATTTATAAAAAAATATATTAAATTGTTTTGAACCATGATTAAGGGATTAAAAGATTTCACCGACTTTTGTATTTCATGGTAATCAATAAATCCTAAAAATCAAGGTTCAAAAAATGTCCTCTCACCACATCGTTCGCGAAAAACAAGAGCCGGCCCTATTGGTGCTGGGGTTGGATAATTTTGACGAAGAGCAACTGGGCCAACTTTTAGAGTGGAGCCCAACCTTACTGGCTACACCGCTTATTGCCGAGCAGTTAAACTCGTTAGGTATTAAGATAGACTGGATAATTACAGATGATGCCACAGAAGCTTTGCAGTCAGACATCAAACACCTGCCGGTTGGCCATGATACCATCATCGCGGCAGCATTAAAACACTTAACCGCACAGGGTTACCCGGCGGTAAATGTGGTTACTGATAGTTTTAATTTAGAAGATTATTTGCCTTTTGCAGATAAGTTAAACCTGGTAATATTCCATCAGCAAGAAAAACTATATGGCATTACATCAGGCTTTGGCAAATGGAAACCAGCCGGCGAAGTAATACGGTTATTATCATCGCCAAAAAACTTAAAAACCACCGGCCTTAAGCAAACCGAAGAATTGACTTATGTTACCACTGCCGATGGCTTTTTTAACTTACACTTTGATGAACAATTATTGTTCATAGGCGAGCGTTTATAGGTAAATATAGCAGATACGTTACTATTGAAAATTCTTACTTTTAAGTCATAAAACAGGCGTTTATGGCGTTAAACCTTTTCAACTTGTAAACGTCTAAAAAACAACAGGCAGCACTGTTAGCACCTGCCAATTAACCAAAAACACGAAAATGAAATATAAAGCATTAACACAAGTTGCCCTCGGCTGGTTATTGTGCTTGGGTTTAGCCATACCTGCAACCGCCCAACAACGTGGGGGCCAATATTCTACCGGCAGCGGTAACAGTAGTGGCAGCGGAGGAGGTTCGGCTCAACCTCAACGTAGTTCGCCGCCACCGTCGCCACCACCAGCACCTGCACCACAGGTACAACGTAGCGCGCCACCTCAGCAATCGTACTCGCCACCAGCGCAAGTACAATCGCAGCCTGCACCACAGGTACAACGCAGTGCGCCGCCTCAGCAATCGTACTCGCCACCAGCGCAAGTACAATCACAGCCTGCACCGCAGGTACAACGCGGTGCGCCGCAATCTTATACTCCGCAGTCACAACCATCGTCTGTACAGCGTGGCAACCCTCAGGGTAGTTATACCGGGCAGCCACAAAGCAATGGCAATAGCGGCCAGTTTAAACCAAATGCAACAGGCACCAGCACTACCCAACGTGGTGGTCAGTACCGTGCACCGTTAAGCTTTAAACCAAACAACCCGGGTGCTACATCGCGCCTGTACCCAAATGGCGGCAGGGATAATAATAACACTAACTATGGTTTTAATTTCCGTCGTGGAAATAACACCTCTTATCGTAGTTACCCTGGTTTACGTTATGGCCGCAATTATGTATCGCCAAGGCCGCGCGGATTTTTTTATAATAACCGCGGTTTTTACAACACGTACTACACACCACAGTTAGGCTTTAACATAAATACACTGCCTTATGGTTACTATCCGTTTTACTACGGTGCAGACCAATATTATTACAGCGATGGTTTATACTACGCCCAGCAAGATAATAGCAGCTACACCGTTGTTGAACCGCCTGTTGGTGCAACTATAAGCAAGTTGCCGGCAAAAGCACAGCCTATAACCATAAATGGCATGAAGTATTATGAACACAATGGCATTTACTATCAGCCGGTAACCCGCGACGACGGCACCCTGGTTTATCAGATAGCCGGTAAAGATGGCGAACTAAATACCCAGGAAGATATGGGTATAGCGCCCGAAGACCTGCCACAAGTTGGCGACATGGTTGACCACCTGCCCGAAGGATTCAAGATATTGCGCCTTAACAACCAACGTTTCTATGTATCGCAAGAGGGTTACTACTTTCAGGATGCGGTTGATACTAATGGCGACCCTGTATTTAAAATTGTAGGCACACCTTATGATACCATTGAGAATTAAATAAAAGCGACCATATATAGTTTGAAAGGGCGGAGGCGTAAAGTTTCCGCCTTTTTTTGTGCTTAAACATTTACACACCGCACAGGTTATTATGGGTATGAAAGTACTGGTATTAAACTGCACACTAAAACCATCGCCCATCCCCTCAAACACAGAAGCCCTGGCTGGTGAGGTAATTAAAGAACTGGAGCGATTAGGAGCCACCGTAAAGCTGATACGCGTGGTTGACCACAATATCATTACCGGCACAAAATCAGACATGGGCCCGGGCGACGACTGGCCGGCAATACTTAATGAGCTTTTAGCAAACGATATATTGATTATGGCGACACCAACCTGGATGGGCACCTTATCAAGCATAGCTATGCGCGTTATGGAACGCATGAATGGCTTATATGCAGCCAAAGACCAGAATGGCCAACCGGTAACTTATAACAAAGTAGCCGGCTTTATAGTAACCGGCGAAGAGGACGGCGCGCGCCACGTTGTAGCCGAAATGGCACACGGACTCATGGACGTAGGCTTTACCATTGCCCCACAAAGTTACACCTATTGGAACAACGGCCCCGGCCCTGGCAAAAAGTATTTAGAGTCTGACTTTAGAAAAGAATGGTCGATAGAGACAGGAAAATTGGTTGCTGCAAATGTGTTGGCGGTGGCAAAGGCGTTAAAGGCGGTGCCTATAGGTGCCGTGCAACCGTAGATTACCACAGATAATTATATTTTCAGACTGATTATCAATCTATAACAGGATTATTTCATTTTTATTTTGAAAAATTAAATTGAGACTCTATATTTGCAGTCCCAAAAGCAAGGGAGCTTAGCTCAGCTGGTTCAGAGCATCTGCCTTACAAGCAGAGGGTCACTGGTTCGAACCCAGTAGCTCCCACTCTTGCAAAAGCTTCACAGAGATGTGAGGCTTTTTTTGTTTGATGATATATTAAATATGTTGTTCAAGTATTTCAAAAGTTATTACCGCTGTTCGCTAAACCTTACCACCAATGACCACCTTTATACTTCTTACCAGCATAGTACTGATAATTTTAGGCATATCAACGTTAGCGTTTACTGTCCGCTTTTTTTTTAAAAAATGGAAAAAAGGTAAATCTGTAAAATCTCCGGAGCAGCTGAATTGGCAAACAATTTTCGCGTTGCTGCTGGCTTTATTATTTATTGTCGTTTCATTTACAGCACCGTTAGTTTTTACCAGAAAGGCAATAACAGACGACTTTAACTTTGCTATCACCGGGCAAATTGGAGACACTATAGGTGGACTAATGAATCCCTTTATTGCGTTAGCTGGGGTAATTGTTACAGGCTTAGCATTTTACATGCAGTACCGCGCAAACCGGCTTCAAAAAAAGATATTTGATGAGCAGGTTTTGAAAGAAAAAGAAGCCTTCGAAACACAACTGCAGCAAAACCAGGATCATTTCGAAAAACAGTTCCAGCTACAAAGAGACGAAACTAAAAGACAAAGGTTTCACGACCAATTTTATGAAATGTTGCGATTACACAAGGAAAATGTGAACGAAATAGAAATAGCAGGAACAAGACGCATTGTTAATACTCCAAATTTCAGCAACGAAACTTATACAGTTAGCAAAAGAGAAGCATTTGTTGAATTTGTTAAGGAATTTGAAATCATATTAAAAGAGGGGGTAAGGAAAAGTGATTTAGACCGGATAAATAAAGTCAGCTTTGGTTTAGCTTACGAGGCTTTTTTTTGGGGTGTCCAAAACACCTATGTAAATGAGGAAAACCGGTCTATAGAAGAAATTTTTAATGACGACAAAACCCTGCCTAACGTTTTGATAAAAGCTCGATATAAACAATTCGCACTTGACGAAACCCGAAGGTTACATGAACTAAGGGTTAGTGCGTTTGAAGGACATTCCGGATTTTTGGGACATTATTTTAGGCATCTTTATCACACCGTAAAATTTGTAGCAAATCAGCCTGAGAACTTTATTCAATATGAAGAGAAGATGGAATATTTGAAAGTCCTTCGCGCTCAACTATCAAATCATGAGCAAATTATGCTTTTTTATAATTGGCTTAGTGGGTATGGCGCGGCTTGGGAAAATAATAAACATCGGTTTCTAACAGAATATTGTATGATTCATAATTTATGGTATGACACGATGATTGAAGATGATTATATAAAAAGTAAGATAGATTTCTTAAGAGATAAAGATGTAATACACCGACAAGGACCAATGTTTGAAATAGATGATAAAGCATAATTTTATAAATGCGTATGTTTTTATGAATTAGATAGCTATTTCGACATTGCCCCCAAAAAGAGCTTTTAGATAATTCTTTCCCAGAGCATCAGCTGACAAGTTGCGCCGCATTCTTTATGTTATTACTCTTCAAGACAGTTAGGGTTGCAGCGGCATTTAATTGCAATTATCATTGTATAACCAATTAAAACAATACGGTTTCTGGTATGACAACTATCTTTAAAGGCATTTGCCTACACATCTGTATTATTTGTTTTATAGCGACGACTACCGTAGCACAAGTAAAGGTGGGCAACCTAAAATGCGAGTATCTTACCAACCCAATTGCCATCGAATCGCAACAGCCAGCTTTAAGCTGGACATTACTATCGTCGCAAAAAGCTAAAAAACAAAAGGCATATCGGGTAATTGTAGCCAGTACCCCTGCGCTTTTAGCTCAACGCAAGGGCGATTTATGGAATAGTGGCAAAGTACCGTCGGCTAACTCAACGCAGGTTATATATAAAGGGAAACCCCTAAACTCAAGGCAAAACGTTTACTGGGCCATAATGGTTTGGGACGAAAAAGACCAGCCATCCAACTGGAGCAGCGCCGCAACCTGGGGCATGGGGCTATTACAGGCAGCCAACTGGAAAGCGAAATGGATAGGCCAAACTACAGATCAAAATCCGGATAAAGCGATAACGCATGCGGCGCCATACTTTCGTAAGGATTTCATCGCCAATAAAAAAATAAAGCAAGCCAAAGTATATGTAACCGGCCTGGGCTTTTACGAACTATACATAAACGGCAAAAAAATAGGCAACCAGGTATTAGCGCCTGCTGTTACCAATTACGATAAACGCCCGTTAAAAAAGCTGCTGTATCCGTATGATGACCAGTCGACACAGCGTGTGCTTTACAATACGTTTGACGTTACTGCCAATATTGCCCAAAATAAAAACACAATCGGCATGCTGCTGGGCAACGGCTGGTACAATCAACGCGACCGTACTGTTGAGGGCACTATGTGGTACGATGTGCCTAAGCTGATATTTCAATTGGAGATAACTTATATAGATGACAGTAAAAGCACCATCATATCTGACGAAACCTGGAAAACCAGCACCGGCCCGCTATTAAAAGACGGCATTTTTAGCGGCGAACAATACGATGCCCGCCTGGCGCTAAACAACTGGGATAAACCCGGATATAATGACACCGGCTGGCAAAAGGCACTTTTGGTGCACCCTCCAACCGGCGCGCTGCACCCACAATTAGCACCCTTTGATAAGGTAACCCGCACGCTTATACCGGTATTTGATGGCAAGGTAAAAGATTCTGTTTACCAGTATCATTTAACCGAAACAGTATCCGGCTGGGCAGCAATTGCCGTAACTGGCAAAGCGGGCAGCAAAATTAAAATCAGGTACATAAGTGAAGAAGGCGAAGATTATGGGCAGGTAGACACTTACACTTTAAAAGGAACAGGCACCGAAACCTGGGAGCCTAAGTTTACCTGGCACGCTTTCCGCAGAATGGAGGTGACATCTAAAAACGTAGCTCTTAATACAGAAAGCATAAGGGTTAAAGATGTACATACCGATGTTGAAACCAACGGAAGTTTTGAATGCTCAGACCCTTTACTGAATAAGATCAATACGGCTTACCTAAAAACCCAACTGGCTAACCTGCACGGCAGCATCAGCAGTGATTGCCCGCACCGCGAACGCCTGGGCTATACCGGCGATGGACAGGTGGCTATGGAGAGCGCCTTGCTATCCTTTAACATGCCACAGTTTTACCGCAAGTGGTTTGATGATATTGACGATGCCCGCAACCATAAAACAGGCTTTGTTACCCACACAGCGCCGTTTGGCGGCGGCGGGGGCGGGCCGGCATGGGGATCGGCGTATGTGATTATGCCCTGGTTGTATTTCAGCTACTATGGCGATACCGAACTTTTGAAGCAGCATTACCCCGGCATGAAACAATGGGTACAATACCTGCAAACCCGCACAGACAACCGCGGCATCATTACCCGCGAAGAACCCAAAGGCTGGTGTCTTGGTGATTGGTGCACCCCGGAAAATATCAAATTACCCGAGCCCCTGGTTAACACCGCCTACTTTTATCACTGTACAGAAAAAATGCAGAAAATTGCAGATTTACTGGGAAAAACTATAGATGAAAAAGAGCTGTCAACCCTAAAAGAAAAAATTAAAACCGACTTTAATAAGGCCTATTTTGATACTGCTAAAAAGACTTATTGGGAAGGCCGCCAGGGTGCGGATGTATTTGCATTGGCCTTTGATTTAGTACCCGCCGAGGAAAAGGCCGCCGTATTTAACTCTTTGGTTAATCACCTTGAAAAACTGAATTATCATTTTGATACCGGCATTTTAGCTACCCCGCTGTTGCTCAAAGTTTTATCAGAAAACAACCGCGATGATATAGCCTTAAAATTGATGACTCAAAAAGACAAGCCTGGCTTTGGCTACCTGCTTGATGATAAAAACAGCATGCTATGGGAAGAGTGGAACGGTGGCGGATCGCACGCGCACCCTATGTTTGGCAGTGTGGTTGCCTGGCTATATTCGGCATTGGGGGGCATTACAGTTGAAGGTGCCGGCATGCAGCATTTTACCATTGCCCCAAAACCGGTAGGCGATTTGAACTATTGCAAAACATCGTACAATAGCTTGTTTGGTAAGATACGGTCTGAATGGAAAAAGAATGCCACCGGCAGCCTAGCGGTGTTGATAGAAATACCGGCTAATACATCAGCCAGCTTTGTTTTACCCAATGGTAAATCCGTTGTAAAAATGGATGGTGGTAAAATCATTCATGGCAAGACGACAAATAACAAAACAATTGTTGACTTTCCGTCCGGAGTGTATAGATTTGAGCTGTAGCGCAATTAAACTGTATGAATATTTAGATCTTACAGGATAACCAAGATTTAAATATGAATACTTTAAAACAGCTAAAAAACGGCGAATTAAAGGGTGCCGTAGCACTTGAGTTAACAGAAGGACTTACACATTTTCCGCCAGAAATATTTGATCTTGCCGATACATTAGAGTACCTGGATCTAACGGGCAACCGCTTAAATTCTTTTCCACCAGATTTTGGACGGCTTAAGAAATTAAAAATTGTTTTTTGCTCTGGTAATCTATTCACCGCTTTGCCCGAGGTATTGGCCGATTGCCCCAGGCTTGAGCTTGCCGGGTTTAAAAACAATCAAATCACTACCATACCATCAAAATCGCTTAATGCCAACCTAAAGTGGCTTATACTTACAAATAACAAGGTTAGTACATTGCCTGCAGAAATTGGAAACTGTCATCGGTTACAAAAACTAATGCTTGCCGGCAACAATTTAACCCAACTACCTCTAGAGCTTGGCAAATGCCACAGTTTAGCTTTGCTGCGTATATCTGCCAATAAATTAAGCAGTTTACCTTTATGGCTTCTAAACATGCCTAATTTGGCATGGCTGGCGTTCTCTGGCAATCTTTTTAGCCCCAGGCCTCAATTACCACAGCTAAAACTGTTAAAATGGAGCAACTTTACCATTTTATCGCTTATTGGCGAAGGCGCGTCTGGCTTAGTTTATAAGGCTATTGATTTAAGCGATAGGGAAGTAGCTATAAAAGTTTTTAAAAACAACATAACCAGCGATGGTTATCCTGAAGATGAAATTGCTGTTTGCCTAATGGCTGGCCGACACAAGGGCCTGGTTAACTTAGTGGGACAAATTACCGGGCACCCCGAGGGAAAAAAAGGCTTGGTTATGGATCTGATAGCACCAGGATTTTATAACCTAGGTATGCCGCCTAGCCTGCAAAGCTGCACCCGTGATGTTTTTAAGCCGGGACAAAACCTGACAACCAAAAACGTCACTAAAATTGCTTGCACTATTGCTAACACAGCCTGGCAATTACATACAAAAGGCATTATGCACAGCGACATGTACGCACACAATGTATTGATTAATAATAACGGCGATACTCTTTTTAGTGATTTTGGCGCTGCTTGTTTTTATAATCAAGATAATGACATTGCGCCCTTGTTTGAGCGGATAGAGGTTAAAGCATTTGGCTATTTGCTTGATGACCTGATTAGCCTTTGCGCTGATGAAAAGCATGAATTGCAAGCTTTGCAGAAATTAAGAGACGAATGCCTTGCAGCAGACGTTTTAACACGCCCTGATTTTAGGCAGATTAGCCAAATTTTGGAGAGAATAATGATATAATGATAACGGCGGCCCCTGTTTTACAACGAGCCGCCGTTTACTTTGGTTATTACAAAGTTTTTATTACATCCTGAGCCATTTTAACGTATTCGTCGTTTTTGGCTTGAGTGGCTGTGGCTATTGTTTTTTCAGCAGCGGCTTTTGCACCGGTTTTGTCACCGGCTTTTTTGTAGATACGCGCTTTTAACAAAAACATATAGAACGCGCCTGCATTGGCCGGGTCGGCAGTTGCCTGGTCAATCCATTCTTTTGCTTTGGCTATATCTTTGCCATTTTCGAAATAATATTGAGCAGCAGGGTAATAAGGTTTGCCACCTTTTTCAAAGGCTTCGGTAATTTGTTTCATTACCTTACCATCAGTGTCCGTACTAATAGGTAATGACACCAATGTGTTATCCCACATAATTTGCAAATCGCAGGTGGTGCCGGTAATGTTGGCAAAGTTTATGCTTAGGGTTTCTACTTTATTGCCCAGCTTTACAGGCGTAACTTTTACTCTTACTACGTCATTAGCTTGTTTGTATTGATCTGGCTGGGTAACCGTCAAATCTTTAGTGATAATCATAGTCCATTGGTTAGCCTCAGGGATACTTAGCAGTCCGTACTTGCCGGCTTTCAACAATACGCCGCCAATAGTTACATCATCTGTAAATTTAAGGGTGGTGGCGTTATTAGCGCCTGTGCGCCATAGTTTGCCATATGGAGCAAGCTCAACGCCTACCTTACGGCCTTTAAGGCTAGGGCGGCTGTAATTTAACTCGACAGAACCTACGCTAAAGTTTTGCGTAATAATTTGCGTTGGCGATGCCTGTGGCGTAACAAGTGTTTGTGCCTGCGTACACACAGCACCCAGCATTAAAAATGCACTAAGGATAATACGTTTCATTTCTTTCTTTTTGGTTTGTGGTAAAGGTAGCAAAGCATGCGGGAAATTATTTCGAATATCGGATTTCGGAATTAATGGCTTTGTGTTATCCAACATTTTTAAATCCGAAATTGAACATCCAAAATTCTAAATCAAAACCTACTGCTGAAATATCTCCGGATACTTTCTTATAAAATAAACGGGCGTACAGCTCCATGCATGGCAATAACTATTTATAGGGAAGAAGTTATAGGGCGATTTTAGCTCGTCTGTAGGGTCATATACTTCCCAAAACGTATCCGCGCCTTTATTGATCATGCCGCCCCAATAGTTTACAAGGGCATCTTTGGCCTCGGCTTTTAGTCCGCTTTCAATAAGGGCCGCTACGTAATAGTGGTACATGTATGGCGCGCCGGGCTTCACGGCATCTTTAATAGCAGGCAACGATTTAAGCGCCCGTTGCGCTTCGGCCTTTGATGCTACGCCACTCAATATCATCCAGGCCTGCCCGCCGTATGATACTTGTTTACCCTTGCCACTTACAAACAAGCCCAACTTTTTATCGTACAAATTCTTATACGCAGCCGCCTTAAGCTTTTTTGCAAACGCGGGCACATCCGCAATTTCAGCCTCTTTGCCTAATAGTTTAGCTAATGCATAAGTTTGGTTAAGGGCATAAATGGTTGCGCCTTGCAGCGGGACTTGTTTATCCAATCCGTCTTTCCAATCAAAAAACACCCACCATTCTTTACCTGCTTTTACATAATCCATCATGCCATCCGCTGCAGCATATTTGCGGGCAATGTCCAGCTGTTTTTTGGCCACGGGCCATAGGTCAAGCCCGGTTTGCTTATCGCCGGTGGCTTCCACATATTCTTTTAGGGCTACGTTGTACAGGTAGCAATAATCAAGCAATCGGGTTTGGTGTGGATGCGGGGTAGGTTCTTCAAACAAATCAGCGTTTAATATCCCGTCCGGGTTTGACAGGCCCGCCAGCAGATACAGGCAGCGTTTTGTTAGATCATGGTTTTTAAACGAATAAATATTTGATAGCGATTCTAAATACAGATCGCCTATCCACAAACGACGGTCGCGTTTCGGACCATCTTCGTATACAGTTTGCATACACTCTTTAAGCGTAGCTAAGCCCACGCGGTCAATATCCTTTATCATGGGCGATGCGCTTGCTGCTAATGGAGGCGGCGTTACCGTAACCGATGTTTGCGCCTTAAACTGTATATCAGCAAAACCAAACTCATGGCTGTTTGATGATCCCATAAAATCCACCTTTACATATCTGAATGCCACCCGTCGCGGAATTGTGATAGTAGCCGGCAATACCGATACCGTAACTACTTCGTCCTGCAGCCAGGCGCGGCTCAGGCTGCCGCGATATGGATCAAATGGCGTAGCCAACTCGGCAGGCACTTCGCCAAAAGTAAATTTTAGCCGCAAGGGTGCATCCATATCACCACGAAGCGTTTTAAGTGTAAAGGTACAATAGCCGGTTAAGTGTTCGCCAAAATCAACTACCAAGCCGCTGTTTTTGCGGTTTAAAGGTGCTGTGTATAGCTGTTCTATATTATTGGTGTTAACCGTCTTCCATCCCTGAAAAGCCTGCGGGTCTTTTTCCAATCGTACAATTGCTGTTGGCTTTTTGATAGTTTGGGTTAAGACAGGTTTATACTGTTCGGCTTTTTCAAGCCAGGCTTTGCGATACGGGGCGTAAAGATCCTGGGAGTGGCTGTGTTGCGATAAAAAGACAAGCGTAAAGCTTAGTAAAACACTTAATCTATATAAAGTTGAAGTCATATGCAAATTGATTTCCATTGGCAGATAATGCCGCTATTAAGGTTGATGCAATATAACCTATATTTACAAAACCCATGCAAACCAACACAGAAACCTTTTACCCCAAAAGCCGTAAAGAATGGCGCAAATGGCTTATAAAAAACCATGCAACTAAACAATCGGTTTGGGTGGTGATGTATAAAAAGGCTTCAGATAAACCATCCATCAGTTGGACAGAAGCTGTAGATGAGGCCATTTGCTTTGGTTGGATTGATAGCCTGAAGAAATCGGTAGATGAGGAATCATCCATCCAGTTTTTTAGCAGACGGATGGCTACCAGCGCGTGGTCAAAAATCAATAAAGACAAAGTAGAACGGCTGGTAAAAGATGGCTTGATGACCGAAGCCGGCCAGGCTACCATTGACATCGCGAAGCAAAACGGCACCTGGACTTTGTTAGATGAGGTAGAGTTACTTATCATACCTGACGACTTAGAAACCGCACTTAAAAAGCACCCCGGTGCTAAGGATTTCTTTATGAGCCTAAGCAAATCCATCAAAAAAATGATGTTGCAATGGGTAACGTTTGCCAAACGAACAGAAACACGCGAAAATCGAATCAACGAAATTGCCGAACTGGCCGCGCAGGGTAAAAAACCTAAACAGTTTTAAATAATAAGTAATAAAAGGTACGGATATAATTTTGCGAAGTGCACCTTAGTGGGGAGATATGGCGGCAATAATTAAGCTGTCATTTGTTTAAGCCCGGTTAACCTGCGTGCGGCGTTCAACAAGTCTTCAATATCAAACGGCTTGGCTACAAACTCATCGCAACCAAAAGCCATAAAATCAAAACCGACTTGGCTGTAAGCAGAAAAAAGTATAACACCAGTATTTTTAAACATCATATGGGCCTTTAATTGACGGCACAGCTTTCCGCCGTCGCTGTCGGCCAGGCAATAATCAAGAATCACCAGGTCGGGACGATATTCTTCTGCTATTTTAATCAGGTTTATACCGGTGCTTGTGGCCCTAACGTCAAACCCATCCAGGGTAAAAAGGGTATCGACGACCTGGAGTATATCCAGATCGTCATCTAACAACAATATCTTTTTCATAAAACGCTTTCGTATGGCGATTAGCTCGAAGAAGCTGAAAGCGATTAAGTCGTTCGAAGAACCGGGATGGGAGGGCCCTCTTCGCAAGTCGACCGTTGACAGTTTGATCAAACCATACAATTTAAAGGTATGTTATTTAACCGACAACTCCTAATAATAACTAAATTATTTAATTATTAAGAAATGTTGAAAGAAATAACAGATACCTACTTATAGGCAATTTCCTGTCGCAAACGCCCCCTTAATTGTCGCTAACCGCAATTACGCTTACAAAAACAGGGTCATCTTGGCCAGAATGATAACATGCAGAGTAATTGTAGTTATTTAAAAGTTACTGTATGATTACCTTTCAACTGCTGGTTTTTAACCGTAAGCACCACGCGATTAAGGCTTGCTTTCCATGAGCCAGCCAGTCGGGCGTCGTCAACCGGGCGCGGGTCTACCTGATAGTCAAATACAGCAGGGTTATAATTTAGGGTAATGCTTTGGCCCGATGGATTAGTAAGTTTTAGATTTCCCTTACTTGTTTCTGCAATTGTACCATATACTAAAAAGTTAAGTTTAGATGGTGCAACAGCTTGTTTTAGATCATAAGCTTCGCTAAGCGTGACAACACCTTTTACAGGTTCGAAATTAAAGGTACGCAACCAACTGTTTACCTGCGCTTTTGCCGGATAGGCCGTGGCAAGGTTCATGCTGAGCGTTTGTTTAGCCTTGGTGGTGATGTACTTTATATTGGTAGCTTTAAACTTAGCACCATTTTGCTGATCAACCCCGTTAATGGTGGGGCAATTATGCCAGCCCGATTGCATAAACCAAAGCTTATACCGGTCTTTACTGAAAGTTTGCTGTGTGTAAGTACCAACGCCCGCATCAATAACCACGGGCATGCCATCTTTGTAGATAATAAAGTTTCCTATATCGTTATGGTTGTGGCTCTCGTTGTTGTCGCCGCCCTTGGCTGCAAAGAACAAGCCCGTAGGCAACCCGGCAGATTGACGTAAGGTAAGTACCTGCAGGTTAGGCAGCCAACTTTGTTGTACCAGCGGCGCCTTAGGCTGGGTTTTATCCAAAACATCATTGGCCGCCAACGTGCCAATGAACGAATTAATATCGGTTAAATTATAACCGCCGTTGTTTTCCTTGCGGATATAGGCAGCAAACTGCAGCAAAGCAGGGTCGTTAAACATTTTGCCATACAGATATACCTTCAAAGGATCTTGTCTGGCAATGGCGCTGGCATCGGCAAAGTTTACAAAATAGTGCTTGTCAATTTGTACCTTATATATATAGCTGCCAATATTATGAATAAGCTTACTCTTTGAAAAATCAAGCCGATAATTGCTAAAAGTGCTTAACAGATCAAGATACTGTATCAAAGCGCCACCCGCCATAGACCAATATGACGGCCCTTCATCGCAACCGCCATCGGCAGGGTAATCATTCAGAAAAACATCCATACTGCGGATAGTTTTATCTAACGCGGCATCGCGCCTGGTTTTATCATCTAACGCCAGCAATGCGGTGTTTAAAAGGTTAGTGTTAATAAAGGTGTTCCAGTTATTCATTTTTCCGCCTCTAAAGCCCATCCACCATAAATCATCGCGGTTTAAAAAGACATCAAAGATGCGCTTATTCAATTCATAGTCTATACGCTTGATCAGCTGCGGCGAGTATCCATTTAATTCATCCTTTAGTAAATAACGGGTACAAGCCAGCGTATTGGCAGTTTGGCTGGCGAAGAGATCAAGTGCGGGGTCTTGCACATCAGGCAAACCTGTCCCTGCTTTTTGATAATTCATGTGTGCAGGCAGCGCCCAGGTGCTTTCTTCCAATATCAGCCCAAGGCCATTTACAAGCTCAGGTACAAAGCGGCCCTTACGTTCAACAATTTCGCCAATAAGCAAGGCTACAAAGCGATTGCGGCGGGCAAAGTACAGGTTTTCATAATTCACCCGGTTACCAATTTCTTTAAACTGGTTAAAAACCGTCCACGGCAGTGAACCCCATGGCTGGCCAACTTGTTTTTCGGCATTGGTAATGATGCTGGCTCTTGATGCATCGGGCATATTTTTTATCAGTGCGTTTATCTGCGCCAAATGAGCAGCGCGCACTTCATCAACCGAACCAAAACTAGCGGCCTTCCCCTGCGCAGTAAAGGTTTTGTACAGATAATCTTTATCCTGCGCATTGGCCAAACCAGCCAACAACAGCAGCAAATAGATGATGTATTTACGCATAACGTAGGTGTGTTACTTAATTATTGAATCATAATATAAAAAGCATCGGCAGGTAGTTTTAATGAACCATCGGCCCCGACTGATAAACTACGCAGCGGATACCCGGCCGCATCTAACAAAGTAGCTTTACTTATTTTTCTGTTTTTAAATAAAATGCTACCCTGTGCGGGCATACCCAGCCACGGCATTTTGCCGGTATTGGTTATCCGGAATCCTTTTATCTCCTGTTTTCCTTCGGTAATTGTTGCCGGTTCTTCAGCCCAGCCAGTAGGGCGAAAGATGGTGCCTACCTGTAATAATATTTTGTTAGATTGGCTGAGCGGTTTACCGTCTATACTTACCACTTCAATGGTAGCATATTCGTTGTCTGACCGAATAATCACATCGCCTAAATCAAACACTTTTTTAGTATTCAAAAAGCCAGATACCGCAACGGCATAGGGGGTGTTAAGAATAAATATGCCATCCTTATAATTTAACTTTTGCTGCCCGGTTACAGAGCTTACTGTGCCTGCCTTTACATCAATTAATTTATCTGCCCCTTTAGCCACGGTAAACCCATCGGTTTTGGTATCATAGGTACTTACCACACCGCCGGTTAAAAAAGTAAGCGGCGATAGTTTGCCTTGGTCGTTATTTTGGGTCATCACAAAATCGCGGTTGGGGTCGAAAGATTGCTCTTCAAATATAGGCGGAATATCGCGGTTAAGCATGCTTTTCATGCTACGTTGCTCGCTTACAGCATTAGCTTCTTTCACATAACCCAAACGCTGTATCAGCGCGTTAGCCGGAAACATGCCCATCTCGCCGGGTGTTGATGTCGTCCAGCGGTTTAACGGATGTTGGCCCTTAATATTTAGAAAATCTAGATGTGGCTGCCGCATATAATTGGTAGCCGTAGGGTTAAACCAAAAGAAAGCGTCTAAGCCGGTAAGCCCGCCATAAGCCGCCACCAACAGGGCGCCCTCTGTTTGGTATCGATTGGGCAGGTTCCAACCACTCTCGGTAACTACCATTGGTCTGCCTGCTACATGCTTTATATTTGTAGGCATATCAGCAGGGTTTTTCAGTGCCGATGGCGCCCCATAAAAATCGCCCGGATCAATACGCCAGCCAGAGTTTGGCCCCTTATGCTGTGGATCAAAATATTTGTTTACTGCAATAACCTCGGCGCCACTGTTTGTCCAACGTTCAATGTCAAGCAAGCGGCTTTGTGATGCCGTGCGCCAATTGTTACCGTTAATAAGTTGTTTGCAACCCAATACATCGCGGTAATAATGCAACATATCATCATAAAAATCGCGCTGGTTTTCGGCATAAAACTGCAATTGGTCGCGCACTTGCTTGTTGTGCTCTGCGCTGCGCGGCGGTATGGTAAAGTCGTAGATGTTTATCAGATCGACGGTATCCTTGTAGTTAGCCTGCGGATATTTCTTTTGCAGCCATTTAGAAAACTGCGCACCTACCATCTTCTTCAACGATGGCTTAACACCATTCATCGTCCAAAACAAAGGCGAATCTTCGTTCTCTACCTGTATAATGGCTACCGCGGGTTCGTCCCTTAAAGCAACCTTGGTGTAAGGGTTTGGTGTGGTATATAAATACTTTACCCAGGCTTTATAAGCATCTTTTAGCTTATTGTTAAAAAAAAGCACCTCCCACATTTCATCTTTACCGGCATACCCCTCAATATCCCACTCTTTTGGTATCCAGCCGCCCATGTGGCCATTATGCGGCCAAAATGGTGATATTACTGTATAAATGCCTTGCTTTTTCATAGCAGCAACACAGCGCCATATATTGCGCGCCTCTGTAGTATCAACGTCAGTAAGTTTCGTATTTTTTCCTTTAGGGCTGATAGAGCCATGGTAACGCACCATATTTACCCCCATTTTTGCCAGGAAACGGGCAAGGCTGTCCAGTTTCTTATCGTCGAAATTTTGAGCCAAACTGCCGCCGTTAGTTGCCCAAAAACGGATTTCTTTGCCCTTGCCGTTTACAAAACTGTTGCCAGCAGTACTTAGTTTAATAAAGCCGTTTTGGCCAGCAAAACGTTCGTTAAGGTAACGCAGGTTAAGTACACCGCTATCTAACGAGCGGCCTTCGGGGTACGAAAATGTCCACCAGCTTTTATCGGGTACTTGCGCTTTTAAAGGCAAAACAAACGCAAAGAATAGTATTAACGTGCACGTATTTTTCATCAGTAGTAAATATATTTTTTAAAAAAAATATTTATTGGTTGCATATTAAATAAACATGTAATATATTTACTATCAGTAATTTATTAATCTAAACCTTTTATTATTATGTCACAAATCACTCCGGCACAGCGCACTACTATTAGTGCCGCTTACACAAACATTACTGCTCATAAAGGCGAAATATTTCGCGATGGCGGCCCAGCTTACAGTGCTGATACTGTTGTAAATGCATTTATAAATATTGAAACTAAATTTGACTACACCAAAGCGTTAGCATGCATAAGCGCATTTTTACGCTTTAGCACCCAGGCTACTAATGGACAAGTAGTAACGGTTCATATCAATACCGAAGATGGTACAGTGAGCCCTAACGGATTATAATCAAGTAGTCAATCTTACATCCAACACCAGGCATGTATATGCCTGGTGTAAAATATGCAATAAATTTTATGGGCGACAATAACGCGCAAAACTATTTCCGTTTTTCGGACAATGGAAGGATTTTTATGATAACGGATGTCGATTCGCCATCGTTACCAAAAAATGTTGTAGATTCTTTCAGTAACGCAAGCAAATTTTTCACTATTGTATTAAGCGCTTTAAAACAGGCGGGCAAAACGTCGTTTGACTATGCTGCTATACAAAAGATATTTAAAGAACGCGATGAAACAATCTGGAACAAAACCGAAAATAAATCCATCCGCCCCGGTAATAACAACTTTACTAAATTAAATGAGCTGCTTATTGCGCACGCAACTAATAACCTGCCAATTCAAGATTCGAGTTTAACAGTGGCTAAAAACATATTAGCCGCTATACGTAATGCCATGTATGAAGCATTTGTGGTTAATAAGTCTGATGAGCGTATCGCTTATCCTATTTTATACTTAGAATCATACGGCGGATTGGCATTTACCAGTTTTAAAATTTACTCAGTACAATCAAGCCAGATAGAGCTGTTAAAAATTTACAGAAACATGCCCGACGGCACCCATGCTACGGTTTATGAGTCGTGCGAATACTATGCATACCCGGGCAATTTTGATTATAACATTGAGATCTATGATTTTATTAACACCTCAGAATAATTTAATCACACCTAATTAAAAACTTATTATGTTTAGTAACCAGGAAAGAGCCGAACGGCTTGAAAAATATATGCAGTACGATGCATATAAAGATCAATTAAAAACAGTAGACCCAAAAGGCGACACGCAGCTGTCGAAGTATTACGTAATATCAGAAAACAAACACGTATTGGTTGCATCTACCCAGCCAAGTGGTACAGATATACCCAGTGATGTTAAAACCTTGTTTGCCAGCTCGGCAGTTTTTTTAACTATTGTAACCGCCGCTTTGGCCAAAGAAGGTTTTAAGTTAGAAGACAGGGAACAGGTAACAAAAATATTTGCAAAAAGCCAGCAAACTGCTCATGTAGGCTCATACGTTACAAAGTTTGATTACACCAGCTCTGAATTTTCAATAAGCACCGCACTATTAAAGGTGTTGGTTAAAGGTTTAAGCCCGGGTGTAGGCGCACTTGATATGGCCGAAGATATTTTGGCCATTATGGGCGATAATATCAAAGTTGCTATCACCAATTCGCAAACCACAAAAAAAATAGCGCACGTAATGTTTATGGCCGAATACTTGATGGGGTTGCCATTGGTTACTATTAGCGTATTTTGGGTTATAGCAAGCGATGCTTCATTCGTTACATCATCAAACTGCCATTCAACCAGTTCGCAAACTATCCATTCAACCATCAGCCGCGATGATTATATTTTTGTTGATCCGAAATGGATTGCAGAGTATGGACCGGGCATGGTTAACTCGCCAGATTTTAATAAAATAGTTGACGAATTTGCCAAGCTTTTAAAGTAGCACTATGGCTTCAAGCGCACAAGTATCAAAATACTATGTAATTTCTGAAAATAAGCAGATCTTAGTTGCTACTACCGAGCCTGATATCTCAAATATCTCTGACGACGCCAAAAAGCTTTTCGCAGAATCGGCGATTTATTTAACAATAATAAAATCTGTTCTTAGCAAAAGCGGGCATACTATTACTGACAGAGACGCGGTTTATCAGCTTATTGACAGAAGCAAAGAAGCTGCTCATATAGGTTCGTCTACAATAGCGATTGCTCTCGATAAAGGCAACAAACAACCATTGAATGAGGCGATAATAAGTTTGACTCTTGGCGAGGCTATGAAACCGAGCCCCGGCACTTTAGATACTGCAAAAGAAATCGTAAACGATTTTGGCGATCTGGTAAAACAGGCTTTATCTAAAAATACTCCTTTTAAAAAAATAGCGCATTTGCTGTTTATTGACGAGTATTTAATGGGGATACCAATGGTAACAATATGTTTGTATTGGGTAACAGCCAAAGATCTTGAGATTATCAAAGACATTGATTGCAACGACACGCCAAACGCGGACATTCGTTTCAATATCCATGTAGACCAGTTTGTATTTTCACCGAGAATATAGCCGATGTAAAGTTACGGTAGCTAGATTAAAGCTGCCGTAACTTTTATACCAAAATCACACTATTCTTCACCCTGTGCCGCGGCGCTATCGGTCAGTATCTGATCTTTTAATAAAGCTTCGCGATCTGTTTTTGGCGCTCTATGGGGCTTTTTCATATAGTCCTGATGGTGATCTTCTTCCTCCTCTGATTCGGGCCCGCCAAATATTTTGTCGTGCAGGCGGGTAAAACTGTCGCATAGCTCATTGCGCATTGCGGCACCCCTGTCAGCAACAAACAAATAGGTTACAGCCGCCGCAGCTACCGAGCCAATGATGATGCCGGCAATGAGCGCGTTATTTCTGTCTTTAACAAACGGATTTTTCATGGTGATTTGTTTTATTAACTAACACTTGGCGTAGGCTTTGGTTCTTGCTCTTTTGTTTTAAGTGCATTTATCATGGTAAAAAACAACTATCAGTAAATAATACCATAAGCGCCCTAAACAATACCATTAAAGCTGGTAATTACCGCTTACCTTTGTTTTAATGAAAGCGGTGATACCCATATATGATATTTGCAGCCTTACGCCAAAACGCGAGGATTTGTTAATAAGCCGGTTTGCGCCTTATTTAAAAAGCCATCGCAATTTGCACCTGGCACACAAGCACTCCTTTTATCACCTTGTGTATTTTACTAAAGGCGATGGCTCGCAAACTATCGACTTTCAGCAAGTACCCGTTAAGCCTAACCAGATTTATTTTATGATACCCGGACAAGTACATAACTGGGCTTTTAAGGGCGACGTTGATGGGTATATCATCAATTTTTCGGTGCCCTTCTTTCAATCGTTTTTGTTGAAAGCTAATTACCTGGAAGAACTGCCATTTTTTGCGGGGATTGTTAACGACGCCGTTATAGACATCCCAACAGAACTGCAAAATAAACTAAGCGGCTTATTTGAAGAGCTAATAGCCGAAACCGAAGAACCCAAAGCGCTTGAAATGGATATGGTACGCGCGCTGATGTTGCAGATATTTATCAGCGTCGCCCGGTTGGGCCTGCATTCAGACAACGCGGTAGTACCCTCATACAACTACACACTGATGCGCAGTTTCCAGAAACTGATAGAGAAAAACTACGCCACCATCAAACTGCCAAAGCAATATGCCGAGCTGCTATACATCACCCCGAACCACTTAAATGCCTTGTGTAATGATGTTTTGGGAATCTCGGCCGGTGAGGTTATACGAAACCGCATAGCTTTGGAGGCTAAGCGGCTGCTTATTAATAACGAAATGTCTATATCAGAAATAGCCGGGCAGTTAAACTTTGCCGACAACTCTTACTTCACCAAGTTTTTCAAAAAGCAGGCCGGACAAACGCCCGAAGAATTTAGAAAAACAACCAACAGTCAAGAATAGTTCAAATCATAAACAACAACGCCATGCATATCTCACAAGCCTCAGCCATAGTAAATGCCAAATGTCCTAAATGCCGTCGCGGCAATTTGTTTGCAAACAGCATGTACAGCCTATCATCGCAAAAAATGAATACGCAATGTGCGCACTGCGGTTTTACGTTCGAGATTGAGCCGGGCTATTTTTACGTGGCCATGTTTGTAAGCTACGCCTTCAACATAGCGCAAATGGTGACCATGGCAGTAGCTCTTTACATCTTAACCGGCAGCAACAATCCGTGGATATATGTGATAGCTTTGCTAGGCGTGTCGGTAATTTTATCGCCGTTTAACTTTAGGTACTCAAGGGTAATATTACTGCATTGGTTAACTCCGGGCGTAAATTATGACCCAAACAGATCGCGCGATGATTACAAAAAGTTTAACGAGATATAAGTTGTGTGCTTAGAGCCTTATGCTCTGAGCAGGTAATTTCTGTATCTTTGGGCTTTTTCCGATCCTTATGCGCTCCTACAAAAAGCTACTGGTTAAAACCCTTAAAATAAGCGGTATTTCATTAGGCAGTATCATCCTGCTCATGCTTTTATTGCCTGCTTTATTTCCTCAGGCCATCACACAAAAAATAAAAAATTTGGCCAGCCAGCGTTTAAATGGCAAGCTTGAGTTTTCGGCAGCCAACCTGTCCTTCTTTAAGCGTTTCCCTGAACTTACACTTACGTTAACAGACTTTGATCTGAAGGGCAGCGCGCCTTTTGCGCAGGATACATTAGCGGCGGCTAAAGAAGTATCTTTCGCTATTGATTTAACATCATTGTTGCGCAGCAGGGTGCAGATAAGCAAGATCTATCTTAGCCAGGCCGTCATCAATATCCAGGTAGATAGCGCGGGGCATGCCAACTACAATGTTTACAAAGCATCGCCACAAAACAATAGTCAGCAGGCAGACACCGCGGCAGCGTCGCTGGGTATAGACCAGATCATTATTGAAAAAAGCCGACTGGTTTATAACGATGCTTCATTACCCATGCGCATTAGCGCCCGCGATTTTAACTATACCGGCAGCGGCGATTTAAGTAAAGATGTTTTTGACCTGTACACCCATACCGAAATTGGCGGCGTTGATTTTTATTACGGCAACCAGGCTTATATACTAAACAAAAAGGTTAATGCTGATTTGGTGACCAGCATCAACACAAAATCGTTAGCATTCGTTTTCGAGAAAAATAACCTGATGATAAACCGCCTGCCGGTACAGTTTAAGGGCCGCTTTGGTTTTTTAAAGGATGGGTATGATATGGATTTCAAGTTTGATTCGGCACCAACAGACCTGAGCGATATTTTTACTGCCCTGCCTGCCGAATATGCCCGGTACATCGAAAATACCGCGGTTAAGGGCACCGGGGTGATACACCTGGCTATGGGCGGAAAATACATCAGCGAAAAAAAAATAAGTCCCGACCTGGATTTTAGCCTCAAAATAACCAACGGCTATGTAGCCAACAACAACACCCCATCGCCGGTAAAAGATCTGCATGTTAACATGAGCGCACGCGTGCCGCAGCTTAATCCGGATAGTTTGGCGTTCAATTTAGACTCGCTGCATTTCCGTATAGACCAGGATAAGTTTGACGCGCAGCTTAAAGTAAAAGGGGTAAATAACCCCACCATTTTTGCCCGTGTAAATACAGATATAGATTTGGCTAAATGGAACCGAGCCTTTGGCCAAACAACAATTGACCTTAAGGGCCGCTACCGGCTAACCCTGTTTGCCGACGGCAGGTACGCCAAAGAGGTTAAAAAAGTTGGTTTGCGCCGATTTGATACCGTTATAACCAGCGTGCCTAAGTTTAAGCTGCAATCATCGTTCACTAATGGTTATGTTAAATATGCCAACCTGCCTGAAGCTGTAAAAAACATCGGTTTTAACTTAACCGCGCAATGCCCCGACAATGATATTAAACACTTTACGCTTGCCTTTACCGGGCTGAACGCAGAAGCGGTAGACAATTTTATACGGGGTAATTTTAAAGTTAGCAACACCGCAGGTTTGGCAATGGATGGCGGCTTGCAAGCGCGTTTTAACCTGGCCGATTTGAAGAAGTTTTACCCTGTGGCTAATACTGACTTACGTGGCAACTTTACTGCTGATGTTACCGCAAAGGGCCGTTACATACCGGCTAAAAAGCTTTTCCCGGTTGTTAAGGCGGCGTTTAATCTTAAAAACGGATACGTGCAAACCAAGTACTACCCGCACCCTATACAAAATTTAAACATCAGTACCGATATTATTAACACCACGGGTACGTTGGCCGGTATGAAGATATTTATTAAGCCAATATCGCTGCTGTTTGAGGGGCAACCGTTTATACTGCGTGCCGACCTGCAAAACTTTACCAACGTGGCATACCATGTGCGCTCGCAAGGCAAGCTTGATATTGGTAAAATATATAAGGTGTTTGCCGTAAAAGGGTACGACGTAAAGGGCCTTATCACTACCAACTTTACCCTTAAAGGTAAGCAAAGCGATGCTGTCGCCGGGCGATACGACAAGCTGGCCAACACGGGCACTATGCAGGTTAGAGACCTGATGCTGCGCAGCGAATTGTTTCCTAAACCGTTTATAATTAACAAAGGCGACTTTAGTTTTGATAAGGACAAAATGCGTTTCGATGCCTTTACCGCTCACTACGGCCGCACGGTTATAGTGATGGATGGCGCCGTAAACAATGTAATTGACTACGCCGTAAAACCAGGCGCCCAGCTTAGCGGCACCTTTAACTTAAAAAGCGACCTGCTATTAGCCGACGACTTTATGGCTTTTGCAGATGGGCAACCAACTGCCGCGCCACAAACAAAAACGACGTCGGCTCCATCAGGGGTTATCCTTATTCCGCAGAATCTTGACCTGGCTTTTAATGCCGATATTAAAAGGGTATGCTATAATGGCCTTGACATAAATGATGTTAAAGGCCAAATGGCTATCAGCAAAGGGCAGCTACATTTAAAACAGGCCGGATTTAGCCTTATCGGCACTCCCATAACAATGGACGCCACCTATGGCAGCATAAGCCCGCAGAGGGCTTATTTTGACTATCATATCAACGCCAAAGACTTTGATATAAAGAAAGCCTACAATCAAATTAAGTTGTTTAGAGATATGGCGTCGTCGGCCTCAAGTGCAGAAGGTATTGTATCGTTAGATTATAAGCTGGCCGGCCGTCTAAATAGCAGCATGAGCCCGGTTTACCCGTCACTTAAAGGCGGCGGAGTATTGTCGGTAAAAAATGTAAAATTAAAGGGATTCCGTCTGTTTAGCGCCGTTGGCAAAAAAACCGGGCGAGACAGCTTGGGGCGAACGTCTGATCTGTCTAAAGTTGACATCAAGACCACCATTGCCAATAACATCATTACTATTGAGCGAACCAAAATGAGGTTTGCCGGTTTCCGTCCGCGCCTTGAGGGGCAGGTAGACTTTAATGGCAGGATGAATCTTAAGTTTCGACTTGGCCTGCCGCCACTGGGAATATTTGGTATACCCATGACCATTACCGGCACCCAGGCACAACCAAAGATAAAACTGGGCAATGGCAAAAAGGAAGATGAGCTGACCGAAGAAGCAGATGAAGAGCAATAGGCTACGAAAATAGCACAAAAGTAAAAGCCCGCATTAGTAACGCGGGCTTTTGCTTTCTATATTGAAGCGTATTTATATTACTTTCTCAAACGCTTTCCTGGCACTGCCGCGAAAATACACCTGACCACAAAAGGTATAGCCCAATTTTTCAAATAGGTTCAGCATAGCCATGTTATCAAAGTTGGTATCAGCTTTTACGCTATGTATACCCTTGCTTAAAGCCAACTCTTCTATTGAAGCAAGCATCTTTTTGGCAATACCCTTACCTAAATAGTTTTCAGACACCGCCAGGCGGTGCAGCACCACAAAGTCGCTATTGGTTAGCCACTCGCCTTCAATATCAGCATAAGCAGGTTCGTTATTGATCATTACCGCGGCGTAGCCGGCTATTGTCTCCCCATCTTTCAAAACAAAGCCTACTCCCTGTTCAATATCTTTTTGTACAACATCCATGTTTGGGTATCCATCCTGCCATTGTTGGCTGCCGTCTTGCTTGCGACGCTGGATAGCCGCTTGAAGAATTTGCCAGATGACAGGGGTGTCTGATGAATGGGCTTTTTTAAAGAAGTATTCCATAATTTTTATCAAACAAAAAAGCCTTCAAATTTTCATTTGAAGGCTTTGCGGAATGGACGGGACTCGAACCCGCGACCCCATGCGTGACAGGCATGTATTCTAACCAGCTGAACTACCACTCCGTTTGGGACTGCAAATATAGAGTTCGTTTTTTAAACTACAATGTTTTTTTTAAAATAATTACAAGTATCAAATAATCAGCGTTTTAATTTTTTATGGCGATTTGTGTCTTATTTTTTGATCTTATTTCTGTACAACTGTGTGAAAAAAAAGACAGGCACTGTCTACAAAAACAGAAAAAAGGACACTTGTAAAATCATCAAACTAATAATTTTAATAAATTCCTCTAAAAAAACCAGATAATGACACATCAAAGTAATAACATACTTTTCTAAGCGTCTCTATACGTATATCTATCTTACCCGACTCTAAACGAGCTATATTTATATTGGTGTCAGAGTAAAATTTCTCTTGCGTAACCTGGCTTTGCCTGCGTAAACGCTTTATCTGCAACGCTATTTTACGTTTAAACGCGTTGTCAGAGTTGTCAAGGTATTCAAAATCAGTAAGTAACATAAGCTAGGGGCGTTACGGTTATAATAAGTTACAAGGTTGTATAATTTGCTATCATAAAGCTAAAATAATATAAAATTAATAATAGTGTATTTTTAATTTCTGACGAATAAGTCATTGCCCCTAAAAATTTATGGCAATACATTTGTAGAAGAAGAACAGAGGCCCTGCAAATACCTATGAAACATTT
Source organism: Bacteroidota bacterium (assembly GCA_040386815.1). Lineage (GTDB taxonomy): Bacteria > Bacteroidota > Bacteroidia > Sphingobacteriales > Sphingobacteriaceae > Mucilaginibacter. The sequence continues at coordinate 110 of JAZKET010000012.1, read as the reverse complement.
ACACCAGGCGCCACGTATAAAGGTTAGAATTCTCAGACACCCAAGCTGAGGTTTATTTGTTCTTTGTTTTGGGTTTAATCAATAGTTTAAATTAATTAGGGGAAAGGGAG
>JAZKET010000011.1:0-12585 GCA_040386815.1 Bacteroidota bacterium | reverse complement strand
CGGGTAATCACAACTACTTGATTTTATAGTTCATCTTTTTACAAAAAGTGAGCTTTTTTGTAATTACTTTAAAGAGGTCAGTGGCGGATTCGAACCGCCGTAAAAGGTTTTGCAGACCTCTGCCTAGCCACTCGACCAACCGACCACAACTAATGTTAACACCGGTTACTAACCGTTTGCTAAGCGTTGACCTGCTTTGCTCCAGTTTACCACGTTCCACCAACCGCCAACATATTCATTGCGTTTGTTTTGATATTTAAGATAGTAAGCGTGTTCCCACACATCAAGCGCCAATATCGGGGTGCCTTTTAAAGTCGAATTATCAAACAACGGATTATCCTGGTTAGCTGTAGATCCTATCTTAAGTTTACCGCCATCATTAACCAACCACACCCAGCCAGATCCAAAACGAGCTAATGCGGCCTGGGTAAATTCTTCTTTAAATTTCTCTGTAGATCCAAACGATGCTTTTACTGCATCTAGAAGTTTACCGGTTGGTTCGCCTGCCGGACCAGGTTTTAATGACTCCCAAAAAAAGTTATGATTCCAGGCACCGCCTGCGTTATTGCGGGCTTTGGCAGATAGCTTAGACGCATTTGCAAAAAACTCAGCCTCGGTGGTGTAAGGTATTTTTTCAACCAAAATAGCGTCGTTTACATTTTTAATATAAGCCACATGGTGTTTGGTATAATGAACCTCATTTGTCAAAGCATCAATATGGGGCTCCAGGTCGGCGTACTTAAACGGCAAGGCCACCTGCGTAAATTGAAAGGGTGCGTTGGCGTTATCCGTCTTATCTGCGGCTTTGGCCTCTGTACCATTTAAGATCAATGGCGCCAATGCTACCGCGGCAGTCGCGGTAAGACTGTCTGTAATAAATTTTCTTCTGCTGTTGTTTTCCATGGCAATTGATTTTAAGTTAAACTGCCCAATTAATCCGGGCAGTTTAATATGTAACGTGTTTAATTATGGGGTATTATAGTTGCGCTAATTGTTCCTGCTGCTACCGTGCCGTTAATAAATACGGTATAGATTTTACCATCCTGAAATGTAGCGCTGTTTAATGTGGTTCCGGTGATCGGGATAATCGCATTTGTCGTCGTGTTCCTGATCTCAAAGATGCCCGCGGTAACAGCGTTTATTTCTTTAAACGGTCCTAGTGTTTTCCAGCTTAGGCCTGCAATGGTTGCAGGGCCTTTGCCGGTAGCATCATAAGTAAGCACTGTTTGATCACCAAAACTACCGTAGCCTACATTAGTGAATATTGAAGCGCCGCCTGCAATGTTAAAATTCAAATTCGGTGCATCTGTAGAGAAATTAGCAAAACGTATTTTCGCTTTGCCGGCTGCAGGTGCGGCCAGATCATCGTACACCAAAATCAAACTATCCCTGTTGCCAGGGTTAAGTTTACTTGGCTTGCGCTTATCTACCGTAAATAACGTATGATAATAGGTAGCTATAGGGCCGTTAGGACCAGAAAAAGATGCTTTGTCCGTTTCCTGCACAAAGTTGGCGCTGCCACCAAACACGTACGACGATTTGTAGCTAGTATTTGTACCCTCGGTGGTGTTGTATTGTACTTTACCAAACTGGGTGTCCAGATAACCGGTAGCGGTGTTACGCGTCACTACGGTGGTGTTGATCTGCCGGGTAAAATCTAAAAAGTTTAAAGGCACACTGATAGTTAAAGCATTTACCAGTTTTACCTTCGCACTCAACGGCGGGCGTTCAGAGTTATCTGTATCCAGATACTCGGTTTTTTTGCACGCTGTTGATAGCACTATCAGGCACGTTGCCAGGTAAACGTATTTATATTGAGGCATTGGTTTTAAGCCCTTTAACTGTATGATGATATGATTGATAATTTTCATGTTTTCTGTTTTTTGAAGGATTAAAATTTCGCCGATAACCTGATGAATGGTTGTATGCCCGTATTGGTACCAGACTGTGTGCCACCCGGGCCGGGGTTACGGGTAATGTTGCTGCCCGGTGCCGGGATGCTGTAATCGCCAAGTATATTAAACAGGTTATTAGCACCCACCGTAGCCGACAAGTTTTGTGATACTTTATAACCTACTGTTAAATCGGTTATCCAAACGGGGCTAAATGTTTGGTAGTAATAATCGGGCTTAGGGAAGTTGGCGTTAAGTTGTGTAACCGAGGTGGTAGAGCCAAAGTATACTGTGCGTAATAAAAAGTTAAACTTGTTTATACCGTAAGTGCCCTGCAATGTTATTTTCCTTGACGGGATGTTGCTGGTTACCCGCGCTTTTTCTGATTCATCAAATATGATGTTCTTGTATGCTTCAAGGCCTTTTGGCGTATTAACGTTGGTAAGCTTGGTCTCTAAAACATTAGCGCCCACTAATAAGAGAGCTTTACCGCCATTAGGAAAAGTGTATTTATAGCTGGCTGTAAGCTCGGCACCGCGGGTGCTGGTGCTAAATGAGTTGTAAAAGAATTTAGCTTGCACTGTGCCTGTCGCCACAAACAACGCACGCACATCTGCCGGTAAGTTGGTGTCAGTGGCAGAGAAACGGCCTGTATTGCCTACCCTGTCGCGGATATCAATTTTATAGGCGTCAACCGTTAACTCAAAGTTTGGTATCGGCGATGAAGTAATACCTGCGGTATAACCTTTAGAACGCTCGGGTGTCAAACTTGGGATACCCAATGCTTTGGTGGCGGGGTTTACGTTATTTGCCGTTACTTGATCTATAGCTACGCCATTTTGGAACGTAGTAGATGTTTCGGTGTAGTAAAACTGCGCCAGATCCGGCGCACGGAAACCGGTATTGATAGATCCGCGTAAACTTAAATAGTCGGCAACTTTGTAACGGGTAGCGGCTTTGTAAGTAAATACGCTTCCAAAGTCAGAGTAATTTTCAACCCTCAATGCTCCTGATAATAACCAGGCATTAGTTGCATTAACTTCCACATCTGCATAACCTGCGGAGATAGAGCGGTTAACATTTACCTCGTTACTTGGCCTGAAACCAGCATGTACCTGCGAGCCCGGAGACAAACCGTTAAGCGGTGTAAGCCCTGCTGAAGTAATATAAGGTATACCCCCGGTAGAAAGATCTACCGCATAAATTTGCCTTAAATCTGCTTTAGCGTACGAGCCTTCCTCGCCTGCAATTATTTGGTAGGTTTCTACGCGGTACTGGCCCCCAAAAGCAACGTTAATACCTTTTAGCGCTTTTTCAAAATAACGGCTAAAATCAACACTACCGGTATTTTGGCTGGCGTTATAGCTGCCTGCATCAAACTTACGTGATGTGCGCAGCCCATAACTTGCATTTAATGTGTTGGTAATAACGTTACCAAAGCCATTAATACCGTAGATATTTGATATATCAACATTCCAGCCATTTACTTTGGCTTTTAACCCTATCGCCAGGGATTTATCAGAGATAATATTATCCATAGCCGGTAAAAAACCATCAGGATAAACAAAAGTATTGTTACGCTCTGTCCATCCCGGCAGACGATAAACCGCCGTAAATTGCGAGTTACGATGACTAATACCACCAAACGAGTATAGTTCAACATCTTGTTTTAGCGGTACTGCGGCATTGAAGAAAAGTAAGCCATCAATAGCCTTGTTGGTGCTGCCGCGCTGGTCAAAATAATGGCGGTCTATGCCTCGTGATCTGATGATTGCATCATCAATCTCTTTGGTATAGATCTGGTCAAAACCACGGGTATTAGCACCCCCACCATAAGCAGGACCAATGTAAAGACCCGCCTCATCATTACCTACCGGCAATGACACCGCCTGCGTCGCGAATTCGCCGGTTACGTTCAGAAAGCCACCTTTATCGCCCAGTTTTACGCCATAATTGCTGCTTGTGCGCGTTGTGATACCATCGCCACGTCTGCGCGAACTGGCAGTTGAATTTAGTGTGAGTTGATCAGTCGATTTTTTTAGCACGATGTTGATAACACCTGCGATAGCGTCCGATCCGTATTGTGCAGCAGCACCATCGCGCAAAATCTCGATACGCTCAATAGAACCGGTTGGGATGGAATTAAGGTCATAGCCCGTTGCGCCGTTACCTAAACCACCCCAGCTAATGTTAGAGCTTTTATGGCGACGTTTTCCATTGATGAGCACCAATAACTGATCCACACCTAAACCACGTAATTGCGCGGTTGATGTAGCCGATGCCGCATCGCCGCCACCAGATACTGATGAGTGGAACGATGGCGAAACATATTGCAGTAGTTGTGTAACAGATACCTGCGGTGTGCTTTCCTGCAAGGCCTTTATGTCGATAATATCAACAGGGTTGGCCGAATTCAGCTTTGTGCGATTAGCATTACGCGACCCGATAATCTGAACATCGCCTAACTGGTTGGTTTTGTTTTTAAGCGCGACATTGAACTTACGGATACCATCAATAAAGATCTCCTGCGTTTCAGATCCTAATAAGGTAAATACAAGGTATCTGCCGGTGGTAATATTAAGTTCAAAGCTACCATCGGCGCCGGTTACTGTACCCAGCGTGGTGCCTTTTACGGTTACTGATACACCGGGTAAGGGTTGGTTATCGTCCGCGGATGTAACTACACCCGTTAAGTGCCTTCCCTGCTGGGCAATGGCATGCTGCCCGTAAACGAGGCTTAAAAATAATATATAGAGTATGTATCTTTTCATTATTATTGTTGTTAAAGTTTAGACCATAGTGTATGCGTACAGCGCTTTTTTAGGCTGCATTACATGGTTATTAAATTTCTTAGGATTAGCTTTTGCTTATTTTTTTGGCAAACCGGTCATCGGTTAATGCTTTAAGGAATTCTACCAGGTCATCCATTTCTGACGATACAAGATTCAGTGGTTTATCTAAAGACAGATCGCGGTTAATCCCATCGCTTACTATAGCCGATGGGTTGTTATAATACTCAACCACGCTACGCAGGGTTTTAAATTTACCATTATGCATGTATGGCGCTGTTACCGCTACATTGCGCAATCCGGGTATTTTAAAATCGCCCAATACAGTGCTATCCTTAGTTACAATAAACCTACCGGCATCGTTAAGATCCTTGCCGTTATATAAGCCAATACTTTTAAAACGGTCAGCTGTAAAATCTTCGCCCGAGTGGCAATTGTTACAATTAGCCTTACCTATAAACAGGCCTCGGCCACGTACTGCAGCGGCAGACAGCGCGTCATCATCGCCATTAATATAGCGATCATAAGGTGAGTTGCTTGTTTCCAGCGTCCGTTCAAAAGCAGCAAGTGCTTTCAACAAATTATCTTTATTCGGCGCTGCTTTAAATATCTTTTTAAAAGCATTTGCATAAATATCGTTTTTGTTTAGTCGTTCAACCGCCTCTTCAATTGGTAGCCCCATTTCATCAGGCGATGTAATTGGCCCAAGGGCCTGTTCCTCTAACGAGGCTGCACGGCCATCCCAAAAAAAGTGGGTACGTCCAGATAAATTTGTTAATCCCGGCGAGTTGCGTGCGGTTAACTTACCACCTATACCCTTACTAAATACCGAGGTATCAGCAAAAGCAAAATCAGGGTTATGACATGACGAGCAATTAATAGTTTGGTCTTTAGACAGGATGTTATCAAAGAATAACTTGCGCCCCAATTCCTCTTTGGTTTGTACCTCATCCGGGCCCGACATAAAGCTGGCCAGTGTGGTAAATCCTAATCCAAATGCTACTATTAATAATGTTAAATTTCTCTTTTTCATGTTTTAGTATAAACAATAGCTGCCCTGCCCACCCAATACGGGCAGGTGCAGTTATTTACTATTTAAACTTAAATGAGGCTTTTTACTGCGCGTTTGCTACCAGCGCTACGTTAATGTCAAAATCATCATAGATCACCTTGTCGCCCAGGTTTTCAAAGAAGTTTTTTGAGCGAAATTTTATGTCGTATTTTGTACGGTCAATAGTGATCTTGGCATTAGCAGTTAGTTTTTTTCCGGTTACCGCAACAGTGGCCGGGAAACTAACCTGATTTGTAATGCCCTTGATGGTTAAATTACCCTTAACATCATAAGTATTACCGGCTGCTTTAGTCGCACTGGTTAACACAAAAGTTGCTTTTGGGTGCTTTTCAACACTAAAAAAGTCAGGGCTTTTTAAATGTGTAACCAATTTGGTATTTGATGCTTCGTCAGTGATATCGGTATCGTCAATAGTACGGGTATCGATATCAAACGTACCTGCTTTAAGCGTGTTATCCTCTACCGTAAAACTCCCGTCACTTATAGCTACTGTACCTGAGTGATCACCGGTGGCTTTTTTTGCCGCCCAGGTTAATTTGCTAGCTTTTAGGTCTGCTTTAAAAATAACCGGTTTTGCTGGCTTAACAATGCTTTTAGTTAATGATGCTTTTACTGATTTTGTTGGCGGAACTGTGCCTGATAATACAGCTATTGAAGATGCTGCTATTAATGCCAGGCTTAATGTAATTTTCATTTTCGTGCTTTTTTAATTTAAAACCGGGTGCAGGTACCCGGCCGATTTTTGTTATTGTGTGAGTTATTCGTTGTTTACTTTTGCTTCACTTTTATCGAGGTTCACCGAAGCTGTAGTTGGGGCTTCTTCGGCTATTAGCTTATCTAGCAAGGCGTTAAATTTTTTCTCGTAATCTTTATAGTACTTGCCGGTTACGGTACCGGTGTAGCCTGTATAGATCTCTCGTACTTCGCCCTTCCTGTCAATAATGATAGTAGTTGGGAAAGCAACAAACTTGTTAAGCGCAGGCAACTTTTGCGATACCAGTTTTTTATCGGCCAGGCCACCAAACAGGATGTCGTATTTAACATCATATTTATCGCGCAGCTTACCTAATGTGTACTGGGCATATTTAAGGCTGTCTTTCTGTTCAAAGCCTAAAGCTATTGCTTCAACCCCACGCTGGCGGTTTTTATTGAACCATGGCGATAAAAACACAGTTTGATCGGTGCAATTAGGGCACCAGGTACCTATGATCTCTACAATAACCACTTTACCTTTGTATTTATCATCACTTAATGATACCGGTTTGCCGGTAAGATCAGGAAAGGTAAAATCAAGCTTTTTGTAGCCTTCTTTCAAAAAGGTCAGCTTGTATGGATCTGGCAATTCTGCCTTCTCATCTTTTACAGCATCAAACTTCGTGTTGTCATAAATACCTGCACCTATTTCGCCACTTAAAGTGCCATCAGCGTTTATTTTACCGCGATAGATTTTAGGGCTTGGGCCGGTAAAGCCGGATAATTCAAAATTGTCGCCCTGTACGGTACCTTCCAACTCGCGACTATCACCGGTTACCTGCATAATTACACCGGTAAGTTTGTTACCTGTTTGCTTAAGAACCGCTATCTTATTAGGCACCTGTTCTTTAGAGTAAACCTTCAATTCCCATTTACCAGTAAGATTTGCCGTTGGGGCAACATCTTTTCCCGGTTCAACAAAACGATAAGTTTTGCCATGCTCGGCAGTAAAAGGTAACGAGTTGCCTCTGAAACCGGGGACTAAGCTGCGGTATTCGCCGCTTAAAGTACCATCTTCTTCAATTTTAGCAACCAATGCAGCATCGTAAGTGTTCATCTTGATAAACACCGAATCTTTGCCGATTTTTTGCACATGGAAGTTATCGCGACGCGTTCCGTTTAATAAGGTAAACACGGCATGCTCTGCATCTTTACCTTTAAATTCAAAGTTAAATGGCACCTGCGATTCGCTTACGCGGAATACACCACGCCATACGCCTTCTTTAATAAATTTTGCGGGTTCTTTATCTCCTGCAAAGGCTGCGCTGGTAAATAGCAGACCTGCTAAAAGCCCTTTTAAATGGTTAGTTTTCATTTTTATCGTGTCGTTTGTGAGTTTATATATTAATTACTGTTACTTGTGCTGTTTTCTTTTACCTGCGCAGTTTCTGCCGGCTCGGCTATCAGTTCGTCAAGTAGTTTGTTAAATTTCTTTTCGTAATCATCATGATATTTGCCGGTTACTGTACCGGTGTAGCCGGTATATATCTCGCGCACATCGCCTTTCCTATCAATAATAATAGTAGTTGGGAACGCTACAAATTTGTTCAGTGCAGGCAATTTTTGTGATACCAGTTTTTTATCAGCCAAACCGCCAAAAGCTATGTCATAATTGATCTTATATTTTTCTTTTAGCTTACCTAAGGTGTATTGAGCATAGGCCAGACTGTCTTTCTGCTCAAAACCAATAGCAATAGCCTCTACACCACGTTGACGGTTTTTGTTAAACCATGGCGACAGGAACACCGTTTGGTCGGTGCAATTTGGGCACCACGTACCAATGATCTCAATGATAACCACTTTGCCCTTGTATTTATCGTTGCTTAACGCGATCTGATTTTTACCGTCAATGCTCGGGAAAGAGAAATCAAGTTTTTTGTACCCCTCTTTCAGGAAAGTAAGCTTGTACGGATCTGGCAGTTCGACATTAGCATTTTTGGTAGCATCAAACTTTAAGTTTTTGTAGATACCAAAGCCTTGTTCGCCGCTTATAGTACCATCGGCATTAACTTTTCCTTTAACAATAAATGGGCTTGGGCCGGTAAAGCCGCTCAGTGCAAACTCATCGCCCTGTATGGTGCCTTCCAGTTCGCGGGTATCGCCAACCACCGTCATAATAACGCCGGTAAGTTTATTGCCATTTTGTTTAATAATTGCGATAGATGCAGGGACGGCTTCTTTACTGTAGGTTTTGATTTCCCATTTACCAGACAAGTCGGCCGCAGGGGCAACGTCTTTACCCGGCTCAACAAAACGGTAGTTTTTGCCGTACTCGGCAGTAAATGGTAAGGCGTTACCTCTAAAACCCGGTACCAAGCTGCGGTACTCCCCGCTGATGGTGTTGTCATCATTTACTTTTGCTACCAGGGCAGCATCATAGGTATTCATTTTAATATATACTGAGTCTGCTCCACGGCGTTCTACATGGAAGTCGTCACGTCGGGTACCGTTAATTAAGGTAAATACCGCATGAGCGGGATCTTTCCCTTTAAATTCAAAATTGAACGGCACCTGCGATTCGCTTACCGTGAAAACACCGCGCCATACACCCTCTTTAATAAATTTAGCCTCCGGTTTGTCGCTGGCAACGGCCGCCCCACTTAGTAAAACACCCAGCGTAAGGTGTTTTGCTTTTAATAGATAGTTTTTGAAGTTCATGTTTGTAAAAATTTAGTTTTGTTAATGATTTACTTGCTTAATAGATGCTTAAGAAAGTGCAATAGAAATTTTGAGGCATAACAGTTCCATTGGCATCAATGGCGGTCCATTAATACCTTACACAGGTAATAAAATTTACTGTGAATTACTGCATAGAACTACATGCACATACAACAACATCGGGGTGGATCGATGACTGGTTGTTTGCTTAATTGCGGATACTTCAAATTTTTCATAACACTAGTTAATTTATTATCCGGGGTATATTCCTCCGGATAAAGTAGAGCACTTATTTCAGATTGTCTGAAAAGTTGCTAAAAGATCATCGAGGCTTCCTCTCCCTTTTTCCTAATAAATCAACTAATTAATGGTGGGGTTAATTAGATGCAGTAAAGGTAACAATTAGAATCAATAATGCAATTAAATCTATGGACTTTGTAGTATTTATTTACAAATAGTATTTGCTGATACCTTTTTTGTATGTGTATATTGTTTTTTGATTAACATCCTGGCGGCTGTAGCAGCAATTTAGCTGAATGAAGTTCCACCATTGCATAAAGCCTTGTTACTATACAGTGCCAGGATGTCAATCTTTTAAAATTTTTTTAAAAAACATCTTGCGCGCCGATACTATAGGCAACAACAGTTTTGTATAGCAATACCGGGTTGGGTAGCTAAATAATGATAGGCGTTAATAAGGTTTTTAGATCTGTCAGTTTTCATTTGTTTATTATTCTGTTATAAATAATAAAATCAATGGTGGAGATTGACTTAATATCTAATTGGGTTGATGTATATTATCTATTATTTTATCGCAACCGAAAATTCGATATCCTCGGGGGGTAAGCATTCTTTATTACTGCAAACCATATAAGTTATGGTGCCTTTTATAGTTGGTGTACTTGTTAACAGTTTTACTTTTTGCTGAAACACAACCGTATTTTCAAAATAGGTTACATTCATATCAAAAGCCTTTTCAAATTTTTTCTTTGGCTGCGGCTCGGTGGTTTTATTTAACGGCGCGTATTCATCTGATTTTGCAAAGGAAAAATTGGTTTTAGCCGGGCCGCCATCCGCAACATGCTGCGAGTAGATATGCCAGCCTTTGTCAATGGTTGCTTTAATTAGCACAACAGCTTCGGTATTACTTATTTTTTTTGCCGCGTAAGCCCATTTTACCGGGGTCAGTATTTGCGCCTGTACGCAAAATCCCGATAGTAACATACCTGCGCTAATAATATATTTTTTCATTCTGTTAAATTATGCTGCTATAGCTTTATATAATGCGGCTAGCTTATCAACTGTATAATCAATTTCTGAAGCGGTATTAAACTTGCTGAATGAGAACCTGATATTGTGTCTTGACAAATCGGCGCCAATAGCTTTCAATACGTGCGATGCCGAACCGGTTGAGCAAGCACTCCCGCCAGACACTGAAATGTTATTTTGATCAAGGTATTTAAGCAAGTCATCACTGGCATGGTTAACAGGCAGGCTTGCACTTAGCACGGTATAAAGGCTCTTATCTGCGATAGCCGAATTACCGTTAAATTGTACATCACTTATGTTCTCCCGCAATTTTGCGATCATCCTGTTTTTTAATTTTTGTATGAAGGCCTGGTGCTCGTCAATATCACGATAAGCAATTTCTAATGCTTTTGCCAGGCCAATAATGCCGTGTATATTTTCGGTGCCGGCGCGTAGCTTACGCTCCTGCGCGCCGCCATGCAACAGTTGCGATAGTTGGATACCATTCCGGCAATAAATAAAGCCTACCCCTTTTGGCCCATGAAATTTATGGGCCGATGCTGCTATAAAATGGGTGTTTAGTTTTGACAGATCATGCCTGTAATGACCCATGGTCTGTACCGTGTCCGAGTGAAAAAGTGCGCCCCTGCTTTTACAGACTTCCCCTATCAACTCTATATTGTTAAGGTTGCCTATCTCGTTATTGGCATGCATTACGGATACCAGTGACTGGCCATTGTCCCGCAACAGATCATCAAGCTGATAGATGTCCAGGTTGCCGCGGCTGTCTGTATCTATAAAGCTAAGTTTTATTTCGCCGTTATTTTTCAGGGCATCTAAGGTATGTAGCACCGCATGGTGCTCAAACGGCGTGGTAATAACGTGTTGTACTTTATGCGATCGCACACTCGACACGATTGCCGTATTATCAGCCTCGGTACCCCCACAGGTAAATATAATTTCATTTGGCGATGCGTGCAGCAGGTCTGCAATAGTAGCCCGTGCAGTTTCAATAGCCTTTTTTACCTCGCGCCCATGTTCGTGGTGCGATGAGGGATTACCGTAAAATTCAAGTAAGTAGGGGGTTATTGTTTTAAACACCTCGTTATCCAGTTGCGTTGTTGCTGCGTTGTCCAGGTAAATTCTCATTTTAATGTATTTTATGTTGTTACCAATACTTTAGTAACTCATCTCAAAAAAACAGAAGACCTAACAAACGTTTTATAAAAATTTTAATTATAGTCATCTTATCTTTCTCCATATACGTGGAGCAGGAATTTGCACCTTTTACAAACACCTTATTATGGTTTGTACAGGTTGCAAAGACGTCTTAGGGCCTTTCCCTCTGTCTTTCTGGATAAGTTTAAAGAACGATTATGATGCAAATATAAAACAATAGTCTATAAAAACTATAGACATTATAGATTTTTTTAAAATTTAAAGTCATTTTGCTGTTAATCAGAGGGGCGCTGGTTCGAGCCCCACCTCAGGAGCTTAAAAATCAATGATTTAACCCAACTCTGGCGAGTTGGGTTTTTTTATTTGCACAAAATTTGCACAAAACTCACTTCAAATCTTATTTGCACAAAAACGGCACGTAAGTCGAATATCAATTTTTCAGCTTTTTCATGGCCTTCGTTGCGTCCGATGCTGGTGTTGGATTGCGATTTTTTCACCTTCAAACAATTGTATCCAATACAATTTTCTACTCCGAGTCGGACAAACTCGGAGAAATATAGTCTACTCCTACAATAGTTTTGTTTTCAGGATCATTATCGAAAACGCATGGAAACTATAACATTCGACCAACTTCCAAATGCAGTCAGTCTATTACTTGAAAAAGTATCTCATCTGGAAAAGTTATTATCTGAAAAAGAAAATTCCCCAAAGGATACTGAAAAGTCAATAGATATTACGCAGGCTGCCAAATTCTTGAACATGGCAGTTCAGACCTTATATGGTAAGGTTAGCAGAAAGGAAATACCCGTGAACAAGCAAGGAAAACACTTACATTTCTACATTTCAGAACTGGAAGATTGGTTGAGGCAGGGTCGGAAAAGAACGATTCAAGAAATAACGGAAAATGTAAAACTTCCTTCAAGAAAAAAAAGTTACGCTTGATCTCGCAGTCTGCTGTAAAAAAATGACACTCCGACTCGGATAAACTCGGAGT
>JAZKET010000010.1:0-2711 GCA_040386815.1 Bacteroidota bacterium | reverse complement strand
TCTTTCCGCCGAAGGCGAAGAGAGGGTGCCCGAGCGAAGCAATGGGCGGGTGAGTTGTCGCCTGCTAAGCAAAAAGGCCTGTAGTTGCAACAACTACAGGCCTTTCATATATATTAAATCTTATCTCTTGATTCTTGACTCTTGCCTCTTACACAGAGAACGACGTTCCGCAACCGCAGGTTTTTGCAGCATTCGGGTTGTCAAAGGTAAAGCCGCGGGCGTTAAGGCCGTCCTGAAAATTAATTTCCATACCCATTAAGTACATGCCGTGGGCTTTGTGCATAAATACACGCAGGCCTTCGATAATAAACTCCTGGTCGCCCTCTTTTTTCTGGTCGAAACCTAAAACATAGCTCATGCCAGAGCAGCCGCCACCTTCAACACCAATGCGCAAACCAAATTCGTCGCTAATCTCTTGTTGATCTTTAAGTTTATATAATTCTTTAACGGCACCTTCTGTAAGTGTAACCGGTGCGGGCATAGTTTCGACAGCTGTACTCATCTTATTTATAATTAACTACACAAATATAATGTAAAATGCGGATTTTTGTTCAGAGCGCTCTATTTATGACCTGCGCTTAACACTAAATAACCCTATGGAAGCATATTCATATTTATTAGATATTTTAAAATACACCATTGCCGGCCTTGGCGTGGTTTGGGTGGCCTTTTACCTGCTAAAGCCATATCTGGACAGCAATGAGAAACTGCAGCTTGTCGAACTGAAAAAAACTATCAACGCGCAAACCCTGCCTTTAAAGTTACAGGCTTATGAGCGTGTGGTATTATTTATAGAACGTGCAAACCCGGCAAGCTTACTAGTACGCCTAAACAACCCAGACTATACTGCTGCCGAACTATACATGCTGGTAGTGGCCGAACTGCGCGACGAATACCAGCACAACGTAACCCAACAAATTTATGTAAGTGCAGGCACCTGGGCCATTGTTAAGCGTTTAAAGGATGAAACTGTTGCCGTTATTAGTAATGTGATAAAGGTTTTGCCTGAAAACGCGACAGGTTTAGATTTAAGCAAAGAGGTATTAGAACATTTGAGCAGGATAGATAATAATCCGTACGAAGCAGGCCTGGCATTGATTCGTAAAGAACTGGAAGAGTTGTTTTAATTTGAAGATTTGGTAATTTGAAGATTGAAAATTACTTCAATCAATGCAAATCATGCCATTTTTAAATCAACACATTCTCAAATTATAAAAAGTATGGCAGGCAAACGGACAACCACATCGGGTATTGAAATAAAGGAGGTTTATTGCGAGCCTTCAAAAATGAATGAGCTACCCGGACAGTTTCCGTACACTCGCGGTATACAGAAGGACATGTACCGGGGCAAGCCCTGGACAATGCGCCAGTATGCGGGTTTTTCCACAGCCGAAGAATCAAACAAACGTTATCATTATTTATTGAGCCAGGGTACCATGGGCCTGTCGGTAGCTTTCGATCTGCCCACCCAGATAGGTTATGATAGCGACCATGACCTTGCCGAAGGCGAAGTAGGCAAAGTGGGCGTAGCCATAGACTCATTAAAAGATATAGAGATATTGTTTGATGGTATCCAGCTAAAGGATATCACCACCTCAATGACCATCAATGCTACCGCGCCTATCCTGCTGGCCATGTATATCGCGTTAGCAAAAAAACAGGGGGCTGATTTGAGCCAGCTGTCGGGTACGGTGCAAAACGATATATTAAAGGAATATGCCGCCCGCGGTACTTATATATATCCGCCCGAGCCATCTATGCGCTTAATAACCGATGTGTTTGAGTATTGTAGTGAGCACTTACCTAAATGGAACACTATATCTATATCCGGCTACCATATCCGCGAAGCGGGGTCGACCGCTGTGCAGGAACTGGCCTTTACGTTGGCCAATGGCAAAGCTTATTTAAAGGCCGCCCAAAGCAAGGGTTTAGATATTAATGTTTTCGCAAAACGATTATCATTCTTCTTTAACTGCCATAATAACTTTTTTGAAGAGATAGCCAAGTTTAGGGCCGCCCGCCGCATGTGGGCCAATATTACCAAAGAACTAGGCGCCACAGATGCCGGAGCGCAGAAACTACGTTTCCATACCCAAACAGGCGGCTCAACGCTAACCGCGCAGCAGCCTATGAATAATATAGTGCGGGTAAGCACCCAGGCATTGGCCGCGGTGCTGGGCGGCACGCAATCGTTACACACTAATGGGTATGACGAGGCGCTATCGTTACCTACAGAAGCTGCCGCGGCCATTGCCTTACGCACCCAGCAGATCGTCGCTTTTGAAAGTGGCGTTACCGATACGGTTGACCCACTGGCCGGATCATATTTTATAGAAGCACTGACGGATGAGTTGGAAGCTGCCGCTTATATATATATAAATAAGATAGACGCCATGGGCGGATCTGTAAAGGCTATTGAACAAGATTATATTCAGCAGGAAATTGCCGCATCAGCCTATCAATACCAAAAAGAGGTAGAGAGTGGCCAGCGCGTAATTGTAGGCGTTAATAAATATGTACAGCCCGAGCCGCCTTTAAATAACGTTTTCAGGGTTGATGACAGTATACGTGCCCAGCAATCGGAAAAATTAAGATTTTTAAAGAAAAACCGCGATAATACCAAGGTGGCAAACAGCTTGCAGCAGCTTAAGCAGGCCGCCCTGGGCAACCAAAATGTAATGCCATTTATCCTGACTGCTGTGGAAAACTAT
>JAZKET010000009.1:14986-15566 GCA_040386815.1 Bacteroidota bacterium | reverse complement strand
ATGGCCATGTATAAATTTGCAATCCATACCAGCGCAAAGCCCGCCAATACATACCCGCGCCAATCGTCAAGCAACAATTTATACTCACTTAGGGCCAATATTACTACAGTTACGTAGTGACTAAAGCAGTACTCGCACGTAAACAGGTAAAAAAACTTTCGGCCAAAAACAGATTGCTGCGATTTGCTTTGTTTAACACAATATTCGCGCGGTTCTCTAAAAACTTCTTCGTGGGTAACGGTCCATGCAATGCAGGCAATGGGTAGGGCAAGTAAAAAAAGCCAGGCAGCCTGGGTGGTTAATGGCATCATAAGCTGTGTGTTGTCACTCTTAATTACAAACGGAAATTAATAAGGTTTGCAAAAGTGGGCGTTACCTGCGGCCCGCGCTTTACGCTCATACTGCGCAAGGCCTTAGCCACAGGGCCGGTATCCGCTGCAATCGCTAACGCGGCCCTTGCACACAGGCCCGTCCGTCCGCTTTTTTCCCGAACACTTTTGGACACAAGCGGACAGCTAAAATTTAATTTTATTAAAGATTTTTCTTTGATATAAAGAATATTCTTTATATTTGTAGTGAA
>JAZKET010000009.1:8382-14976 GCA_040386815.1 Bacteroidota bacterium | reverse complement strand
CTTTTTAGCGGCTCATTTGGGTGTCCGTTCGTTCTTTTTGTCCAGCACCTTTTGCGGACGGACGCTTTCAACACAACAACATAATCTATCCTCTGCTTAGCTAAGCATTTAGCCTGCAACCAAAGTGCCTATACTACAGGTGCTACAGGGGGAGTATTTTAAAAAAAATAGCCATTTTTTAATCTTGATACATCATGAACACCAACCCAGCAACTGATAATCCTAATCAGTTAATTGACCAACTGCGTGCAGACCTGCACCAATGGCAAAACGACATGCAAACCCTTGCAGAAAGTGACGACCTGTTTAAGGTACGTAGCGCAAACCAATGGCTTGAAGAAGCCGCAACACATCAGGTACCAAAAATGCTGTTTGGCAAATTTTGGTACGAGGGCGAACTCTGCATCCTATTTGCTGATAGTAACCTTGGTAAATCCATCCTCGCGGTACAAATTGCAAACTCCATTAACTGTCATGAGGCTATTGCACCCTTTGAATTGGAAGCCGAAAGACAGGCCGTACTCTACTATGATTTTGAGTTAACATCAAAACAACTGGAAGCAAGGTACAGCCATGATTTTACCAACCATTATGTGTTTAGAGATGATCTTTTCCGTGGTCAGCTAAACGACATGGAACTGCCCGAAGGCTTTACCAATTTTAACCAGTACCTAAACCATGCTTTAGAGCGTACCATTATGCAAACCAAAGCCAAAGTAATTATTATTGATAACATTACTTATTTAGGTACAGAGAACGAGCAGGCTAAAGATGCCTTGCCGCTAATGAAGCACCTTAAAGCTTTAAAAACCAAATACGACCTGTCTATACTGGTACTGGCGCATACCCCAA
Organism: Bacteroidota bacterium; assembly: GCA_040386815.1. Taxonomy (GTDB): domain Bacteria; phylum Bacteroidota; class Bacteroidia; order Sphingobacteriales; family Sphingobacteriaceae; genus Mucilaginibacter. Next base: position 14,124 of record JAZKET010000009.1, on the reverse strand, counting down.
AGCGAGACATGACGCAAGCCATTACCCGCAACGATTTGCAGGGCAGTAAAATGTTGATGAACTTTTGCGACAGCGCTTTTGCCATAGGCGAGAGCCAGGTTGATAACACGCTGCGTTATTTGAAGCAGATAAAGCAACGTAACACCGAGCAAGTGTATGGGCCTGACAAAGTTTGCCTGTTTAACATCACTAAACCGCATAACTTTTTACAGTACGAATTTGTAGGCTATGGTAAAGAGTGGGAACATTTAAATACCAAACGCGAAGCGTTGAGCGATAACCTGATTGAACAAGCGGTAAAATTAAAGATGGAAGGAAAAAGCCTGCGCGAAATAGGTAAGGAAATGAATATCAGTTTCCAGAAAGCAGACCGTTTAATTAAAGCTGCCAGCCAAAAAAGACTATTGCCCCAGCAATAAGCCCTGTCCGTCCGTCCCGGATGCAAGACAAAAAGAACGGACGGACACCCTCCTCTCTCCGTTTAGTGACCCTCACTAATGACTCAATGACTAATGACTCAACAACATGACACACCGCTACACCTTAGAACCTTACAAAACCCCTGCATCGCGCTATACCTGCCCGCAATGCAACCAACCTAAAACCTTTACCCGCTACATTGATACGCTTACCGACAATGCACACCTGGGCGACCACGTAGGCAAGTGCGACCGCGAGAGTAACTGCGGCTACCACTTTACGCCCAAACAGTTTTTAGATGCCATACCCACCCTGCACCAGGAGCGCCGGATAATACGCAGGCATGAGCAATTTAGCTCGCCATCAAAATTACGGCAGTTAAATTTAAAGCCACCCTTGGCGCTAAAGCCCGGCACCATATCAAAGAAACTGTTTGAAAAAACGCTGAGCCATTATGAGCGTAATGATTTTGTAGAATACCTTGTCGGTTTGTTTGATAACGAAACGCTTAACCGCCTGATAGAAGACTACCACATAGGCACCGCCAAGCATTGGCCGCATGCCACCATATTTTGGCAGGTTGACCGCAAAAACGACGTACGCACAGGCAAAATTATGCTGTACGACCCTTATACCGGCAAGCGTGTTAAACAACCTTACGCACATATAACGTGGGTGCATAAGTTGGTTGAACAGCCTGATTTTAACCTGAAACAATGCTTTTTTGGCGAACACCTGATTTACCCCGGCGACAAAAAACCGATAGCCATTGTAGAAAGCGAAAAGACCGCCATTATAGCCGCAGGCTTTATGCCCGATTATGTGTGGATAGCCGCAGGCAGTTTAGAAGGCTTAAACGCCGACAAATGCCGCGTACTGCATGGCCGTGATGTAATGCTTTTCCCCGATGCGGATGCTTACCCAAAATGGGAAGAAAAGATGCGCAAGCTGCAAATTAAAATGCCCGGCACCCGTTTCGCCATATCCAACTACCTTAAAGATGCTAGTCCAGACTACCGCCAACAAGGCCTTGACCTTGCCGACTGGCTGATTATTGTAGAAAAGCAAAAGGTATTGCCCGAAGCGCAGCAACAAACACAGCTTACAGAATAAGCAGAGTGTCCGCCCGTCCGTTCCGTGTCCGTAGGGTTGCGGACGGACGGGGCTTGCATCTTTATCTTCTACCATACGTCATTGCGAGGAACGAAGCAATCGCACGTAGGAGGCAACAGGATATCCTTTCAAAGGTGAAATAGTAAATATTGTCACTCAGAATAATTTTATACATTTGATGATACCTTAGAGCATGACGTTGACCAATAAATTAAAATCGAAACTTGAAAGAGTATCCATATTTGCTTCGTTAATAGGATTTGCCATAGCCACGTCGTCTTCCCTTTTTGGCATTATACCTTCAGCGAAACATATTCCTTATCTCTTACCAATTGGCATATTTGGTTTTTCTGTTGCTTTATATTTTGTCGCATCAAAGTCTAAGTTTGTAGCTCTTTTAAGAGCTACGGCAATATTAATGTTTTTGCACGCCTTAGTTTTTCCCTTCATCTATCTTCTGTTAATTAGTATAAATCCTAAATCGATAAGTTTTGATGAAGAAATATATCAGAATGTTGTCCAAATTGCTGCTTCGGATCTAAATATCAATTATTCGCCTAAAGAATTGAATCGAAGAATTGAGGTTATAAAATCATTCATCACCGACTCAACAGTTCTAAATCATTCCATCGAATGGCTTGATAACGGTAACCTAATTGTTTCTGACAGCCATATTATTACTGTTAACCAGGAGAATACGCTGCCTGATAAAGGAGGGTACACCGTCGATTTTTATAATAAATCAGGTAGTAAAATTTCAACAATATTTTTGAGATATAACGACTTTTCCCTGAAGGACTGTAAAGATGTAAAGGATTTTTTGAAATCAATTCTTGCGATGGAAAATGTCAAACTTGCAAATTATGTTATCGAAAGCAAAGCGATAGAAAGCAAGGATATTTGGACTTTTAACAGAGTTTTGCCGTACTCAATTAATATTTTCAATTCCAAAGTTATAAAGCCAATTTCCGGTTTAGCAAATTTAATTGTGTTTATTCATCAAATCTTAGTAGTAGTAATTACTATAGGTATAATAGCCGCGATTGTTAGAGATATTTTCATAAAGAAAGCAGTAGCTTAACTACCCTAATGCTGACGCACGCGTGTCGCGTGTGTCAAAACTACCGTTAGTCCTACGTAGAGATTGCTTCGTTCCTCGCAATGACATGATGGAGAGGGTGCTCCCCATCCGTCCGACTGTTTTACGAGCGTCCGTAACTTTTCGGACGGACACGTGCGAGAGCCGCGTTAGCGATAGTAGTGGATACCGGCCATGTGGCTAATGCCTTGCGCAGTATGAACGGATAGCGCGGGCCGCAGGTAACGCCATTACGCTTAAAAACCCATCCCATCAACAAAAACCAAACAATTCTCCCTAAAATTTCTTTAATTTGTCGCAAAGTTTAAACTCCAATGCAAGATCTTAAAAAACTTATTGAACAAGCCTGGGAAGACAGAAACCTGTTAAATTACCCAGAATATGTTGACGCTATTGAAACCGTTATTGAGCGCCTTGACAAAGGCGAAATGCGTGTTGCCGAAGTAATTGGCAGCCGCTGGCACAATAACGAATGGATAAAGAAAGCCGTGATATTATACTTCCCTATACGCTCTATGGAAGAAGTGAAAGCCGGTCCGTTTATGTTTCATGACAAAATGAAACTTAAAACCAATTACAAAGCAAGCGGTGTACGTGTAGTACCTGGCGCCAGCGCCCGTTACGGCGCGTTTTTGGCTAAAGGTGTTATTATGATGCCTAGCTATGTAAACATTGGCGCTTATGTTGACGAAGGTACCATGGTTGATACCTGGGCAACTGTAGGTTCATGCGCGCAGATTGGCAAACACGTTCACTTAAGTGGTGGTGTAGGTATTGGCGGCGTATTAGAGCCGGTACAGGCATCTCCGGTTATTATTGAGGACAACTGTTTCTTAGGTTCGCGTGCTATTGTTGTTGAGGGTGTACACGTTGAAAGCGAAGCCGTTTTAGGCGCCAACGTGGTATTAACCGCGTCAACTAAAATTATTGACGTTACAGGCAGCAGCCCGGTTGAGTACAAAGGCCGTGTCCCTGCGCGCTCGGTGGTAATTCCGGGTTCATATACTAAAAAATTCCCTGCTGGTGACTACCAGGTGCCTTGTGCCCTGATCATCGGCACCCGCAAAGAATCAACCGATAAAAAGACATCATTAAATGATGCTTTAAGGGAGAATAATGTGGCGGTATAAGTTATAAAGATTGAAGATTAAAGATTGGGGCCTAACAAGTTTGCTGATCACTAATCTTCAATCTTTAATCTTTATAAAATGAAAATACTGGTAAGACTGCCTAACTGGCTTGGCGATGTGGTAATGAGTACAGCTTTCATCGGGGCGGTTAAGCAGTTTTATCCTTTGGCGCAGGTTGACGTTATCATTAAAAAAGAACTAAGCGCCATTGCCGCGCTCATACCCGGTATCAACCAAATCCACTCGTTTAGTAAAGCAGAGTTTCCGGGCCTTGGTGGTGTTTACCGCTTTGGCAAATCGCTGCGCGCAAAGCAATACGACATTTACTTTAACCTACCTGATTCGTTGTCATCAGCCGTTATGGCTAAAGCTACCGGCGCCAAACAGCGCATAGGCTATAGTAAAGAGGGCGGCTTTTTACTGCTAAACAAGGTTTGCAAGCGCCCTGTAAAAGTGCATAGGGTTGACGAGTATCTGTCTATACTAGAGCAGGTTAACCAGATGCCGGTTACGGGCCGTAAAGTACAGCTTAACCCAACCGAGGTGAAGCCAAATGACCTGGTGCTGGTTAACTTTAACTCAGAGGCCGAGTCGCGGCGGATGCCTTTAGATAAGGGGCGCGAGTTGCTGGCCCTGCTTACCACTACTTTTGACGATAAACACTTCGGCCTGCTTGGCGGACCAAAAGACGCTGTTTACATTGAGCAATTACTGGTTAACGCGCCAAACGTTGATCGCATAACCAACTACGCCGGCAAAACCACTTTGGTAACGCTAAGCAACCTGATGGCCAGCGCCAAGGTGTTACTTACTACCGACTCTGGCCCCGCGCATTTGGCTAATAGTTTAGGGTTGCCGGTTGTGGCGCTGTTTGGGGCAGGCAATGAAAACAATACCGCGCCTTACAACAAAGGCAATGTAACCGTTATACGTGCAGGCCAGCTTAGCTGCGAGCCTTGTGTACGTAACGAATGCAAGCTTTACGGCATACCCAAGTGTATGCAATTATTGAACGAACCACGAATTATTAACGCCTTAAGCCAATACATTAATCATGCTTAGAGACGAAATAGCCAAAGCGCTAAAAGTTATACAGGATGGCGGCATCATACTTTACCCTACCGATACCATTTGGGGCATTGGCTGCGATGCTACCAATACCGAAGCCGTACAAAAGATCTACCGCCTTAAACAGCGTGCCGAAACCAAAAGCATGATCATTTTGCTGGATACAGATAACAAATTGGCCAGCTATGTAACCGAAGTACCGGACATTGCCTATAACCTGATAGAATACGCCGAAAACCCATTGACACTGGTGATGCCGGGCGCCCGCAACATCTCGCCCGCCCTGATAGCGGCTGACGGTAGTGTTGGCATCCGCGTAGCTAAAAACCCTTTTTGCGAGGGGTTGATACAGCGCTTGCGTAAACCTTTGGTATCTACATCGGCTAATATCAGTGGCAACCCGTCGCCGCAATATTTTTCGCAGATTGAGCAGAATATCATTGACGGGGTTGACTATGTGGTTGATATTGACCAACATAGCATGGAGATAAAAACCCCATCAACCATAATGCGCCTGGAGCCTGACGGTAAGTTTGAGTTTTTGAGGAGATAACATTTCAAACGGCTGCCACCCTGAGCTGCGTCGAAGGGTGTGCGTAGAGGCCTTTGCCCACATGCTTCGAGTGCCTCAGCATGACAAGCTTTTTACGCCGAATTATCGCGGCAAGTGATCCAACGCTGTGTGGTCTGTCAAGTTGGATCACTTGGATCAAAACGCTCATATAAAACACTGAAAATCTTGATATAATGGGCATAAATCTTGATTTATCCGGCTAATTTCGGGGTGATTTTGAACGTTTTTTCTGGCGATTTGGATCAGTTTACTGACAATATAGTGCCACCATTTAATTGCTTGGAATTGATTATCGTCCCCGCAATTATCGTCCCCGCAGGATCTCTTGAGAAGGACCC
>JAZKET010000009.1:4774-8372 GCA_040386815.1 Bacteroidota bacterium | reverse complement strand
CTGCGGCGCGTGCATGGAGCGCAGGGTCCCCGTTGGGAGACCCTGCGGGGACAATCAAATCTCTGCTCCCGCTCGTTTGTAACGAGTGCGCGATATGGTCGGGCGATTTTCGCCCCCCGCAGGTCTCTTGAATAGGACCCTGCGATGAGTGCCCAGGAGCGCAGGGTCCCCGTGGGGAGACCCTGCGGGGACAATCAATATTGTGCCACCATTTAATTGCTTGGAATTGATTGTCGTCCCCGCAATTATCGTCCCCGCAGGGTCTCTTGAAAAGGACCCTGCGGCGCGTGCATGGAGCGCAGGGTCCCCGTTGGGAGACCCTGCGGGGACAACAAAAATTCATCCATAGCAATGGGTTTTAACCCGTCGCGTTTAGAGACTGATGGTAAATTTGATTTTTTGAGGAGGTAACATTTCAACCGGCTGTCACCCTGAGCTGCGTAGAAGGGTGTGCGTAAAGGCCTTCGCCCACATGCTTCGAGTGCCTCAGCATGACAGCCTTTTTAAACCAGCGCAAGCTTTCTGGCGGCAAAAACAGCATATTTTATTAACTTTGCACCTTCAATGAAGCAGCATCTAAAACATCACGTATTTACCGTTATATCGCAGCTTGCCGGGCAATTAAATTTGCAGGTGTATGCCATTGGCGGTTTTGTACGCGATATTTTTTTAGACCGTCCATCGAAGGATATCGACATTGTTATTATTGGTAATGGTGTTGATTTTGCTGAGAAAATAGCGGAGAAACTGAAGGTAAAAGCGGCTGTTTATAAGAATTTTGGCACCGCGTCTTTAAAATACCACGACCTTGAAGTGGAGTTTGTTGGCGCGCGTAAAGAGTCGTACCGGTCAAACTCGCGCAAGCCTATTGTTGAGGATGGCACGCTGGAAGAGGACCAAAAACGCCGCGACTTTACCATTAACGCCCTGGCTATAGCTTTACATCCTGATACTTTTGGCGAACTGGTTGATCCTTTTGAGGGCATTAAGGATCTGGAAGCAAAACTTATTCGCACACCGCTTAATCCAATCGAGACTTTTTCTGACGATCCGTTACGGATGATGCGGGCCATCAGGTTTGCCTCGCAACTTGATTTTAAGATAGATGAGTTGGCTGTCGACGCTATAAAGAACAATAAAGACCGGATCAGCATTGTATCGCAAGAGCGGATAACCGACGAGCTGAATAAGATCATCCTGTCGCCCAAACCATCCATCGGTTTTAATTATTTGTTTGATACCGGCTTGCTGCACAAGATATTTCCGCAGATGGCGACGCTGTATGGGGTTGATTATATAGATGGCAAGGGACACAAGGATAATTTTTACCATACCCTGCAGGTGTTGGATAATATTTGCGAAACCACTACCGACCTTTGGCTACGTTGGGCAGCCATACTACATGACATTGCCAAACCAGCCACCAAACGTTTTGAACCCGGCCACGGCTGGACATTTCATGGCCATGAAGATAAGGGCGCACGTATGGTGCCCAAGATCTTCGCGCAGCTAAAACTGCCTTTGAACGAGAAAATGAAACAGGTGCAAAAACTGGTTCAGCTGCATTTAAGGCCCATAGTTTTATCGCAATCTATAGTTACAGACTCGGCCGTACGCAGGTTGTTGTTTGAGGCGGGCGATGATATTGAAGGGCTAATGTTGTTGTGTAAAGCAGACGTTACCACTAAAAATGAATACAAAGTAAAAAAATACCGCAACAACTTTGAGCTGGTGCAACAAAAGTTAAAAGATGTTGAAGTGCGCGATAATATTCGTAACTGGCAGCCCCCTGTAACCGGTAACGATATTATGGAACTTTTTGGCCTTAAAGAAGGTCGAGAAGTAGGTATAATCAAAAATAAAATCCGCGAAGCCATACTTGAGGGCGAGATTTCTAACCAGCGCGAAGAAGCAATTGCATTTACAATTAAGGCCGGCGAAGAAATTGGCTTAAAAGTTGTGGCAAGCTCAATCAAAAATTAAAATATTACTTTTACCAAAAAAATCTACTACAAAACACACAATGGCACTTTACAGATTTAAAGTTACTTTTGAAGATTACGACGATGTTACCCGCGAGATTGATATCAGATCAACCCAAACATTTGAAGATCTTCACCGGGCTATACACAAATCAACTGGTTACAGCGCAGAATATTCTTCATCTTTTTATGTCAGCAATGACCAATGGCTAAAAGGCGAAGAAATTTCATACCTGCCTAACCAGCGCCGTATTGACCGTGGCGTGGCTTTGATGGATAAAGTTAAACTAAGCAGCCGTATTGACGATCCGCATCAGAAATTTTACTACACCTTTAACTTCGACCGTCCGTTTGATTTTCATGTTCAACTGGTAAAGATCATTTTAGACGAAACATCGGGTGTTGAGTATCCTGCTGTAATTAAGTCTGTAGGCGATGCGCCAAGACAGTTTGTTACCGTGGCCGATGCTGCTACAGCCGCTACGGCCGATGATCCGGGTGAGTTTGATTTCCTGAACGAAATGGGTATAAACCATGAAGATACAGAAGACTTTACCGAGGTGGACGAAACCGGCGAAGCAGTAAGCGACGACGAAGAAAGTGAAGAAGATGAATTTGGCAGCGAGTTTGCCGATGACGACAACTTTGAAGACGACAGCAGATCGTCGTCGAAAGATGATTATTAATTGAAGAAAGTCAATAGTCGATGGTCCATAGTCCATAGCTTTATTAGCTTAGATTATGGACCATTAACTTTTAAAACAACCATGGACTATTAACAAAAACGACTATCGACTATGGACCATGGACTATCGACTAAAAAAACCCTAATTGTAATTGCCGGCCCCACAGCATCAGGCAAAACAGCGGCGGCCATCAGGTTGGCGCAGGGCTATGATACGGTTATCGTGTCGGCCGATTCAAGGCAGTTTTTTAGGGAGATGGCCATAGGCACCGCCAAACCTACGCCAGGTGAACTGGCACAGGCTAAACACTACTTTATTGACTCTCACGCAGTAACAGAACCATTTTCTGTTGGCGATTTTGAGAAGCAGGGATTGGCCTTGTTAGCAGCGCTTTTCAAAACCCATGACAAGGTTATACTAGTGGGTGGATCGGGCTTATACATAAAAGCGCTTTGCGAAGGTTTTGACGACATCCCTCAGGCAGACCCTGCTATTAGAGAGGCTTTAAATAACGAACTGATTCTAAAAGGCATTATTCCATTACAGGAAGAACTAAAACAAGCCGACCCGGCATACTATGCCGAAGCCGACATTAACAACCCACAACGCATTATACGTGCTTTAGAGGTATACAGGCAAACCGGCCTGCCCTTTTCATCTTATCGTAAAGCCGCGGTAAATACCCGCCCTTTCCATATCGTAAAAATAGCGCTTGATATGCCGCGCGAAGTTTTGTACGATAGGATTAACAAACGGGTGGATATGATGGTGAACGACGGCTTGGCAGACGAGGTAAAATTGCTGCTACCCTATCGCCATTTAAACGCGTTAAACACTGTTGGCTACAGCGAGATATTTGATTACCTGGATGGTAATATTGATTTAGATAAAGCTATAGAACAAATAAAGCAAAATACCCGCCGCTTTGCC
>JAZKET010000009.1:0-4764 GCA_040386815.1 Bacteroidota bacterium | reverse complement strand
TTTGCCAAGCGCCAGTTAACCTGGTTCAGAAAAGATCAGGATTTGGTTTGGCTGGCGCCGGATGAAGTGACGGTTGAGAAGGTTGATGAGTTACTACCATAGATATTCTTTATTTGTCATTGCGAGGTACGAAGCAATCGCGAACTTTGCATGACCGCTTTTCTAAGTGCGATTGCTTCGTACCTCGCAATGACAAAGAGGTGCAAACAAAAAGGAGCCCCATAATTAGCGTTTCCCGCCCTCGTTACCTGTCGCTCTCATAGGCCCTTCACGCACTGGGCTTGCCCCGGCTCAATCGCCGCCGGATGGCTTTTTCTTTTGTCTTGATACAAAAGAAACAAAAAATCAAGTCAGAAAAGAGGCTTCTCTGCCGCACAGGGCCTTTGCCCTGCAGTACCGGCGAAACCTGGGGCCGGGTAATTGTACCGCCGTTTGTCGCGCAAGGCCCCCGCTTCAGGTACAATTACTAATGCCCCTGCAGCCGCACAAGGCCACCATTGTTTCGCCTTTCCTCACCCGAAGCTTATTTTCTGACATCCCAGGAAAAAAGAAAATCCAACGATAATAAAATCCTGTAATCCTACGAATCAAGGTTCAGACAATCAGCAAGCGTGAGACGCAAAGTATTGCGTCTCTACAAAGAATCCTATAATCATTCAATCCTACGAATCATGGTTCAGACAAAAGAGCGTGGGGCTGTCAGCCGTGGAGCTTCTGGGTGAAAGGCGGTAAAACTGCTGGCCAAGAGGGCAATGGCAGGGGGCATTCACTTCATTTGTTGAAGCGTGGGGTTGTGTGTGCGTAGCAGCACAAATGAAGTGCGGCCCCGTGTCCCGATAGCTATCGGGATTACCGGCTTTGCAGGGCATGGCCCTGTGTGGCAAAAGAAGCATTGCGGCTGACTTGATTATTCACATTGTGTTTGTTTTTAAAGGTGTGAATGAACTCCCTTTGGTCGGTTTTTGGTTACTTTTCATCAAGGAAAAGTAACAGCCTACCGGCGGCGATTGAGCCGGGGCAAGCCCTGTGCGTGAAGGGCCTATACAAGCGGTAAGGAAAAAGGCGAAGATTTGCTGACCTTTCCATAGTTATATCGCGTCATTGCATCGTTCCTCGCAATGACGTTTTTATAAATATCTCAAACAAAAAAAGCGCTAATAAAAGCGCTTTTTGATAAATATCTAAACCTAATATATTACTATTTAATCAACCTCAACAAATACTGCCCATACCCACTCTTAATGTATTTCTGCGCAATATCGGTTAACTGTTGTTTGCTGATAAAACCCATGCGGTAGGCTATCTCTTCAATACAACCAATTTTGGTGTCCTGACGTTTTTCTATAACGCGCACAAACTCGCTGGCATCGCTCAGTGAATCAAATGTACCGGTATCAAGCCAGGCAGTTCCCCTATCCATAACCCCAACCTGCAGGGTGCCGGCTTCAAGGTAGTGCTTGTTTACGTCGGTTATTTCGTATTCGCCGCGTGGCGATGGTTTAAGGTTTTTAGCTATCTCTACAACATCGTTATCATAAAAATACAAGCCCGGCACTGCATAGTTTGATTTTGGGCTAACAGGTTTTTCTTCTATAGATAAAGCTTTAAAATCTTCATCAAACTCAACCACACCGTAACGCTCTGGGTCGGCAACCGGGTATGCAAATACCGCTGCCCCATCAACGGTGTTAAAGCTGCGCACCAATTTGCTAAAGCCACTGCCGTAAAAAATATTATCGCCTAAAACAAGCGCCACTTTATCGTCGCCAATAAATTCTTCGCCAATTACAAATGCCTGGGCAAGGCCGTTTGGTACCGCTTGTACCGCATATTGAAAATTACAGCCCAGCTCTTTGCCATCGCCTAATAAGCGTTTAAAGCTTTCGCTGTCTTCGGGCGTGGTAACAATCAAAATGTCTTTTATATCAGCCAGCATTAATACCGATAACGGATAGTAAATCATCGGCTTATCATAAATTGGCATTAGTTGCTTGCTAATTGCCCTTGTTATTGGATAAAGCCTGGTGCCCGATCCGCCTGCTAAGATTATTCCTTTCATTGATGTGAGTTTATTGTTGTTGAAGCTTGCCTATACAATTAATAAGACTGTCTCTCCAATATGGTATTTCAATATTAAATGTTTGTTTTGCTTTGCTTTTATCCATTACAGAATAGCTGGGGCGGGTGGCCCTTGTTGGGTACTCGTCTGTACGGATAGGCACCGCTTTTACCTGCGTAGCCGATATATCAAATATGGCACGGGCAAAATCAAACCATGAGGTTACCCCCTCATTACTGTAATGGTAAGTGCCGTAAGCTGTGCTTTTGCTGCTGATGATCAAAAGTATAAATGCGGCAAGATCAATAGCATAAGTTGGCGTGCCAACCTGATCGGCAATAATGCGCAACTCATCGCGGTCTGTACCCAACTTTATCATGGTTTTAACAAAGTTGTTGGCATACTCTGAGTATAACCAACCCGTGCGGATAGTGAAATGTGCGGGCAACACAGCAGCTACTGCTAATTCGCCATCTAATTTGGTTTGGCCGTAAACACTTATCGGCGCGGCTTCATCAGTTTCGTTACGCGGCGTAGCAGCATCGCCTTTAAACACAAAATCTGTTGATACATGTATCAATACCGCACCGTGTTTTTGACATTGTATAGCCAGGTTTTCGGCACCTGTTTTATTTATTTTTTCAGCAAGCTCCATCTCATCCTCTGCCTTATCTACGGCAGTGTAGGCCGCGCAGTTAATGGCATAAGCCGGCTTGTGTTGTTCAAATAGTTTATTCAGCCCGTCAGTGTCTAAAATATTAGCGGCTGTCTCTGGAGGGAAAATGATGCTATCCACACCTTTTTCTGCAGCTACTGTTTTAATACATTGACCTAACTGGCCCGAAGCGCCAAATACTATAATGTTATTCATAATTTAAACTAAAGGATACCTGTCATCAACCGGCTATCTGTCGCCTTTGACCATTTTTTTGATAGTGTTATAAATAATAGGCGGAGTAAGCTCGCGCACTACATCTTTTAAAGTCAGCGGGTCTTTAACCGTATCGCCTTCAACGCCGGCCCTGTTTTTAAATATGGTGGCATGCGCGTTTTTACTGATCTCGCTTTTAGGGCGCCCATTACTGTAGTAATACAACGCTAATGATTTGCGGCTTCTGTCTGGCGGACAGGTTAAAGCATTTGGGTGGCCGTGGAAAGAAAAATCGGTGGTAGAAAATATAGCTATGCGGTTAAAAACCGGTAATATTTTTTGGTATGATTGTGTCATATCCTTATCCCAAAGCTCAAAATGGCCGCCGTAGCTTTCGTCCCAATCTTTGTTTAAATAAACCAGTAAATTTATCCGTCTGTCAATCCAGCTCAACTCATGCTTGTTAAAATCGGCATGAATTTTTAGCATACCACCCGGTTTGATTTCATGGTAGCCACCACCCAAAAGGTATGGGTCTGGCAGTAAAGTTTCTTTAATACCGGTAAGCTCCTGCAAAAACTCAAGCACCGGCTGCGAGTTTAAGAAATGGACAAATGCTTTGGTATTATCGCTAAAATGCATCTCGCCCTTAGCGGCCAATTTTTTTTCGTTCTGATTATCGTAATTTATAACGTCGGATTTTTTTGACAGGTCCGGAAAATCTGCCAGTACCTGGCTGAGCATTTCCGGATCAAAAAAGTCGTCGATAACAATATTCGGGAAAGGCTGCGCAGTCTGGTATTCGGCCTTTTTGGCTTGTGCTAATTGCTTAAGGTCAATCCCCGAGTTTAGAAAATTCATAGATCAAATATTGATTGCGAAGATAAATATAGAATATCAGAATACAGTAAATAATAATTCGATTGATTTGGTTTTAGTAAACAGCTATTTACGGGTTTTTAAAACAAACCGGCTATTATCATTATTTAAGCTAAATTTGCTAAGCTATCAACAATCGCCATTTGAAACAACGCGTTATCAATTCATACAACAGGTTAAGGGCAACCAATATACTGTCAAACTTTATTAACCTAAGTAGCATACAGATATCAAACATATTGTTGTTGTTAATAACCACGCGCCTAATTATGGGCAATGTTGGGTTTGAAGCTTTTGGTTTGGTAATGTTTGCTTACCGTTTTTCTATGCTGGCCGGTACGGTTATTAATTACGGTACCGGGCAATCGGGCGTTAAAGATGTGGCCTTTAACATAGCCGACAAGGCTAAATTAAACGTGGTATTTTACAATACGTTAAGCATACGGCTTATTATTTTCATGTTGTTTTTAGCATGCATGGCAGTATACTATTTTCTGCACACCCATAGCTATAACTACCTGTTACTGGCACTACCCATTGTTTTGGCCGAGGTGCTAAACCCGCTTTGCTTTTTTATAGGTATTGAAAAAATAAGGGTGTTTAATATAGCCAACCTGGTATCAAACATTGCTGCGGTTATTTTTATCTACCTGTTTATAAAAACCCCGGCCCATGGCGTTTGGGTTAACTTTATTTTGGGTATGGGTAATGTGCTTACGTATATATGCCTGCTGGTATATTTTGCCAACAGGCTTAAATTGAGTTTCAGCACACCAAAAAGAACCGACCTGCTGGCTATTGGCAAAGCTAATTTTTACTTAACCGTTAATAATATATCGGCCAACCTGCAACAGTCTGTTATTATTTTTGCATTAACAGCATACAACGCTAACATACTGGGTGCCTATACTTTAGCCGACCGCTTTATTGGCCAATGCCGAAACTTACTAAACAC
>JAZKET010000008.1:0-2503 GCA_040386815.1 Bacteroidota bacterium | reverse complement strand
TTTTGCCATAAAAATGCCCCCAATAAGTGTCTAACTTTTTGGGGGCAGTGCATTTTAGGCTAAGGGCTTTCTTGTTTATGGTTAGATGATATTAATGTAATACATCGTTATCTTCTTTATAATTCTTAGCCAGCTCGGCCAGTTTTTTCTCGCCGTAGGCAAACTTGGTGATGAGGTAATATAACACCGGTACAATAAAAATAGCCAGCGATGTAGCCGTAATCATACCACCAAACACTGTCCAGCCGATAGTTTTACGCGCCTCGGCACCAGCACCAGATGCAAATAGCAACGGCGCTACACCTAAAATAAATGCCAGCGATGTCATGATGATAGGTCGCAGACGTAGCTTTACAGCTTCAAGCGTAGCCTTTTCAAGGTCCATGCCTTTATCAACCCGCTCTTTGGCAAACTCTACAATCAAAATGGCATTCTTTGCTGCCAAACCAATGAGCGTTATTAAACCTATCTGCGCGTAAATATTATCAGCCAGTGTTGTCTGGAATGTCAGGAACAATATCGCCCCAAAAGCGCCCAATGGTACAGCTAACAATACCGAGAATGGTACAGACCAGCTTTCATACAATGCCGCCAAAAACAGGAATACAAAGCCGATAGACAGCGCGAAGATGTAAATTGTCTTATCGCCCGATAACTTCTCTTCACGGCTCAGGCCGGAAAACTCATAGCCATAGCCTTGAGGTAAAGTTTCGGCTGCAACTTCTTCCAGTGCTTTTAAAGCGTCGCCGCTACTGTAGCCCGGCGCCGGGTTACCATTAATATCAGCCGAACGGAAAAGGTTAAAGTGCGAAATCAACGGCGCGTTCTCAATCATTTTGTATGATGTCAAGGTACTTAACGGCACCATAGTACCTGCCGAGTTGCGCACAAAGTATTGCCCAAGATTATCCATATTAGTACGGTAGTTGGTATCAGCCTGCGCCAATACACGGAAATTACGACCGTACACAGTAAAATCATTAATATATGCACTACCCATATAAGTTTGCAGCGCACTGTTAACATCTGATAACTGCACGCCTAACCGTTTTGCCTTTTCACGATCTATCGTTAACTGGTAAGCCGGCGTACGTGCGGTAAAGAACGAGAATGCTTTACCAATCTCCGGTCGTTTTGCAAGTGCGCCGGTAAAATTACGCAACACCGTTTCAAACGATTTGATATCGCCGCCCGCTTGTTTTTCCTCCAAAACAAAAGTAAAACCTGCCGTTTGGCCAAGGCCAGGTATCGGTGGCGGCGGTATTACCACCATGGTGGCCTCTTTAAAGGTTTTGGTAAGCTTGGCTTGTAGCATACCTACCAATTGTAAAGAGGTTAGCTTACGCTCGTCCCATTTCTTTAGCTGCACAAACACGGTAGCACTGTTTGATTTAGTAGCGAAACTAACTACGTTTAAGCCACCTAATGCAGCGTAGTGCGCAATTTCAGGTACTTTGTCTAAAGTATCCATTACCTGGCGTAGGGTGGCAACTGTCCGTTCTGTAGCTGATGCTTCAGGTAAATCGAAGGTAATGAAGATACGGCCTTCATCTTCTGTAGGAATAAAGCCAGTAGGCTTAGCCTTGAACAGGAAGAATGTGCCCACAACAATAGCCAGCAACACCGTTACGGTAAACTTAGAGTGCTTGATACCTTTGTCAACACCATTGCGGTATTTAATAGTAACACGCTCAAACCAGGTGTTAAATTTATAGAAGAACTTATCCAGTCCACCCGATTTTTCGTCTATCTTATGGGGTTTCAACAAAAGCACACAAAGCGCTGGTGTTAATGACAAAGCCACGAAAGCCGAGATCAATACAGATATCGCAATCGTAATAGCAAACTGCTGGTACAACCTGCCCACAATACCCGGTATAAAGCCCACAGGCACAAACACAGCGGCCAATATCAAGGCAATAGCAATTACCGGGGCCGATATATCGCGCATGGCGTGCAGGGTGGCTTCTTTAGGGTCCATCCCCTTTTCGTCCATATAATGCTGTACAGACTCTACCACCACAATGGCATCATCCACCACAATACCTATAGCCAATACAAAACCAAACAGCGTTAGCGTGTTGATGGTAAAGTGCAGCGGGATAAAGAAAATGAATGTACCTATAATAGATACCGGGATAGCCAATACAGGTATCAGCGTAGTGCGCCAGCTCTGCAGGAAAAGGAATACCACAATAATCACCAGCACCAGGGCAATAACTAAAGTCTCAATAACCTCATGTACAGATACCTTTACTACCGTAATAGACTCAAAAGGCACCACATAATCCACACCTGCCGGGAAAGACTTTTTAAGCTCTTTCATGGTAGCGTAAACACCTTCAGCAGTTTCAATAGCGTTACTGTTTGGTGCCTGGTAAACCAATAGGTATGAAGCCCGCTTACCATCAACAAATGAGTTACCGGCATAGTTAAACTTACCCAGCTCGACCCGGGCAACATCTTTTAAATGCACTACGGCACCCGTACCCGGTTGAGTGCG
>JAZKET010000007.1:0-9196 GCA_040386815.1 Bacteroidota bacterium | reverse complement strand
GAGCGTGCCGCTAAGATCAACTCAAATGATTCTATCGCGCAAGCCATGAATGATTTGCCTGAGTCTATCCGTCATATCGTTAAAGGTGGTGGTTCATTAACCGCTCTTCCAATTATCGAAACACAAGCGGGTGACGTATCAGCATATATCCCAACCAACGTAATTTCAATTACAGATGGTCAGATATTCCTTGAGTCAAACTTGTTTAACGCGGGTGTTCGTCCGGCTATTAACGTAGGTATCTCGGTATCACGTGTAGGTGGTAACGCGCAAATCAAATCAATGAAGAAAGTTGCCGGTACTTTGAAACTTGACCAGGCACAATACCGCGAGCTTGAGGCGTTCTCAAAATTCGGTTCTGATTTGGACGCGTCAACTAAAAACGTATTAGACAAAGGTGCCCGTAACGTTGAGATCCTGAAACAAGGTCAATACTCACCGGTATCTGTTGAAAAACAAGTTGCTATTATTTACTTAGGTACTAAAAACTTAATGCGTAATGTACCGGTAAACAAAATTCGCCAGTTTGAGGCTGAATATACCACGCAATTAGAGCAGCGTCACCCAGAGGTGCTTGCCGGCCTAAAAGCAGGTAAGTTTGACGACTCATTAACCAGCGTGTTAGAAACAGTTGCGAAAGAACTGTCAGCAAACTATAACTAATTAGCAAGTGTGCGGATATGCAGATGTGCAGATAACCTGCATACCCGCGCATTTGATTACAATAAGGCAAATTAATTTGCACATCTGCACATATGCAAATTTGCACATCCGATAAATGGCTAATTTAAAAGAAGTAAGAAACAGGATATCGTCGGTATCATCAACGCAGCAAATTACCAAAGCTATGAAAATGGTTTCGGCGGCTAAGTTGAAACGTGCTACCAACGCTATTGTACAATTACGCCCTTATGCTAACAAGCTGAAGGACTTATTATCAAACTTGTCTGCAAGTTTAGAGGATGGTTCGTCACCTTTTTTACAGCAGCGCGAGCCGGCACGTGTTTTAATTGTAGCAGTATCATCAAACCGTGGTTTGGCTGGTGCATTTAACACTAATGTTATGAAAGCTGCCAACAACCTTATCGCTGAGAAATACAGCGAGCAGTTAAAAGCGGGTAACGTGTCTATTGTAGCTATTGGTAAAAAAGCGCAGGAATTTTATGAGCGTCGTAAGTACAACGTTATTGGCAACAACAACGAGGTTTACAACAACTTAAACTTCAATACCGTATCTGTTATTACAGATGCTATCATGACAGGCTTTCTAAAAGGTAAGTATGATCGTGTTGAGGTTGTTTATAACCACTTCAGAAACGCGGCTGTGCAGTACCTTATCACTGAGCAATTATTGCCTGTACCACCAGCCGAAGCGAAACCAGCGCAGCTTAAAGAAACTAAAGGTAGCATTAACCAACAGGTTGATTACATCCTTGAGCCATCTCAGGAAGAGATAGTAGCTGAATTGATCCCTAAGAATATTAAGATCCAGTTATACCGTGCAGTATTAGATTCTGTTGCATCAGAACACGGCGCACGTATGACCGCCATGGATAAAGCAACCGAAAACGCAGGCGACCTGTTGAAAGCCTTAAAGCTTTCATATAACCAGGCACGCCAGGCAGCCATTACTACCGAGCTTACCGAGATCGTTAGTGGCGCGGCAGCGTTGGCAGGATAATTATTCTTTGCAAAATATCAAAAGGCTTTCCGGAAACGGGAGGCCTTTTTTGTTTTATACCCGATATGTCATTGCGAGGAACGAAGCAACCGCACGTATGCAAAGCCCACCACCGTTCTCTGTGCAATTGCCACGCTACGCTCGCAATGACAGGGTGATGATATGGCCCACCAATTATTTCCGTTACAAAGGGTTACTTTTTGCCAGCTCGCGGTATCAATATAAAAACAAAACCTAAAACTACCGGCCGGTAACCAAGGACAAACAACCTTTAAATTATAACATTATGAAAGCAAAAATTTTAATTGTGCTGGCCGGCATTGCTATGCTTGCCGCATGCAAAGGAAGCGGAAGTTACTCAGTCGATTCAGTAGCCATTGACACTACAAAACTCATCAAAACTGCAGATATGCGCATCAAAGTAAAAGATGTGCAAACGGTAGCAGAAAAGATCTCAAAACTTACTATCGAATGTGGTGGCATGGTGATGCACAACAATCAGCAGGCTAATAAGGTAAGTGAGCAGGATTTAAAGTTGAGCAACGACTCAGTAAGACGCCTAACCGTTTTTAACCGAACTGCCGACCTGACCCTGAAAATGCCCACTAAATACCTGGAACCCTTTATGGATTCGCTAAACCACCTGGGCATTTATGTTGATGCCCGTAAACTGGATATAGAAGACCGCAGCCTTGACTACGCCGAGACCGAAATGAAAGCCGACAATAGAAAAGAATCTGCGAAACTGAGGAGCAAACACTTAAAGCTAACCCAGGGCGGCGCAGATACGTTGCTTGCTTTAAAAGACGAGTTTGTAGAAAAGAAAGTAGCCAATATGCGCACCGATCAGGCGGCTTACTTTAGCACGCTTACTTTAAATCTGTATGAAAATAATGCAGTGCATACAGAGGTTGTAGCTAATGATGATTTGGGCGCTTACAACACACCGCTGAGCACACGTTTAGGCCTGGCCTTATCAAACGGCTGGAATGTTTTTGGCGATGTTATGGTTGGCCTGCTAAACCTTTGGGTATTTGTTTTGGCCATAGGAGGGGTGTGGTATGCAGTAGTGTATTACAGGCGTAAGAGGAAGGTTGTAAAAGCGACAATATAAAATGAAATGGCCTTGCATTTTGCAAGGCCATTTCATTTTAGCGGGTGTCACCCTGAGGCACTCGAAGGGTGAGCGCAGAGGCCTTACCCACATGCTTCGAGTGCCTCACAGCATGACGCCCTTTTTGTTCTTTGAGAAAGACTATATCAAATCAAACCCAATATCTTTTCTAAAATAGCAGCCATCATAATAAATACGGCTGGCATCGGCAGTTGCTTGTTGCAGGGCGTCGAACATGTTATCAGCTAGTGCAGTAATCATCAGTACACGCCCGCCGGTTGCTAAAATATCCTCACCTTGTTGCGTAGTACCTGCCTGGAACACGTGCGATCCGCGGACATTTTTTATTCCGCTAATTACTTTGTTTTTTAAATACTCGCCCGGGTAACCACCGGCTACGCATACTACAGTAGCAGCAACTTTGTTGGATACCGCGAAGTTTACTTCGTTCAAATTTCCGTTGGCAACACCTAAAAGCAGGTCTATAAAATCAGCCTCAATACGTGGCAATACGCTTTCAGTCTCCGGGTCGCCCATGCGGCAGTTGTATTCTATCATGTATGGGTCGCCGCCCACGTTCATCAGGCCTATAAAGATGAAACCTTTGTATGGGATACCGTCTTGTTTTAAACCGTTAATAGTTGGGATGATCACCCTGTCTTCAACCTTTTTAATAAACGCATCATCAGCAAACGGAACAGGTGAAACCGAACCCATGCCGCCGGTATTTAAACCGGTATCGCCTTCGCCAATACGCTTGTAATCTTTGGCCGATGGTAATATTTTATAGTTTTCGCCATCGGTCAATACAAAAACAGATAGCTCAATACCTTGTAAAAATTGTTCGATAACCACTTTGGCGCTGGCTGCACCAAACTTGGCTTCGGTCAACATTTCTTTTAGCTCTTGTTGTGCTTCTTCCAGCGTGGCGCAAATCAATACGCCTTTACCCGCTGCTAAGCCATCAGCCTTTAAAACTATAGGTAAACCAATGGTTGGCAGGTAAGCCAGGCCTTGCTCCAAAGTATCGGCGGCAAAAGTTTGCGATGCTGCTGCCGGGATGTTGTGGCGGGTCATGAATTGTTTAGAGAAATCCTTGCTGCCTTCCAGCTGCGCGCCTTCAGCCTGCGGACCGATAACCGGTATGCCTTTTAGCTCATCATCAGCCAAAAAGAAATCATGAACACCACGTACCAGTGGTTCCTCCGGGCCAACTAAAACAAGGTTAACACCATTGCTTAATACCGCTTGCTTGATGCCTTCAAAATCGTTTACGCTAATGTTTATGTTGGTTCCATAGGCACCCGTGCCGGCATTACCGGGGGCAATAAAAATTTTGTCGCATTTTGGGCTTTGGGCCAGTTTCCAGGCGAAGGCACTTTCCCTTCCGCCTGAACCGAGGATCAGGATATTCATGGCGGCAAAGATAATTATTTGCAGATAGGATATAATATTTATAAATTCATAACACCATTCAAAGCCTGAATCTATGCCTCGCCAATTACTAACACGCTTATTACTTTGTTTTTTGCTTAACTGCGCCGGCGAATTTTGCTTCGGGCAGTTTAAAAATACTAACATGCCCATGTCAGCTTATCCGAAAGGTAAGTTAGATTCGGTAATAACAGAATACTTTAATGTCGAAAAATCGGGTAACGACGAGTACCTGGAACTCAATGATAAAGAATCGCTTTTTTTTAACGCCAAAGGCCTTTTAATTGAAGATTGGGCCTCTGACTACGGTGACGCTGAAGAAGGGGCATTCAAAGATATTTACGTTTATGATAGTGCGGGTAATTACAGCCAGGAATTAAGATACAGTTCAAAGGGCAAGCTTACCGGAAATGTGTCTTATTCATTTGATCCGGTTAGGCGATTGGTTGAAACAAAAACCGTAAATACAATACGAGGAAGGATGTTGTTGGATAAGGCGGGCAATATCCTTGAGGATATAACTTATAAGGAGTATCCCATCGCGTTTTCTACAACCAGGTATAAATACAATGAAAAGCAGCTTTGTGTAGAAAGTTATCAGACCTGGACAAATTCGACCGATATGCAGAAGATAACCTATTTTTATAATGCCGATAACAATTTGATCAAAGAGGTAGTCATCAATGATGGAAAGCTATTGGTGACCAAGACTTACAGTTATGAAAAATTTGATAAAATGCATAACTGGCTAATTCAGAAGATGTACAGTAATGGTCGGTTATCCAATGTGTCAGAACGTAAAATTGCTTATCGTAAATAATTAATTCATTATATGCATCGCCGATTATTGAAATCGATTCTGATACTATTATTGTCGTTACTGTATCTGACGTCGTTTGGGCAATTCACCAACGATGATTACGCAGGCGCAAAAGCTAAAGGTCAGGTGCGCTCGACAGTCACCGAAGGATATAATCGCGCTGATAGCACAGATAAGCTATTCACGCACCTTTGGATGGTGCGTAAACAGGATTACAATAAAAAAGGCCAATTGGTAAAGTTAACCTCATCTTATGATTTGCGTGGTTCAGATATACACGAAGAATTTGTAAATACCTACAGTTATGATCTTAAAGGAAATTTACAGAATATAGTGCTTCATTATGCAAACGGAAAAACAGCCGAAAAGAAAACGTTTTCCTTTGTTACCCCTCGATTTATTATTGTTCAACAGCACCTATACAATGGCGATACGTCTCGTGAATCAATACAGCTTAGGCTCGATCGTTTCAATAGAAAAATTGAAGAGCATAACTACGGCTCTTATACAGATACCAGCGTTATGGCCTACAACGGCGTTACTTATTTTAAGTATGATAAAAGAGGATATCGGATACTTAAAAGTACGCATCATCCTGATGGCGAAAGAAGATTTTATACTATTACCACTTACAACAAAAATGGTGACATTATTGAATTTACCGATTATGCAGGCACCCCGGCCAGACCGCTTTTTACCGGGAGACATAAGTACACTAAATATGATTCCCATCATAATTGGATAAAAAGCGTTAATGTTATGTCAAACGGCAAGTCAAACGGTCGTTTTGTGCGTACATTAACTTATTACAAATAGCCATCTTAAACCCCTTTTTCCTTCTCCCTTTCAACCCAAAAACGTACCTTTACTGTCATAATGACTTTAAAATTACAATGGCTCAGTTATTGAGTTGTTGCAATTCAGATAAAACTAAATATGCTAAATTTTATAAGTAAGCTTTTCGGAAGCAAATCAGACCGCGATGTTAAGGCCATACTGCCTATCGTTGAAAAAATAAAGGCAGAGTATGCCAAACTAGACCAACTGACTAACGACGAGCTACGTGCTAAAACCATAGCTTTTAAAGCTACTATCAGCGAAGGTTTAGCCGGTATAGACGCGGAAATTAAAGCCATAAAAGATCAAACCGAAGGCAATCCGGATATGGATGTGCAGGAGAAGGTTGAGCTTTATACCCAGTTGGATAAACTGCAAAAAGACCGCGATAAAGAGCTGGAAGTTATATTGTTAGAGCTGCTACCGCAAGCTTTTGCGGTGGTTAAAGAAACCGCCCGCAGGTTTACCAACAACCCAACTATTGAGGTTACAGCTACCGAATTTGACCGCACGCTTGCAGCACAAAAGACAAACGTTATTATTAAAGGCGATAAAGCCATACACCATAACACCTGGAACGCTGCCGGTAACCTGGTAACCTGGAACATGGTGCATTACGATGTACAGCTAATTGGCGGTACAGTATTGCACCAGGGTAAAATATCTGAGATGGCTACAGGTGAGGGTAAAACTTTGGTGGCTACGCTGCCTGCTTACTTAAACGCGATAGCCGGTCAGGGTGTGCACATTGTTACGGTGAATGACTATCTGGCACGTCGTGACTCTGAGTGGATGGGTCCATTGTATGAGTTCCACGGTCTTTCAGTTGACTGTATTGACAAGCATGAGCCTAACGGCGAAGAGCGTCGCGCGGCTTATTTAGCTGATATTACGTTTGGTACCAACAACGAATTTGGTTTTGATTACCTGCGTGACAATATGACACGTAGCCCCGAAGAGTTGGTGCAACGCAAATTGCATTTTGCCATGGTGGATGAGGTTGACTCGGTTTTGGTTGATGATGCCCGTACACCTTTAATTATATCAGGCCCGATACCGCGTGGCGATGAGCACGAGTTTTATGAGTTGAAACCACGCATTGAGCGTTTAGTTAACGCTCAAAAAGCTTATGTTAATGGCATATTGAATGAAGCTAAAAAAGCTTTTGCCGATGGTAAAACCGGCCCTGAAGATGGTGGTTTAGCCTTAATGCGCGCTTATCGTGGTTTGCCAAAAAGCAAAGCCTTAATTAAGTTTTTAAGCGAGGGTGGTAACAGACAATTATTGTTAAAGTCTGAGAACTATTACATGCAAGATCAGAACCGCGAGATGCACAAGGTTGACGCGGAGCTTTTCTTTACTATTGACGAGAAACAAAACTCGGTTGAGCTGGCAGAGAAAGGTATTGAGCTGATCACAGCATCGGGCGAAGACCCTAATTTCTTTGTGATGCCTGATGTAGGTACCGAAATAGCTTTGATTGAAAAAGCTGATTTGCCTGCCGAAGAGAAAATCGCCAGAAAAGATGAATTGATGCGCGATTTCTCTATCAAGTCTGAACGTATCCACTCGGTAAACCAATTGCTAAAAGCTTATACTTTGTTTGAAAAAGACACCGAATATATTCTTGACGAAGGCAAGGTGAAAATTGTTGATGAGCAAACTGGTCGTGTACTGGATGGCCGCCGTTACTCTGACGGTTTACACCAGGCTATCGAAGCTAAAGAGAACGTAAAGGTTGAGGATGCTACCCAAACCTTTGCTACCATTACCCTGCAAAACTACTTCCGTATGTACCACAAGCTTTGCGGTATGACGGGTACAGCTGTTACAGAAGCGGGCGAGTTATGGGAGATATATAAACTGGATGTTGTTGAGATACCAACCAACACCCCAACCAGCCGTAAAGATCTGGAAGATTTGGTATACCGCACTGTACGCGAAAAGTATAATGCTGTTGCCGATGAGATAGTTAAATTAACACAAGCTGGTCGCCCGGTATTGGTGGGTACAACTTCGGTTGAGATATCTGAGTTGTTGAGCCGTATGCTTAAACTACGTGGCATTAAACACAACGTATTGAACGCCAAAATGCACCAGAAAGAGGCAGATATTGTTGCCGAAGCTGGTCAGGCCGGTACGGTTACCATTGCTACCAACATGGCTGGTCGTGGTACGGATATTAAATTAGGTGCAGGCGTTAAAGAAGCCGGTGGTTTGGCTATTGTGGGTACAGAGCGCCACGAGTCTCGTCGTGTTGACAGACAGTTGCGTGGTCGTGCCGGTCGTCAGGGCGATCCGGGTTCGTCACAGTTCTTTGTATCGTTAGAGGATAACCTGATGCGTTTATTCGGCTCAGAGCGTATCTCAAACCTGATGGTGCGTATGGGTATTGAAGAGGGCGAAGTGATTCAGCACTCAATGATATCAAGCTCAATTGAGCGTGCGCAGAAAAAAGTTGAAGAAAATAACTTTGGTACACGTAAGCGTTTGTTAGAGTATGACGACGTTATGAACTCGCAACGTACCGTAATTTACACCAAACGTAAAAACGCCCTGTTTGGCGAACGTCTGGATGTGGATTTGAACAATACCATTTTTGATGTTGTTGAAGACGTGGTGACCGAATACAAAGAGCAAAACAACTTTGAAGGTTTACGTTTAGAAATTATCCGTTTGTTCTCTGTCGATCTGGAAATTACCCAGGAAGATTTTGCAGGTACCAAACTGAATGACCTGGTTGACAACGTATTTGCTGATGTAACTGAGTTTTACAAACGTAAATCAGAAGCTATTGCACAACAAGCCGACCCGGTATTGAAAGATGTATACAACACCCGTGGTAACGTTATAGAAAATATTGTGGTGCCGTTTACCGATGGTGTACGTTCTATCCAAATCGCTGTTCCGTTGAAAAAAGCGGTTGACAACAATGGTATGGAGGTGATCAAATCTTTCGAGAAAAACGTTACCCTTGCTTTGATTGACGACTCATGGAAAGAGCATTTGCGCGAGATGGACGAGTTAAAACAGTCTGTACAAAACGCGGTGTATGAGCAAAAAGACCCGTTATTGGTTTATAAGTTTGAAGCCTTTAACCTGTTCCGCTCGATGTTGGCAAGCGTTAATAAAGAGATTGTCAGCTTTTTGTTCCGTGGCGGTATAGCGGCACAACAGGCACCTGACGAAGTACAGGAAGCACGCCCGCAGCCAAAAACAGATATGCGCCAAATGCGTACATCAAAACCAGAACTTGCCGGCGACGGCAGTGGTTTACCAGAGTTTGAGGATACCCGCGAGTTGCAAAAAC
>JAZKET010000006.1:42607-84157 GCA_040386815.1 Bacteroidota bacterium | reverse complement strand
CAAACTCAAATTGGTGACTTGTAACCGTAAGTTTCGCTTCCTCTAATACCTCGTTGATCAACCCATCAAGATCAAATACCGTTTTATCTATCATGATCTTCCCTGCCTCAAGCCTTGAGATATTTAAAAAGCCGTTAATCATGGTAGTCATGCGCTTAACCTGCGTATTGGCTTTTTCCATGGCGCCTGATAGGAAGGCGTCCTCATGATCTTTAAGCTTAAGCGCAGCTACCTGTAACAGTGCTTTTAACGATGTTAGCGGGGTTTTTAGCTCATGGCTGGCCATGCCAATAAAGTCGTCTTTTTGGCGCTGCACCTGCTTGCTAACCTCCAGTTCTTCCTCCAATAATTGCTGTATCTTTCTTAATTCGGCGGCGCTTTGCTCAATGGTTTTGCGGGCCAATACCTGTTCGGTAACATCAATGGTAATGGCTATAATGCCAGCAATGGTGCCTGTAGCGTCGCGGTAGGCCTGGTATACAAAATTTTGATAAATCACTTCGGGCCTGCCGTGCCTGATTAGCGACACGGGTGCCTCGTTAGCATAAAAAGTTTCGCCGGTTTCATAAACGTTGCGCATGGCTTCTTCCAGGCCTTGCCCGCGGGCATCAGGCAAAGCGTCAAATACGGGTTTGTTCATTACATCGGCCTGCGGCTTGCCCCAAAGCTCTACAATTAATTGGTTGGCTACGGTAATTACGTGGTCAGGGCCGGTTAGTATACACATAGCTACCGGTGCCTGGGCAATCATGGCCTTTAAATTCTCCTCGCTTTGTTCAACCTGGCGCCGGGCTATTACGCGGTCGGTTATTTCGAACGACATCACCAAAACGCCGTTGCGTTCACCATTACTGTCGGTTAGTGGTTGGTAAGTATAGTCTACGTAAGTTTCGCGGATACTGCCGTCAGGGTTTTCAAATAATACCGGGCTTTCCTTTACATCTATGATCTGGCCGGTTGCCATAACATCGCGCAGCTGGCCTGCAAATGGCTGATCGGCAAGGTCTGGCAGTATTTGCAAAAAGGGTAGGCCAATCACTTCGGCTGCCGTTTTTTTCCAGTAATCAAGGTTAGCCTGATTGATCATTTCTACCACCAGGTCATCGCCACGTATAACTACTACCGAAGCCGGCAGCATGTTGATCATTAATTGCAGTTGCTGTTCTTCGTGCTTGCGTTTTGTAATGGCCTGTTGCATAACATCAACCATTTCTTTACGCTCGGTAATATCGCTCGCGGTGCCAAACCATTCGGCAATTTCGCCTTGAGCGTCCAGTATAGGTACAGCCCTCGACAATGTCCAACCCGGCGAACCATTGGCCGTTAATACCTTATGTTCCAGTTCAAAAATCTTCTTTTCACGTATGGCTTCCGCAATAGCTGCATTCACCATGTCCATATCATCCGGATGGACATTCTGCTCACGCCAGCCGGTAATAGGCTCCTGGGTATCTTTCAAAAACCCCCGGCCATCCAGCGGTCGCATCACTTCCCAATCGGCGCTTAGGCTATAAACTACGTCAGAGGTAGCTGTAACCAGGGCCCTGAAACGCTTTTCGCTGTCTGTTACCACTTGCCGGGCCTTCACCTGTTTGGTGTTCTCTAATACCCAAACCGCAACTTTTACAACCCCGCCTTGGGCGTTTTTTACTGGCGCGTAAACAAAGGTCACATAGATAATTTCCTCACGACCATGCCTTACCAGCATCAGTTCTACTTCATCAGCATAAAAAGCTTTACCTGTTTTGGCAACATCTGACAGCGCGGTTTCATAATAGTCCCTGGCCTCTGCAAAAGGTTCCCAGTACCATTTATCTAAAATAGCTTCACGCGGTTTACCTGCTATCTCCAGAAATTTATCATTAACAATTTCGGTTCTAAAGGTAACAGCGTCCAATATACAAATGCCGATCGGCGCGCTAAGCACTGTCTGATGTAAGTTTTCGCCGTCGGTAAATTGCATTGTATAGTTAGCGTTTAGTAAATTGCCAATTTAAC
Source organism: Bacteroidota bacterium (assembly GCA_040386815.1). Classification (GTDB taxonomy): domain Bacteria; phylum Bacteroidota; class Bacteroidia; order Sphingobacteriales; family Sphingobacteriaceae; genus Mucilaginibacter. The sequence goes on along the minus strand of JAZKET010000006.1, from coordinate 82,159 downwards.
GAAATTATAAAGTTTTTGTTTGAAAATTGAAATTTGGGTAGATGCGATGATACTAAGCTAGGGCACCTACTTGCATCTAACCAACCTTATACAGATATTAGTCAAACCAAACCACCATTATGCACCGCCTAAAACTCCTATTCACCTTAATCATCCTGCCATTCATCACCCAGGCCCAATTATCCCCACGCAGCAAGCAAATTATTGCCAATGCCCAAAGGGTTATAAAAGCCTATCATAAAGACGCACCTAAGAACAATAACGTAATTAAAGTGGTTTATTTTCACGGCAAAGACCGCGAGCCATTGACTAACTGGGAGCAGCGACTTGACCGTGTGCTTACCGCTGTAGACAGCTTTTACAGAGATGGGTTTAAACAGGCAGGTATTGATGTTGACGGTGTGAACTTTGAGCGGGCAGATAAAAAATATGTAATCACGGTTGTTCGTGGCGATAAGGATTCTAAGAGTTACGATGCTAATTCCGGTCCGCAATTGCAGGGCGAGATTGCCAGGAAAGCAGGCGGTAAGATAGATTTTGCGAAAGATCATGTATTGGTATTAACCGGGCTTACTTATCTGCGTGATGATGGTATTTACGCCTTTCATTCGCCGTATAATGGTATGGGCTCTTCGCAGCAGGGTGTATGCTACGCGTCGGACAGTGAGGTGCTTGATCCTAAATATCTAAGCGACAAAAGCAGCCGCATGAAGTTTACCGAACGGCCCGGGATGTTAAAGGACTGCCTTATTGCCGAGTTTAACAGCTGGTACATTGGCGGCATAGCGCACGAGATGGGGCATATGTTTGGCCTGAGACATGACTTTGGTAACCCTGCAGAGCTGCGCCCCGACCTGATATCGCTGATGGGCGAATTTGGCAGCAGACATTTTGATGATTACCGCTGGGGCGGACCGCAAACGTCGCAGATGTCGGCAGCGGGTATTTTGCAGTTGTTGAGCCATCCGGTGTTCACCAAATCCCGTAAGGAAATTGATAGCCGCAAATGGCTGGCTTTGAACGATCTGCAATTTGAGCAGCGCGACAGCAGCATACTGCTGAAAGCCAATATAGAAGCCGAAGAAGCGCCTTACGCGCTTACCGTATTGATACATCCCTGGAACAATGATGAATATCGCAACGAGAGCAGCATGTACACCATATCGGCAGTGGGTCCGCTCGAAATTCCGTTACGTAAACGGTTTAACGGCCTTTACCGTATAACCATGGTGTTTATGTTCGCTAACGGTAGTACGCAAGCCGTTTTTAAATTTTTCAGCGTCGGCGATGATGGTATAAAAGTGCTTAATGTACCTGGGCAGGGCGGGGTGGATGTGAAAGAGTTGCACAGCAGGCTATCAAAATCGGTACAGACAGACAAAACTGTGCAAAAGCTGCGGATACTGGAGGCTGTTATTAAACCCATCGCACCGGTGGATGCTGCTATCTACGAGGGTAAGAGCCTCTATCTGTCTGACGCTAAATGGCTGATTGCCAGTGTGGGGTGGGAGCGGCCCGCGCGTAATTATTATGCAACGGAGGCAGAAGCGACTTTTTTCCTGGAGAATCAGGGTGAGTTATTTGAGAAAGGCTTGTTTGCTCACTCGCCATCAGTATATAAATTTAGCCTGAACAAAAAATGGAAACACTTTTCGGCCATTGTTGGCTTGCGCGATGGTGCGCATCCGCAGCAAGGTTCGGCAAAGTTTACTTTGCTGGGCGATGGTAAGGTGCTGTATCAGTCGCTAGGTCTGCGCGTAGGCCAGCGCGACGAGGTGAAGGTTAACATTAAGAATGTTAATATGCTTGAGCTAAAAGCCGATGGTACCGAGGGTCATAATTATAACTCGTGGGCTGTGTGGATAAATCCTTTGTTAGCGCGGTAGGTTATTGCGCAATCAACCCATCAATATACTTGTAAAAGCTATCATCTGCATAATCAGCCGCGCCTTCGTGCCGGGCTACTATGGTGCCGTTTTTATCAATGATAATAGTTGTGGGTATGGCGTTATAGATCATACCTTCCGGTAACGGGCCGGCAATGTTATAAACAGGGAAGCTGTAGTTATGGCGCTGCATAAACGGCACCGATTTGCTGAAATCATTATCTGCATCGACAGACAGGAAAAGCACCTTTGGGTTGTTCTTATAGCGGCCGTACATCACATTTATCGATGGCATTTCGGCAATACATGGCGGGCACCAGGTAGCCCAAAAATTGATAATGATAACCTTTCTTTTCTGGTCTTTCAGGTTGATCTGTTTACCGTCGGGAGCTATCAATGCCAGATCGGGCAGGGTATTATGGGTGACACTGCTTTTAGTCGCCTCGGTATTTTCTACCGGGGCCTTAAATAGTCCAACTTTCATCAATCCCTGAAGTATGAGGGCCTTAGCCTGGGGGTTAACTACAACAACAATGATCAGAATCGCGAAGGCAACACTCGCTAAGTTTGACCACGAAAACAATTTTTTCATACTCCAGGGACGATGATTATTTATATGGGGATGCGCTTATATATCTACATCAAAAACTGATGTAAATATAGGCTCGCCATTATATTTAACCCAAATATTTGACCACCCGGGGGTATCATATCCCATAAAAATTACATAAGGGTTTTCTTCATTAAAACCTGCAAAGCTTTTGCCGGTATACTTTAATTCAAGTCCTTCAATTAGTTTTTCGCCAATACTCATAATAATTTGATTTAATGCGCACAATGGGGTCTGTTTACACAACAGGCACATCATGAACTATTTAACTTTGATTAATAAAGAGGGAATGTCCTCAGGAAACACAGATAACGGGCCGGCAAAAAATGCAGGCGCGTTTTTAAATCAAATCCGTAGATGGAAAGATCGCTTTACCGGTAAATCGGTAAGGCGCGTAGAATATGTATGTAAGTTAGTAGTATTAGTAAGCGGTAGCGATACATTATAAAGCAGTTGGGCCACATAAAGTTCATGCAGAGCTTTGCCTTGCTGGTCGTCAACATCACGGTTGATGACCGATTTATAGATCTTCTTAACGGTGACAATGCTGCGGCCAAACTCGTCGTACCCCTTAGGTACTAAATTGGCGCTGCTATAGCTTTTTTGCTTGCCCGGTTTTTGAGGCGATGCTACAAAATAGATATGGTTAAGCACAATAAACAAGTAGCCCGCCAGTAGCAGAAGTACTTTGTATTGTTGTGTTTTATTTATTACCATATTAGCAAGTTTACTAAAATTATCCTTCTAATTGAAATTTTAGCGGTTAAGATTTTGTTAATATTTTAAACAAGCCCTGCCTGTACAGCAATTATAACGGCGAGCTTGAAATAAAGTTTGAGTGTAAAATTTATTGCATAAATTATAAACTTTAGGTATATTTATTATGTTTGCATAGTAAATATATATCCCATGTCGGTAAAATGGCTTAAGCATATATTGGTTTTTGTTTGTCTGTTCTCTATTTTAGAGGGCACGGGCATTTCTTTGCTTTCTGCTTTGACAAAATACAAGCTTAACCAAACCGAGCAACAGCTGGCTAACGACGATGAAAGTACATCTGAGCGTAATGAAGTAAGGGAAACAAGGCTAAAAGAGTATTTGCCGTCTGATTTCCTGATTGCCGCCCCCATGGTAACAATAATAGAAACCATTACTTACCCGCAGCAACAACCCCACGCGCACTTAGCCTGGGTGCCGCCGGTGCCAACACCACCGCCTAACCGTTTAGTTTAATTTATTTTCCGGACTAATTTTTTATGCTTTCCCTTTCGGGGATAGCTGTATTATTTCAAATTTTAAACTTTACGATTATGAAACGTAGCATTCAATTTTTAGCGGCAGTAGTAGCCGTATTTACCATATCAGTATTTAACGCATCTGCACAACAGGTTACAGAGGCACAATTGAAAAAGAACACCACACCGGTTAGTAACTCATTGGGTACCGTAGCTAAATTGCAACCGGTTACTTATGAGTATAATACAAACGATGTTAAGCAGCTTAACCTGCCCGCCGGCAAACAAGTAGGCTTTATTGCCGACGACGTTAAAGATGTTACCCCATGGGCCATCACCACACGTAACAACTGGTACAATGCAGGTAAAAACAACCCAAAGGCGGTAAGCACTGCCGAGGTTGATCTGCAAAAGCTTGTGCCACTGTTGGTAGGGGCTATACAAGAGCAACAAACAGAAATTGAGAAACTGAAACAAGAGGTTCAGGTGCTCAAAAAGGGCAAGTAATTGCCAACCATGATAAGTAGAAAAAGGGAGCTTTGCCAGGCTCCCTTTTTTTATTAAGTTTGTTTTGATATGACCAACTCCCTAACTCAATTTAAGCTGCGCCATTTCGTGGGTGCATTGCTGCTGTCGGCATTTTTAACTACGGGTGCATCGGCACAAAAAACTGTTCCGCTTACTAACGGGCTAACCATACGCGCCACGGCCAATTATAACCGTGCCGCGCTATACCAGGACCCAGTTGCTTACGCGTTATACAAAGGCACACTAACCGCTGCCGAAGAGGGTGTAAGCCTAAGCGGCAGCAAAACCGGTACTGATGCCAAATGGACAAAGGTTACAGCCGACGATCAGGGCCGTTTCAGGATGCGTGGGGGAGAAGGAACTTATACCTATTTTAGCTATGACGCACCGGCAGACCAAGCCGTTATATTAAACATACAAGGCAATAGCGCTGTTTTTGTAAACGGCGAACCCCACATGGGCGACCCCTACCGTTTTGGTTGGATGAATGTTGTTGTTAAGCTTAAGAAAGGCAAAAACAACTTATTTGTTCGCGGTGGTATGGGGCAAGGTACGCTGACCATTCCTGCTAAGACGGTTTTGCTGGATGTGAAGGATTTTACAGCACCATTCATTGTTCCGGGCCAAAGCGCGGCTAAACTGAAAGCTGCGGTAGTGGTGATCAATACCGGCGGCACTGCGCTTAAAAACTTACAGATGCTGAGCCGCATTGGTGGTAAAGAAGTTAAGAGCAACCTGCAAAGCGTACCAACCTACAGCACCCGCAAAGTGTATTTTGAGTTTGACGGCACTACGGTAAGCACCAAGGGCTTAACCGACTGCGCACTTACCTTGTTGCAGGATGGTAAAGCTTTAGACAAAGCCACCGTTAAAATAGAAAGCACCCTGCCGGGCGATAAATACAGCGAAACCTTTGTAAGTAATATAGATGGCAGTTTGCAGTACTACTCTGTAGCGCCGCAGATTGGCGGACAAAAAGATGGCCAGGCACTATTTTTCTCGGTACACGGAGCCGGGGTTGAGGCCATTAACCAGGTGCGTGCTTATAAGTCAAAAGACTGGGGTAATTTGGTAAGCCCTACCAACCGTCGCCCACGTGGCTTTAATTGGGAGGACTGGGGGCGTTTGGACGCCATGGAGGTACTCAATATCGCCAAAAAAGAATTTAAACCGCATCCGCAGCATATATACCTAACCGGTCACTCTATGGGCGGTCATGGTACCTGGTTTTTGGGGGCTACCTATCCGGACAAATGGGCCGCTATTGCGCCATGTGCAGGTTACCCAACATTAAAAACCTACGGCTCTGCAGATGGTATTGTGCCTGATACCAGTTCAACCGACTACGGTAAGCTGTTACTAAGCGCCAGCAACCAAAGTGATGTACCTAAACTGGCGCAAAACTACAAGCAAGTGGGCGTTTACATTTTACATGGCGATGCTGACGAGACGGTACCAGTAGCCTTTGCCCGCCAAATGAGACAGCTTTTAGCGCCATTCCATCCGGACGTAAGCTATTATGAGTATCCGGGCGGTTCGCATTGGTACAGTGATGAGTCGGTGGATTGGAAACCAATTTTCGATATGTTTAAATGGCATACTATCCCATTAGATACTGCTTTTAACAACATCGACTTTACTACGGCCAGCCCGGGTATATCGGCCTCAAATCATTGGGCTACTATTCATCAACAGGTTGTGCCGTTTCAGTATAGCCGTATAAAACTTACCCGTAACAAACGCTACGCAAGCATTACCGGTACGCTAGAGAACGTAAGCTTACTGAAATTAAGCCTGGCTGCTTTTGATAAAGACAAAGCCATTAGCATAAGCCTTGATGGTACCGAGGGCGTTAAATACACCACTAAGAGCGATAACGACAGTATCTACCTGAAAAAGACCGACAAAGCCTGGGCGCTAATTAGCCAGCCGGCGGCAAGCGAAAAAGGCCCGCATCGTTACGGAACTTTTAAAGACGGCTTTAATAAAAACATGGTATACGTATATGCCACCGGTGGCAACGTGCAAGAACAAGCCTGGGCCGTAGCCAAGGCCCGTTACGATGCCGAAAGCTGGTACTATCGTGGTAATGGCGCGTTTGATATCATCAGTGATAAAGAATACAGTAAAGCTAAATGTGCTGGTCGCAATGTGGTATTGGTGGGTAACGCAAGTACCAACTCGGCATGGAAAACCTTATTGGCCGATTGCCCTGTCAGCGTAACATCAAGCGGTGTTAAAGTAGGCAGCAAACAAATAAACGGTGCCGATCTGGGCGCTTACTTTGTGTGGCCGATAGCTGGTACAGCCGGTAACTCGGTATCAGTAATATCAGGCACGGGCATTGAGGGCATGCGCGCTACCAATGCCAACCAATACTTTACGGGAGGTAGTGGCTTTGCCGATATCATGGTGTTTCGGGCAAGTATGCTGAAAGATGGTATTGGACAGGTAAGTTATGCCGGGTTTTATGATAATCAGTGGAAAGTGAAATAGGTAAGCAACTAAATAAAAAGACACCACGTGTATTACACGTGGTGTCTTCACATCGTTAATACGACATTGTTTTTATTGGCCAACCTGTGTTTTTAGTGCAGTTGCTGCCTCAAGTTGTTGTTTAAGCGCAGGCAATTTTGCGGCCGCGAATGCCTTTATTCCTTCGTCTTTAACAGCGTTTTGAGATGCGGATGTATACAAATTAACAGATTGCTGATGTGATGTTACCATCAGGGCCACATATTGCGTGTTAAAAGCTGTATCGGCAAGGGCGTTTAGGGTAGTTAATTTATCAAAATATTGTTGCGGCATTGATTCTGCAACGTCAAGTTGTTTTTGGCGCGCTAGTATCTGCATATCTGTAGTGGCCTGGCCATAATAGGTAAGCATGTTGTTGGCAAATGCTTTAATGTTGGTGTTTGTTGTTTTGCTAAGCGCAATGTTTGCGGCTGCCATTTCAAACAGATTATTGCTTGAAGCTGCCGTAATAAAGGCCTGGTCTTGCATCAAATCTGCTGCTGCGTTGTCTTCCTTTTTACACGCGGTAAACGTAGTGGCCAAACCCACTACTGCTAATAAGGTAATTGCTAATTTTTTCATGGTAAATGTTTAATTTTTTCTAAGGGTTAACAAGTATTATGCCTTTGCGGCTAAAATATGTTTAGCCCCCTCAGGGAATTGAACTTTTGAAATTTGCAATATCTTGTTAGCTAGTGATTTAAACTTTAAATTGATGCGATTGTAATTTTTTTGTGCTTTTAACGTGCACATTACACATTTGGCTTGCTGTGCTATTTTAAGATCAATGGCGCAGTTGTTAGCAGGTGTACAGGTAAAAAACCGCCCGCCGATTGCGTTCGTTTTTGCAGGTATACTTCCCATTTAAAACGGCTGTTAATGCTATCGCTTAAAATAAGCCGCCCCCAAACAACGCCGTGATTAAAGGTTTTTTGAGCTTGCGCTGAAGTAAAAAGGCAAATGGCCAGCAATAATGATAGTATAGTCTTTAAAATCTATAGAAATAGTATGCAAATGACGGTAATTATTCTATTTTGTACAACAGACGTCCATTTTTAATTGTAACTTAATGTAATTCAGTGTTTTAATATCTATCTAAATTGTAGGCAATATTACTGCTGATGAATATCTTTGTCATATATGACTTTACCAAAACACGATTATGATGCTGTAGTTGTAGGCTCTGGGCCTAATGGGCTGGCGGCTGCTATTTTAATGCAGCAGCAGGGCTTGTCGGTTTTGGTGATAGAGGGGAAGGATACTATAGGCGGCGGCCTTAGGTCGGCAGAGTTGACCTTGCCTGGTTTTACACATGATATTTGTTCGGCCATACATCCTATGGCTGTAGGTTCGCCATATTTTAAAACATTGCCACTGGCCAATCATGGCCTTGAATATTTGCAGCCCACATTAGCAGCGGCGCATCCGTTTGATGATGGTACGGCAGCTTTTTTAGATCAATCGATACAAAAAACAGCAGCGCAATTTGGTGTTGATGAGAAGGTTTATGCAGATTTGATGGCTTCGGTTACTAAAGCCTGGCCTTTAATTGAAAGTGATACTTTAGGCCCTTTGAGTTTTCCTAAACATCCACTTGCTATGGCAGGTTTCGGTTTAAAAGCTTTAACCAGCGCTACTTACTTTGTTGACAGGTTTAAAACCAAACAAGCCCGCGGTTTATTTGGCGGCATGGCAGCACATTCTATACAACCACTAAGTAACCTGGCCACAACCGCTATAGGTTTGGTACTAACAGCCGCAGGGCACTTACAGGGCTGGCCTATACCCAAGGGCGGATCATCGGCCATTGCTAACGCGCTGGCGGGTTATTTTAAGTCGATTGGTGGAACAATTGAGACCGGGACGTATATTAAGTCGTTAGATCAGTTGCCTTCGGCACACGCGGTTTTGTTTGACATTACCCCTAAGCAATTATTGCAGATTGCCGGGCATAAATTTTCAAACATTTATAAGTGGCAGCTTGAACGGTACCGCTACGGCATGGGCGTTTTTAAGGTTGACTGGGCGTTAGACGGCCCCATACCTTTTACCGCCGATGATTGCCGCAAGGCCGGTACCATACACCTGGGCAATACTTTTGAAGAAATTGCGCAAACCGAACTGGCCACCAGCAAGGGTAACCAGGCCGATAAGCCTTTTGTACTGCTGGCGCAACAGAGCCTTTTCGATAAAACCCGCGCACCAGAGGGTAAGCACACGGCTTGGGCTTATTGCCACGTACCTAACGGTTCGACACAGGATATGACCACTATTATTGAGCAACAGGTTGAACGTTTTGCTCCCGGTTTCCGCGATTTGATACTGGCCAAACATACCATGAACACTGCTCAGGTTGAAGCTTATAACCCTAACTATATAGGTGGCGACATTAACGGAGGCATTATCGACATCGGTCAGCTGTTTACCCGTCCGGCATTGCGCTGGTCGCCTTATAAAACATCAGCGAAGGGGTTGTATATCTGCTCATCGTCTACGCCGCCGGGTGGTGGGGTGCATGGTATGTGTGGGTATAGTGCTGCCAAGCAAGCCTTGAAGGACGTTTTTGGGATAAAGGTCTGAACCATGATTAGTAGGATTGCTATGACACTAATCATGGTTCAGACAAAAATTATCACATATCATTCTTTCCAAATATCCTTATCACCTTCATAAACCTACCCATATAATAAGTGTTTAAAGGCGTTTCGGTAACGCCATACGCTTTGCCAGATGTGGAGTGAATAAACTTCAACCCTTCTTTTGGCGATGTTACCAGTATCCCCATATGGCCCACAACGCGAATGGTGCTGTCTGTACCAGTGAAGAGGATAAGGTCGCCGGGTTTGGCTTTTTTTAAATCTATTTCGCGGCCCGTGTGGGTAAAGTCAACCGAGCTGCGAGGAACCAAGATGCTGAAATGATTAAATACGTGCGTAATAAAGCCAGAACAATCAAAACCTTGCCTAGGGTCGGTAGAACCGTATTTGTAGGGGATGCCGGTTAGCGTCCGGGCAAAGCCAATGAGTTGGTCGGGCGTGGTTTTGCCGGTGATAACGCTAAGGGGATGTTTAATAGTATCGGTTGCAGGTTGTGACGGTTGATTTGCACCAGTCCATTGGGTCGAATCATTAGCCGGGTCTGATCCGCATGAATACAGAACTATCAGCAGCAAACAAACGGTGCAGAATATACGCATAACTACAAAACCCCAAATTTGCGTAATAGTTTTGTTCATAAGTTATGGAACGAAGCCCTACAATGATTATTACCTCAAGAGCAAATCAATACTTTGAGCTATATCCCAACACACTCACTATCGGCGCATGGTCTGACACGGTTGGTTCAACAGCTACGTAATGCGTTTTAGCAATAAAATCATGTCCTTTAGTAAAACCAATAAAGTCAATGGTTTTGTTGGGTTTATTGGCCGGTATGGTTGGCGCGCATTGCTGGCAGGTGCGTGTAAATTGCTGGTCAAGTAAATTTATTACGCTACTGCCCGGTGTGGCATTCAAATCGCCGGCTAAAACAAACGGTAGTTTTGATAGGGCTGCTATGCGGTTAATCTCGGCAATCTGCAAATCGCGGTTGGTTGATGGGCCCTGCGCGTCAAGGTGTGTTGATGCAAAGTTTATAAACTTGCCGCCCGGTAAATGTATCTCGGCTACCAATAGCACGCGGTGTTCGCCTTTTGTGCTTTCAACCGTGGGCAGTTTGTAAACTACAGGGTTTATCAGGTTATATTTTGATAAGATGGCCACACCGTATTCGCCACCGTCGTGATCAATGGCTTTGCCAAAATACACATCCATTTTTGTTAGCCTGCCCAACTCTTTGGCCTGGTCTATTTTACCCGAACGGCCGGTGTTAACATCTATCTCCTGCAAGGCCACAATATCTGGCAATTGCTTAGTAATGGCTGCTGCCGTGCCCACAATATCAATTAAACCCGTAGCCGGCGGGCTGCAATGGCGCACGTTGTAGCTCATTACACGTACAGTGTAGTTGGTTTCGCTGGCTGATGTAGACTGGCTAACCTTTTGCTTATGGTAAATACTGCATGATATGGCAGTTAGGGCAAATAATGCAATTAGTATATACTTTTTCATATTGGATTTTGCTGTTTGGTTTAAACAAATATGCTCAAATTACTGCATATGTATTATATAGAAAGCGTTTTGTTAAACTCACTTTTGGGGAAATAAAATCACCTCAAAACAATGAAACTATCAAACCTTAAAACCCTTTTCGTAGCGCTTAGCTTCACGGCGTTGTACGCTTGCACTAAATCAGATTCTATGCCGCCAACAACTCCGCCAACTACCGGTGGTAATAGCTCTGGCAACTCGCTGGTATTCTTTGTTGATACCTTTAGGGTATACAGCACCAACCTTACCGGTGGCGACCGTAAAGTAGTGGTTGACGAGGACCTGAAATCGCAAAACAATTACATTGCCCAGGTTACTACCCTGCCCGGTAAAAGCCGCATAGCTTATGCTTACACCACAGGTGGCGGCAGTGGCTTTATAATAAAAACGGTGGGTATTGATGGTAAAGATGTAAAGACTATCAAAACGTTACCGTCTGGCCAGTACTTTAACTATATAAAAGGTGTTGCAGATGGAAAGATATATTTTAGCTATGGCACACCGGGTAACCCTGCAAAAAACTATGTAATGGGTTTTGATGGTACTAACGAGACAGAGCTAACCAGTGTTCCCTCATTTAGCGGGAATACTGATGGAACACAGATAGCAACATCTGGCAAAGGGATAATTGATATGAGCGGTTATTTTCTATCACTAAATAACGGTGTATTTGCAGAGGCTAACAGCTTTTATCTGCTAAATAACGAAACTAAAGCCAACATTAATCAAACAGCGCTGTCTGATGATGCCAGTAAATTGGCTGTGTTGTACACTACCACCGATGATAAAAAACTTGAGGTTAGGGTTAAAGATGTAGTTAAAGCTAACGTGGCAGCTACCACAGTTTATACGATAAACCTTGCCGCCGATGAAGAAAAATGGAACGTTAGGATACTATGGCTTAATGGCAACAAAAACATACTGGTATATTATGGCAAATTTACCGGCCCTAAAGGTGCCGCGTCTGATTATACTAAATGCGAGGTGATAGATGTAGCGGCCAAAACGGCGACTAACTGGAAATTTACCGGCGATCAGGCCCAACGTGTAGTGGTTTACTAAACCTACTTGTTGATTGATAATTTAGTTCATATTTCTGCAAAGCCGTTTCTATAGGGAACGGCTTTGTATTTTAATGATTTTTACCTGCCGGGATTCGGCTTAGCTGTTAATGTTAAATGTGTATGTAAGTATTGTTTAATAATATGCTTTTTTAGGTTAAGTTTTAAGAGGCTATTGTTTGCTATTTTCGTAAGGTAACCAAACAATTTTTTTTGATGATCAATCTATATCGCAGGCTGGCTTTGCTATGTTTATTTATAGCGGGCCTTACAGGTGCTGTTAAGGCACAAACCAACACATCATTACAACACCTTAAAAAGTTGCAGCAGCAATTTATTGACGACAGGTTTGGCATGTTTATACATTTTAACATTCCAACCTATGCTGATGCCGACTGGCCTGATCCGGAAGCATCGCCATCAATATTTAACCCTGCCAAATTGAATACAGACCAATGGGCAAAGGCTGCAAAATCGGCCAACATGACCTATGGCTGCTTAACAACCAAGCACCACAGTGGTTTTTGTATATGGGATACCAAAAGCACCGACTACAATGTAATGAACAGCCCTGTAAAGCGCGACGTTGTTAAGGAGTATGTAGAGTCTTTCAGAAAAAACGGACTTAAAGTTTGGTTATACTACTCTATACTTGATACGCACCACAAATTGCGCCCTAACCAAATTGTGCCAAGCCACATAGAAATGGTTAAAACGCAAATTACCGAGCTGTTAACCAAATATGGTAAAATAGAAGCATTGGTAATTGATGGTTGGGATGCACCATGGTCTCGCATTAGTTATGATGATGTGCCGTTTGAAGATATTTATCACCTGGTTAAAAAACTACAGCCTGACTGTTTGATAATGGACCTTAACGGCGCCAAGTATCCTAAACTGGGCATGTATTATACTGATATTAAAACCTACGAGATGGGTGCCGGTCAGCGTATGGACGCGGGCAGCAACAGTATGCCTGCACTAGCTTGTTTGCCTATCCAGGATTCGTGGTTTTGGAAAACCAGTTTCCCAACCAAACCGGTTAAAACGCCAGAGAGCATGATAGCGCAGCTAAAAACGCTGAATAACGATCGTTGTAACTTCATCCTTAACGTTGCGCCAAACCGCGATGGCTTGTTTGATGATAACGCCATTGCTGCCTTGAAAGGTATTGGCCAGGCCTGGAAAAACGAAGGCCCGCTGGCTGCCTTGCCTGACGGTGAACTGCCTATCATATCGTCAAATCTGGCTATAAACAAGCCTGCTAATTCAAGCTGGGGCGATGATATGAACATCAGCGATTTTGCTAATGACGACAGCTTCCGTACCTCGTGGCAGTCAAGCCCGACGGTTAAACAGCCATGGTTAGAGATAAGTTTTAAAGCCGAAACAGGTATAAATACTATAGTAATTGCAGAGAACCGTTCAAACATTAACAAATATAAACTGGAGTATTACGCAGCCGGTGTTTGGAAACCGATACTTGACGGCGACAAAGCCGGAACCATAAAAGTACACCGTTTTGATCGTGTATGGGCCAGCAAGGTACGTATACAAATAACTGGCTATAACCGCCCTCCATCAATCTCTGAATTTGAGGTTTATAATGAGCAGCGATAATTTATTGAAGCAGGTATTTTAGAGGCGTAGCCCAATGTCATTAAGTTAGAGATGATGTCATTTCGAAACGAGGAACGAGTGAGAAATCTTATACGAATGCAAAGCGAACTATGTATGGCGTATAAGATTTCTCAATCGCTTTCATTGCACAACTGTCCCCCCGGGGCTCATTTCGAAATGACATCGTTTGTTATAGATAGCTTCTTAACTTAATGACATTGGGCGTAGCCTCGACAAATTTGGTAGCCACGGGTTTTAACCCGTGGTATTTGTAATCTATAAAAGATTGAGTGCCATCGGCACGGCCCATTTAAATGGATCGTGCCGATGGCACTTTGTTTTTTGTTTAATTTTTCGCCGGGTTGAAACCCGGCGCTACAAAATTGGTCGAGCCACTGGCTCTATATTTTCAGTTTGTAGGGTTTCTAACCCTAATAGTTTCAAACTCGTCGCTATTTGGTTTATCTTTATTGATTGTTCATTAAATATCATCGGTATGAAAAAGATTGCACTTCTTTTAATATTTGTAAGTTATACCATCATCGCGACAGCACAAGACATTAAAGGTAATTACGCTATCAAGAATGTTAAAACAGGTATGTTACTGCGTATAAAGGATGCTAATAAAAAAGACGGTACACCCATAGTAGCTTACTATCCGGAGAATTGGAAGTGCATGACCTGGAATTTTAAAAAGACAGACCAGAATACCTATCAGCTGCAAAATTTGTTCAGTAATAAAACCCTGCAACCAATAGCAGATGCAGCTGTTGATGTGGCTTTTGAAGAGCGCCCGCTATTGTCAAACGAAGCTAAACAGCAATATGAATTCATATCTGTTAAAAAAGATACTTATCTGATAAAATTAAAAGGTACCGACCTGTACCTAACCCCCGCCGATGTAAAGGGTAGCGTAAACTCTGCCATTATATTGTCGGCTAAGCGTAGTACGCCAGAACAGCAATGGTTTATTTACGAGCAGGCGCCTACTATTTAATAATTTCTAATTTGTAAGGCGCTATTTCGCAATCCGTTAGCAATTGCTATTTTTATATCCTGATAGAACTGATTAACCGGTCACACATCATGTTTAAAAACAGCCGCCTTGTCATTTTACTGCTTTTAACTTTCTGCTGTTTCAGGGTGGCTGCGTTTTCTGGTGTGGATAGCGATTTTCTTAAAATACTTCAACAAACCGATAAAGACACGCAAAAAAGGCAACTTGTAAAATATATACGCGGCTATTTTAGGTCTAAACCAGTTGAAGGTTTGCTGTCACGAAAGGCAGAAATTGGCGATCAGTTTGTTGAGTATAAGCTAGACGATCGTGCAGTTTTTAACTATTTTATTGATTACCTCTATAAAGTGCGCATTGGCCGTTTGGGTAGTGCCGAAACTTCTTTAGTTAAAGCCATTCAACTGGTATTAAAAAATAAAGATGAGTACCTGTTGTATGTATTTTATACCGAGCTTGGTTTTTTGCAAAGCGATAACGGCAACGCTACAGAGGCTGTTTACAGTTATAGTATTGCCGGTAAAAAAGCCCTTGTATTAGAGAATGCTACTTACCAGGTTACCGTTGATATTAACCTGTCAGACATATTTCATCGTAACGGGCTTTATAAACAATCGCTGTCGCATTTAAGGCATGCTCAAAATTTGGTGGCTAACCAGTCGGTAACAGATCAGTTGCTTATTAACACGATTTACAGCAATATAGCCGATAACTATTTCAAGCTAAAAAATATCGACTCGGTAAAAAAGTATAACAACTTACTACGTACCACACCTAATACTGCCTACAATAAGTACATTTTTATAAAGCTTACAGACTATCATTTGTCCTTGCTACAGGGCAATTATAAGGGCGCGGTAAACCAGATATTGGCTTTAAGGACAGATAGCCTTTATCAGTATAGCCACCACGACGATGAAGTACTGGTTGATGCTTATTACCAGGCAGGGATGCATGACTCGGCAAAGGTGCTTATTTCGCAATTGCTGTCAGGTCAATCACTGAAAAATCATCCCGAAGTTAAATATCATTTATACGATGTATTGGGCCAAATTGCCGAACAGAGTCACGACGAAAAATCAGCGGCTTATTACTTTAAAACAGCCTTGCAACAAGCCGAGCAGCAAATAAGCCGATTGACCCAGGTAGACAACATATCATCGCAATTAAAAATAGACGAAGTTGAGAATGCATTTAGCCAAAAAGAAGAAAACTACAAAAAAGAGCGGCTTGGGCTTATTTATGTATTAGTTATCACCATATTGACCATTGCCGTTATTACTATGATATTTAGTGCTAACCGCAAAAAGCGCTATTATGAGAAACTGGTGTTTGATGCCAAGAAAAGAGAGTTGTCGTTTATCAATTCGCATGAAGTTAGGCGGCATTTGTCAAATCTGTTAGGGCTGATAGATGTGATCAGAAACAGCGAAGATAAACACAAGCAATACCAGGAAGCAGAGCCCATGATATTACAAGAAGCAGAAGCACTGGACGGTGCCATAAAAACCATATCAGAAAAGCTTGAAACTGATATCGAAATAAAAAAGCCGGCTAAAGATGGACATAGCGGTTTAGTGTAATAAGGTTGTTAAGCGCGTCGCCGGCTGTGTTGTTAAAGTAGGTGTATACGGTTTTCCCTTCATCTTGCCATTCTTTGATATACATGGCGTAATCATACAGTACATCATCATCATAACTACCCCTGTAACGGCCGCCGGGGCCATGAAAACGTACATAAACAACATCAGCAGCCATAGTAATTATTGGTGTAGCAGATGCAGGCATATCATGCAAAACCAAATTGGCCAGGTACTTGTCTAAAATTTCATAAGTATTGTCCTGATACCAGGATGGGTGCCTAAATTCTACCGCTATGGGCCAACTCTCATCTATCATTTTAATAGTGGCCAACAAATTATCTAATTGTATAACGTGGGTAGCAGTTAGGCTGGGCGGAAACTGGAGCAACAGACAGCCTTTTTTATCGCCCGCATGGTTAATGGCTTGCAGAAAGTTTTGTACATCATCGGGTTTAAACCTAAGTTCTTTGTTGTGGGTTATTTCTTTCCAAAGCTTATAGGTAAATTTAAAACCGTGTGTAACCTCATTGGCCCATTTGAGTACTGTAGCGGCCTTGGGCAGCTTGTAAAACGAACTGTTGATTTCGATGCTATTAAATAGCGTGGCGTAGTAAGCCAGCCGTGATTTGTCCTGATGCTGAGGTGGAAAATCGCGCTTGGGAATGGGGGTGAGTAAACCGCTGGTACCCGCGTAAAGTGGTGTCATGCCCTTATAACATGTTTGGCTTAGTTGGGTTTCTGATAATGATAAATAAAAAGCGGCTAACCCTTTAGGATTATCCGCTTCAAAAAATCACGGGGAAGCCGTGAACTATTAATTAGGGATTAATATTTTAACTGAGCCGTTTCTACACGCTGTGTAGCCGGGCCTATCACTTTAAACCATTTAACCCAATTGTTATTTCCGTCAACCCTTACATAGTAAACGCCGGGCTGCAGGCTGGTAACAGATATTGTTTTTTTTAACGGCAGTTTATCATCGGTAACCGGCAAAGTTTGATCAAAGCTGGTAATGATGTTAAGCTCAATACCGCTGTTACGACATTGAACCTCAACGCGTGTTAAGCTGTAACGGGTATCAATAAACTGGCCCTTAAGCTCAATGGTAATATTGTTACCGTGCGTTTGTACATCAATACTTTTTAAGCCATAAGCCCGCATAATTTATCCCGATAAAAATTTAACAATAAAAGCAACATCAGACATGCAAACTATCCAAGGGGAGAGATAGGCGTATGGGTTATTTGTCTGCCACTAATTGACGATAAACGCGGCGTATGGTCAATACTACATATGTAGTATTTTGTGGGTTTGTGATATGAATAACTTAAAGAGAGCGAAAAAAAAGACCGGCATAAAAGCCGGTCTTATCATATCATCAGTATTTTAAAGCAGGTTACTTAACAGATTTATACTGCTGCACTTCGGCTTTTAACTGCTGTATTTGCTCTTGCGCCTGTTTGTTTGACAAGTAGTAGTAAATAAAGCCTATCAAAAATATCTTACCTAATACAAACACTGCCGCAAACACATAGCGCCAGGCCTTGTGTATACGCATGTGGCTGGATTCAGACTCAACCTCAATAAACTGGTTGCCCTTATTATTGTCGTATCGGTTATAGCCTGGGTTAGCTTCTTTCACTTCAGGCAACGTTTCAGGCACCTCAATCAAGCCGTTTATGCCATCTTCAATGCGGCTTAGCATGCTTGGTGGCGGTGGTATAGATATGTGTTGTGCCAGGCGCTCCATATCCAGCTCAAGCTCAAATAAGGCGTCTTTAACTTCGGGATATTGCTTTTTTAAACGCAGCAATTCGCGTGTTTCCTCTTCAGAAGTCGAACCTAATACATAGGACTCCAAAACCCCACTTTCTATGTATTCCTTAATTTTCATTTGACTTCCTTATTATGGTAAACGCTTCCTTCAATAGTTTTTTTACCAGCTCTTCAGGTTTATTAATTTCAGTGGCAAGTTGAGCGGTAGATTTTTTGCGATAGTAAATATTGCAAAAAATAAGCTTCTGCTCATTGGTCATTTTGTTCAAATACCTATTGGGCAGGTCCATTTGCGTACCGGGTGGGTCGCATCCGTCGGCTGCATGGTCAAATTTAGCCAATTGGTCCTTAGCATAACGTTGCAAAGCACACCAGTTGCTGCCCTCGTTCCAATCAATCTCCGTAAAATTTTGTGCTAAACCGTTGAATATCTTTACCAGGTAATCCTCGGCTATCCTTTTATCACCTATAACCTCTACAATATACCCCAGAAGCATAGCCGCATAATCGTCGTATAAACTACGTACGCTTGGTAAATTTGCATGGAGCACCGCTTGATCTTGTTTCAACATTTTTGTTAATTATTCAAGTAATAGCCGCCCCAAAAAGTTATCATAGTTTATTGACTCACAAAATTATACAAACTTTATTTAATAAAGCAATGGTATTTATGTTTTAGAGCTACCACGATTAAAATAGAACAACTATTAGCTATGTTTGGTTTATCAGCTAGGTTATAATAACTAAATTGATCCATTATTTTTAACTATGTCATTATGATTAAGAGAATTACGGCCTTTTACACCATGTTTGTTTTACTGGCGATGACGAGCGTGGCATATAGTCAGCAGTTTAAAAAAGAGGCAATCACTACCGATTTTATATCAGAAGGGGTTGCGGTTGGCGATGTTAACCACGATGGCAAAATGGATATTATGGCCGGCACCTGCTGGTTTGAAGCCCCTAAATGGACGCGTCGTGAACTTGCACCAACTAAGCAACTAAAGCCTGAGACGGAGTATAGCGCCTCGTTTTTAAATCATGCTATTGATGTTAACCAGGACGGTTGGATAGATCTGGTGGTTGTTGACTTTCCGGGCGAAGCTGCAAAGTGGTATGAAAATCCAAAGAATAAAGCCGGCTACTGGAAAAAACACCAGGTATTAAGCAGCGTAGGAGTGGGCAACGAGTCGCCGCGGTTTGTAGATGTT
The DNA here is from genome assembly GCA_040386815.1 of Bacteroidota bacterium. GTDB lineage: Bacteria > Bacteroidota > Bacteroidia > Sphingobacteriales > Sphingobacteriaceae > Mucilaginibacter. The sequence goes on along the minus strand of JAZKET010000006.1, from coordinate 62,972 downwards.
GACGGCGACGGGCGCGATGATTTGCTTTGCGCCGATGTTAAAACCAAACAAATGGTGTGGCTAAGCCCACCGGTTAAGAAAGGTGATACTATCTGGACACGATACAGCATCAGCGCACCTAATATCCCGGGCACAGATAGATTTGAGCATGGCCTGGGTTTTGGCGACATCAACAAAGATGGCCGTAATGATGTGATGATAAGAAGCGGCTGGTGGGAGGCCCCAAAAGACCGCAAACAATCTAACTGGACCTTTCACGCCGCAAACTTTGGCGAAGAATGTTCGCAGATGTATGTGTATGATGTTAATGGCGATGGGTTGAATGACGTTATCAGCGCGTCGGCACATCAATACGGTATATGGTGGCATGAGCAGGGAAAGGACGGCAAGGGCAACCCTGCCTGGACAAGACATGAGATAAGCAAAGCCTTTTCGCAAAGCCATGGCGTAAATTTTTCTGATATAAATAATGACGGCCACCCCGACCTGGTAACCGGTAAGCGCAGGTTTGCCCATAACGATACCAATGTAGACCCCGGCACGCGCGAAACGCCTGTGTTATACTGGTTTGAGTACACACCGGGCAAGGCGCCTTATTTTGTGCCGCATCAAATAGACGACGACTCGGGGGCGGGTTTAAACGTGGTAGTACAGGATATGAATAACGATAAACGAAAAGATATTGTGATTTCTAATAAAAAAGGTGTATTTTATTTCCAAAACATGCGTTAACTATCTACCTGTACTAATATCCTACTATGACTTTAACCCGTAAGCAAGCCTACCAACGAATTGAAATTTCCAGAATTGTAATGATATGCGCCGGTATAGCCAGCGCAGCCTTTGGCCTTGAAAGTTTTTTAATACCTAATGATTTTATTGACGGTGGTGTAACCGGGATATCGCTGCTTATCAGTTCATTGACTGATTGGCCCATATCTGTGCTGTTGGTAATTATTAATGTCCCATTTATATGGTTGGGTTACCGTAAGGTTGATAAGCTTTTTGCCGTAAAAACATTGGTGGCTATTACCGTTTTGGCAATTATATTGGCTACTGTGCATTTTCCGTTGGTTACTAAGGATAAGTTGCTTACGGCAGTATTTGGCGGGTTCTTTTTAGGCTCGGGTATAGGTTTAGCCATGCGCGGTGGTGCTGTAATTGATGGTACCGAGCTATTAGCAGTTTATATTAATCCACGCTTGCCTATATCTATCGGGCAAATTATATTGGTAATTAACATATTTATTTTTGGCGTAGCGGCATTCTTTTTAGGTATGCAATCGGCATTGTATTCTATTTTAACCTATCTGGCCGCATCACAGATGATCAATTACATTGTGCAGGGTATTGATGAGTTTACACAGGTTACCATTATATCTGCAAAGAGCGAGTTGATAAAAAACGTTATTATGCGCCACCTGCACAGGGGCGTAACCGTTTATAAAGGCGAACGCGGTTTTGGTAAATCTGAAATTAACGATAAAAACATCGACATAATAGTAACTGTTATTACACTGCTTGAGGTACAGCGTCTTGTTGCCCGCGTACAACAGATAGACCCTAAAGCCTTTATTGTTACAAATACTGTAACGGGTGTTAGGGGAGGGTTGGTTAAGCGCCAGGCTTTAGATCATTAGGCTTTATATCCGTCCCTTGTGTCCCTCTGCATTTTCTCAGTGCTCTTTATGGTAAAATAACCACAGAGGACACTAAGGAGGCACAAAGATCACAAAGGTTTCGTTTTTGTCCTAATTATCAATCACTTGTCAGTATTTTTTTCTGATTTTTTGTCAGGAAATAGCTCCATGACAGTGTTGTGACAAATTGTCGGTAAAATTTTTATTTTATTGCTAAGATGGCAACATGAATACCAGATAACTGTGTTTTTTTATGACAATTGCAAAATGAGGTATTAAAAATAATTGGTAATTGTAATTTTGGTAATTGCTGAAAAATCAAATCGTCACATCAAATTACAATTTAGCATTTGTCAGTATTTTTCGGCTTCATCAATGATTTTTTTGAAGAAATGGCGACTGATAGTCTCGAAATAGTAGGTTTTTGCTGTTAAAATTCTAAAAAAAGAACATTTTTTAAAGTATTATGCTGATTTACAATGCTTTTTTTAAAAATAGATAATTTCAAAAATTGAAGTTTAAGCACTTAAATCACCCCATAATTTTTATGGCATATTTTGTGTCGCGGTTTGTATGGATGGATATGCGCCAACTATGAGAAGAAAGTTCATATCGCCCAAAAAAAGCAATAGAGTATTAAACCATTAAAAATTTGAAGTTATGTTAGTAATATTAGAAGTTGTCGCATTATTAGCTGTAATTATTGTCCCTTTAGCTATCCAGGCCAACAAAGCCGAAGCCAGAAGAGCATCAGCAGCAAAATAATCTGATATTATACTTATAAAAAAAAGGGATAGCCGGACGCTATCCCTTTTTTGCGTTTATAGCTCGGCGTTAGTAACAAATGCACTACCAATTGAGCTATTTGATATTTAGAATTATTACTAATAAGCAGTAAAATCGGCCTGTTTTGTATTAAAATAGTCGTTTTAAAGCATTTTGAAGCAGGGTTTTAAAGGTGATGCCGGTTTTGTAGATGGTGTAGGTTTGACACATGCCTGTGCCTCCTTGCTTTTGAGGGCATATTAATTAACTTTGCTAAGCGTTAATATTACAAAAGGATAACAAAATGCTTGTTTTTTTAACAGGTGCTTAAACTTCCGGCTTAAATATTAGTCATATTAAAAAAGTAACAAACCAGAATAAATTATACATATACATACTAATCATGAAGAAGATTGCCCTTTTATCTACCCTATTTGTTGCCCTGTTTGCGGTAAGCGCATCGGCACAACTTAAAACTAAAACTACAACATCAAAAACTACTGTAGTTAAAAAAACTACAGCGCCTGCGGCAGGTGGTAAAGTTAGCGCTGCTACGCTTGAAGAAGGTAAACAACTATTATCAAAAAGCGATTGCTTAAGCTGCCATAAAGCTGATATTAAAATTGTAGGCCCTGCTTATATAGACGTTGCAAAAAAATACCCTGCAAACGCGGCTAACTACGAAAAATTAACACAAAAAATTATTGCAGGTGGTAGCGGTGTTTGGGGCGATATCCCAATGTCTGCACACCCGTCAACCCCACCGGCTGATGTTAAAAAAATGGTACAATATATTTTATCGCTTAAATAAAATAAGCCTATCTTAGTTACAGCCTTACCAATGGCTTGTAACTTAAAATATTGCAGGCCGGTATAGCAAAACTATACCGGCTTTTTTATTATATACCAATTTATAAACCTAAAACTTAGCTAACAATACGCCTGATAGCGCTTTGCGTGCCGGGCCTTGTTTGCTTGATTTTTTTTCATGATGAACCAAAATTACAAGAGGTTATTTGCCATAGCTTGTGTGACTGCTATGGCTGTTTATGCCTGTAAATCTGTGCAGAAGTATGTTACACAGTACCCGGTAGCGCGCGACGCGGCGGGCCGTATTAAGGTAAACGTAAAACCCGACCCGGAGCCAAAATCGCCGGAAGAGGAGATGAAGCATATTTATATGCCGCCCGGCTATCACCTGCAACTGGTAGCCAGCGAGCCTATGGTGAGCCAACCCGTAGCCATAGCCTGGGACGGTGATGGTCGCATGTACGTAGCCGAGCTTAACACTTACATGCTTGACGTTAACGGTACCGGCGAACGCGACGCTACCTGTAAGATAAAGCTATTAGAAGACACTAATGGCGATGGCAAGATGGATAAAGTAACCGTTTTTGCCGACAACCTGCTAATGCCACGCACCCTGCAGCCGCTGGATAACGGCCGCCTGCTGATAAGCCTTACTTATTCAAACAGTGTTTATTGTTTGCAGGATACTAACGGCGATGGCGTATCTGACAAAAAATGGCTGGCTTATGAAAATAATGGTAAAAACACCAACAACCTTGAGCACCAAAAAAGTGGCCTGATATGGAACCTGGACAACCGCTTGTACTTAACTTATGACCCGGTGCGCTTTACCGTTAAGGGTGATAATGTTGTGCCTGATACCTTGATTGACGGTACCGCCGGACAATGGGGTTTAGCACACGATGATTATGGCCGCATGTTCTTCTCATCAGCCGGTGGCGAGGACCCTGCTTATCTGTATCAGCAAAACGTTCACTACGGTCATTTTGATTACGGCGACCGTTACGACAGGGACTTTATCCCGGTATGGCCCATTGTTACTACGCCTGACGTGCAGGGTGGATTGGGTCGTTTACGGTTGGAGGATAGCACACTTAATCACTTTACCGCCAGCTGCGGCCAGGGTGTGTTTAGGGGCGACAGGCTACCAGCTGATCTGAAAGGTGATTTGCTGATCTGTGAGCCGGTGGGCCGATTGATCCGTCGTGCTAAGGTTACGAATAATAACAGCAAAATAACTTTGAGAAACGCTTATGATAAGTCGGAGTTTATAGCTTCTACAGATCTGAATTTCCGCCCGGTGAATGCTACAACTGGCCCAGATGGCTGCTTGTATATTGTTGATATGTATCACGGTATTATACAGGAAAGCGAGTGGACAAAGGCCGATAGTTATCTGCGCCCAAAAATTCAACAAAAAGGGTTGGATAAAAACATAGGGAGGGGCCGTATTTTCCGTGTAGTGCACGATGATTATAAGCCGCTAAACATCCGCCCGAAAATGCTGGAAGAAAGCAGCGCCAAACTGGTGGAACACCTTAACAGCAACAATGGCTGGTGGCGCGATAATGCCCAAAAACTATTAGTGCTGCGTAACGATAAATCGGTAGTGGCTAATTTGCGTACACTGGCAGCAGGTGGTGGTCAGCTGGCGCGGATTCACGCTTTATGGACAATAAACGGAATGGACGCTATGGACGAAGAAACCTTTGCCAAAGCGCTAAAAGACCCTGATGCTGAAGTGCGCAAGCAAACGGTTTGGATAGGCGAGGACTACATGAAAAAGAACGGCAATGCTATTAGTTTGTTAGAGAAAATGAGCAATGACCCGAACAGCGATGTGCGTTTCCAACTGTTATTGACCATGCGTTTTGTAAACTCGGCACAATCGAAAGCTATTATTGCCGGTTTGGTCAAAAATTACCCGGACGACCAGGCGTTGCAAAACTCGCAACGCAGCTATGAGAACCGCCTTAGAGCCAAAGCAGAGCAACTGGCCCGCCAAAAGGCCATGAGCGAGCAGGGCGCCAAACTGGTGGCCCAGGGTGCGGTGATATACAAACAGCTATGTACCACTTGCCATGGCGGCGATGGTAAAGGCATATCAGTAAACGGCGGCCCTATGACGGCCCCGCCATTTGCCGGCAACCCGGATATCAACGCGCAGGCGCCTGATAAGATCATCCGTATATTATTACACGGATTAACCGGCCCTATACGCGGCACTAATTATACCGATGCTATGCCGGCTTTGGGTGCTAATGATAATAACTACATAGCATCTGTACTAAGCTATGTGCGTAACGATTTTGGTAACAAAGCCCCGGTAATTTTACCTGATGATGTGCAGAAGATAAGAGACGCTTCAAAGGATCGCACCAAAGCCTACACTATGGCAGAGTTGGATGGCATACGATCTATTTTGCGCAGATAATTATATGGCGTAAGCAAAGAAAAGGGGGACTGGCCGGATAATGGCTGGTCCCCCTTTTTTGTTGGTTGGTTGTCTTGTTTTAAATGGAAGTTTTATAATTATGGTGGCGCTAAATTGTCAGTAAACTGATCCAAATTGATGAGAAAAGTGGCAGAAAATTGATTGGAATTGATCAAAAAAACCAAGATTAATACACATTAAACCAAGATTTTTAGTGATTTATAGCGTCGGATTTATCTGACTGATCCAAATTGATACCAAATTAATTTGGATCAGTCGCCGTGATAATTCGGCGTAAAATCTACCATTATTTAAACACATCCATCAAACACAATTACCAAAACAACTTGTTGCAATAACATGAAAAAACTGGTAATTTTTGACCTGGACGGCACACTGGCCGAAAGCAAGGCAGCCATTGATGAAGAGATGGTAAGGATACTCGATGTATTGATGAACGTTGCAAAGGTAGCCATCATTTCGGGCGGCGACTGGCCGCAGTTTGAAAAGCAGGTTTTAGATCAGTTAACAAACAAAGCGGGCTTCAAAAACCTGTCGATACTGCCTACCTGTGGTACCAAGTTTTACCAATATAAATCGGGCTGGAAGAAACTGTACTCTGAAGATTTTACCGCTGCCGAAAAGAAAAAGATCATCACCGCATTAAACGCCGCCGTGGCCGAACAAGGTTTTAAGCCTGCAAAAACATGGGGCGATCAAATTGAAGATCGCGGCAGCCAGATCACCTATTCGGCCCTGGGGCAAGAGGCGCCGCTAAATGCCAAAAAGGAGTGGGACCCGGGCTTTGCCAAACGCAAAGAGATACAAAAGGCGCTGACAGTTACAATACCTGAGTTTTCTGTCCACTTAGGTGGCACCACATCTGTAGACATTACTAAGCCCGGTATAGACAAAGCTTACGGTATTAAAAAGCTGCGCGAGGTATTAAATATAAAAAAGAAAGAAATGGTATTTATTGGCGATGCGATATTCCCCGGTGGAAATGATTATCCGGCACGTGAGGCGGGTATTGCTGCCATTTGTATCAAAGATCCTAACGAAGCGAAACGTGTGGTACAAGGCATTATAGCCTGTTTGGATAAGGCCGGGAAATATGATAATGTGTTCTGAAGCGCTACCCCACCTCTGTTTGTCATTTCGATACGAGGAACGAGTGAGAAATCTTATACGCCGTACTATGGGAGTAATGCAAGGCGTATAAGATTTCTCGTCGCGCCATCGCTCGACCGTTCGCTCCGCTCTGTCGAAATGACACCGTTTTGTTTTGACGTGAAAACAATTCTCCCCTTTATACTATTATCTATAAAAACTCAAAACTTATGAACACCAGGCTATTGGGCATTGCCCTCATTATACTCGGAGCTATTATGCTGATATGGACAGGCTTTACCTACACCAAGAAAGAAAAAGTTATTGATGCGGGCCCTATAGAGATTTCGGCCGACAGAGAAAAGTCTGTTAACTGGCCGCCTTATCTTGGCGGGATATTGTTAGTTGGCGGTATTGTAATTGTTGCAACCTCAAAAAAGAGCAGTTAAGGCAAAAACCTTACAATGATTCGTGTTAAAAAGGAAGGTGTAATAATACGCCAGGCTGATGTTGATTTTGAAAGCGAAGCGGTTTTAAACCCCGCTGTTATCAAGGTTGATGATCATATCGAAATGTTTTACCGCGCTATACGCAAAGGAAACTACTCAACCATTGGTTACTGTAAGTTGGATACACCACTTACGTTAGCCGGTCGTTGGGATAAACCACTCCTATCGCCAGAGCATGAGTACGAAAAGCAGGGCATGGAAGATCCGCGGATAGTAAAGATAGACGGCCTCTATTACATAACTTACGTTGCCTTTGATGGCAAGAACGCCTTAGGTGCGTTGGCAACGTCGACAGATCTACTAACTTTCGAGCGCAAAGGGATTATTGTACCGCAACTTACCTGTACAGAGTTTGATGAGTTGGCAAAAAATAACTCTGATATCATTGGACGCTATCGGCAGGATTATAATTCGCCCGATACGATATTGATGGATAAAGATGTCGTTTTTTATCCGCGCAGAATAAACGGCAAGCTGTATTTTATGCACCGAATTAAGCCCGATATGCAGTTGGCAGCGATAGATAGCCTGGACGATTTAACGCCGCAATTTTGGGAGGATTATATTATAAATCTTGACCAAAACGTGTTGCTCACCCCAAAATACGAACACGAGATAAATTATGTTGGCGGTGGCTGCCCGCCAATTGAAACCACTAACGGATGGCTGGTAATTTATCATGGGGTGGATAATGACATGAGATACTCGGCCTGCGCGGCGCTTTTTGATCTGGATGACCCACGCAAAGAGATAGCCCGATTGCCGTATGCTTTGTTTAGCCCTGACCAGGAGTATGAACTATCAGGCGATGTGGAAAATGTTTGTTTCCCTACAGGAGCTATCGTTGAAGGTGATACGCTGTACATTTACTATGGCGCAGGCGATGATAAAATAGCCTGCGCGTCGGTAAACATGCCGGCTTTGGTGGCTGAGCTGGAGCTGCATGGTTTTCCGCAATCGTTAGCGTAAGTTGGACATTTTTACTTTGTTAAATAGGCTTATAAAACCTATAATTGCTATCTGCAATTATATGACCAAGCAATGAAAAAATTCCTTGACGACGACTTTTTATTAGAGAGCAAAACTGCCCGGAAACTATATCACGACTATGCCAGCGCGATGCCAATTATCGACTACCATTGTCACCTGCCGCCTGATGAAATTGCTGACGATAAACAGTTTGCAAACATTACCCGCATTTGGCTAAACGGCGACCATTATAAATGGCGCGCCATGCGTGCAAACGGCGTTAACGAAGCTTACATAACCGGTAACAAAAGCGATAAAGAAAAATTTCAGAAGTGGGCTGAGACTGTGCCATACACCCTGCGTAACCCACTATACCATTGGACACACCTGGAGCTGCAACGCTATTTTGGTATTACCGAAGTTTTGTCGCCGGCTACTGCTGGTAAGATCTATGATGAGTGCTCTGAGAAGCTTAATTCGCCAGAGTATACTGTGCGCAACCTGTTAAAAAAGTTTAAGGTTGAAGTGGTTGGTACTACGGATGATCCGCTGGATAACCTTGCCCATCACCAAAAAATAAAACAGGACGATTTTGGTGTAAAGGTACTACCGTCGTTCAGGCCTGATAAGGCAATGAACCCGGATAATATAGATGCGCTGAACACTTACATTGATCAGCTTGCTGGTATTGTGGGTACTAAGATCACTACGCTTGATGATTATCTAAGCGCTTTAAAGAATCGTCATGATTACTTTGCGGCTAACGGCAGTAAATTGTCTGACCACGGCCTGGATCATATCTACGCTGTTGATTATACCGATCAGGAGATTGTCACCATATTTAAAAAGATAAGAGGCAGCGAAGCTTTATCAGGTGATGAAAACCTAAAGTTCCGCTCAGCTTTATTACACCAGTTTGCCCTTTGGGATCATGAGAAAAACTGGGTGCAGCAGTACCACGTAGGCGCCCTGCGCAACAACAATACTCGCGGACTGGCAACCTTAGGCCCCGATACCGGTTGGGATTCTGTAGGTGACTTTACCCATGGCAAAGCACTTTCTAAATTTTTAGACCGGTTAGATACAGATAACAAGTTAGCCAAGACAATTATTTACAACAGCAATCCGGTAAATAACTCGCTTTTTGCAGCTATGACGGGTAATTTTAACGATGGTTCTGTGGCTGGCAAAATTCAATTTGGATCTGGCTGGTGGTTTATGGATCAGAAACAGGGCATGATAGATCAGTTGAACGCTTTATCAAACATTGGTTTGCTGAGCCGTTTAGTGGGTATGCTTACAGATTCGCGCAGTTTTATGTCTTTCCCAAGACATGAGTATTTCCGCAGGATATTATGTAACCTGCTGGCCACCGATATCGAGAATGGCGAATTGCCAAACGATATTGAATGGACAGGTAAGATCGTCAAAGATATTTGTTACAATAATGCCCGCGAGTATTTTGGGTTTTATGAATAGATAGGCCAGAATATGAAATCAGGGTGTCACCCTGAGGCACTCGAAGGGTGAGCGCAGAGGCCTTTGCCCGCATGCTTCGAGTACCTCAGCATGACACCCTTTTTTTGTTGTCGGGAGACACAAAGTATTGTGTCTCTACGTTTATTAATCAATCCTAACCTTCACCACCAACTTCTTTATCAATCCCTCGCCAATCATCGGTGCATGTACATCCTCCGGGAAGAAGATCACAAACTGGCCGTCAATTAATGAGAAGTAGGTATCGGGTTTATCGTTAAAAAACATATAATCCTTTTCGTCATTGTAAGGTTTTTCAACACTGTGGCAATCTTTACGAGGTTTCCAGCCCATGGTTTCGTGCCCACGGATAACAACTTGTATGTCTATGTTTTGGTTATGACATTCAAACCTGCCATAGGTGTCTTCAATAGCTTTGCCTGCATCATTTGATACAATTACTTTAACCCCATCGGCAACCTCAATAATGCCAACCTCAAGGGCGGCAAGGTTGGTGCTGTTCAGGTATTCAAAAGCGGTTTTAAAGTTTTTATGCAGGCCGTAATAACGTGCGGCATTGGCAAGCGTATCTATTATCATATTTAGTTCGTAGTTAAAGGTTCTTAGTTCATGGTCGATGGTTCATAGTTGACTGGCAGCGTTAAATAGCCGGTTTTACCATGAACTAGCAAATAAACCAACAACTATCTCTGTATCTTCCCAGATCCGTCGCCGCCGACTAAAGCCTCTATTTCGGCTACAGTAGCATGGTTCATATCACCAGGTATAGTATGTTTTAATGCCGATGAAGCTATACCAAATTCGGCAGCTTGTGCTGCGCTCATTCCAGTTGCAAGCCCATAAATGAGCCCGCTGGCAAACGAATCGCCCGCACCCACACGATCTACTATCCTTACATCATATTGCTTGGTGTGGTGCATCTCTACACCATCAAATATCATGGCACTCACGCTGTTGTCAGACGCGCTGTGGCTGCCTCTCAGGGTTGAGGCTATATATTTAAACCCATATTTATCGGCCAGTTGTTTAAATATAGCTTTATAGTCTTCCTGTTTTAGGTTGCTCAAGTCAGCGTCTGTATCCTCAGGGTGGAAACCCAAAGTAGCATCCGGACCCATGCAAACATCAACGTATTGGCAAAGCTCGGTAAGTGTTTGGCGAGCCTTTTCGGCGGTCCACAATTTTTTACGGTAATTAAGGTCAAGGCTGGTGGTTATACCTTTTGCTTTAGCCGCTTTAAGTGCAGCCAAAGTAAGCGTAGCGGCTTTGTCGCTAAGAGCAGGGGTAATGCCTGATGTATGAAACCAATCGGCACCGTCAAAAATTGCATCAAAATCAAAATCGCTTAGTTCAACTTCGGTTATCGAAGCATCTGCACGGTCATAAATAACCTGCGATGCACGCATAGAAACACCGGGTTCCAGAAAATATAGCCCCAGACGTTTGCCGCCACGGGCAACATGTTGCGTATCTACACCATAGCGGCGCAGTTGGTTAATGGCTGCCTGGCCCAGTGCATTATCAGGTAATTTTGATATGAAGGTGCCGTTTAGGCCATAGTTGCAAAGAGCCGCGGCTACATTGGCTTCGCCGCCGCCGTAGTTAACATCAAAGCTTTCGGTTTGTATAAATCTTTTATAATCAGGGGTCGATAATCGCATCATGATTTCGCCCAGTGTTACCACTTTTTTTGACATTGGTTTATTCAGGCCTGGTTTATTTCCGGCATAGCCAAAAGTACGGGAAATGATTTAATATCGAACACCTAATATCCAATCTCGGATGATGATTGATGGTAAAAAAAAAGCGACAGGTAAAACCTGTCGCCTCTCTCTCATATATAGTCAGTTAATAGGGTAAATTAATTCGATGACACGTACGCCGCGTAATTATTGGTTGACGGCAGGTTGGCTATCTTGGCTGCAGCGTTAGCCAGTATATTAATATTGCGTTCGCCATATTTTTCTTTTAGGCCTTTTACGTATAGCCATTGCTGGTATTTAACAGGTACACGGGTTTCTTTTTTCTGAGCGAAATACTCCTGGTCTGTCTTTTTCATATCGGCAACTGCTTCGTAGAATTCTTTGCTGTCAGGCAGGTTAGCGTTTACCGATGGATATATACTACTCCATTTTTCGTAAAACTCTTCAAATAGTTTTTCTTTAACCAGGTTGGTGTGATAAATCCAGGGTGCAGAGATGTTATACACGTAATCAATGTAAACCTTCACATTGGTGTACTCTGGGCTTTGTATCAGTGTTTGTTTAATACAATCTGTATTGGCTTCTATCAGGCCGGCAATTACCAGCGGGTCCTTACTTGATAGTATTTCATTGATAGGGCACTGCGCTTTAGCGGCGTTAAAAGCTATCGCCAGTAAAAAAATGAAGAACAATTTTTTCATAATCCAGACCTCCTTTTAATTGGTTATATAAAGCTAAATATAAATTGTAACTTATTTGTTACAATTTTAAAAAATATTTTCACCCTTTTAAAATGAAGATGGAGAGGGGCTTATTAATCAAATAATTGTTGGCATTTTTCGCAGTAATAAGAGTGACGTTTGGTTTTGCCGGTATCTGTTTTGTGTAGTGGGATGCAGTTACGCGGGCAAATATCTTTTTCGTAAGCATCCAGGTGTTTGGTGAGTATGTTGGCTTTACGCCATATTAAAAAGTCCTGGCTAAATTTTAACACTTCGTCAATAAGGTCATGGAGTTTTTTATCAGGTATTTCACCAATGATACTTTCAGGATGGAGCTTAGCCTTGAAGAGTGATTCGTTTTTTATGATATTACCCGAGCCGGAAAAGATCTTTTGGTCAAGCAGCGCATCGCAGATCATCATTTTGGGTTTAGCTTTTAATTTTTCCATTGCCTTTTCGGTATCCCACTTATCACTCATAATATCAGCCGACCAATCGTAAATCTCGTCTAACGGCTGCTCAATCAGTTTTATAGAAGTGATAGAAAAATTTACCTCGCCGTTGGTAAACAGCATATGCAGTGAGGCATTTTTCTTTGGGCGATCATTGATGTAGTACGATCCGAACAGCATCATGTGCACCCGTACCGTAAATTTGGGGAAAACCAATAACGTATGTTTTCCCCAGGTTTGAATGTCTTTTAAAATTTTGCCTATCAGCTTATCGGCATCAAAACCTTTTGCGTAACCATTGGCATCAAGCACTTTTTTGCCTATAAAGGGTTTAAGTTTTTCTTTTAGTATGATGATAGATGGTCCTTCGGGCATGGCAATGTTTTGCCTGACGTTGTGCAAATATTAAGCCAGTGTGATATTGACTAATTTGTTATTTTAGCCACTCGATAACCTTATCAAAATGAAAATAAAACTCCTTATCGCGCTCGTTTGCTCGCAATTCTTCGTACAAAATTCAAATGCTCAAAACAGCGAATTGATTTCGTATTTTAAAAACTCGGGCACTAAAGTTAATCATGTTGATAGTGCCGATTATATACGTGTGATAAGCATGCCCGAAGGGATGTCGACGCTTTATAATGTGGCCGAGTACTATAAAAATGAAAAAATAAAATTTTCCGGAAAAAGTTCAAAAGTTGAACCGCTAACCTATGAGGGTACGGTTGTGCACTATTACCCGACGGGCAAAAGGAAAGAGATTATCCCTTATCAAAACGGCAAAAAAAACGGAGACAATTACCGCTATTTTGAAAACGGTAAAATTTATCTGCACGCCACCTACCAACAAGATGAACGCCCGGGTATGGACTATTTGATAGTGGATTGTATGGATAGTACCGGGAAGGTAACGGTAAAGGAGGGTGTGGGCCATTATATTGGTTACGACGGTGATTTAAAACGTGTAATGGAACAGGGCGATGTAAAAGAGGGCCAGCGTAGCGGAAAATGGACAGGGGTAACCGGTTTTGAAAAAGGAGCTATGAGCTACACCGAAGATTATGATGCAGGTAAACTGGTTTCAGGCAATTCGACAGATGATAATGGTAATAATTTTACCTATACGCAACGTATGGTGCAACCATCATTTAAAGGTGGGCTTGCCGGCTTTGGCCGTTACCTGGGCGATGGCATTCGATACCCGCAGTGGGAAAGACAACAGCGTATACAAGGCCGGGTTGTAATTTCATTTGTTGTTAAACCCGATGGTAATTTAGATGATTTTAAGGTGATCGAAAATCCTAATGACAGATTAACTGCCGAGGCGTTGCGAATACTCAAAATCTCGCCTAAATGGCAACCTGGCGTTTTTTACGGTAAGGTAGTAAGAGTTTCTTATACCGTTCCTGTGGCGTTCAGGTTATAGTCTGCAATGCTTTGTGATGGTTTCCTGAACAACAGTAGCCGCGATATTGCATTTATATGCTAAATCGATGCCGACTGTATATAAATAACAGATTTCGTTGGTGCTGATAACAGTATCTGTTGATACATCGATATCCAATAATGGCGTAAACACACCTGTGCCAATGGCTTTTAGCACGGCTTCTTTACGTGTCCAGTAGTTTATTAATTCGCTTTCGGGGTTTTGCGCTGCGCGGATGTATTGCTGCTCGGCAGGGTTGAAATAGTCGTCAAGGTTGATTGTGATGGGTTTAACCTGCTCAATATCAATACCAACCTTTCCCTCATTTGTAGCGCAGCAAATAACCCTGTTGCCACTGTGCGATATATTAAAATCTAAATCCTTATTAAAGCCCGGGCGTTTGTACGTATTAAAAATAATGTCATGCAAAGTAACATCGGCCTTAAAATATTTAATAAGTTTTAACAATAAAAGATACCCGCTAACAGATAACTGAATATCCAAATGGTTACGCTTTGCAAGGATAGCTTTTATGATAGCATCTGGTATTAATGCAGCTTTTTGGCGAAGTTCCTCATCGGTCCATTCGCTGGTAATTTCTGTATGGAAACAAGCGATCATTTATTTGATGTCAAATCTAAATTCGCTGTCATTTCTACAATAGGAGAAATTTTATACGCCCGACATGTCGCTGCTGTAAAAGATTTCTCACTCGTTCCTCGTTTCGAAATGAGAGACAGATCAAAGATATGCTATCCCGTTCAAATCAATATGCCCATAATTCATCGGCACAAATCCTTCATCAGCTAAATCACAACTTACTACTATAGAGCTTAGTTCAGCATCGCCAAATATGTTTACAATGGCAGCGTCGGCAGCGTCGCGTCCGGTGGCTATTTTTACCATGCCGTTTAATGGCATAAGTTTAGTGGCGTCAAAAATTATCCAATGCCCGTTAATGTAAGCCTCAAAGCAGGCATGAAAATCGGGTGGTTGTAACTGGTAAGAGTACCCGGTAAAGTATCGGGCCGGGATAGTAAGCGCACGACATAGTGCAATACCCAGGTGGGCAAAATCGCGGCAAACACCTTGCCGCTCGGTCACGGTGTCAAACGCCGTTGTTTCAGAGTTGGTTGATCCGCTCAGGTATTCAACATGCCAGAATATCCAGTCTGTAATGGCAATTACTTTAGTAAAAGGGTTTACAATTTTGCCAAACATATCATTAGCTAAACGATACAATTTATCAGACTGGCAATAACGACTTGGGTACAGGTAGGGGATAATACTATGGTCAAACTGCGCTACCGGGGTTTCGTACAGTCCCTCAAAATCAATGATCTTGTAATGGTTGTCAACCGTAGCTTTATAGGTAACTTTTATGGTATCAGGTTTATCAATTTCAAACCTAACCATACGGTTTTCGCCAGCGGTAGCAGGTAGCTCCTCGATTTTCGCGTTGTTAGACACAGTAAACGTTTCGCTTAATATAGTTTGGTGCGGCCCGTTAAGCGCATTGATATTCATGATCAATGTACTCGCCGACTTCACTACATATTCCATTTCGGTGAATACATTGAATTTCATGGGTTGTTGTTTATGTTAGTTTATCAAATGCTTTGTTTATCCAATCTTCAGATACATTTTCCAGTGCCGCTTTTAGCTCTTCGGCCCATTGGGTTGATATTGATTCAAGGTCCTTTTTCTCGTACCGCTGTTCCACAATATGGAAGCTGTCTTTTTTATAGATAGCCACATCTATCGGGAAATCGACATTGTTTGAACTTACCCGGGTAGAATCAAACGACAGGAAACCGGTTTTTAATGCCAGTTTTAGTGTCGAATCTTCTGTCAAGGTACGGTTCAATATCGGTTTACCGTGCCCGGTGTTGCCAATGATAATGAACGGCGCGCCCTGCCCAAGTTCAACCCAGTTACCTTCGGGGTAGAGCAAGAATAGTTTATGCTCATCATCATCCTTTAGCTGCCCGCCTATAATGCTGTGTAAATCAAAGTTAAACCCGGCCTTTTCTAAATGCTCCTTATCTTCTTTAACAACCCGTTTTATTTGGTCGCCAAAAGCGTTTACGGCTTTGTACAGCTTGTTAAACTCGGTTGTTTCCAACAGTTCATTAAAATAAACAATGGCTTTGTCGCGTGTTGAACGCAGGCCGCTTGTCATAATAAAAAGCGAAAATCCGTCTTTTTGTTCTATCGTGATTTTCTTTTTTACAGTCGTATCTGTACCAGACGTTATACGTGTATCGGCAATTGCCAGCAGGCCCTCTTTAACCTTTATCCCCAGGCAGTAAGTCATATCCTTAGTGAAAATTAGTGACCGGCAAAATAAACAAAATATAGGCATTAAGGCTTAATAAATAAGTAAAAATGTTACGCGGTGGTTGCAGGCAAATACCTACATTAGCTGCATACGCGTTGCCTGCACATCTACCCAAATCAGAACGTTTATAACATGAGGCTACTTTACACCCTTTGCGGTTTACTGCTGCTGCTAATAAGCAGTCAAAGTCTTTATGCTCAGCGTAATCGTAGCATCCCCCTGGCCAAAATACATACTGATAGTACTACCAAAAAGCCAAAGCAAGACACTTTAGTGTTATCGCAAAAAGGTACACCGCAGAAAGACTTATACGACGTTATAGGCAAACTACTAAAAAAAGACCCTCAGCCTGCCGACGATACCATTACCTCAAAACCAGTAGTTTCTATTGTGCCGGCAATTGGTTATACGCTGGTATCAAAATTTGCGGTGGTGCTTTCGGGCAATGTGGCCTTGCGTACAGGGCCTAAGGCAAGGGTGTCAACTATTATGGCCAACGTATCGTATACACAAAATAAACAGTTGAGCATACCGCTCCAAACCAATATCTGGAGTAAAAATAACCGGTATAATTACATAGGCGATTATCGCTTTTACAAATATCCGCAAAGTAC
Organism: Bacteroidota bacterium; assembly: GCA_040386815.1. Taxonomy (GTDB): domain Bacteria; phylum Bacteroidota; class Bacteroidia; order Sphingobacteriales; family Sphingobacteriaceae; genus Mucilaginibacter. The sequence continues at coordinate 45,980 of JAZKET010000006.1, read as the reverse complement.
CTTTGGTTTAGGTAGTGGCAGTAACGTGGCCAACGATAACCCCATGGATTATAATTTTATTCGTTTACATGAAACTGTTTATCGAAAGGTTACAGGCAACTTTTATATAGGCATTGGTTTTTTGTTTGATAGCCACTATAACATTACCGATAAAGGAAACATCAACGGTACGGTATCTGATTACGAATTATACGGGCGGTCATCGCGCAACGTATCATCAGGCTTTACGCTGAGTAGTTTTTATGACTCGCGCGACAATACCATCAATTCATCAAAAGGGCTTTATGCTTCTTTACAGTATCGCAGCGCCGTGTCAACCTTTGGCAGCACCAGCGACTGGCATTCTATGACAATTGATATCCGTAAATATTTCAGATTTCCGGCAGGCTCTGATAACGTAATAGCCTTATGGAACTATGATTGGGCGGTAATGAACGGTAGCCCGGGTTATCTTGACTTGCCCAGCGTGGGCTGGGATGTTAACTCGGCAACCGGCAGGGGATACATACAGGGCCGTTTTAGGGGCGCCCAAATGTTTTATACCGAAGCCGAATACCGTTTCAGAATAAGCGCTAACGGTTTGATAGGTGGGGTGCTGTTTGGTAACGCGCAAACTTTTAGCGGCAGGCAGGGCACACAATTGCAAAGGGTGCAACCGGGCTTTGGGCCGGGTTTGCGTATTAAGTTAAACAAGGTATCAAAAACCAGCATATCGTTAGATTATGCTTTTGGTACGCAAGGTTCGCGCGGGTTGTTTGTTGATGTTGGCGAGGCTTTTTAACCGTTGAATTACTTGTATATACATTATAGCTGATAGGGGTAATAATATGTTTAAACAGATTAGTATATTAGCTTGACCAAATAATTTAGATGAGGGTTCATTTTTTTTCGAGGATCAATCTGGCAAACCGCTTGGCTTTCAGGGAGTACAGTACACTGCAAAACCTGAAGACTGTAAAGATCATTGCCCTTATTTATTTCTTGATGAGCGTGATGTTAAGGGTAATAGTAACCGTTTACGATTTGCCCATTGAAAGTATCAAGCATTACGACGAGTTTAATAATGGCAACATTGTATCATCATTTGTAACCCCCATATTTTGCCTGGGCGCCATTTTGCTGCTCATGAAGTTTGAAGAGGGCAAGCCATTTAACATTGCCGGCCAGGTACTCAATTTAGCATTTGCCTTATTTGTAATGCTAACCAGCATGCGCACTACTTTTTTTACCATGCATAACCCGCGCAATACACTAGTGATGTATTTAATGGGCGTTGTAATGGCCGGGGTGTTTTTTACCTTAGAGTACTTCGAAACCATAATAATAACTATTATAACGGGTATTTGCTTTGCTATAATGTTGCCGTATTACCAATCAAGCGCAAGCGAGCTGATGATGAATAACCTGGCATCGTTTATACTGCTTACCTTGTTTTATTGCATCTCGCGATTTTCATTCTCTTATCGTGCCGATAATTATCTGAAACTTAAAGCTATTGAAGAAAAGAATCAGGAAATAGAGACCGCCAGCCAGCTTAAAAACGAGATTTTAGGCATTGTAGCGCACGACTTGCGTAACCCATTAACCGCCATACAAGCTATAGCTAATATGATGGAAGATGATAAAACAATGGATGCCGAGAATAAGGAAAACCTGCAGATGATCAAAGCATCGTGCGATAAAGCTACGTCTATTATTAATGATCTGATTGAAACCGCCCACAATGATAAAGACAGCGTATTTGATATTGAGGAAGCTGAACTTAACCAGTATTTGCTTAAGATAGTAGACGAGTGGGTTAAGAACAAAACAGGCCATACCAACATATTATATTACGGTACCGAAAAGCCTATTTATACCCACATTAACAAAGAGAAAATGCAGCGGGTGATGGATAACCTGATTAGCAACGCTATTAAGTTTTCTGGCGATAGTGAGCATATTGAGATAAGGCTGCGCGATGATGACGGACAGATCTATATTGATATTAAAGACTTTGGTATGGGTATCCCGGCGCATTTGTTGCCTTTTATATTCGATCGTTTCTCAAGGGCCAGCCGTCGTGGTTTGCGTGGCGAGGAGTCGGTTGGTTTGGGACTGAGTATTGTTAAACAGATAGTTGAAAAACATGGCGGCGATATCACTGTAAATAGTACTGAAAAGCTGGGCACAACGTTTACTATACACATGACACCAGTGCGCAGCAGCACAACCACCAAAGCCCGTACATAACATGGCTACACCAACACAAATACTTACCCTTGAGGATATAAAATTACTGGTAGATACTTTTTACGACCGTATACGCACCGACGAATTGCTGGCGCCCATATTTAACGAGCGTATACAAGACAAATGGCCCGTACACCTTGAAAAGATGTACAAGTTTTGGCAAACCGTTTTGTTAGAAGAACACACCTATTTTGGCAGCCCATTCTTTCCGCATGCTAATTTACCGGTAGGTCATCAACATTTTGCAGCCTGGGTAGCATTGTTTACCAAAACAGTAGACGAACTATTTACCGGCGACAAAGCCGAAGAAGCCAAATGGCGAGCTAATAAAATGGCCCAGTTATTTGAAGCCAAGATTGAGCATTTGCGGAATAATCCGCATGGTATTTTATAGCAAATTAAATTTATTATGAAGAAATTTTTGATAACTGTGATTTGTCTAGTAACAACCTCAATCGCTTTAGGACAGGTATCTACGTTGAAAAAAAACTATTGGTTTATAAAATAGATTCTATAAAAAATGTTTATATAATTTATGGGACTGATGGTAATCAAAAACATAAGATATTATCCGTTAAAACTTCGAAAAAGTCCAGTAGTCGAATAACTATCAATAACAGTTATACTTTTCTTATTAAAGAATTATGGACTTGGAAGTTGGATGACGGATGCAAAATGCAATTTTGTATCACAAACAGCCGATTTTGATTGAACCTGATTCTATATATAGTTTGCATGAAGCAACTAATATCAGGGGCTTAAACTTTTTAAATTAAAATTCTACCGCTGTTCGAAGTCTCTGACTTCGAACGACTATGCATGTAGTCTCTGCCTACATAAAAAAAACCGGTAGTCAGAGACTACCGGCATATACATTCGAAGTCAGAGACTTCGAATAGCGTCTTTATATATTTTTTTAAGAATGCAAAGAATCCTCAAATCCCTCCAATCCCATAAATCTTAGTTTATAGCGCCCCCTTCAACAAACCACCCTCAGCGCGCACGGCAGCGCCATTTGTAGCCGATGCCAGCGGACTTGACAGATAAGTAACCGTATTAGCTATCTCATCGACACTTAAAAAACGTTGGATAATAGAGGTGGGGCGCATGGTTTTAAAGAAATCCTGCTCAACCTGTTCGG
>JAZKET010000006.1:40049-42597 GCA_040386815.1 Bacteroidota bacterium | reverse complement strand
TAATAAAGCCGCCAACACCTTCAGACAGGGTAGGGCCAGGCATTACAGAATTTACGGTAACGTTGGTGCCGCGGGTAAGTTCTGCCAATCCACGGGCAATAGCTAGTTGCGCGGTCTTGGTCATGCCGTAATGTATCATTTCCTCAGGGATCTGCACGCCCGATTCGCTGGATATAAAGATGATTCGCCCCCAGTTTTTAGCCAGCATTTTATCAAAGTAAGCGCGCGATAGGCGGACGCCGCTCAGTACATTGATCTCGTAAAAACGCAGCCAATCCTCGTCCGTTATGTCGGCAAAGGCTTTTGGTTCAAATATCGCCACGTTGTTTATCAGTATGTCAACCTCAGGTATTTGAGTTATAAGAGTTTCTATCTGGGCTTTGTCGGTAAAATCAGCAATAACACCGCTTACCTTTTGGTTGCCGGTAGCTTCTATAATACTTTTTACGGCGGCATCAACACGTGCTTGCGTGCGGCCATTTACAATTACTTTTGCCCCTTCGGCAGCCAGTTGTTTGGCAATGGCGTAACCTATCCCGGCGGTCGATCCGCTTATCAGGGCCAGTTTATCTTTTAGTTGTAAGTCCATATTGTTTTAAGTGAATTAAACGTCAATCAAAGTAACAGCTAAAGCTTAAAATGTTTGTCATGCTTTTGTTGTAATGGTGTATCGTAAAAGTCATTAAAACACAAAAGGGCAGACACCTTAACGGTATCCACCCTTTCTCATCAAAACACCCTCACTTAATCTTTCATTATTCTTCGTCAGGCGTAGCGGTAACTTTGTACGCCTTGTTTCCATTTGTGTCGCGCGTTTCCTGGAAATATATATCATCCGGCGATACAAAATATTGTATACCGTTTAGCTTTATTTTACGGGTATCGTTTGGTAACGAATAAACCAGATCGCCCACCCTTGGCATATCTACTGCCGTTGGAGAGCTGCCACTACTGCGACCGGTGTAGCCATAGTTCTCAATATCGTAGCCATTTTCTGCGCTTGAGTATTGGTCAAGCTTGCCATCTTTACCTGCAACCTGGTAAACTACGGTGCCATCATCCCTGGTAACAGGTGTGTAATAAACCCCGTTTGCCTGGTAATATTGCTGGCCGTTTATAGTGATAGCCGACGCGTTGCTTGGTAAAGCATTAATAGCTGCGCCCAATGGTGGCTCAACTATGGTATATTGGTTATTATCTTGCTGATAAAAGAAACCATCGCTATAAAAATAACGGCTTGAACCCCAATAGAACGGATAGTAGCCGAAAGGTAACACACCCAAACTAAAACCTAAACGCGGGTAGTACAAGCTGCCATAAAAGCCGCGATTGTAATAATAGCCGCCGGTGTTATACCATGGGCTGTAACGATAGGCGTAGTTACGGCCATAATTATATCCGTTTGGATAATATCTGCCGCCTCTGTAAAATCCACCACGGATAGAACCTACGCCGCCTCTGTAGTTGTTATAACCACCACGGTTTGGTGTACCTACGCCACCACGTTGAAATGCTAACGGACGGCTGTACTGCGCACCACGTTGCTGCGAGCCTGATGGCCCTACCGCACGTGGGCTAAAACCGTTACTGCTTCTGTCCCCACGCGAAATATCTGCTGATTGTCGGCTGTTGCCAAAGCTTCCGCCACGCTGTACACTGGGATTTTGACTTGGGCTTGGGGCAGAAAAACCACCCTGGGGCCTGCTGCTGCTGCCACCAGAAAAACCACCTGATGGACGACTGCTGCCACCGCCGCCAGAGAAGCCGCCGCCACCGCCACCACGTGAGAAGCTTCCGCCACCACCGCCGCCGCTTGAACGACCACCGCCGCCGCCTGAAGAACCTCCACCACCACGTTGCTGAGCATTAACCTGTAAGGCCATGGTTAAGCACAAAGCCGCGCTTACGCCTGTTAATGTTAAATACTGATATACCCTTTTCATAATTCTTTTATATATGTTAAATACGGCAGCTATACGCTGTTATTGTTATAGACTAAAAAAAAGCTTGCGGTTTAACGCATACATAAAATATAGTCAAAAACCTGTCCAAATTACCCGCTGTTGACAATTGGCGTACGTTTAGTATATTTGATAAAGCCCTTTCGATATGATCAAAAACCTATTTGCTGCTGTATTATGCCTGCTGACATTTGGCGCCCATGCGCAATATGATGCCGCCCTGGCCAAAAAAACCGGTGCCGATGATTACGGCATGCGCAAGTATGTAATGGCTAACCTAAAAACCGGCCCCACCAAAATAACCGACAAAGCCCAGGCTGCCGAAATACAAAAAGCTCACCTTAAAAACATCCAAAAACTAGCCGATGAAGGCAAGCTGGTAGTTGCCGGCCCATATATGGATAAGGGCGACGTTAGAGGGATCTTTATCTTCGCGGTAGAGACTGTAGAAGAAGCTAAGGCACTTACAGAAACCGATCCGGCTATTAAAGCCGGGGTTTTGACTATGGAGTTACGTCCCTTTTATTGCTCGGCAGCGTTGTTGGAGGTTAATAACTTGCATAAAAAGCTTGAAAAAAAGAACGTGG
>JAZKET010000006.1:15690-40039 GCA_040386815.1 Bacteroidota bacterium | reverse complement strand
TTTTGCTGCGCGCTTGGCATTATCATTGTTTTATTACGATAGATAAAGCAAAACTACTATGATACAGTCAGACGAAGATTTCCGCGACGAATTTAAGCCATTGCACGTACCTGCTCATTTTTTTGAGGATGATACACAGGAAAACAAGATTATTTACGCTCTTGCTCAATCTGGCGAAGGGAGCGCCACACAGGTTATTGCAAAATTAGAGCAACTACAGCCCGGTATTAAAGACGATCAGTTAGTAGCTATTACCAAACAGGTGCTGTCGCATTTGTATGATAAAGGCCTCATTCGTGGCCGCGAGATCAATGGCGAAATGCACTATGATCTGGCTAAAATAACCCATCAGAATGACGGCGAAGTAGATCCTGATCTGTTAGCGCCGGGGCTGGATTAATATCTGCTTAGCGCTTATTCTTCTGCATCAAAGGCAACACAGCATACATTACTATGCAATGAGCCACTAATGATAATGAAAAGGTAAACACTAATATCATGGCCTTTTTGACTGATGTATCAAAATAAGCCAGCATATCAGAATGGCCGGTATTGCTGTAAAACCATGCCATAACGAAAACAATAATGCCGGTTAACCAAAGGGTTAGGTGCGAGTAAAAGTAACGGCGCTGCGCCAGTTGCGATTGTGGAAAAGATAACAGCAGTAATGCCACATGGCTTATAAATAGTACCGCTGCCGCTGCAAGTAATAAGTAAAACATAAATCTAAAATTGCGAGTGTGCAAATATAATTATTCCCTGCAGTTGTGGGTAAAAGATTGAATCATAATTTTATGCTTGCGGCGATGCAGCAAATTTTAATCCCATAATGCCGCCCATTATTATCAGCATACAAAATACCTCTGGCCAGTTGGTAGGCTCCTTGTAAAATATTACTCCCGCCAGTTTGATACTTATAATACTTCCGCCGGTCCAGGCCGCAAAAGCCATTGCTGTTGGGATACCTTTTATCGCCATAGAGAAAAACCATGCATTAGCCGCTCCAAAAACAATGTAGCCGGTAATGGGTGCAATATAAGTAAGGCCCTGTAAAGTATAAAAGTTGCTTAGGCTAAGCAGTTTTAAATCGGCCAGGCTAAATGATTTCACGCTGTAGGTCCAGGCAGCTTGCAGTATTGATGCTATAATGATGTATATCCAGGCCAAGGGGCACAAATTGAGTTTGTGCAAGGTATGATGCCTGTGTTAGCATGATGTGTATTAAATATTAAGAAATGACAACTACTACCATACAAATTAAAACTACCATACAAATTAAAAATCTTAATTTGCCTTAAATTGATAGGCCATGAAATACCTTAAACCCATACTTATAGCTGCGCTGATATTAACAGGCAGCAAAACCTTTGCCCAAACCACTACCATTTGGCTGGTGCGCCATGCCGAAAAGGCCATACCAGCGCCAACCGCTACCATGACCGCTGCCGACCCTGACCTAAGCCCTGAAGGTAAAAAACGTGCTGAAACACTGGCCAAAGAACTAAAAGGGCAAAACATAGCCGCCATATTTGTTACCCCATTTAAACGTACTATGCAAACTGCGCAACCCACCCAAAAGCAATTTAACATTGCCGAATTAAAAAATTATGACACCGCTAAGTTAAAGGTGTTTGCCAAAAATACACTATGGGAATATCAGGGTAAAAATATATTGATAGTTGGCCACTCAAATACGGTAATACCAACTTTAGAGGCCTTTGGTGGTACCGTGGCTTTTACCACACTTACAGACGATGATTATGATATGCTGTTTAAAATTACCGTATCAACAGGTTCGCTGATATCAACAGGCGTTAGGTATTATGGCGATAAGCATCATACAACAGTTATAAAAGAGTGATTTAAAACTCGTAGGCTATTCTGATGTTGGCTGTAACTGTAGGTAAAACCTCATCGCCTGCCTTGTGCGTAGCTTCCCAGATATTTGGATGGCGTGCTTTAAACTGCTCTGCATTTGGGTTTATTAATCCACTACGTGTAACATAACGGTATTTTAAACCTACACCGCCTACAAAATCAAATACAAAATGCCATACAGGAAATTGTATGCCGTATTTAATGTTTGCGGCAATATTTCTTTTATTTACGTGATAATCATCGTTATAGTAAACAGCATTTTTACCTGTATCTGTAGTGAAACTTGCCCCTGTATCGTAATTTACTTTTAGTAACATGATGTCGGCGGCCAAATATTTGCGTACGCGCAACTTTTTGTCTGTCAAAAAATATCGTTGTTCTACCATAAAGCGCCAACCTTTATAATTTGTGTAGTCTATGGTGTTATTGTTTTCTGGTACCAGTTTTAAAATGGCATCTGTCATACGGGCTACAGAAACAGCTGTCGCTAAATTTTTTCCGTAAGCTCGCTGGTAGCCAACTTCAATACCCGGGTTTACAATATCCGCAAATGCCCTAAGCGGCGACACAAAAATTTGATTAGGACGATAAATTTCTGATTGTTGAGCTAACGCGATGGTAGCATTTGTACTTACCAGGATAATAACTATCAGCTTTATAAAGTGACGGGACATATGTTATTAAAATTGTTTTTCAGGTTTGATGTGTTTAAGCTACAAAATAAATCTCAACCGTTATATAGCCGTAAATAAATGCTAAATTTAATGTTAAGTTTTGGTTATAAATATGCTATGAAATTGGTTTTGGTTGAGCAAGGCTATGTTTTTTAATAGCTTAGCCTGCTGTAAGCACATACAATATGAATTTTAGAAATTTACTATCGGCACTGTTACTGATTATACATGTTGGCCTGCATTCGGCAAACGCTCAAGACAGCACGTTACCAACAACATTTATTGCAAACCCGTACCTGCAAATAGGGCGAGAGCCGTCTGCAAAAGCCTTAACATTACTATGGCATGTTGCCGATGTTGATGCCGACTGGACCGTAGAACTAAAAGTTAAAGCCGGAGATGCCTGGAAAAAATCCGGATCGGCCGAATATACCCGCGTGGCAGTAGGAGGTATTGAACCACACCGGATTTATCGTTCGATATTGAAAGATCTGACAACCGGTGGTACTTTTACATATCGTTTACTAAAAAATGGTGCCGAAGTATTTACTGCCGAAGCTATTGCGCCAAAAAATGATAAGCAGGCATACCGTTTTGTGGCCATAGGCGATATTGGCGCCCAAACACCTAATCAGAAATTATTGGCTGTACAGATCTATAAAGAAAAACCCGATTTAGTGGTAGTACCCGGCGATATCGTATACAGCACGGGCAGGATATCTGAGTATCGTACAAAATTTTGGAACATATATAACTCAGACAAACAGACTATAGAAAGCGCGCCTATTATGCGCTCGGTGCCTTTTGTGGCAGCGCCGGGTAACCATGATATTGGTAACCGAGACCTTGACCGCTACCCGGATGGACTTGCTTATTTCAGCTATTGGAACCAGCCGCTAAACGGCCCCGCAGGTGGCGAAGGCGGTGCTATATCACCATTGCTAAAAGGATCAGACGTAAACAAAAAAGCTTTTAAAGATGCCGCCGGCGACGCTTTTCCGCGTATGGGTAATTTCTCCTTTAACTACGGTAACGCGCATTGGCTGTTCCTTGATTCAAATCCATATATGAATTTTGAAGATAAGGACTTGCTTGACTGGATAAAGAACGACCTGGCATCGGCAAAAAACGCCACCTGGCGCTTTGTGGTGTTTCATCACCCGGGTTTCAACTCGTCGCGCGCGCATTTTGAAGATCAGCAAATGCGGCCCTTAGCGCCATGGTTTGAGGCCGGTAAGGTTGATGTGGTATTTACCGGCCACGTGCACAACTATCAGCGTACTTTCCCGCTTACATTCACTCCCCAAAAACAGGCTGCCAGTGCAGACAAGGCACGCGGCCACGTGGTAAACGGCGATTGGAAACTGGACAAAAACTACAACGGTAAAACCGTTACTAAGCCAAAGGGTATAATATACCTGGTTACCGGGGCAGGTGGTGCAGGGCTTTATGATATTGAGCAAAACGACGACCCTAAGTCTTGGCAAACCTTTACCGACAAATTTATATCAAACACGCACTCTTTAACCGTTGCCGATGTTGATGGCAAAACGATTACCATACGTCAAATATCTGCCACAGGTAAAGAGATTGATAGTTTTAAGGTAACCAAATAAGCGTTGCCCATCCTTTGTAAACTAATGAGTGGGATAGTAAAAGCAATACAAGTACAGCGTGCCTTTATCATCACCGGGATTATTATCAGTTTGATATTTTGGCCGGCAGTAGCTTTACCTATAAAGCCCGAAAGCCAGGCAGCACAGGTTATTGCTGCTACCAAATTAAAATGTGTAGCCTTCGCCAACGGTTGCACCAGTTTAAAAACTGCTATCAGCGGGTTAAAGCCGAATGATAGGGAGAGCGTTAAAAATTGCCATTCGGCTTTGATCAACTGCCGCAGGCAATACATTATCGAGTCGGCGCGCGATTTTAATGCCCCGGCAAAGTTTGAAGCCGAAGAACCGGAGGATGATTACCGCCCGCCGCATGGCCTGCAACAAATAGAAGCGCTATTATTTGATGACGATGTAGCCACCCAAAAGCCCGAATTGCTTGTGCTGGCTACTGACATGCAAACCGCCGCGCAAGCTCTACCGAATTTATTTAACGGCTTTAGTACCAGTAACGCACAAGTAATGCTTTGCCTGCAGCTTGGACTGGTACGGGTGATGACTTTAGGCATTACAGGTTTTGACGCGCCAATGCTTAAAACCGGTATCACCGAGTCGTATTACTCGTTTTTAGCGTTACAGTCAGCTTTAAAACCGTTTTTAGATAAGCAGCCATCTGCACAACTAAGCAACAAGCTGGCGGCAACTTTGAGCTATTTAAAGGGTCATCCACATTTTGATAGGTTTGATAGAATGCGTTTTTTAACGGGTTATGCTATGCCTTTGCAACAGCAAATGGTGCAATACGTCAAACTATTAAAGCTGGATATTAAGCTTAATGGTATATTCAACCCAAGGGCAAAAAATGTTTTTAGTGTTGACGCGCTTAATCCGGATGTTTTTCTGGATTTCCCTGATCATAAAAAACAGTTACTGGCATTAGGCAAAACTTTGTTTTTTGATAAACGACTATCGGGCACGGCAACCCGTAGTTGCGCCACCTGCCATCAGCCCGATAAGTATTTTACTGATGGGTTGGCTAAAAGTATCAGCATTGATGGCCATGCGCAGGTGTTACGTAACGCGCCTACGCTGCTATATGCCGGTTATCAGCACACCCAGTTTTGGGACGGCCGCGCCATCAGCCCGATTGACCAGATTAGGGAGGTGTTGAGCAACAAGCACGAAATGGCAGCCGCTGATAGCCAGATATTGGCGCGTTTAAAGCATGATAAAAAGTATATCAGTTTGTTTAAGGCAGCCTTTCCGCCGGGCGATTATCAAAAGATAGCAATGTATGGCATTGCCGAAGGTTTAACGGCTTACATCCTTTCGCTGGCACCACGCACGTCAGCGTTTGACAGGTATATGGCAGGTAGTATATCGGCATTGAATAAGACTGCGATAAAGGGTTTTAACTTATTTATGGGGAAGGCGCAATGCGGCACCTGCCACTTTGCACCGCTGTTTAACGGGTTAATACCACCCATCTATCAACGTACGGAAATGGAGATCATTGGTGTGCCGAAAACAGATAACCCAAAGCTGGTGCAGGCCGATGACGACGAAGGTAGCTTTAGGCAGATGCCGCAAGAGTATAATCGAGGGTCATTTAAAACACCCACCGTACGTAACGTTGCCAAAACCGGGCCCTATATGCACAACGGCTCGTTCCATACCCTTGAAAAAGTAGTTGAGTTTTACAACGCCGGCGGGGGCAATGGCTGGGGATTGGATAACCCGAATCAAACCCTGTCAGCAGATAGTTTAAAGCTGACAAAGGTTGAAGTAAAGCAGATAGTTAGCTTTTTAAATAGCCTTACTGATAAGCCCATCGCCATAAAGTAATAACGGCTAAACAAAATTTATGCAAACCCATTAGGGGTATTGCTGTTAAGCTAACGTTATATCTGTAACGTTTTGCTTATGACCCTGAAAACCATACCCGTACCAGCCCGCATTGCGGTTTGTTTGTTTTGTTTGATAGCCGGGGTAGCTATTTTAATGTTGGCCAAAGATGTTTTGGTGCCGCTGGTGTTTGCACTGGTGTTGGCTATGTTGTTAATTCCGTTAGGCCGCCGTCTTGAAAAATTTGGTATAAATCGGGGTTTTTCTGCATTTATCTGCATATTGGTTCTTGTGCTTGGTTTTGCCATTATATTTGGTTTGCTGGGCTGGCAGTTAACTGCTTTGGTTGATGATGCCGGCGATATCCGGAAGCGCGTTGCCGAGCTGGGTCAGCAACTGCAGCAACTCATCACCCAAAAAACCGGTATAAAACCTCAGGAACAAAAGCAGATAATGGAAAAGGCCGACATGGGCGCGCCAGTTACCTTTGTGGCGCAAGGCACGGGTGTGTTGTTGGGTATAGCCCTTGATGTAGTGCTAACGTTGGTTTATATTTTTCTGCTGATATTTTTTCGTGAGCATTTTTTGCAATTTGTGTCAAAGGCTGTGCCTGCAGGTAAGCAAACAGATACTTTGCGCATTATTCGCGAAGCGGGCGGCGTTTCGCAACAATATTTAGTGGGTTTGGCATCTATGATAGGTTGCCTGTGGGTAATGTACGGCATAGGCTTTAGCGCTATAGGGGTAAAGAACGCCATATTTTTTGCCATACTATGCGGTACTTTAGAGATGGTGCCTTTTGTGGGCAACGTTACCGGGTGCTTGCTTACCGCGCTCATTACCCTGGCTACAGGCGGTAGCCCCGGGTTGGTAGTTGGCATTGTAGCTATTTATGGCGTGGTACAGTTTACGCAAAGTTATTTTTTAGAACCGTTGGTAGTTGGCAGCGGCATTAATTTAAATCCCTTCTTTACCATTTTTGGGATAGTGGTAGGCGAGGCCATTTGGGGCATACCCGGCATGGTACTGGCGCTACCGCTTTGCGGCATGATAAAAATAGCCTGCGATCATTTTGACGCCCTTAAACCTTATGGATTTTTGCTGGGGCAAGAAAAGAAATCACGATCTGCAAAATCAAGTAAATAACATAAAGACCGAAAAACACAATTCCTGTCATAACTAACGGCTTACTTTAGTTTTATCATACTAAATCAAAGCCTTATGAAAAACATCTTTATCTTTTTATTAATTAGTGCCATAAGCGTTACCGGTAAGGCACAAACAAATTCAAAAATTAACCAATCATTGGCAGATAGCCTTGCCAAATGGGCTGCTGTTGACCAAACCGCTATGCGTCCCCAGCCTAAAACAGGTTTGCGAAGTGGGCTAACCCGGCAGCAATGGCGCGCTTACCAGGACAGCGTTACCAACACTAACCAAAAGCGGGTAGAAGCGGTATTTGATCAATACGGTTTTCCCGGCTATGACCTGGTGGGTACAAGCGGCTCAACACATTTTTGGCTGATGATGCAACATTTTGACAAATATCCTGAGTTTCAGGTAAAGGTGTTAGCAGCTATGAAAAACCAGGTAAACCGTAAAAATGCTAACCCCGAAAACTTTGCTTATTTACAAGATGATGTATTGCTTAATACCGGCCATAAACAATTGTATGCAACGCAAGTTACTTATAACACAAAAAATGGCCAGGCCTACCCAAAGCCGGTGGCCGATAGTTTGAATGTAGACAACAGGCGAAAAGAAGTGGGCCTTGAACCACTACGAATTTATTTGAATGATTTAACCCGCGCGCATTTTTTAATGAATGACGACTTTTTTAAACAAGCTGGTATAAAAGAACCAACACTTTATGAGGTAGGTAAATAGTATTCATACTTATTACCCAATGCAAGCCATGCTTAATATTAAAATAGGCATGGCTTTTGTATTACGCCTGGTATGAGATCAGAAGATTTTAACCGCTTAAGCTACCAGGATAAAACAGAGCTTGTTTTACAGGGAACCTTTTTGGTTGACCGCCTGACAGACCATTACTACATTAAACTATACAACGTAGACTGTTTTTATGTTGAAGTTTTTTTTGACGACCGTAGTCACCTGATAACCCATTTCAGGGCTTTCGAGCACACCATGTTTGTTGTGCCTTATTTAGAAGACCTGCGTATAGCGGTTTAAAGTCACATAATTTCTCTAAGTAGCTTTGCAGCACCCTAAAAGCAGTGCCTGCTACATCTTTCTGTGAAATTAAATTATAAAATTAATTATTTTCTTATAGTGAAACATTAGCCATTCCTTTTAGTTGTATTAGCACGCATGATACCCACTCTTCAAGCAGCTTCCTCAATACACACAATTGTTTACCAAACAACTAAAAATTACCGCTATGTTTCATCACGTAAAAGATTTACAATTTAATGCCCGGGTATCACGTCCCGACCCACGCTTTGCCAACTTATTGTTGGAGCAATTTGGTGGCGAAAACGGTGAACTTGCTGCCGCTATGCAGTATTTTACACAGGCTTTTGGTGCCAAACAGCCACATCCGGATAAGTATGATATGCTGATGGATATCGCTACGGAAGAATTTAGCCACCTTGAAATTGTTGGCGCTACCATTCAAATGCTTTTAAAGGGCGTAAATGGCGAGTTGAAAGACGCCGCCGACCAGTCTGAAATTATGCAGGTAATGGATGGCAAAGCTGCTAAAGAAAGCATCATACATGCGGCCTTAAGCGCAAATCCGCAGTTCCCTATCATCACCGGCGGTGGCCCAACACCCAGAAACAGCCAGGGTATCCCATGGTGCGCATCGTACATCAACTCAAACGGCGATTTGACGGTTGATCTGCGCAGTAACCTTGCATCAGAGTCGCGAGCCAAATTGGTTTATGAGCACCTGATGAAGTTTACCGACGATCCGTACATCCACGAAACCTTATCGTTTTTAATGACACGAGAAGTTACCCACTACAAAATGTTTGAGGCTGCATTAGATAGCATCCAGCCAAACTTCCCGCCGGCAGTTTTAGGTGCTGATCCGCGCTTTTTGCAGCAAGCCTACAACCTTTCAGAAGGTACAGTACGCGGCCCATGGAACGAAGGCGAGATAAAAGGTATGGGTAAAGATTTTGTTTACATAGAAAACCCGATAGCTTACGCTAAAGAAACCCAGGGACAAACTATCCAGCCTAAAGAAATGGAAAAAGCTTTGGCAGATAAAGAAAAACTGGACAAAGAGATGAGCAAAATTAAAAGTGAAGAAGTTAAAAAAGCCGACCCTAAAGGGGTGGCGCAATGGAGCACTTATTAAACTATGAATGTAGGACAACGCATTACTTCGCCCGAAGGACCGGGCGAGGTTTTAACCATCTTTGATGATAAGGTTATTGTAAAATTATATAACGGAC
Source organism: Bacteroidota bacterium (assembly GCA_040386815.1). Classification (GTDB taxonomy): domain Bacteria; phylum Bacteroidota; class Bacteroidia; order Sphingobacteriales; family Sphingobacteriaceae; genus Mucilaginibacter. The sequence goes on along the minus strand of JAZKET010000006.1, from coordinate 30,601 downwards.
AAACTACCACACTACAAATTAGCCAGGTAGAAGCATTCGAGAATAGCATGTCAACCCAAACTATTTTGACAGGCGAGTCGCCATTAGCAGCAGAAGCCCGTGCGCAACATGCCGGCCAGATTGTAGAAAGGCTAGACCATGCCGACGATCAGAGTCAATCAAACACTAATTACCAGAAAGAAGAACAAACAATGGAAATGTCAGAAGACGCGACAGACGTGATAAACGATTTGATCGAAATTAATAACGACCGTATAGTAGGCTTTGAGCGGGCATCGGCCGATTTGGAAGAAGAAGATGGCGGACTAAGAACTGTATTTGCCAAACTTGCCGACGACAGCCGCCAACATGTGGCCGACTTAACCGAATTTGCGCAGGCAAATGGTATAGCGCCGGTTGCCGGTGGCAGTACATCGGGCGCCTTACATCGTACCTGGTTAGATGTTAAAGCGGTGTTTACCGGTGGCGATCTGGAAGCTATTTTGAATGAATGCGAACGCGGCGAGGACGCTATTTTAGGGGCTTATGAAACCGCGTTGACTGATGATAATGATTTGTCGCCTGAGTTAGTCTCTTTACTACAGCAACAACAGCGGGTGGTAAACGAGGGGCACGATCTGGTAAAATCATTACGCGATCAGGTAGAAGCAGATAATGAAGCAGATGACCGAATTGATGAGGAGTTGCAAGAGGGTACTATTGAGGGTACTTATGATGGCGAACCATCTGTAAATAGTAACGAGCCTTATCGCGATGCTGCCGGCGAATATCAAAATCAAAATGTTTATGGTGCAGAACCTGAATCGACCGAGCAGGAGGCAGCCTGGCAGGACCTACAGGACACATCAGCAGGGAACTCTAAATTATCGGAGTTTTTTATCGATCAGTTAAAAGACCTGCTTTGGGCCGAGAGAGAATTGGTTGATACTTTGCCGGATATGGCCGAGGCCGCTACCTCCGAGGCATTGAGAGACGCTTTCAATAACCACATGTTGGAAACTGCAGGCCACGTTACCCGCTTAGAAGAGATCTTTGCAATATTAGGGTTAGAGCCCGAAGCCAATAAATGCGACGCTATGGCGGGTATTGTTGACGAAGGTGATACCATCATAAGCATTACAGAGGAAGGTACCGCACAACGCGACGTAGGTTTGATCTTTGCCGGCCAAAAAGCCGAGCATTATGAAATTGCATCTTACGGTGGCATGATAGCACTTGCCAAAACGCTGGGTTATTATGAAATAGCCGAAATGCTGGTACTTACGCTTGACGAAGAAAAGACCGCAGATGCCCTGTTAACGGAAATAGCAGAAGGCAGCGCTAATTACCAGGCCAGCAAAGAACCGGCTGACGAATAGTAATACGCAAATGCAAAAAGCCGCCTCCATTTAATTTGAGGCGGCTTTTTGTGTTTATAGTGATCTTCGAAGAGTTTGCCTAGCCTGATATCGCCAATAAATAATCGAAATTTTTATGTGTTTGGTAGGTTTTGCCCGCCAGCCTTACCTGTTGCCCGTGAGTAATGCCCTGCAATTGTACGGTTTGATAAGCGGGCAGTGTATGCTCGTTATCCAACAGCTGGTAAGCATATTCAGATATGATCATGTCGTTGTTAAGCTCTTTGGTTTTTGTTTGCAGCCTTGAAGCTATGTTTACCGGCAGGCCCATTACAGTTAATTGGGGGGCATTATCCAATCCAAATTCGCCTACATAAACTTTGCCTGCATGTAAGCCAACACCCATCTCTAACGCATTGCTGTAGTTAGGGTCTGCATAAGCCTGGTTAAACAGATCTATTGTTTTAAACATCATCTTAGCTGCGTGGTAGGCATTGTTTACAGATGCTTTTAGGTCTGTTTGCAAACCAAAGACGATATACATGCTATCGCCTGCCACCTCAATCACCTTTCCTTCAAATTTCTTAGCTATTTGGTTAAAGGCGGTAAATAACCTGCGGACAATTTGTATCACGGTTTGCCCAGGCTGCTGCTCCATAAGCCCGGTAAAATTGCGGATATCCAGAAACATTAGGGCCAGCTCATGCTCTTCGTCAGTTGCTGTAAATGGTGTGGTTGGTATCAGGTAATTGTTTTCCATATTGGTTTAGACGATTAACGATGGAAAACATTTTAAAGAAAGTAAAAATATTGGCGAGCACGGGAGCAGGCAATGAGATAGGGCTTACCATAACTCACAATTTAGTAATGGTTGTATATATGGTAGTTTTTTGATGAGTTGTTACAAGTTTAAAACCCGAATAATAGAAAGTGCTGGTTAAAATATCATTTGCTGTCGTTTGTTGGGGCGTGCCATAAACGCTATTCATTTCATCATAAAATAATCCTGCCAAATATTTATTATCTGCCGGTGAAAAGTGATCGATCACTTTTAGTTCTACTAATTGGTCGCCAACGTATGAGCATATGTATCTACCTCTTAAACTGTTGATGAAATCGATATGAAAAAAACCGGTTGGTATGTTGTCAAATTGAGCGCCAAATCCGCCAATAGCAACCACCGCCGGGTTGTTGATAAAATCATAAGTTAATACTTTAAAGTACCCGCTGGTACTCATCGACATCCCATTAGTTAATCCTTTAAGATACACCTTGTCCAAACAATTCCATACCATCGGCAGACTTAAATTATCTACTATCTTATAGGGAATCTTTTTTTCTGACACTAAATTCCCGTGTATTATAGTAGCTGTTATTTCTCCATCAATTGGATGGCTAAAACCTTTAAATAAAAACTGTACATTTTGCTGTATTGAAGTTGTGGTTTCGGTGTATTTGAATAACGCTGTAGCAGTTTGGCCATTAAAAGTCAATGTCACTTCGTCGGCAGAATTGTAATTCTTTTCGTATGATAAGCCTATGTAAAATGACTTATCAACTTGTTGTACAGGTAACAGCGGCGCAAGGCTTATTTTTGATATTTTCCTGTCCGCCAGATTGATGTCAGAGGGCGTATTGGGCACCTCATTTAGTTTACGGCACGATGAAAAAGCTACGGTAATAACAAATAGGTAAATCAAATTTCTCATAGCTTAGGAGTTATCAACTAAAGATATAAAAATCTATCTGATAGTAAATATCGAGCTTAAAAGAAGCCTGTCGTTAAACGCACTCGGCCTATTACGTAATTGGTATGAATAAGGCTTGGCTATAGGCTTTCATCCGAGCTTTGTGTGGCATTGCTCATTAAACTGTATTAATTAGTCAGCTTTTCTATAGCTGCTTTGATATCGGTTTTATCGTCGGCAGCTAACATTGCGCCTACTTTTTCGTAAATGGTGCTTGTAGCGTCTGATAATACGCGTTGCGATGGGGGAGTTTTGCCACCAAACTCTGTCGATAGGTCCCAGTTTAGTTTGAAATCTATATTTAGCGTTTTTTTTGTGATAGGCAATGTGCAGGTTATCATATCATATTGGACTCCGTTTTTTTTGCCTGTCGTTACATTGTTAAGTACCGGCGCATCGTCATCAACCCTAATTTTGCGCATTATTAAATACTCTTGGGCAATGTTGTTAACCTGGTATTCTGATTTGGCCGCCTGGGCTAAATAAGAGGGGTCTATATGCAAACTTTTTATGTAAAATGCCCACAAGCAAAGGTCCTGCAAGGCAACCAGTATATTTTTATTATCCGGATATTGTTTGACACATTCCCAACCAGTGTTAAAGCCATTTTTAAAATCGTGCTGGTAAGCGTAGTTATTAATTAAACGCAGGTAGGTTAACTCTTTGGTATGGTTTACATTGCCCGGGTTTAAGGCAATGGCTTTATTGAAATACCAGGCTGCCGAGTCGAGATTATTGGCGCCCATATAAATTGCACCCAGAAAATGATAGGTGCCATAAAACTGTGGGTCTTTTTTTAAAGCTGTTAAAAATATCTTTTTAGCCTCGGGTTTGTTGGTTGGCGCTAGTTTAAGCGCCTCAAAAAATTCGGGCACGGGCATTTGGCAAAATGCATTAAAACTAATTGAAAGTGCAAGTAAAATAGTGGTAAATAAGGCTTTCATGATATTGGTTTAGCTTGACACCAATATAGATATTTTTTAACAATTGCATTAATCCCTTAGCCGAATTATTTGGCTATCTTCAGCCAAATAATACAGCATTGCTTAGGTTTTGCCGTAACAATATATAACCATCACAGTCTCAATATTAAAAACGCTTATGAATAAAGGTATACTTATCACACTCCTTTTTATTATTGGCAACATACTGTTTATTGGGCTGCACTGGTTTGTATTTACCTTTACGGCTCCGGCGGCGCTGGCCGGCACTGTGTTGTTGCATCTTATCGTATTAATATATTTCCCATATTCAAAAATTAGCATTAAATGAAAAAAGCAATAGGTTTATTTGTAATAATAGCTGTAGTAATTGTGGTATGCGTATCGTCATGCAGCAGGGTTGAGCCTAACTACGAAGGCGTGTTGATGACCAATTATGGCCGCAACGGTAAAACAGATTTTAAACGGGTTACAGGTAGCCAGTCAACCTTTTGGTTTGGTACATCGCTGTACCAGGTGCCAATGTACGCCCTAAGCGGTAATCCAGAACCTATCACAGTAACTGCCCGCGATGGTGGCGTGTTCACGGTTGACCCTCAATATACTTACCAGGCCAAGCGCGATAGTGGTATCAATATTATTTTCAGCTATAAATACCTTGGTCTTTCAGGGCAGTTAAACGAAGATGACCTAAATAATGTTGAAGCCAGCGTATTAAACCCGTTGGTGCTAAACGCCTACCGTGAAGAAGCGCGTAATTTTGCTACCGACAGCTTGTTAACCAGCATCAACATATTTGAAAACAACGTAGAAGCACGTTTAAAACAGCAGTTTTCTATTAAGTATTTTGATATTACCTCGCTTACATCGGGCCTTAAACCGCCGGCCAGTATGACCGAGAATATCGAAAAAATGAACAATGCTAAAGTGGAAACACAAACAGTTAAAAATGAATTGGCTACCGCCAAAATGCTGCAAGAGAAAGCTATTATTGATGCACGCACCAATGAGATCAAGTCGGCTGGTTTAACTAAAGAGATCTTGGCCGAAAAGTGGATTGAGGCCATTAAAACCAGCCAAAACCGTGTTATTATTACCGATGGTAAAACGCCTGTGATGTTAGGGCAGTAAAATAAACTGTTATATAGTAAAAAGCGCATAACCATTTAGTTATGCGCTTTTTTTGTGAAATAAGTTTGTGTAAAGCTAAATGTATAAGCCTGGTGTAGTTTTTATATGATAGAAAAATGCTGTAACGTCAGGATGCTGAAACGTCTACGCTATGTATATTTATTTACTTAGTTTAGCTAAATGTTTTCCGTGTCATACACCGCCGTTATTGAAATATTGGGTATAATTACCTTTACGGTATCGGGCACGTTGGCGGCTATGGAAAAAAAGCTTGATCTGTTTGGGATATTGATCATAGGCTTTATTACAGCAACCGGCGGCGGTACCATTCGCGATGTTTTGATAGGCAGCACGCCAGTTGCCTGGATGCGTGATATGACCACCATACTGGTAATACTGGGTACAGGCATTCTTTCAATCCTCTTTCGTAAATCGTTTAAGAGTTTGCAGCGCACCTTGCTGGTTTTCGACGCACTGGGCCTTGGCTTATTTACCGTAATTGGTATGAACAAAGGTTTGGCCATAGGTTTGCATCCGGGCATTTGTGTGGCATTGGGCACTATTACCGCCTGTTTTGGTGGCGTTTTGCGAGACCTGTTACTAAACCACATTCCGGCTTTGTTTCATACCAAAGAAATTTATGCCACGGCGTGTATTGTCGGTGGCTCTGTATATGTATTGAGTTTGCCCTATACAGATCAACGCTGGAGCGAGTCGATAGCTATATTTTTAATCAGCGGTTTGCGGTTGTTGGCCTTAAAACTTAACTGGCGCCTGCCAAATATGTAACAGCCCAGAGAATTCCACGCTATCAGAAATTATAATTCAATAAAAAAGCGCATCACCTAAGGTTATACGCTTTTTGTGCTCCCGACGAGATTCGAACTCATATCGATGGTACCGGAAACCATAATTCTATCCATTGAACTACGGGAGCATTATGGGGCAAATATAGGATAATTAAAAATTCAAAAGTCAAAATTCAAAAATTCTGGATTCAGGAGACCCGGTATCTGTTTAACATTTTTTAACTATCTGTATAAGAGCTTTTTCCGTAGCATTGTAGCATAAACCTTCGGCTATGATAAACAACTACCTGAAAATTGCCTGGCGCAACCTCTGGAAGCATAAATTTTACACCACCATAAACATATTTGGGCTGGCGCTGAGCATTACGTGCAGCATTGTGTTGTTTCAGTTTATCAGTTATCACTCAAGCTTTGATAATTATCATTCTGATGCTAAGCAGATCTTTCGCGTAGTGCATACCCTTACGTTTGAAGATGGCGTGCCCATTTACGATCAGGGTGCCCCGTTGGCTATGGTTCGGGATTTGAAGGCTACCAAAAACTCGCAGATAAAAGAAATCGGCGTATTGTTGCGCATGCACGATATTAATGTAGCGGTTGAACATAAGGACGGTAAAAAGATGTTTGCCGAGCATGAGAATATCGGCATTGCCGACGGAGACTTTTTTAAAATGTTTAGTTACGATTGGGAACAGGGCGATAAATCAAACGCGCTTGCCCAACCAAATACGGTAGTGCTAAGCCATAGCCTGGCGCAAAAGTATTTTGGTAGCCAGGATGTAGTAGGCAAAACTATCAGGGTTGGCAATAAAAATACATTTAAAGTAACCGGCGTGGTGGCAGATCATAGCCCGAATACGGATATTAAATCAGATCTGTTTTTATCGCTGTCAACGCTAAAGGATATTTATCCGGATGTTGCCGATATGTTATTGAACAGGTGGGATATTATAAATACCACCAACACCGTATTTTTTGCCTTAACTAAGGGCGCTGACCCCAATGGTATCGCGAAGCAACTAAACCAAATGAATGTTAAGGCCCAAGGCCCTGAAATGGCTAAGCCATTTAACTTTATGTTGTTGCCGCTAAGCGAGATGCACTTTGATGGCCGCTTCGCCGGGGTTATACAACACTCGCTGCTGACTACGCTTACCATTATTGGCCTGCTGCTTATTGTCATCGCTTGTGTAAACTTTATTAATATGGCTACCGCGCAAAGCTTTAAACGTGCCAAGGAAATTGGTACGCGCAAGGTTTTGGGTAGCTCGCCGGGAGCTATTTTCTTCCAGTTTATTTGCGAGACAGCATACATCGTCATCTTCGCGGCTTTACTGTCAGGCGCTATGATCATTGTAATTGCGCCGGTGTTAAATAACTGGCTGCAAACCCAACTCAATTTTAATGTTTTTGCCGATTATAAGCTGGCCATTTTTGTATTGTTGATAATGATACTGGTGATATTGGCCGCAGGGTCGTATCCGGCGCTGATACTAAGCAAATTTAAGGCGGTTAACGCTTTGAAGAACCAGATAGGCGGGCAGGCGCAAACCAGCTCGTTTGCGCGAAAAGGGCTTATTGTGATGCAAAATGTGATAGCGCAGATACTTATTATTAGTACCATATTGATAACCTTGCAGGTTAGATATCTTAAAACTACAGATATTGGTTTTGATAAAGATGCCATAGTGATGGTACCCATACCTGATTATGCCAAAAATAAAACCGATTATTTGCGTAACCAGCTATTGGCAAATCCGGGTATAAAGGCTGTGTCCTTTTGTTACCGGGCGCCAGCTTCGACAGCGGGCAAAGGTGGCTCTATTAAATATGACACGCGCGAATGGGAAAACTTTGTGGGTAACACTATTATAGGCGATGCTAATTATGTTAAAACCTTTGGTATAAAATTGCTTGCCGGGCGCAGCATTAAAGAGAGTGACGATGCGCAAGAGTACGTAATTAACGAAACGCTGATGCATCAGCTAGGTGTGAAAGACCCTGACAAGATCATCGGCAAAAAGTTTACCGCCGGCGATCTGGCAAGCAATGCCGGTATTATTGTCGGTGTAGCTAAAGATTTTCATGCCAAGTCTATGTACGTCCCTATAGGGCCCGAGTATATAGCTTCGTTAAGAAGTTACTATCAGTATGCGGGTATTAAGGTAAGCCGTAACTCATCAGCGGTGATTAATCGTATCAGAACAGAATGGCAGGCAGCTTATCCAGATCATGTATTTGAGTACAAATTTTTAGATGAGCAGTTGGCAGATTTTTATCAAAAAGAAGATTTGTTGAATAAACTAATTACCTTAAGCGCCATCATCGCCATATTCATCAGCTGTTTAGGTTTGCTTGGGTTGATATCACTCATCACCCTGCATCGCACAAAAGAAATAGGTATCCGCAAGGTACTGGGCGCTTCGGTGGCCGGCATTACAGGTTTGCTTTCTGCCGATTTTTTAAAGCTGGTGTTATTAGCAGTAGTCATAGCCTCTCCCGTGGCATGGTTGCTTATGCACAAATACCTGCAGGGCTTTGCCTATCGTATCCACATCAGTTGGTGGGTGTTTGTGTTGTCGGCTGTTGCGACGCTGTTGATCGCTTTTATAACGGTTAGTTTTCAGTCGGTTAAAGCGGCTATGGCGAAGCCTGCGGATAGTTTGAAAGTGGGGGAGTAGAACTATATTTTCAGACGATAGCTAACCATCACGTCATTGCGCGGCCACTACGCAATCCCCGACATGCTAATCAATGTGCATAGACTTTTTAGTGCCCAGAATTTCGCTATATGTGTTAACTCCACTAATAAATGTCCTGTTGGGGATTGCGTAGTGGCCGCGCAATGATGTCTTTTTTATTTGATATGGTATGGGCTACACTGCATTCACCTAATTTCCCAAAATATCTCGTTGTATATTTGCAAATTATTTATTGCCAATAGCCATGGGTTTGAAACCCATCGCTATGATTAATTTTCAATTCGTTTAAAATGTTTCCGGTAGTCAATCGTCTACCAATATATAATGAGATACAGATTTTTATTACTAATACTACTTTGGCTGTTTGCCGATGTTTATTTCTTTAATGCCGTAACTACCCTAACCGCTAACCCAGCCTGGCATTGGCTCTACTGGTCGGCGGATATTTTAATTGCGACTGGCATTATCCTCATCGTATTTGGCCGCCGGGGCGGCGATAGAACCAAACTTACCTCGTGGTTGATGGCACTGATGCTGTTATCGTCAGTACCAAAGATCTTCGGTTCGCCTGTTTTGCTGTTTGAAGATTTGACCAGGTTGTTTACCGGTTTTGGCCCGCGTAGCGTTTTGGTAAGCGAAGTGGCGCTGGCTGTTGCGGCTATTCCGTTTTTAGCCTTGCTGTTTGGCTTAACCCGTGGCCGTCACCATTATCAAGTGCACAGACATACGCTTTATTTTGATAACCTGCCCGAAGCTTTTAACGGGTTTACTTTAACTCAATTGTCAGATATCCACGCAGGTAGCTTTACAGATACCGCAGGCGTAAATAAAGGGATAGATTTGGTTAACGCGCAAAACAGCGACGTTATCCTGTTCACCGGCGATCTGGTAAATAACAAAGCCTCAGAGATGACGCCATGGATATCAACCTTTGCGCGTTTAAAGGCGCCTATGGGCAAGTATTCTGTTTTGGGTAATCATGATTATGGCGATTACATAAAATGGGATAACGAGGCCGTAAAAGCCGGTAATCTCATCGCCCTAAAAAAAGTGCACCAGGAAATAGGTTTCCGCTTGTTGTTGGATGAATCTATAAAGATTGAAAAAGAGGGACAAAGCATTACCCTGATAGGGGTAGAGAACTGGGGCAAAGGCGGTTTTCATAAATATGGCGATTTGGAGAAAGCCATTCAAAATGTTGATGACAGCGAAATAAAGATCCTGATGTCGCATGATCCATCGCACTGGGAAGCGGTAACGTTGCAGCATTTGAAACATATCCACCTAACACTATCGGGCCATACCCATGGTATGCAGTTTGGTATCGAACTGTTTGGCTTTAAATGGAGCCCCATAAAATACGTTTACAAACAATGGGCAGGCTTGTACAAACAAAGCAACCGTTACCTGTACGTAAACCGCGGCTTCGGTTTTCTGGGCCTAAAAGGCAGGGTAGGTATATGGCCGGAGATAACGGTGCTTACTTTGAAGCGCAGCTTATAGAGTCAAGAAACAAGAGCTAAGAACAAGAGCCAAGAATCAAGACTTTTGCAGTATACTTAAACTAAAAGAGCCAGGAATCTAAGATTAAACAATCTTGGATTCCTGGCTCTTGTTTCTTGACTCTGAAACCTAAACGTTGAAACGGAAATGCATCACATCTCCATCCTCAACAATGTAGCCTTTTCCTTCAACACCTAGTTTACCGGCCTCTTTAATGGCTGGTTCAGATCCGTTGTATTTTACAAAGTCGTCGTATTTTATAACCTCGGCGCGAATAAAGCCTTTTTCAAAATCGGTATGGATAACGCCTGCAGCTTGCGGCGCGGTAAAGCCTTGGGTTATGGTCCACGCGCGTACTTCTTGTACACCAGCGGTGAAATAAGTAGCCAGGTTAAGCAACTTGTAAGCAGCCTTAATTAGCTTGTTAACGCCCGATTCGCTTAGGCCCAGATCGCTCAAAAACATCTCGCGCTCTTCAAATGATTCCAGCTCAGATATCTCGGCCTCAATTTGTGCCGATATGATCAGTACACCGGCCTTCTCATCCTTCACTGCCTCCTTAACTTTCTCTACGTAAGCGTTGCCTGTGTTTACAGATGCCTCATCTACATTACAAACATAAAGTACCGGCTTGGCAGTTAGTAATTGCAAATCTTCAATATATTCCAGATCCTCTTCGGCTACCGGTGCGGTGCGTGCAGATTTACCTTGCAGCAAATGCTCTTTAACCACGGTTAGTACGTCAAAGGTTTTCTTAGCATCTTTATCGCCGCCGGTTTTAGCCATTTTTTCAACCTTCTGTATCTTTTTGTCAATACTTTCAAGATCTTTTAGTTGTAGCTCGGTATCAATGATCTCTTTATCGCGTATAGGGTCAACGCTTCCGTCAACGTGTATCACGTTATCGTTATCAAAGCAACGCAAAACGTGTAAAATGGCGTTGGTGGCGCGTATGTTACCTAAAAACTGGTTACCCAAACCCTCGCCTTTGCTGGCGCCCTTAACCAGGCCGGCAATGTCAACTATCTCAATAGTGTTTGGTACTATTGATTTTGGTTGTACTATTTCAGTAAGTTTTGTCAAGCGCTCATCGGGCACTGTTATTACGCCCACGTTAGGCTCAATGGTGCAAAACGGGAAGTTAGCCGCCTGCGCCTTAGCGTTTGATAAACAATTAAAAAGAGTTGATTTACCCACGTTTGGTAAACCTACTATACCACATTGTAAAGCCATTTGTTTTTGATTAAGATTCAAGAGCCAAGAGTCAAGAAACAAGATATACAATACAGATAGCTTAACACCATGTCTTGATTCTTGACTCTTGTTTCTTGACTCTACTAAAAGGCGCAAAGATAACAGAAAATACTACCTTATAATTTGAAAAAATAAACGACTTTTGCAGCACTTTAACAGAAGCAGTAAACCCATGTAAACAGAAAGGCTAAATATGATGGAAGAAATGGTTGAGCAAATAGAGTTGCTGCTTGAAGAAAATAACGAACAGCAACTACAGGATTACCTGAACAACCTCAATATATCAGACGTTGAAGAGCTGATAGATGAATTTCCAAAACATGGCCCACTATTTATTGAGATACTGTCGCTTAACCGTGCTGTAAACGTATTTCGTATCCTTGATTTCCCTACGCAGGAGCGGATAATAAAAAAACTTTCAGGAAAACGCATTGCCGAGATAGTTAATGAGCTGCCGCCCGATGACCGTACCGCCTTTTTTGCCGAATTGCATGGCGACGCTGTAAAGGCGCTGATTCTCCATTTATCGGCAGCCGACCGTAAAGAAGCTTTATCGCTTTTAGGTTACGATGAAGATAGCGTTGGCCGTTTAATGACGCCCGACTATATAGCCGTTAAAAAAAGCTGGGACGTTAACCGCGTGCTTAGCCATATTCGCCAGTTTGGCAAAAACTCCGAAACCATTGATGTTATTTACGTTTTGGGTGATAAAGGTGTTTTATTAGACGATATCCGTATCCGCGAGATATTGTTGGTTGACCCTGATACCAAAATTAGCCAGTTAATGGATGGCAGGTTAATATCATTAAAAGCTACCGACCCGCAGGAGGAAGCCATTAACGTGTTCAGAATGAACAACCGCACGGCTTTACCGGTTACAGATAATGAGAACGTTTTGCTGGGCATTGTTACCGTCGACGACATCCTGTGGATAGCAAACGAAGAATACACTGAAGACATACAAAAAATTGGCGGTACCGAAGCATTAGATGAGCCTTACCTTGATATTAACCTGTTTAAGCTGGTTAAAAAGCGTGTAGGCTGGCTAATTATTTTGTTTCTGGGCGAGATGCTTACGGCTACGGCTATGGGTTATTTTCAGATGGAAATAGAAAAAGCGGTGGTGTTGGCATTGTTCATCCCGTTGATCATATCCAGTGGCGGTAATAGTGGTTCGCAGGCATCAACCCTTATCATTCAAGCTATGGCCTTGGGCGAGGTGACGATAGAAGACTGGTGGCGGGTTATGCGCCGGGAAATATTGTCCGGACTTATGTTAGGCATAACTCTGGGGTTAATTGGCTTTTTACGTATTGTGGTATGGAGTGGGTTTAGTGATGTGTACGGCCCGCATTATATGGCCATAGGGGCAACCGTCGGTTTCTCTTTAGTTGGCGTAGTGTTATGGGGGTCATTGTCGGGCTCTATGTTGCCATTGTTACTTAAAAAATTGGGTTTTGACCCTGCTACATCATCAGCACCGTTTGTAGCTACTTTGGTTGATGTTACCGGCTTGGTGATATACTTTAGTATGGCGGTAATGTTTATGCGCGATATTTTGGCTTAGTTGTCTGTTTTGTTGTTTCGGTTTTAATTTTTCTATCTTTAAGAAACTTAAACACCAAACAAAAAATGGAAGAAAACCTTACCAACGAACCAACATCTAATCAATCATTTGACGTGCCGGCCACGCCGCAACCGTCAGCCGGAATTATTCTGGCAGAAGATGCCCAGGCTTATTTAGTTGAATCCGGAAAATGGGCGCGCTTTTTAGGTATCATGGCTTTTATAGGCGCCGGGCTGATGGCAATTCTTGCGCTCTTTATGGGGGCTATAATGTCGGCAATGTCAAGTTTCCCAGGTGCGGGTGGCGCTAAGTTTGGCGGCTTTCTTACTGTAATATATTTGCCTGTTGCCGTGCTATATTTTTTTATCGGCCTGTACCTATTTCAGTTTGGTACACGTGTAAGAGATGGCATTGCTTTCGGTAATTCTGCGCAGGTGGGCGACGGTTTAGGCAAACTTAAATCAATGTTTAAACTATTGGGTATAACTACTATCGTTGCCCTGGTTTTGTATGTCTTATTATTTATTATCGCCATTATTGCCGGTGCTGCTTTATTTTCAGGCTTTAAACCCAGCTATCAGTAAAATAATTATCCACAAAAAGAAAGGCTCGCCATTTTTGGCGAGCCTTTCTTTTTTTAGGTTTATAATAAAGTTTTTGGGTTGCAATTATAAATTTTCGAAAGAGAAATCGTCATCAGCAGTAGCGCGTGCCGGTTCGCCGGTTTCGCTAAATTCGTAACGTTTTTCAACAACTTCCTGGTGGTCTTTTATATAGTCGATGGTGCCGTTCAAGCCTTCAACAAATTTTTCAAAATCTTCTTTATATAAAAATATTTTGTGCTTAATGAAAACTCCGTCTTCCAGTCTCTTTTTGCTTTCAGTGATGGTAATGTAGTAATCGTTAGATCGTGTTGCTTTTACATCAAAAAAATAAGTCCTTTTTCCCGCTCTGACTTTCTTTGAAAAAACCTCTTCGCGCTCTCTGTTGTCAAAATCTCCCATGCTTAATGTTGTTGTAGTTTAGTTTTGTTAGACATAAATATAAATAATTTTTCAAACCACAAATATTAAAGCAAATATTATTGGCTTTTTAGAGAGATTTATATACAAAAGTTACGTATTAGCTTAGTTTTTGGGTATTTCCTCTTCTTCAAGCAACTGTTTTTCATAAAGCTCAAAGTAGGTACCCTTGTTTTGCAATAACTGTTGGTGATTACCTTGTTCAATAATGTGGCCGTTATCCATCACTAATATTTTGTCGGCATTTTTTATGGTTGATATCCGGTGTGCTATTATAATATTGGTTTTGCCCTGCATTATACGGCCCAGGTTATGCAATATCTCTTCCTCGGTACGGGTATCAACAGCCGACAGGCAATCGTCAAAGATCAATATCTGCGGATGCTTAACCAAAGCCCGCGCTATTGACACCCGCTGCTTTTGCCCACCCGATAGGGTGACGCCACGCTCGCCTATCAACGTATCAAATCCTTTTTCTAATTGCTTAATATTGTTATAAACAGCGGCATCCTTAGCGGCTTGCTCAACCAATGGTACATCTAAAACATCGGCACTAAAGGCAATGTTGTTGGCTATCGTGTCAGAAAATAAGAAAACCTCTTGCGGCACAAAACCTATTTGCGCGCGATACCCCTCAAGATTAAGTTTGGTTACAGCTTCATTGTCTATCAATATCTGGCCGCCGGTGGTATCATACATCCGCAGCAATAAATTAGCTATGGTTGATTTGCCCGAACCTGTGCGCCCGATAATAGCCACCATCTCGCCGGGATTTGCCTTGAATGATACGTTTTTAAGCGCCTGTATGCCGGTATCCGGATAGGTGAATGATACATTGTCAAACTCAATTAAGCCATCAATAGTACGCTTTGGTACATCGGGCGATACGATTTCTGG
>JAZKET010000006.1:10213-15646 GCA_040386815.1 Bacteroidota bacterium | reverse complement strand
TGATGTTACCCAACCCAAAGCCATTACCGGGAAGGTAAGCTGGTTAAGGTAAACCAAAAACTCGGCAATGTTGCCCGTGGTGATGGTGCCTTTCATTACCTCTATACCACCAATGTAAATGGTGACAATATTGCTAAATCCAACCAAAAACAACATAATGGGGTAAAAACCGGCCTGCACCTTTACCAGCGCCATGGAGTGGGTTTTATAATCTTCGCTCTCTTGCGCAAATCTATCGCGAATGGATGGCTCTCTGACGTAAGATCTTATAATGCGGATACCAGAGAAGTTTTCCTGCACAAAACTTGACAAAACAGACAGGCGTTCCTGTATCTTCTCGCTACGAAAATTGATGATATTATTAACGTAGTAAATAAGCAAAGCTTGTATGGGCAACGGCAAAATAGCGTAAACAGCCAACCTTACATTAACCGTAAGCATGGCAAAAATTACGAGTATAAAAAGGGTTACGGTGTTAACCGTATACATAATGCCCGGCCCAAGGTACATGCGCACACGGCTAACATCCTCTGTAACCCGGTTCATTAGGTCGCCGGTATTGTGGCGGCGGTAAAAGGCTAGTGAAAGGTTTTGATAATGATTATATATTTCGTTCTTTAAATCGTACTCAATATGCCGCGACATTAGGATGAGTGTTTGCCGCTGAAAGAATAAAAACAAGCCGCGTATTAACGCTAAAGCAAGCACCAGTGAGCCGAACAAGAACAAGCTTGAGCCGAAAATGTCATAGATCATCCCTTGCCTGTTAAAGCCCGAAAATAGCTGGTAGGTGCCAATGTTTTCTGTAACCAAATCAAACGCCAGGCGGATAACCTGCGCAGGCAGTACACCAAAAATATTTGCTATTATAACAAACAGTATCCCGGGTATAAGGTGCCAGCGGTATTTAAAAAAAAACTTATTGAGGTATGCCAGGTCTTTCATTGGATAGGCAAAAGTAAACTAAATAGCGTTACCGCGATAATGTAAAAAACGCCAGTTCTTCGCCATCGCGGGTTTGGTTACCGGCGCGGGCAAGCCCGGCTTTTTCAAGCACTTTTTGCGATGCGATGTTGGGTAAACTGGTAAAAGCTACAATCTGCTTTATGTTATCATCGGCAAGGGCGTGGCGCACCATACCGGCAGCCATTTCAGACGCATAACCCATACCCCAAAGTTTCTGCTCAATGCTGTATCCCAGTTCCAGTATGCTGTTATTATCGTTAAACGGTCTAAGCAGGCAACTGCCTATAAAAGAGCCATCTTTTACATCAAACATACCCCAAATGCCACGGGTTTTCGATTCAGGGTATTTGCTTAATGCGGTATGGAAAATGTTTATACGCTCATCTCGTGTACGTTTGGGTATGTAGCGTAAAAACTCTTCGCCAACAAAATGGGCAAGGTAGGTTTCCAGTTCTTCGGGTAAAAACTCGCGTATGGTTATTCGGGGTGTTTGGGTGATGGTAGCCATGGGGTAAAAGTAATCATCCGCAATAGCTTATTAAAAGCGGTTTGTCGAAATAATAGGTGTTGAATGTCGATAAAGGTAAGAGTGTTGTAAATATCGCTTTAAGACAACTCACCCGCCCATTGCTACGCTCTCTTTGCCTTCTCTTCGCCTTCGGCCAAAGAGGGCGGGGGGATTTTTTCGATAAATTAACTTTCTCAAACTCTTCCAACCCTCTTTCCGCGCAGCGAAGAGAGGGTCGGCCAGCGAAGCGTCGTCGGGGTGAGTCCACGGCGGACAGGTAACAAGGCGATTTGTGGTAGCGTCGGACAACCTATTTCTAGCGCATTTATTCCGGTTTAAGTCGCCGTTACTATGCAAGCGTTATACAGCCATTCCTACATTTCCCTATAAAAATCTTTTTTGCAATAAAAAAATACCTACTTTTGTTGCGCCTTAAGAGACTCAATGCCGATCGCAAAAAACACTGACTCCATATTTACCCAGCTCGAAGATTGCGGGCACAAGAAGGTTGTATTCTGTAGCGATCCGGATACGGGTTTGCAAGCCATTATAGCTATACATAACACAGTGCTTGGCCCTGCCTTGGGCGGTGTGCGCATGTGGGCCTATAAATCAGAAGCCGAAGCGCTGAAAGATGTTTTGCGTTTATCGCGCAGCATGACTTATAAAGCAGCCATATCAGGCCTTAATTTAGGTGGTGGCAGCGCGGTTATCATAGGCGATTCTCGTAAAGAAAAAACCGAAGCATTAATGCGTAAATTTGGCCGTTTTGTTAAAAACTTTAACGGCGAGTTTATAGCAGGCGAGGACGTGGGCACTAACCTGCGCGATATGGAATACATTAAAATGGAAACCGACCACGTTGCCGGTTTACCAGAAACCATAGGTGGCAGCGGCGACCCGGCCCCAATTGCTGCAATGGGTGTATTTATGGGTATTAAAGCATCTGTAAAGGAAGCCTTTGGTACCGATAGCCTTACCGGAAAATCAGTAATTGTACAGGGCATAGGCCACGTTGGCGAGCATTTGGTTAAGTTGCTGCGCGATGAAAATGTAAAAGTTTACATTAGCGATATTAATGACGACCGTACCCGCCAGGTATCAAAAAAATATGGCGCCGAAGCGGTATCAAACAACAGTATTTTTGATATTGATGCTGATATTTATTCGCCTTGTGCTTTAGGTGGTACCATTAATACGCAAACTATTAACAAATTAAAATGCGGTATCATTGCCGGCTCTGCCAATAACCAGTTAGAGGACGAGGATGTACACGGTCAATTATTGTTAGATAAAGGCATACTATTTGCACCCGATTACGTTATAAATGCAGGCGGTGTAATAAACTGCTATTCGGAATTGATGGGCTTTAGCAAAAAACGCTCATTACAGCTTACCGAAAATATATATGAAGCTACCCGCAATGTTTTAAAACTATCTAAAACCGAAAGTATTTCTACCATACTGGCGGCAAACAAAATTGTTGAAAAACGTATTGCAGACATTAATAAAGTAAAATCAAGCTATTAAAGAGTACAATCACAATAAATTACAAATTAACCGGGAAGCTAATTCCTAAATCGTTCTTACAATATGTTAAACAGAAGGCACCTACGGGTAAAAGTATTACAGTCATTATACGCATATCACCAAAATGGTGCGGGTAATCTTAAGCAGCAAGAGAAAAACTTATTGGCAAGCATTGACGAGGTATATGAAATGTATATCTGGATGCTGTCGCTGATATCAGAGGTGGTAGGGTATGCCGAAGTTGATGCCATTGACCGTGCAAACAAACATTTACCAACAGCAGATGACCTTAACGCTAACCAAAAGATTTTAAGCAACAGCTTTTATAAATCATTAAGCGATAATAAGGAATATTTAGTTGGTTTAAAGAAGTATAAAGTTGAGTGGAGCTTTGAGCCTGAATTGGTGAAAACCTTATTCACTAACCTTAAAAATTCGCCGGAGTATACAGAGTATATCACCAAAACGGATGATACTATCCACTCTGATAAAGACATTATCAAATTTATTTTCAAAAAAATCATCCTGAAATCAACCCTGGCCGACCAGGTTTTTGAAGAGAAATTTATTTTCTGGCCGGTTGATAAAGATGTTTTGCAGGCACTTATTGCTAAAACCTTTAAAAACTTTGCTTTTGAAGAAGCGGCTAAAAATCAACTGGCAGAGGTTACGGGTAACTGGGAAGAGGATAAAGTGTTTATTATGAAATTGCTGGATAACGCCGTACGTTATGACGCCGATTACCAGAAGCTGATAGGCGAAAAAACCCAAAACTGGGAGCCCGAGCGTATTGCCATGATGGATACCCTGTTGATGAAAATGGCCATTGCCGAGTTTATTAACTTTAACTCTATACCGGTAAAGGTTACTATTAATGAGTACCTGGAGATATCGAAAGAGTTTAGTACGCCAAAAAGTAATTCGTTTATAAACGGTATCTTAGACAAGATTTTGGCCGAATTGAAAGCCGAGAAAAAGATAACCAAAATAGGAAGAGGACTAATAGAATAATCACTAATGAAAAAACTGTTTTTAAGTGTAATACTTGCGGCCGGTTTAATGGCTTGCAATCAGCCTGAGAAAAAGAAAGATATCCAGTTTACTACAGACGGGGCCGATATCCGTTTTGATAAGGAAACATATGATTTTGGTAAGGTTAAATCAGGCGAGGTTGTATCGTATCGTTTTACTTTTACCAATACGGGTAAATCGCCATTAATAGTAAGCAACGCGACAGCAACTTGCGGTTGTACCGTGCCCGATTGGCCTAAAAAACCGGTTGCCCCAGGCGATACTGCTTCAATAGCGGTTACCTTTAACAGCTCTGGTAAATCAGGTTTACAAGATAAGCAGATAAAAATAACGTCGAACGCGCAACCTGCCGAGAGCATGGTGCACATAATTGGCGAAGTACTTACAAACAATTAATTTAAAAATGACAGCTACAATTTTATTACAAGCCGCTTTAGGTGGTTATGGCCAATTATTACCATTGGTATTGATCATCGTGGTGTTTTACTTTTTCATGATCCGCCCGCAGATTAAAAAACAGAAAGACCAAAAAACCTTTGCTAACGATTTGAAAAAAGGCGATAAAATAATCACTACAGCAGGTATACACGGTAAAATTGCAGAGGTTGCAGAAACAACTTTGTTAATTGAAACCGAAGGCGGTGGCAAAATTCGCTTCAATAAATCGGCGGTATCTTTAGATGAGTCTAAAGCTTTGTCTACACCGGTATCAACAAAGTAAGCATATCGCTTAAGGCATAACGCCAAAGCAAAATGATATAACAAGCGGAAAGAGAAGCCATGTGCTTTAACCTTTCCGCTTTTAGCTTTTAGCTCAAAAATGGCAATAATAAAACTATCAGAAACAGAGCGCAGGCGTGCATCGGTATTTATTACCTGCCTTTTGCTGGCTATTGGCGCCTGGATAGCGGTTACTTTGTCAAATACCTACAATTATAATGTTAAGGCTGTGCTTACTTACCGTAACACGCCTCAGCGCAGGGCCTTCCATTCGCTGCAGTCTGATACGGTTAGCATCACTCAAAAAGCCACCGGCTGGCAAATTATATTCACTAAGCTTAAAAGCGATAGCAAACCCGTACGTATAGACCTGCGCAGGTTGGAATACGATTCGCACATTGTGTTAAGCTCGCAGCTGGCTGCCATCAACGCCAATCGCGCTGTCGAGAAAAAGATTATAGCCTTTAACCCCGATACGCTTTACTTTGATTTTACCCATCGCAGTGTGCGTAAGGTGCCTGTGCATTTGGTGCAATCTTTACAGTATCAACGCCAATTTGGGCAATCGGGTAATATTGTTATTAAGCCAGCTTATGTTACTATAAGCGGCCCTACCAATCGTATCAGAAAAATAACCTCGTGGAATACAGATTCGCTGGTGGTTAAAATGGTTGGCG
>JAZKET010000006.1:0-10203 GCA_040386815.1 Bacteroidota bacterium | reverse complement strand
AAACAAAGTTAAGCTAGAATACGCACTTGTTATGAAGGTAAAGGCTTCAGTAAATTTAACACCGCCAACAGAGGGTAATATCAGTATATACCCCAAAACGGTGCAGGTAAGCGTACCTGTAGAGGAGTATACCGAAAAGACAATATCTATGCCTGTTAGATTGGTTGGTAATGTCGATTATTTCAATGTAAAGTTATTTCCGCAAAGGGTTAAGGTTACGTTTACTACATCGCTAAGCAATTTTGCCGATATGGACGAGTCTTTGTTTGAAGCTCAGGTTGATATGCACCTGTGGCGCGCCTATAACTACACCACTTTACCCGTAAAAGTAACCCGGTTACCAGCTTATTGTAAAATAGTGAACATTGAGCCACGTAACGTTGATTTCATAGTAAAAAAGTAATGCTTAAAATAGGGATAACAGGCAATATAGGAAGCGGTAAAACCACCGTAAGCAAGCTGTTTGAGCTATTAGGCATACCTGTTTTTTATGCAGATGCTGCGGCGAAAGAAATCATGGTGACAGATCCTTTACTGATTGCAGGAGTAAAAGAAACCTTCGGCGATGAAGCTTACCTGGCAGATGCATCGCTTAACCGTAAATACATTGCCGATATTGTTTTTAATGATGATGCGCAGCTGGCTAAGCTAAACGACTTGACGCATCCTGCCGTATTCAGAGCTTTTGATACCTGGGTAGCCGGAATAAAGGATACACCCTACGTGATGAAAGAAGCAGCCATACTGTTTGAAAGCGGATCATACAAATTCTGCGATTATTCATTATTGGTGACTGCGCCCTTTGAACTACGTGCAGCACGCGTAAACAAGCGCGACGGCACCACCCGCCAACAGGTAGAGGCCCGCGAAGCCAGACAATTTACCGAAGAAAAAAAACGCCAGTTAACCGATTATATCATAGCCAATGACGAAAGCCAACTGCTTATACCTCAGGTATTAGCGCTGCACGAAACGTTTTTACAATTGGCGACACCTTAAACACCCCAATTGTCATGCTGAGGAACGAAGCATCTACAAACTTGGCAATCGCCGCTCGGCAGATGCTTCGTTCCTCAGCATGACAGCTTTGTTAAGAACTTAATGACCATCCTCGACGATTTTATCACCATAAACCCCAACGGCATTTACTGCAAATACGGCGATTTTTACCTTGACCCGCAGCAGCCCGTGCAAACCGCTGTGATATCGCACGCCCATGCAGACCACGCTGTGAGCGGTAACCACGATGTATACTGCACCCGCCCAACGCGCGAATTTATGCACCTGCGTTACCATCGCTCGGCAGCTAAGGTGTTTAATATTGTTGAGTATAATAAGCCTTTCACCATTAAAGATATTACGCTAAACTTTGTGCCTGCGGGCCACATGCTTGGTTCGGCTATGATTTTGATGGAATACCAGGGAGCAAGCTATCTTTATACCGGCGATTATAAGATACAGCCCGATAGCACCTGCGAACCGATAGAATGGGTACAGGCTGATGTGCTGATCACCGAAACTACTTTTGCTGATCCTGCGGTTATTCACCCCGATCCGGTTGAGGAGATCAAGAAACTGAACAATATCAAAAGTAATATACTTTTAGGTGCCTACGGGCTAGGTAAAAGCCAGCGTCTGTTGCGGATGATCAATGACCACGCCCCGCAAAAAAAGGTGCTGATACATCATAAAATAATGCCTATTAATCAAATCTACCAGCAATTGGGGGTAGTGTTGGGTAAGCATCAATTGTATGGGCGTAAGTTGATGAAAGAGCAGAATGAATTTGTTTACATCGTTCCACCGTTTACGTTTAACAGTTATATAAAGGCTACGGGAGTGAAACGTTTGTTTGCATCGGGCTGGAAAAACCTGCAGGTAAACAAAGAAGATACGCTGTTTATATCAGACCATGTAGATTGGAACGATATTTTACATGCTATAAAAATGGTAAACCCAAAACAAGTGTGGACATTGCATGGCGATGGCAAACATTTAAAGACGCATTTAGGTGGCGATATTATTGTAAAAATGCTTAACTGATAGGGCGGTGAAAGAGGGCGAAGACTATTATGTCAACAAAGATGGCTTTCATGTGTTAACAGAAATGTATCATCTTAAACGCGGTTATTGCTGCGAGAACGGGTGCCTGCATTGCCCTTGGAGTTATGGAAAAACCGAAGATGTAAACAAATCAGAGAAAAAATAACATATTTGTAATGTTGGATTAAAATTAGTTTATGCGCATAGACGACGAAATACAAAGCTCTAAGTTTGAGGATAATTACCAAAAGGTGGTTATCAATATCGCCTATACTGAAGGTTGGTTAAAAAATACCCTTAACTGCCACTTTGAAAAACATAATTTAACACAGCAGCAGTTTAATATACTCCGCATTTTGCGTGGCCAGTACCCAAAGCCGGCTACCGTAAATTTGTTAAAAGAACGCATGATAGACAAGATGAGCGATGCCTCGCGCATTGTTGATCGTCTGGTTCAGAAGGAAATGATCACCCGCTGCACTAATAATAAAGACCGCCGCGCAGTCGACATCCGCATCAGCGAAAAGGGCCTTGAGGTATTATCTGTGATGGACGGCGAGTTCAAAACCAAAGATCTTCTTCAAAAAAACCTAACGCTGGAGGAAGCGGGTCAGTTGAGTGATTTGCTGGATAAACTGAGAGGATAGAGGAATTTCGAATTTTTCTTTCTCATGCTGAGGAACGACGCATCTGCCCGCTATGCATTCGCCGCTTGGCAGATTCTTTGCTATCGCTCAGAATGACAAATCTTGTTTTTCGTTAGGAAGGACTGTCATTGTTTTTCTAAAAATCCAATAAAACAACAAACCTATTAGTACGCCAAAAACAGCCCCTGTAGTAACATCAACAGGGTAATGCACGCCAACATAAACCTGCGCGAAACTGATTAACGCTGCCCAAACCAACCCCGCAGGTAACACCCAACGGTATCGCTTTAAAAACACCATACCTAAAAACATCGCGATAGCAAAATGATCACTGGCATGGCTTGATGGGAAACTGAAACCCGTACCACAAGGCACCCGGCTTACAATTGTTGCTGCCATAGCCGGGTCGTTGCAAGGTCGTATGCGTTTAAAGGTAGATTTGATAACGGTAGCGCTGCCAAAATCTGCAAGTCCTGCTGTTAAGGCCAATAGTACTGTAATGATAAGTCCCTGTTTTTTATATCGCCAAAGGCAAAAAACAAAAATGAAAATATATAAGGGTATCCATACCAGTTTGTTGCGCAACACGGGCATCAGGACATCGAAAAAGGCGTTGCCTAAGTCGTGATTGATGAAGTAGAAAATTTGCCGGTCAAGGTGCAGCAGGTAATCGGGCATTTATGCGTTTTTGATTGAATTTATCCTAACATAATAAATCCGCCCGCTCAATTGCCGCGGGGGCTGTTACTTTTGTCTTGATACAAAAGTAACCAAAAAATCAAGTCAGCCGCAATGCTTCTTTTGCCGCACAGGCCCTTGCCCTGCAAAGCCGATAAAACCACGGGGCCGGATAGCCTTTGCTTCACATGCACAAGCCCTCGCTTCAGCAAATGCTATAATGCCCCCTGCCACCGCACAGTCGCGCTTGTTTTACCGTCTTTCGCCCAGAAGCTCCACGGCTGACGGTTCTGCCAACAATACACAATTCCTGCAAATAAAAATCCTATAATCCGCTAATCCTACGAATCATGGTTCAGACAAAAGTAACCGGCTTCTTAAAAATCCTATCATCCTTTAAATCCCATAAATCTTAGTCCAAATTTCATCTAACGTTCACATAATATGCGTATTTTCGCGGCATCACTTATCAGATAACATTTTGACTTTAATTAAATCAATCTCAGGCATACGCGGTACCATTGGCGGTGCGGCAGGCGATGGTTTAACACCATTGGATATCGTAAAATTCACTTCGGCTTATGGCGCATGGGCCGTTAAGAAATCGGGCATAAAAAAGATCGTTGTCGGTCGCGATGCACGCATCTCGGGCAGCATGTTAAATAATATTGTTACCGGCACCCTAATGGGTTTGGGTATTGATGTGGTTGATATAGGCCTTTCTACAACCCCAACGGTTGAAGTTGCTGTACCCTTAGAGAAAGCTGCCGGTGGTATTATCCTTACTGCCAGCCATAACCCAAAACAATGGAATGCGCTTAAATTATTAAATGCTGATGGCGAGTTTATTAGCGATACGGATGGTAAAGAAGTATTAGAGATTGCCGAGAACAGCGATTTTACCTATGCAGAAGTTAATGCTTTAGGTAAAGTAACATTTGACGATAGCTATCTGCAAAAACATATTGATCAGATTTTGGCCCTGCCATTGGTTGACGTAGCCGCAATTACCGCTGCCAATTTCAAAGTGGTTATTGACTGCGTAAACTCAACCGGAGGTATTTTTGTGCCGGCTTTGCTGGAGCAATTGGGGGTTAAAACGGTACATAAATTATATTGCGAGCCTGATGGCGAATTTCCGCATAACCCTGAGCCACTGCCTGAAAACCTGGTGGCGCTGTCAAAAGAAGTTACCGGCAAACAAGCTGATCTGGGTATAGCTGTCGACCCGGATGTTGACCGTTTATGTTTTGTAAACGAGGATGGTAATGTATTTGGCGAAGAGTATACGCTGGTTGCCGTTGCTGATTATATCCTGAAAAACAAAAAAGGTAATACGGTATCAAACCTGTCGTCAACCCGTGCGCTTCGCGACGTGACTGAGGACGCAGGTGGCGAGTACCACGCGGCGGCGGTAGGCGAGGTGAATGTTGTAAATAAAATGAAAGAAGTAGGCGCTGTTATAGGCGGCGAAGGCAATGGCGGGGTAATTTATCCTGAACTGCATTACGGCCGCGACGCGCTGGCTGGTATCGCTTTGTTCCTGACGCACCTGGCCAATTATGGCAAGCCTATATCGCACTTACGCGCATCGTATCCTAACTATTTTATTTCAAAAAATAAGATCACACTTACGCCTGAGATGGACATTGACGCGTTATTATTGAAAGTGGAGGAAAAATACAAAGATCAGCCGCATTCAACTATTGACGGTTTGAAAATAGAATTTGACAAACAATGGGTACACCTGCGCCGTTCTAACACAGAACCAATCATCCGCATTTATTCTGAAGGTGATTCTGAAACGGTTGCCAATAATTTGGCTAATAAGATTATTGCAGATATAAAAGAGATACTTAAGCTTCGCTAATGAGCGATTGAGTGAATGAGTGATTGAGTGAATGGTTTCTTTACAGGTTTGTTAAATGATTTGAATGAGGTTTTTGAATGGATGAATTAGATAATGTTCTTTTTCATACTTTCAGGAATGGAAAACGAATTGAAAAGCGATTTTGTAGAACGGTTTCGCAATCGCACCAAAAAGTTTGTAGTTGATAATATAAGGCTTTATAGAAGCTTGCCTAAAACTGAAGAAGCCCGAATTGTGGGTAAACAATTACTACGCTCGTCTTCTTCAGTTGGAGCAAATTATAGGGCGGCTTGCAGAGCCAGATCACAAGCAGAATTTCACTCTAAAATATCCATCGTTGTTGAGGAAGCTGATGAAAGTTCTTTTTGGATGGAAATAATGATTGAAGCAGATATTGTTTCAAAAAACGAAATAAGTAGTTTAATGGAAGAATGTAACGAGATATTAAAAGTTACATCATCGGCCAGAAAAACTGTAACAAATAAAAAATAACTGATAGAAAAAGTATAGTGTGTAGATAGGTGCGTGCGCTGGTAGATGAATATGGTTGACAAAACATTCAATCATTCGCTAATTCGTCAAACAGGCAAAAAACATTCACTCAATCACTCATTCGCTAATTCACTCATTGAAACTTATGAAGGTTTATTTAGACAATGCTGCAACCACGCCGTTGGATGTGGAAGTGATGAAAGTAATGTGTAGTGCTATGGAAAGTACCTACGGTAATCCATCGTCTATACACGCGCATGGCCGCGAGGCCAGGGCGCTGATAGAAAGATCGCGCAAAACCATTGCTAATTTGCTGCATACTTCGCCGGCCGAGATATTTTTTACCAGCAGCGGTACTGAGGCTGATAATACTGCCATCCGTTGTGGGATTGTGGATAACGGCATTACACACGCCATTACCACCCGTATTGAGCATCACGCGGTTGTACACACGTTAGAGGCTATGGAGAAAGCCGGCACCATCAAGCTAAGTTTTCTGAATGTAGACAGCAAGGGTAATATTGACTACGCCCAGTTAGAGCAATTGCTACAAGAAAACCCGCGTACGTTTGTGTCATTAATGCACGCCAATAACGAGATTGGTACACTAACTGATATTGAGCGCGTAGGCGACCTTTGCGAGCAGTACAACGCCATTTTTCATTGCGATACGGTACAAACCATGGGGCACTTTTCGCATGATCTGGGTAAGCTTAAAGTGCATTTCCTGGTATCTGCAGCACATAAGTACCATGGGCCAAAAGGTGTGGGCTTTTTGCATATCAACCATAAAATAAAAATTAAACCGCTGATATACGGCGGCGCGCAAGAGCGTAATATGCGGGGTGGTACCGAAAATGTATACGGTATTGTCGGCATGGCTAAAGCCCTTGAGCTGGCTTATGCCGAAATGGAGCAGCACCGCACTTTCATACAAGGGCTGAAAGATTATCTAAAACAACAACTAACAGAAAGTATTCCCGGCGTTGAATTTAACGGAGAAACCGGCACCGATAACAGCCTGTACACTGTATTAAACGTTTCGTTCCCTGAAACCGACATGGCCGATATGCTGCTGTTTAACCTGGATATTTCGGGCATCTCGGCATCAGGTGGTAGCGCCTGCAGTTCGGGCACTGATATTGGCTCGCATGTGTTGACGGGCATTGGTGCAAGTAGTACCAGGCCGTCAGTGCGTTTTTCGTTCTCGAAATATAACACTAAGGAAGAGCTTGATTACGTGGTTACTAAGGTGCGTGATCTGTTTGCGGTGAACGCGTAATTGTCTTTTTGTCATTGCGAAGTACGAAGCAATCGCACGCTGCAAGGTCGGCTACTTTTCTATGTGCGATTGCCACGTTACGCTCGCAATGACAACCTTTTTTATCGAAATTATTTTTCCTTTCAATTAATATTGGCACGGTTTTCGGAGTAGTATTATCACTACTAAATAATGAAAACCTATGGAAACGAATAATCAAAATCCAGAAAACGGTAACCGTAACGAAACAACGAGAAGAAATCAAACCGAACAGGAAAACGCCGGTGGCGCTGCAGCACATCGCGAGCAGCAGCAACACGACAATTCAGAACAATTTAATGAGCAATCTGGCGTAACGCCCAACGAAGAGCGCAACTTCCCATCAGAAGGCCCTTCGAGGGGTAGTTTTGCTGATCGTCCACATGGCCGTACAACGGGCCGTATGATCGGTCATGAGCCTGAAACAGAATAAGCATACTTTAACACTAAGGTTATGAAAACTAATAGTGAAAATTTTGATAACAAAAGCCAGCCTAAACGCCCGGTGAAACAGGTAAACGAACCTGAGCGTGATAAAAACACATCACCAGGCAAAAAGCAGGTATACATTAAGGACATGCCACCAATTGATGGCGCAAGGCCCGGTGTAATTTAAAATATTGTTGTCGTGAGCATATCGGATACAAACAGAGCAGCGATGCACCGTTTAAAACCTTTATGCTCAGGATAGCAATTTAAAGCAATAAAAAAGGGATGAACTATAAAGCTCATCCCTTTTTTTATGTAAAACCTTCGCGGTTATTAGTTCTTCATCATTTTTAAGAAAGCCGATAGCTCGTCTTTCATCTCGCGACGATCGACAATAAAGTCAAGGAAACCATGCTCCTGCACAAATTCGGCAGTTTGGAAACCTTTAGGTAAGTCTTTCTTAATGGTCTCTTTAATAACCCGCGGACCTGCAAAGCCAATCAAAGCGCCCGGCTCGGCAATGTTAATGTCGCCCAGCATAGCGTACGATGCGGTTACACCACCGGTGGTAGGGTCAGTCAATAAAGAAATGTATGGCACTTTAGCTTGCGCCAGTAAAGCCAGTTTGGCTGATGTTTTAGCCATCTGCATTAAAGAGAAAGCTGCTTCCATCATACGTGCACCGCCCGATTTTGAGATCATCAGGAAGGGTACTTTATGTTCTATAGCGTAATCAATAGAGCGTGCAATCTTCTCGCCAACTACAGATCCCATTGAACCGCCAATGAAATTGAAATCCATGCAGGCAATAACCAGGTCTTGCCCGTTTATTTTGCCAACTGCAGAGCGTATAGCATCTTTCAAGCCGGTTTTAAACTGAGTTTCGTTAATGCGGTCGGTATATTTTTTCGAGTCGGTAAACTGTAATGGGTCTCCTGATGTCAGGTCGGCATTCAGTTCAGTAAACTGGTTATCATCAAACAATACAGAAAAATATTCTTTTGATCCGATACGCAAATGGTAACCGCAGTAGTGGCAAACGTATTGATTTTCAACCTGCTCGGTGTAGTGTAGTGGTTTTTTGCATTGAGGGCATTTATTCCATATCCCATCGGGTGCTTCTTTCTTTTCCTCAGTGGTCGTAATTATCCCTTTGATCTCACGTTTAAACCAAGCCATATCTATGTCTAAATCTTTCAATACGCAAAGAAACGAATTATTTTGGTAGAAGTTTGATTTTTTAGCAAGAAGCAGAGGGAATCAAGAATCAAGAGCCAAGAATAAAGACGCAAAGCGTATATTTATAGCTATTTACGTAGTTGATGGTAGTTTTTTAATTGTAACGCTTAGTTCTTGGCTCTTGATCTTGGCTCTTGATTCTTTACTCTTGATTCTTGGCTCTTGATTCTTGATTCTCCCAATAATTTTTTTACCTTCGGGACCCAAACAAAATGCAATGGATTTAAAAAGTTATAAAGGAGTTTTGCACGGCGATCAAGTGCAGGAACTATTTGAAGCAGCTAAGAAGCACCAATTTGCTTTACCTGCGGTAAACGTTATAGGTACCAACACTATAAACGCTGTATTAGAAACTGCAAAGGCGGTTAATTCGCCGGTAATTATTCAGTTCTCTCATGGTGGTGCACAGTTTTATGCTGGTAAAACCTTAGATAATTCTAAACTGCAAGCTTGTATTTTAGGTGCAGTGTCTGGCGCACGCCACGTACACTTATTAGCAGAGCATTATGGTGTTGCTGTTGTTTTACACACAGACCACGCTGCTAAAAAATTATTACCGTGGATTGACGGCTTATTAGAGCACGGCGAGAAATTTTTTGCTGAAACCGGCAAACCATTGTTCTCATCGCACATGCTTGACTTGTCTGAAGAGTCGTTAGAAGAAAACATCGAAATATCTGCTAAATACCTTGCACGCATGGCTAAATTAGGCATGACGCTTGAGATTGAGCTTGGTGTAACCGGTGGCGAAGAAGACGGTGTTGATAACAGCGACGTTGACAGCTCACGTTTATATACCCAGCCTGAAGAGGTTTCTTACAGCTACGAAAACCTTTTGAAAGTTAGCCCGCGCTTTACTGTTGCAGCTGCTTTTGGTAACGTACACGGCGTTTACAAACCGGGTAACGTAAAATTACAGCCGGTTATTTTGCGCAATTCGCAAGAGTTTGTTAAGCAGAAATTTAACTTGACTGAAGAAAAACCTATCAACTTTGTATTCCACGGTGGATCTGGTTCAAGCCAGGAAGAAATTCGCGAAGCTATTGGCTACGGTGCTATCAAAATGAACATTGATACTGATATGCAATGGGCTTTCTGGGAAGGTATTAAAGATTACTACCAAAGCAAAGAAGGTTACTTGCAAGACCAAATTGGTAACCCTGAAGGTGCAGATTCGCCAAACAAAAAATACTACGACCCACGCGTATGGTTACGTAAAGGCGAAGAGAACTTTGTTAAGCGTTTAACTGCAGCTTTCGAAGATTTGAATTGCATAAACGCTACAGATAAATTATAGCATATAATTTAAGCAATTATACAGAAAGCGCCGGTGTGAAAACATTGGCGCTTTTTTTTGGTTGATACTCTCGATATCAAACTTGAACAACATGCCTGCTAAAAATAAAAACCTTTTTGAACGATTTGCAAACTGGGCTACGGCCGCTACCGGCAGCTCGGCACCACGATCGACGAGCTCAACGCAGCGAATGCATCCACCAAGGGGT
>JAZKET010000005.1:0-30852 GCA_040386815.1 Bacteroidota bacterium | reverse complement strand
TCATCAATGTAATTAATCTTTAACTTCGTCCAACTTTTGGGGTTCAGTCCAGAATATCGGGGCTTTGTTGTTTAGGTAGCATTACGGTGCCGACACAAATTTGTAAATCTTACCGTCGCTATAATTAAGGATATACAAATTTTTCTGATTGTCTTCGCCAAAATAGGACAATGTACTGCTATTTACTTTTCCTATCAGATCATTAGTAACAGCAACCTTGTTAGCGGTGGTTAATGCCCAGATATTTCCAGACACAAAATCGCCGTAAATATATCTGCCGGTTAAGCCGGATAGGTTTTTATCTCTTGCCACATATCCACCGGTTATGCTACCACCTGCTGATCTGCCGTAGGCCCAAACAGGCAATTTCAAACCGGTTTTATCGCAGTTTCCAGAGTAACAGTCACTGCCTTCCATAGTTACCCAACCATAATTTTCACCTTTTTCTATAATGTCTACCTCTTCTGCTTTGCTCTGGCCAACGTCAGCCGCCCAAAGCAATCCGGTGGTTTCATCAAAGCTAAAACGCCATGGGTTGCGTAAACCATAAGCATATATCTCTGTTTTTGTCCCATCAGTATTGCCAACAAACGGATTATCAGCCGGTATGGCATATTTGGTACCGGTGCCAGCTTTGCTTACATCAATACGTAGTATTTTACCAAGTAAGGTCTTTTTGTTTTGCCCATTACCATTAGGGTCGCCTCCGCTACCACCATCACCGGTGGCTATGTAAAGTAATTTATCATTACCAAAAGCAAGTTTACCGCCTTTGTGATTTTCAAATGGTTGCGTATATGTTAATAGTATTTCCTCGCTATTTGGGTCGGCAACATTCGGATCGGAAGCGCTTACTTTATAGCGCGCTATAACTGTTTCTAAAGCTGTACTTCTGCGGACATAATTAACGTAAAAATACCCTGAGGTTTTATAATCTGGCGCGAACGCCAAGCCCAATAGCCCCATCTCGCCATTGCTAACTATCTTACTGGTGATATCCAGAAAAACAGTCTTTGTATTGACGTTAGCGTTACCTGCAAACTGATGGATCACCCCTGTTTGCGATACCACGAAAATACGGTTGGTACCATCATTGGGCGCGGTTAGTTCTACAGGTTTGGTAATAGCCGGCAAGCTTGGAAAGGCTTGTGCGATAATGTATTTTCCTATTTCAGAAGGTGGGTTCTGGGTATCGCCCGGTGTAACTGGATTATTTGATTTGCATGCCACTATTACCACAAGGGCCGCAATTAATATAAGCGTATACTTCATTGTCTTAATATCTTAATAAAACATCCTTGTTCGCTACATTAA
Organism: Bacteroidota bacterium; assembly: GCA_040386815.1. Classification (GTDB taxonomy): domain Bacteria; phylum Bacteroidota; class Bacteroidia; order Sphingobacteriales; family Sphingobacteriaceae; genus Mucilaginibacter. The sequence goes on along the minus strand of JAZKET010000005.1, from coordinate 29,538 downwards.
AAAGCAACACCATTACACGGGCATTGTTTTACAACGCAATAAGCAAAATGATAAAAGATAATGAAGGTTTACCCCGGAAGTAAATTAGAAATTTTGGCTTTAAGTAACTCAAAGACGAACGCTGGCCCATAATACAAATATCTTTTAGCCATACGTTTTGGCTCTTTTGCCAAACGAACAGCCCATTCTAAGCCCAGGTTTATCCAAAATTGCGAAGGGCGGGTAACCGTTTCTGCATAAAAATCAAAGACAGCACCTATGGCACAAATTACTTTGGTATCTAGCTGATCTTTAAACCTAAACGACCATTTTTCCTGCTTTGGCGCTGTCATACCCACAAATAAAACATCAGGGCGAACGGCATTAACTGCAGCGAGCATAGCTGCGTTGTCCTCATCGCTAAACTCCGCTTTAAAAGGCGGCGAGTACGTTTCGACCTTTATTTTGGGATACTCTTTTGAAAGTCTTTTTTTGATGAGAGCCAGGGTAGATTCTGACGCGCCAAGATAAAAGCACGTACCACCCTCTTTATTTGTTTTTTGTAATAAATGCTGATGAATATCGGCGCCGGCAATTTTCTTTACAGTTTCGCCATTTAGCATTTTTGCAGCGGCAACAATACCTACACCGTCGGGTAAAAGCACATCAGACTTAATAAGCGCATTTTTAAATGCCTCATCTTTCTCGGCCACCATAAACGAATACTGGTTAACCGTTGTGATTAAACACTTATCATTGAAGTTTAAATTGGTTAGGCTACCATTGTAAATAGAATAATCTAATACCTCAACCGTTGAGTTTTCAAAGACGTTTTTTGGGTCGATTGTATCCATTAGTTGTTTTGCGCTATCGCTAAGATAAGGCAAATATCGAACCTAAAATAAAAAAATGTATTATTAACCAACAAGCAACTAACAATATCACTTTAAGGAGTATTTATAGCCAATAACGGGTATTTTCGGGCAATTTGCTTACCTGTAAGTGAGGAAATCAAATCCCGAACAACCACACTTTACATCAAAAAAAAGCACTTTAAGAATAAATCTTAAAGCGCTCTTGGTATTGATTATATTGATTGCAATTAGGCTATGGAAGGGCGTTGGTGAACACGTTTCACAAACGGTGATGTTAATTTAGCTTTAAATAATTCGTAAACAAAAGCAGGTCCGTAATACAAGTATCGTTTAGCCATGCGTTTGGGTTCCTTGGCCAAACGTACGGCCCACTCTAAACCCAGATTTACCCAAAATTCAGACGGCCGTGTTATAGTCTCTGCATAAAAATCAAACACGGCGCCTATTGGGCAAATAATGGTGGCGTCTAACTGATCTTTGTATTTAAAAGACCATTTTTCTTGTTTCGGAGCGGTCATTCCAACAAATAAAACATCGGGTTTAAACTCATTAACCGCAGCCAGCATACCTTCATCTTCCTGAGCGGTAAACTCTGCTTTATAAGGCGGCGAATAGGTAGCTATTTTAATTTTAGGGTATTCTTTTGATAATCTTTTGCTGATAGCAGCCAATGTTGATTCTGATGAACCCAGGTAAAAACATTTGCCACCCTCTTTATTTAACTTTTGCAATAGGTGCTGATGGATATCCGCACCAGCAATTTTCTTGACAGTATCGCCATTTAACATTTTTGCCGCTGCAACTATACCAACCCCATCTGGCAACAAGATATCTGAGCCAACAAGTGCCCTTTTAAAATCGGCATCCTTCTCGGCCACCATGTAAGAGTATTGGTTAACTGTGCTTATCAGACATTTAGTATCAAAACGTAATTTACTTAAGCTGCTGTTAAATATAGTATAATCTAACACATCAACCGTTGTATATTTAAAGACGTTGTTTAAAGCTGAAGTTTCCATGGTTACTAATATTTACCCTTGTAAACACTAAGGCAAATATTAAACCTAAAATTAAAAACGCTCTTTTTAGCTATAAAAGGCGGTTTTAATACTGTTTGGGGAAATACGGCTGGCTGATATGGGGAATATGGGGAAGTTTTTTGTTTTGTTGATGTAGAAACATTTCCCAATTAGGACTATTATTTGCCCTTTAAGAAAGCTACCCATTTATCCATCGAGGTATTATCGACATGATCATACAGTATGCCGTCGGCCTTAAAATCTGGGTGTACCATAATTTCTACCGGTTGTGCAACAAAATCCCGGTCCGGATTTTCTAAAAATTTATCAACCGTTTCAAACATAGCAGAATGGGCTACACCTGCTGATGTGATCTTTCCATTTAAATACCGGCGATAGGCAAACTTGATATAACTGCCCTCACGATAGGTTTGAGCCAGGCGCAGTTTTAAGCCATGTTTCCTGGCTGCCTCAATGTACAAACCATGAAATGCAGGCAAAGTATGCAAGTGCAAATGCGAATCAATATGCGTGATGTTAACTTTAGCAGCCAGCGCTTTTTCAATCTGCGCATTTAACTCGTTTTTAAAGGCAGCTTTACTGCCTGCATTCAATACCTGTAATACTTTGTTGGTTTTGCTAATATCCCAGCTGCCATCAGGGGTTAAAAACTGCTTGGCTTTAAAATTGGTAACCGGTTTACCTTCGGCAAAATTACCGTGTAAGCCAATATTTACTATTTCCGGGTGATTATGGATTATATCAACAGCTTCATCAAAATAATCCATATTGGTTAATAATGATGTGCTGTTGATATAACCTTGTTGGTATGAGTAAAGGATAGCCTGGTTTACAGACGGATTTAAACCTATATCATCTGCATTAACTATTACATTTTGCGGTATCAGCATAATTACGATAATTGTTAGAATTGCAAAGAACTCTTCTAAAACCAAAATTAAGCCAATTTCACTAAAAATTATTACCGCTTTGGCTCTTTATGGTAAAGTACGACAGATCGACAATTGCCCCTGTAACCGTGTTATTAATAAACGACACATCCTGTGTTGCCACATAATTAGCTGTTATTGCTTTAACCGGCAGTTTATTACCAACAATATTATTGCCGTATATTTGATTACCGTCTAAAACTGTGTTATCAATGCCCACCTCTATACCTAACTCATTACCGGGGCCACCGGTTGCAGCAGTTGTATACGTTATAGTATTGTTTATCAGGTTAATGTTTTGATTGCCGGCACCATGCGCCAGGCTAGAGTATAACTGCACGGCTTTACGTTCGCGCTTATTGGGTGACGTAAATTGAATATTGTTGTCTTTTATAGTGATGGTAAAATCTGATGGGCAGGCTGTATCAACATTAACCCCTTCAAATAAAGGGTTGTTAATTTTATTAGAAACAATTTCAACATTTGGCGACAAATCGCCTTCTACAGCAATACCTTTAAAGCAGTTGTTAATAATGTTATTTCTAACAATTGTACCTTTAAGTGCAGACACTGCAGGCATAGTGCCGGTAAAGTTTATAATGATACCCATAGCCAGTTTTTTACTATCGTTGATTGTATTGTTCTCAACCAACAAATTATGGCTACCAGCTACTTCTATATAATAAAACACTGCATCTGTAATAGAATTGTTTGCAACAACTGTATTTACACCTACGGCTGAAATGCCTATTGCGTCATGATTTACCGGATTTTTACCTGTTCCTTTAATAGTATTATTACGGATAACCGTACCATCGATATTACCCCAATCTTCGATACCCATGTAACCCGAGTTTTCTATGATATTGTTTGTAACTACGTTACCGGTACAATATACAGGCGTGTTACCATGGGCCACTATACCATTGGCGGGCGCGTTCGAAATGCGGTTTGCATCTACTACTGTGCCCCCTGCCCCATTTTCAGCATACTCAATACCGGCAGATATCAAACGGTTACCTTTAATCAAGGTATTACGGGTAGCGTTACCGCCGGCCCAAATAGCTATATAGCCAGTATTGCTATACGGCAAATTAAAATCAAAGAAGTTATAAGTGAATTTGCCATTGGCGCTATCCTCAAGGTAAATACACGCACTGCCCCATTGAGCAAGTTTGAACGATTGTATAGATTGCTGAAACTTAATATTATTAATTACGCAGTTATCTGCATCTCTGATATAAAAGTATCTGCCCAGCGTAAGCAAAGTACCTTTCATATTAATACCTGTTTTAATAACAGCGCCGGCTGCACCGTATATTTTGGTATTTGGCTTAACGTTAAGAGTTTTATTGATGATATATACCCCTGCAGGAAATACCAGCGTGTTACCAGAGTTTAGCGCATTTTGCAGCGCATTAGTATCATCTAGTATACCTGTACCAAGTGCTCCAAACTTCCTCACGCTTACGGCGTCGGCTGGCACTATAGTATCAACAAGAGGTGTATTGGTTTCTGATTCGGTCGAATCGGACAAAGGGGATGCAGTGTTGAAGCTCACAATTTGCTGCTCTGGCTGCGGGGCTGTCAGACACGTTTTATTGCATGAAAAAAACAGCAATAAAACTGCGCAATACAAAAATGGATATAGTTTCATTAATTAAGAGTTATATCCCTTATACTGATAAGGAGTATGCTAAGTTACAATTAATTACAAAAAATAATTACAACTATTTATCCCAACCAGTTGTATTGTAGCTGCCAGCCCAATACTTAATAAAAACAGAACCCGGAAAAGTTGCTTTTTTTGCATTCTGCGTTGCCATTTTGTTTAGAACCGTCAATAATTCGGCACCCATGTGCTCGTAGTTCATGGCACCTATAATTTCTAACGATCTATCAGACATGGCTTTTTTTGCAGGCTGATCAAGATTGATAAACTTCAAAATTTGTTCTGCCATTTCATCAACATCATAGGGGCTGAAAGAAAAACCATTCTCGCCTTCTTTTAATAAAGGTGCAGCAGCGTTTATTTTTTTACTTAGTAAAACAGGTAAACCGGCAGCCATAGCCTCATTCACTACCAAGCCCCAACTTTCTGCAAAGCTGGCCAATACAAAGGCATCAGCATTAAACAAATAAGCCGGTATTTCTGTGTTTGGTATAATGCCCAAAAACTCTACACGCTTTAAAGCCAATTCGTTGGTTAAAGTAAGCAACTTATCATGCAGCGGGCCTGACCCTATGATGGATAACTTATAAGTGTCGTTTTGTTGTTCGATGATATTCCAGGCGCGCAAAAGGCCCTCAAAGTTTTTAATGTCAACAAACCTTGCTACGCAGATTAAGCTATTATGATCAAAGGTTTTTTTGCCATCAACTTTAAATAATTGATTATCAATGGTGTTGTAGCCGTGAAAATACCAGGGATCTTTAAAAACGCCATCGTACTCTGCATCATAATCTTTTGAAGGCAGCCATAGCGCGTCTGACTGTGCTGTGATTGCATTCTTTATGTATTGCACAACCGGGTGTCTTTTAATATCATAATCAGCAGACGGCAGCCATAAAGCATCGGCCTGTTTAATAAGTGTGTTTTTAACAAACTGTACAAGTTTGTTTCTTTTTATGTCTGATGGTTTGCCATCATCAAACATGATAAACTTTTTGCCGTGTTGTTTGCACCAACGTAACCCCAAAGCCCCCGAATAAAAAACTATAGAACCCCCAATAATAACATCCGGATCAATCTCATCAAGCTTTGCAAAAAGCGTATCGGTAATTTCGGCCTTGGTTAAGTCTGTATACTTTTTGTCCGGAAAAAGACAATTATCTGTATCCAACGGATCAAAGGCGTAAGGCGACCCCTGACCAAAAAGCTCTATAGCATATAACGTTATATTATGCTGAGCCAAAAATTGCCTTAGGTATTTAATGCGACCTTTCCAGTAAACACGTAAATCATTATGTAGTATTAAAACTCGCATGGCTTATTTTTTGAATCTATCGTACACCCCCGGAAACAGTGTTTTTAACCATAGCTTAGCAACTGCAGAGGGGTAGTTTAACGGAAAAAACTCTTTAATGTATTTTAAATAACTAGCAGACTCAAGGCCCTTTGGGCTTTTCATGTAAGCAATACGGTCTTTCAGTGGCCTTTTAGACGACATCCACGGACGACCGTGATCATAATCGCATGATCCGTAGTAGCCCGGGGCTATCCAAACCTTGCTGCCTTTTCTGATAGCTCGCAGGGTGTAGTCAAAATCGGCAAAACTGTGTATGTACCAATCAGAAAGTATACCTATTCTTTCAACCGTTACTTTATCAACTAATAAAATATTAGCATTACCCAGTTGACATTCTATCAACTTATTTTCATCAGGTTCTAACAGCAGCGAATCGCCGTTGTAACCATTTAGCAACACACGCCCACCGTAGGTTATCTTTTTCAGATCGGGGCTTTTAACACTGCCTAATAGTATGTTACCCTTGTTTTCAGCCTGTTTATAGGCTTCCAGCAATCGCGCTATAGCGTTATCAAAAAGCTTAACATCATCGTTTAGCAAGATATAAAAATCATAGTCTACTTGTTTTCTAACCTTATCCCATAACATATACATCCCACCAGCCCAAAATAACGAACCAGACCCTTCAATAAGATCAACCTGTGGATAATTTTCACGCACAAATGCCGCTGTCCCGTCTGGCGATTGGTCATCAAGTAAATGGATATCGAGGCTGTATCCATCGGGGATATGCTGCCCGGTTAAACTTTTTAAAAACGCCTTAGTTTTCTCTATCCTGTTGTAAGAGCATGCTAACGCGGCTATTTTTAAAACCTTTGTTGTCATTTTAATAATGTGTGTAAACTATGGCTGTAAAACAGGTTGGTGTTCAATGTACTCGTTATCTTCCAGCTCCTCTTCTTCTGATACTTCGTCCGGTTTGGCGTAAAAATATAGAAAATAAAAGTTTGTCATCATAGGTAATACAAATATTGATTCTGAAAAACCTAAAATTAACACCAGCAATACGCAATAAAACATTTGCTCGCCGGTTGCGCCAAATTTTTTGTAAAACTGGCACATCCTTGTAAACAACAGCACAAAGGCTACAATACCAAATTTTGCAAAATATTCTAAAATACCGCTTGATGTATTGGCATTCTTAAGGTAAGGCACCGATTCTATAAATATATTAGACACCCCAAGGATCAATTTTTCGTGATACTGATTATAGATAAACAGCGCGCTTGAGAAACGGTTAAATGGCATCTGCTCGCCTACTTTTTCATAATAGGCTGCCAGGGTTGCAATGTTTTGCAAATCGCGCATATCATGGTGATATATTTCTACCACTTTATCTAACAAAAAAGGCAGCTGAAACATGGCCACCACAGCGGCTGGTACAGCAAAAATGGCAAGTGTGCTTAACTTAACACCATTTGCGCGGTAGTACATCAACATCACAACTGAAAACGCAACATAAGTTGTGGTAGATAGTGTTGTTAAAACCCCTGCAATGAGCCATTTGGTGCCACTATCCATTTTAAAACCATTTTTAAACAGATGCAGCATAAGGCCAATTATCAGGAAAAACCCGAAAGCACCCGGCTCCCAGCTAAAGCCCGAGTTTTGATGCGCATGCTCTTGCACGTAAGTAAACACCACAAAATTGGTTTGGTGATAAACCGGCACCTCGGGTGGTATATTTAAAGCACTGCCTACGGCGTATATAGCTGGCCCGGCTACTAACTGTAAACAATAAAGTGGTATAGATATCTTTGTAAGGTCAATAATAACTTTCGACAGGTAATGAATTGCCTGGTCTTTTAAAAGCGCACAGTATAAAAAACTGGGTAATATATATTTAAACAGGTATACAATATCGCTTACATAGTATCGGCTGGGCAAATTGGTTAGAAAGATTGACCGCAGGGTGCAATACCCAATCCACATTATAGCAAAGCTGGCACCAAACCGCAGGTCGCGCTTTGTAAAGCGGCCTTGCTCAAGCCCAATCCAGATAAAAAGAAAGTCTACTAAAAACCAGTTGATATTAGAAAACGGCACAAACGTTCCGTTTGCGGTAAGTAACATAAAAATAAACGTAGCGAAATACAACATACCGGCATGAGTTTAATAATTAACCGGTGCTTGCAGCACGTGCCGCGTTTAATTCGCCGTTACGTAATATTACTTCTATCTCGCGTTTCCACACAATACCTTGTATAGCTACCCAAAGTATGGTTGCATAAACTATACTGTTTACTCCTAAGTCGAAATAGCGTATCATAATAAATACTACCGGGATATGTAGCATGGCTGTAATGATAGTTACAATTGATTGCATTTTTACTTTGCCTGTACCATTAAGTACAATAACATAAACATCTGTAAATAAACTAATACTGTATGATGCTGCCATACATATACTTAAGCTTATGGGCACTATAACCGCATCGCCAACCCAAATATCGAACACCGGATTAATAAGTAAAGCTTGCAACACTATTATGCCAAAGAAAACCAGTGATATTTTTTCAAGCTTTTTTATACTGGCGCGTATCCAGTTAAAATCATTTAATGCAAAGGCATTGGTAAAAGCGTTCCAATAAGTTCCCATTATAATATTGATAACAATATTAGTTACCGAATAGTACTTAAATAACAAGTTGTAAGTAGTTACATCGTGCCCGCCAAACTCACGGGTAATGATAATTTCTGTGCTTGATATCAGAAATATCCTGGCTACCTGAACAATAAAAAAGGCAAAGCTTAAACTAAATAACGACTTGCTTTTTTTAAGGTTTACACTTTTTAATGACGGGCTTATTTGCTGGTAATTACGACTGTATAATACTATAGAATAGATGAGCATTACTAAAACTGGCAGTAATGTTTGCGCCATTGCCAAAAACAATATCGACCCTTTTAAAAACTGAGCAGCAAATATAATTGGTATCAGCGGCGATACATTACATACCAGGGCTATTTCGTTAGCTTTATATACCTTCTGATCGCCTTGTAACACTGACGCTATGGATTTCAATATAAATTGCAGTCCAAGACCTATAAACACCACTATTAAAGTCAGTAATAATTCTCGCTCATTTAATTTTGTATTGAAAACACTGTTCCAATTAATGAACGGAGCAACAGCACAAAAAATGAGCATTACCGGCACCATTATTAGCAACATAATGGCATAAGCCGACGATACGTCTGTTTTAGCACTCTTATAATCGCCCACGGCAAGATACTCTGCAACCTTATTTCTCAAACCGTTAGCTAAGCCAATATCCAGGATACTTATCCATCCAACGGTTGATGATATGGCCAGCCAGATGCCGTATTTATCAGTATCTAATAACTTAATGGAAAAAGAAATAGTAGCAAAAGCAGCGCCTACACTTATAGCTCTCAGTATGAATGATATGATGATGTTAAAATTCACCTTTCCGGTTCGGGCCTTGTCTCCGCCCCCCGTTAGTAATGCAATGTAGTCTTTCGCTTTCTGTATGATATTAGTAGCCATCTGTTATCTGCAATCAGCGGGTCGGAAAATAGTCTTTGTAACTGTCCTTTACACTCTCTACGCCATTAAATACAATACTCATGTTTGGCAATTGCTGTTCGGCATGCAGGTTACTAATAAACGGAAGCTGTTTATTTGAGGTGAAATTCTTTCTAATAACGTATAAGGTAATATCGCAAAGTCTTGAAACTATATTTGCATCGCCTATAACCTGTAATGGCGAAGTATCTATCAGGATATGATCATAATGCAGACGCAGCCAGTCAAGCAATATTTCTATACGTTTACGATCAAGCAATTCAGAAAAGTTGGGTATAAACTGTCCGCTGGTAATAATGTCCAGGTTACGATATGTTACCGAATTTTGTATAACTTCCTCTTTTAATGATTCCCAGTTAAGGTAATGGCTCATGCCCGGATGTGTAGTTGGCAGGTTAAATATCTCGCACATTACCGGGCGATAAAGGTTAAGCTCCAAAATAATTGTCTTTTTGCCCGATGTAGCCAATGCAACACCAAGGTTTGAAGTAATAAAGCTCTTCCCCTCGCCTGCTACGCTTGATGCCAATAAGGTAACGCGGCCCTTACCCTCATTATCATGCAGATAATGAAGTTGCGTACGCAAACTCCTAAACTGCTCAACCAGGGTAAAGTTTGTCCTTTCGTTAACTTCGTCAGTAACAATAGCCGATCTCAGCTGAGCTTCCTCAATCTCGCCCGAAATTGCCATAGGTAACAATTTCTCAATTGTTCGGCGGCTTGTTACCTGGTTCTTTATAGTATCTCTGAGATATATTATGCCCGCAGGTATCAGCAAACCTAAAATAAAGGCGGCTATAAAGGGTATAAGTGCTTTAGTTGGTTTAAGCGGCAACACATAAGCCATATCAACCAAACGGGCACTGCTTAGTGTTGATGCATAGCTTAATGCCGTTTCCTCGCGTTTTTGTAGCAACACGTTATACAATGATTCCTTACTTGCCTGTATACGTCTTAACGCAGCTAATTCGCGGTCTTCGCCAGGCAGGCTTTCAATAGATGATCTGTATCTTGAGCCAAAGGTTAACAACTCTTTACGCGTAACCTGTAAAGACGATTTAATGTTATTTACATTTTCTCTGATAGCGGCTCTTGTAGTAGCTATCTGCCTGTTTACAGGCTCAAACGCCGGGTTCATTTCGGGCGTTGTGGCCAGCATCCGGGCACGTTCGCGCTGCTGGTCGGTATAGCTTTGTACAAGTGCTACCAAATTCTGGTCGCTTATGTTAAAGGTGGCGGGTACAGCCCTATCAGTGATATTAGCAGCGTTTATATAGGCTTCAATATCATTAATAACCTTCAATTGTATATTAACCTCATTCAATCGCCCCTCATTAGCTTGTGCGCTTTGAATGTACGATTGCGATTGCAGGGTAACGTCCGTTAAACCATGCGCGCGTCTGTATTCCTCAACTGCCTTCTCCGCCGAATTTAACTCGATAGCTAACGAATCAAGGCGCTGATCAATAAAATCAAGCGTATTTTTAGTTTTCCGGTTTTTTTCCAGCACCTCATTTTTATTATAGAGGCTTATCAGGTAGTTTACAAAGTCTTGTCCGCGTTGCGGTATCTGGTCTTTCAGGGTGATATCTACTGCCGACGATTCAAGCTTATCCTTTAACTCAACCAATAAATTTTGCTGATAATCATCAACGATAGATTTTGGGTCGTCAATATTAATGATGATAGTTTTACCTATAAACTTTTTTAAACTCGCTGTTGGCTCAAGCTGCCAGGTACCCAGTGTGGTTGATATTGGCGAAGAAAAGCTATACTCGCTGTCAGAATTTTCAGGATCATCCGTTTTCAGCGTAAAATTATTACTGCTCTCAATAGTTATAGTTACCTTTTGCTTAGCTTTAACATTAGGGTTTCTGTGTAACAGAATAAACTCAACCGGGCAATTGTCCTTATATAAATTCTCTGTTAAATGATTAGCCTCAACTTTGTATGATACCCAAAGTTTTAGATCATTAATTACCATTTCAATCAAACGGCGCGATTGAAGTATCTCCCTGTCGTTCTCTACCTTTTTTTGCGCGCCGGCAATACCCATATCCTGCAACGACGATTTGATATCATTACTTGCTTTTTCTTCTTGTAAAAGCAAGGTAGCTTTGATATCATAAACTGGCTTTGCTACCAAATGAAAGGCGTAAGCGCCTATCATTGTTATTATGGTGAATAACAAAAATACCGGCCAGTAGTAAATATATTTAGTAAGAATTTCACGCAGATCAAAATCGTCATCAGCAACAACCTGAGGGCGGCTTTTTATCTGTGTGTTTGCTTTTTGTACACCCATTGGGTTATTGACTGTCGCTGTTATAGTATAAGAAATAAGATGTAACCACTACCCCAGCTGCCGATATGGCTGCCAATATGGTGGTAAGCGTACGAAATCCCCTGTCAACCGGAGCGTACTTGGTTCTATCTGGCTCAACATAGATAACGTCATTGTTTTGCAGGTAGTAATAAGGCGATGAAAATATTTTCTTTGATGTCAAATCAATAGGTAAATATTCGCGTTTGCCTTCATACTCTCTAATCAGCAATACATTTCTACGTTTAGCAGTGATATTCAGATCGCCTGCAAGACCAAGTGCCTCCATAATGGTTATACGCTCATTTTGTATATTAAATACATCAGGCCTTAAAACATCGCCAACAACTGATATTTTAAAGTTAAGTATGCGTACGCTTGGAATAGGATCTTTTAAATAAGGTTCTAACAAAGGCCTCAGTTTTGCAGCCAACTCATCTGTGCTGATACCAGTAGCTTTTACTTTGCCAAGATATGGCACTGTAACCTCGCCGGTTGAACTAACACGATAGCCAAATATTGGGTTATTATTAGAGTTTTCTTGCCCCAAAGGTACATTAGCCTTGTTGCTGGCCCCTGTTTCTATATTACCTGTAACCCGGTTGTTTGCCGGCGCAAACTCATTAACCGGGCTGGCGCTGGCTACATTGATACCTAACAGATCGCCCACCTGAATCTTTAAAGGCGAGTAATTATCAACGGCCTCCTGGGTTATTCTTTTATGGTCAAGATCTTGAAAATAAGAAATTTGCTTATAATTTGAGCATGAGGCGGTAAAAAATACCACTACAGCAAAAAGCACTTTCCTAAGGTGAGATATTATCATTTCTCGTCTTTAAATAGTTGTTTCGAAATTAGCAATTACTTTACTACTACACGTGGAGTAGTTATTAACAAAGGAGTATTTAATTAACATTTTTAGGCCCTGATTAAAGAAACCTATTTTGTCATTTAAAACCAAAGTTGTTAATGTACAGATATTGAATAGTATATATTCATTCATTGACAAATAATTGAGTGCCAGCCAAATTTAGCTGCCTAATATTTAATAGAATATTACTAACAACCTGTGGTACTAAACAACGGCTAATTATGATATTAAACGGTAGCCAGATGTTATTTGTTTGTCTTAAACTATCAACATACCAGATTATTTTATCCGAATGCTGCAGCTATTTTAACATTATAATTTAGCATACCAATTAGGTAAATTTGCAGCTACCAACCATTACAAATGTTACAAGTTAGCCAACTATACATATACCCTATTAAATCACTTGGCGGCATCCGGCTGGATAATGCTACGGTTACCGATCGTGGCTTTAAATATGACAGGCGTTGGATGCTCATTGACCACAATAACCGCTTTATATCGCAACGCGAATTTGCGCAAATGGCTTTGCTTAAAACTGATATTTCTGACAAGTTTTTAACGGTTACCAATACCTCAACAAAAACTTCAATTAACATACCATTAATCCCTATAAATAAAGAATTTACAAAGGTTAATGTCTGGGATGACAGTTGCGATGCGGTGTTGCTAAGCGATGAAATTGATAGCTGGTTTACAGCTGCTTTAGGAATGGCTGTACGCCTGGTTTACATGCCTGATAATTCGCATCGCTATATCGAAGAAAAATACGCACAGGATAATGAGATCACATCCTTTTCAGATGCTTTTCCATTTCTGCTGATTGGTCAATCATCTCTGGATGATCTAAATAGTCGTTTGGAGGTTAGCTTGCCAATCAATCGTTTCAGACCCAACATTGTTTTCACGGGCGCCTTACCTTATTTTGAAGATGTGATGGATAGTTTCGCCATTAACGGTATTGGGTTTAATGGCGCTAAACTATGTGCACGCTGCGTAATGATTACTATTGATCAGCAAGATGGCAGCAGCTCTAAAGAACCAACAAAAACGCTGGCTGGTTATCGTACTAAAAACAAAAAGATCTATTTCGGCCAAAACCTTATACACCATGGTGTGGGCACAATATCCGTTGGCGATGAAATTACCTTATTAAGCACCCATACCGACGATCGTTTTATCATCCCCCCCAAATAAATCCATGAAACCTACCATAACCATTGAATACTGCCCTAAATGCAAATGGCTGCTACGCGCTGCTTACATGGCGCAAGAGTTGTTGACTACTTTTGAAGATGACCTTTTTGGCGTTACCCTACATCCCAGCGAAATTTCGGGCCGTTACGCCATCAGTATAAATGATAATTTGTTATTTGACCGTAAGCGCGAAGGGCGTTTTCCTGAAATAAAGGAGCTAAAACAACTGGTGCGCGATGTAGTTAGCCCCGATAAAGACCTGGGCCACTCTGATAAGCAGGTAAAATAAAGTATACCTAAAAGGTATTTTTAATTGGATTACAATTCTTTATTTATATTTGTTAGTTATAACTATATAAAATGCTGTCAAAAAAAACTAAATATGCTATAAAAGCATTGGTGATTCTTGGGAAGAACGCGGACAAACCTCCCATGCAGATATCAAAGATTGCAGAGCAGGAACGGATACCCAAAAAGTTTCTGGAGCAAATACTTTTAGATATGCGTAATGCCGGTTTTTTATACAGTAAAAAAGGTGCCGGTGGCGGTTATGCTTTAAATAAAGACCCAAAAGACATTTACCTGGTAAGCATAATGCGTATAACAGACGGGCCGGTAGCTATGCTGCCATGTGCCAGTTTAAATTTTTACCACAAATGCGATGAATGTCACCAGGAAACCACCTGCGGCATACGCGACGTATTTGTTGATGTACGCGATGCTACCCTTAAAATCCTGTCAGAAACCAGTATTGCCGACGTGATAAATCGCGAAACCAAGCTTATTAACATTTAAAATGTAATAATCATTTTACTGTTAAAATTCATGTTTTTTGAACAATATTCTACCAATTCCATATACTATATATATCTTTGTTGTGCCAAAGTGTAATTTCCTATTGTCACGGCGGCCTTTATTTAAATTAAGAAAATACTATGCAAAGCTTCAGAACTGAGCTTGAAAACCCTATTGTAGAAAAAGACATTATTGATCTTGAGAAAAAGATAAGGGAGTTTCGTGAGGGAAAGATACATGACGAAAAATTTAGAAGTCTACGTTTAGCCAGAGGTATTTACGGACAGCGCCAGCCCGGCGTACAAATGATACGTATTAAATTGCCTTTTGGTAAAATGACCTTTAAGCAGCTATTACGTATTGCCGATGTATCTGACAAATATGCCAGCAGCAACCTGCACCTTACTACCCGTCAGGATATACAAATACACTATGTTAGCTTAGACCGCACGCCTGAATTATGGGCAGAGCTTGAACAGGACGACGTAACCCTGCGCGAAGCATGTGGTAATACCGTACGTAATATCACCGCCTCGCCTACTGCCGGTATTGATCCTAACGAACCGTTTGACGTTTCGCCTTATGCACATGGCGCTTTTGAATATCTTTTGCGTAACCCTGTTAACCAGGATATGCCACGTAAGTTTAAAATTGCTTTTTCGGCAACCGATGAGGACACCGCATTTTCATTTGCGCACGATTTAGGCTTTATCCCTAAAATTAACGCGGCGGGCCAACGTGGCTTTAAAGTGATGTTAGGTGGTGGCCTTGGTGCACAACCTATATTGGCACACATTGTTGAAGAGTTTTTACCAGAAGATCAACTGGTACCTTACATAGAGTCAACCATTCGTGTATTTGACCGTTACGGCGAGCGTGCAAATCGTAACAAGGCCCGTTTAAAATATGTCATTCAAAAACTTGGTTTAGAAGAGGTATTGCGTTTAATGCAAGTTGAGCGTACTGCAAATAAAGTAAAAACCTACAAAATAAATACAGAAGCTGTTGAAGTACCTGTATTGCCTGAACCTATTGCATTTGGTGATGTAGCTATTACGAACCCACTGGGTTATGAGCAATGGTTAGCCACTAACGTATTTGAGCAAAAACAGGCAGGTTTCCACGGTGTATATATTAAAGTATTAACCGGCGATATCCCTACAGACCAAGCCCGCAAACTGGTTGCTTTATTGCAACCTTTGGCCGGTGACGAAATACGTGCTACCCAAAACCAGGGCTTATTATTGAAGTATGTACGAAAAGAAGCGTTACCTAGCTTATATAATGGCTTGGCCGAATTAGGTTTAGCAGCGGCAGGCTTTGATAGCGTTGCCGACGTTACTACCTGCCCGGGTACCGATACCTGTAACTTAGGTATATCAAACAGCATGACTTTTGCGCGTGTGTTAGAAGATCTGATCTACAATGAATATGAAGACCTGATTTATAACCGCGATATCAAAATAAAAATCAGCGGCTGCATGAACTCATGCGGACAACATAGTATGGCCCACATTGGTTTCCACGGAAGCTCATTGAAAGCCGGCACTAAGGTATTACCATCAATGCAGGTTATGCTTGGCGGTGGTGTTGTTGGCGATGGCATTGGCCGTGCCGGCGACAGGGTTATAAAAATCCCGTCAAAACGTGCTACACAGGTTTTAAGAGACCTGTTAGATGATTACAAAGCAAACTCGACAGAGAACGAGGTTTTCCACGATTATTATGATCGTCAGGGTAAAGACTATTTCTACCAAATGTTGAAACCATTGGCAGACCTTACTACACTAACCGACGAGGATTATGTTGATTGGGGCCACGTAGAGAGCTACGAAAAAGCTATAGGTGTTGGCGAGTGTGCCGGTGTGGTGATTGACCTTGTTGCTACTTTATTGTACGAAAGTGATGAGAAAATGGAATGGGCAAATGAATCATACACTAATGGTGCATGGGCAGACGCTATCTATCATTCATACAATGTGTTTATTAACTCTGCCAAAGCCTTATTGTTAGATAAAGGCATTAACAGCAGCACCCAGATAGGTATCATCCGCGAGTTTGACGCACAGTATGTTGATACTAACGAATTTGAGTTAGGCGGCAGCTTTAATGATTTGGTTACCCAGCTTAACCAAAACGAACCCTCTGAAGAATTTGCTACCCGTTATAAAGAATTAGCAACCGGCTTTTTGGCCAGCGTAAAAGCAAAAAGAGAAGCCGTTTTACAGTCATGAATTTAGTGCCTAAAATAGGTTTGGTTGATACCGATGATAATGACGTGAATCTGGTTCAAAATACGAATTCGGGTGGCAATCAGTTGTTCCCGGTTTTTCTGAAACTGAACGAGTTGCATACCGTAGTTATTGGCGCAGGTAAGGTTGGCCTTGAAAAACTGACCGCCATTATGCATAACTGCAATACAGCGCGCGTTACAGTTGTTTCAAAAACTGTTATAGACGATATCAGAACTTTAGCCATCACCTATCCTGGCATCAGCATAAATGAAAAAACTTTTGTTGATAGCGATTTGGATGGTGCCGACCTTGTAATTGCTGCTACAGACGACTCAGCATTGAACGCTTATATCCGCGAATCAGCGCATCAGCGTAAACTATTGATCAACGTAGCCGATAAGCCTGAACTTTGCGATTTCTATTTAGGCTCTATTGTTAAAAAGGGCGATTTAAAGATCGGTATATCTACCAATGGCAAATCGCCGACCATAGCTAAAAGGCTTCGTGAGGTTTTGGATGACAGCATTCCAAACGAAATAGATATTACGCTGCAACAATTGAGCAACCTGCGCAACACGCTAACCGGCGACTTTGCTGACAAGGTAAAACATTTAAATGAAGTTACATCTGTACTGGTTGAGCCTAAAATAGAAAAGAAAAATCTGCGTTGGTTAATCTGGTTATTCATAGTAGTTGGTTTAGGTGTAGCCATAACCGCCCTATGGTTTAACGAACCTGAATTTAAAACCTACGCCCAGCAGATTGACCCAATATTCTATTACTTTTTAACGGCAGGTTTCGTATTTGCCATGGTTGATGGTGCTATAGGTATGTCTTACGGCGTTACATCAACAGCGTTTTCTATATCTATGGGCATCTCTCCTGCTTCGGCAAGTATGGCTGTGCATTTGTCAGAGATAATGAGTAATGGTATTGCCGGTTGGATGCACTACCGCATGGGTAATGTTAACTGGATATTATTTAAACTGCTTATCATTCCCGGCATCCTTGGTGCCGCGGTTGGTGCTGGTTTAATTTCTTCGTTAGAGCATTATGCCATGTACACCAAACCTTTGGTATCAATTTACACGTTGATATTAGGCGGGGTGATACTATCCAAAGCATTTAAAACAACCAAAAAGAAATCAGCAGATAAGATCAAAAAAATATCATTGTTAGGTTTAGGCGGAGGCTTTATAGACGCCTTAGGCGGCGGCGGTTGGGGTTCAATCGTATTATCTTCACTTATTGCAGGTGGCCGTCATCCGCGTTTTTCTTTGGGTACGGTAAAACTAACCCGATTCTTTATTGCCATGATAGGCTCGCTGGTATTTTTAACCATGCTTAATAATGCACCATGGAGTGCTATAGCTGGGTTAATTATAGGCAGCGCATTGGCAGCTCCTATCGCAGCGCGTATTTCTAACCGTATATCGGTTAAGGTTATTATGGTTGCCGTGGGTATAATTGTAATATTGGTAAGTTTAAAAAGTATAGTTGCCTTTATAGGTAAAGTGATATAATGAATTCGTCAGCAGAAAATATAAAACAGTTAACTGCGGGGCTTGATCCGGTGGAGGCTTTAAAAAAGCTAGCCGAAGCGTTCCCGGGTGAGATTGTTTTTTCAACCAGTTTTGGTTGGGAAGATCAGGTTGTAACACACATGATCTTTACCAACAACATCCCTATTAAAGTTTTTACTTTAGAGACCGGCCGCATTTTCCCGGAAACCTATTACGTTTGGAACCGCACCATGGAAATGTACGGCAAAACTATTTTTGCCTACTACCCACAGCATGAACCATTAGAGAAAATGCTGAACGAGAAAGGCCCAAGCAGTTTTTATGAGTCGGTTGATAACCGTAAAGAGTGTTGCGGTATCCGCAAGTTGGAACCATTGAATCGTGCGTTGGCAGGTCAGAAAGTTTGGATAACCGGTATCCGTGCCGAACAATCTGTTAACCGCCAGGATATGCACAATGTTGAATGGGACGAGGGCCATAACCTAACTAAATTCCATCCGATTTTTGACTTTACCCTTGAGGATGTTAAAGCATACGTAAAACAATACAATGTCCCTTATAATACCCTGCACGATCGCGGTTTCCCAAGCATTGGGTGCCAGCCATGCACCAGGGCCATACGCGAAGGCGAAGATTTTAGAGCCGGACGCTGGTGGTGGGAAGATCAATCTAAAAAAGAGTGCGGCTTACACGAGCTGATAATTGATAATAAATAATTAAGGAATTATTGCTTGTTTTGCAGTCGCTAACAAATAGCTATTCAAAACACTCAATTATTTCGTTCCACAAAAACACATGAGTAAACACAATCAACTGGACTACTTAGATGAGCTTGAAGCAGAAGCCATACACATTCTGCGTGAGGTAGCCGGCCAGTTTGAGCGCCCCGCGCTTTTATTTTCGGGAGGTAAAGATTCAATCACCCTGGTACGTTTGGCCGAAAAAGCTTTCCGTCCGGGTAAATTTCCTTTCCCGCTGGTACACATTGATACCGGCCACAATTTTATTGAAACTATCCAATATCGTGACGATATGGTTGCCCGCCTTGGCGAAAAACTGATTGTTGGTCACGTACAGGATTCTATCGACCAGGGTAAAGTGGTTGAGCAAAAAGGTAAAAACGCCAGCCGTAATGCCCTGCAAACCGTTACCTTATTAGATACCATTGCCGAGCATAAATTTGATGCCTGCATAGGTGGCGCCCGCCGCGACGAGGAAAAAGCCCGTGCCAAAGAGCGTATCTTTTCGGTACGTGATGAGTTTGGCCAGTGGGACCCAAAACGCCAGCGTCCTGAGCTTTGGAACTTGTTTAATGGCAAGATCCACAAAGGAGAAAACGTGCGCGTGTTCCCTATCAGCAACTGGACCGAACTGGACGTGTGGAACTACATCCGCCGCGAAAAAATAGAACTACCAAGCATATACTTTGCGCATGAGCGCGATACCATTACACGTAACGGTCAGTTAATGGCTGCTTCTCCTGTTTTGAATATGGACGAAGAGGACGTAATCACCCGCCGCACTGTGCGTTTCCGTACCGTTGGCGATATGACCTGTACCGCGGCTGTAGCATCTCACGCGTTTTTGATTGATGATATCATAGACGAGATCAGCCAGTCAAAGATCAGCGAACGTGGCGCCCGTATGGACGACAAGGTATCAGAAGCGGCAATGGAAGACAGGAAGAAAGGGGGATATTTCTAAATTTCAGATAATTGACCACAGATTAACAAATCTGATCCCGATAGCTATCGGGACAAACATCCGAAATCCGAAATTACACATATGGATATATTAAAATTTTTAACCGCAGGTAGTGTTGACGATGGCAAAAGTACGCTTATCGGCCGCTTGTTATATGATAGCGACTCTATCCTGCTTGATCAATTAGAAGCACTGCAGGCATCAAACCGTAAAAACGATGACGGTACTATTGACCTTGCCATATTAACTGACGGCCTTAAAGCCGAGCGCGAGCAAGGTATTACCATTGATGTTGCTTACAAATACTTTCAGACAGAACGCCGCAAGTTTATTATTGCCGATACCCCGGGGCATATTCAATATACCCGTAACATGGTAACAGGCGCCTCAAACGCTAACCTGGCTATTATTTTGGTTGATGCGCGTAAAGGCGTTATCGAGCAAACCATCCGTCACTCCTTCCTGGTATCGTTGTTAGGTATACAGCAGGTAGTATTGGCCATTAATAAAATGGACATGGTTGACTACAGCGAAGAGGTATACAACAAAATACTGAAAGACTATAATGAGTTAGCCACCAAAGTAGGCCTTAAAAACGTACACGCCATACCGGTGAGCGCGCTTAAAGGCGACAACGTGGTTAATGAGTCGGAAGCTATGCCTTGGTATCAGGGTAACAGCTTGCTGCATTTCCTGGAGACTGTAGACGTTGCCGTTGATACCAGCACCGAACACGCGCGTTTCCCGGTACAATGGGTTATCCGCCCGCAGACGGACGAATTGCATGACTACCGTGGCTATGCCGGTCGTATCTCATCAGGTTCATTTAAAGTGGATGATAAGGTTACCGTATTACCATCAGGCTTTACCTCAACCATTAGCAAAATAGAGCAGTTTGATCAGGATCTTGCAGAAGCGGTATCAGGTCAATCGGTAACTATCCACTTAAGGGATGAAATAGACATTAGCCGTGGCGACTTGCTGGTTAACAACAGCTACCAGCCCGAAGTATCGCAGCTGATTGAGGCCGACCTTTGCTGGATGGATACCCGCGCGCTTGATACTACGCACACTTACTTTATTCAACACAACAGCAAAGTAACCCGCTGCAAAATACAGGAGACGCTTTACAAGGTAAACATCAACACCCTTGAAAAAGAACCAGCCGAAGATTTCAAACTAAACGACATCGGCCGTATCATCATCAAAACTGCTGACCCATTAGCTTTCGACCATTACGAAGAAAACAAAGCCAACGGCGGCGCTATCATCATTGACAGCCGCACCAACGTAACTGTAGGTGCTGTGATGTTGAGGAATGTGGCTGATTAAATAGCTTTTCAATATTTTTTAAGGCGAATCGGGGATGCTCGGTTCGCCTTTTTTGTTGGCGATGATTTAGATATTGTATATTAGTGTTGTATATGCTCCCGCTCCCGCCTGTTCAAGTGTCCACACTTGAACACAAAAAATTGTAAGCGTCCACGCTTACATAATTAAAAATTGATAGTTTTATATCATGTCACGCAACGCCTCAACCGATGAACTCTACTTTGTAACGTTAACCGTCACCAACTGGATAGACGTATTTACCCGGCGTATATACAACGATTTAATAGTTGAAAATTTGAAATATTGCCAGCAGCATAAAAAGTTAAACATCTACGCCTATGTGATCATGACCAATCATATCCACCTTGTTGCAAATGTTACCGATGGCTCGCTAGGCGATGTTTTGGGGCATTTTAAAACCTACACATCCAAAGAACTTTATAAACTGATAGCAACTAACCAACAGGAAAGCCGTCGCGATTGGATGATTAAAGCCTTTGAACAGGCCGGGAAATATAACCCCTTAAATAAGAACCACCAATTTTGGCAAAATGGTAATTACCCTGTTTTACTTTTTTCGAAGGCGGTTATTGATCAAAAAATCAATTACATACACCAAAATCCGGTAAAGGCTGGTTTTGTCGGCTCGGCGCATGAGTTTTGGTATAGTAGCGCTAATCCTGAAAGCCCGTTGGAAGTTTCATACTAAATAAGTGTGGTGAATTAACGTAAGCGTGGACGCTTACCGGGCGTTGTGTTCAAGTGTGGACACTTGAACAGGCGGTAGGTATAGTAGCACCAATCCTGAAAGCCCGTTGGAAGTTCATACTAAATAAGTGTGGTGAATTAACGTAAGCGTGGACGCTTACCGGGCGTTGTGTTCAAGTGTGGACACTTGAACAGGCGGTGGTAGACAGGCGGCAGCGGCAGGACACTTGAACAGGCAGCAGATTTATCCAAAGTCGCAAACCACCCCACCATTTGTCAACATCACCCCTCACCTATGCTGCAGATGTAAGCTACCTTTACATCAATAAAAACAATCAACCATGAGAAAGATCATCGTTTCAGAATTTTTAAGTTTAGATGGCGTAATGCAGGGCCCGGGCGGTCCGCAGGAAGATACCACAGGCGGTTTCACCCATGGGGGCTGGATAGCCCCTTTAGGCGACGAGCAAATGAACCAGCAACTGGGTAAAGTAATGGCACCGCCATACGACTTGCTGCTTGGCCATTTTACCTTTAATATTTGGGCCGCCTATTGGCCAAACCAAAAGGGCGCTATTGCCGAGCAGTTTAATAAGATCACCAAATATGTAGTCTCCGCATCGCAAGCAGACCTATCCTGGGAAAACTCTGTTTTAATAACCGGCGATATAATTGCCGAAATTAAAAAGCTAAAAGCACAGGATGGGCCGGATATTCTGATTATGGGTAGTGGTAAACTGGTGCAATCTTTACTGGCCGCAAACCTGGTAGACAGGCTGCATACGTTTACCTACCCGGTAATAATAGGCAGCGGTAAACGACTGTTTGAAGCCGGCAGCCAGGCGTACGAGTGGAAGCTAACGGATTCGCTGGTGTCGAGCACTGGTATCATTATGGCTACTTATGAGCTAAAGGGTGACTTGCGGACCGGCGAGGTAAGCGAGGAATAGACAAGTTATTGTGCTGAGCATTGCGAAGAATCTTATGCAACAGACAGGTCGCCCTACTTGTCGAAGTTTGTCCTATGCCCTATCCTAATTTCTATCCAAACTGGTGGCGCTGTTTTGACAGTAAAACTGATCCAAATGGTCAAGAAAATGATCAAAAAAACCAGAATAACCCCATGTAAAACCTGGAAATTGCCTGAAAAATAACGGTTTATTTTAAACGTGGTCTAAGCGATCCAAATTCATACACAAAAAAATGGATCACGTGCGATAAGTAAAAGCGCTTAAAAATGCTTAATCTTAGTCCACAAAAAAAGCGGGTCAGCTCTAACAGCTGATCCCGCTCTCCTATTTAAACCTAAAGAAAAGGTCTTTCTATTACAATGAGTAACGTAGGGTTATACCGTAAGTGCGTTGGTCGCCCAATACACCTGCGTAGTGGCCTGCATTACCACCTGCCGGCAATAATTGCTCAAAATAGTTTTGGTTAAGTATGTTACGGCCCCAAACATAAGCGCCTAAGCCACGGGTAGCTTTAAAGCCAATACGGCCATTAAGCAAGCCATAACCGGCAATATTTAAATAGGCCGACGGCGACGCGCTTGATGAGAACGACGAACGGAATGAACCATCAGCCGCTACAAAGAATTTAGAGGTAGTGTTACCTGCAAATTTAGCATCAGTAGCAAACTCGCCACCTATTGAACCTGCCCATTTAGATACGCCAGGTAACGAACTACCAGATATATCTTTAAACGCTGGTGTTAAGCCCGTTTCTTCTAAAGGAAGAGGGGCGTTTGTAAACTTAACATACTTAGCATCAGTATAAGCAACTGAACCGTAGATTGAAACAGCTTCTGTTACACGGTAGCTACCATCAAACTCAATGCCTTTTACGTTAACCTCGTCGGCATTGGCAATGTAACCACGGTTAACAGTCAAATCTGGCGATTGAACGTTGGTTTGATAGTTGTCGATATCCGAGTTATGGAAAGTAATATTTAGTATTAAGTTAGTTAACGGCGTTGATTTAACACCAAGTTCATAGTGTCTGGTTTTCTCAGGCTTAATAACCGCGTAATCTAAAATCGTTTTACCTGCCTCTGGCGAAGGCAAACCTGCTACGTTAACACCAACAGGTTTGTAACTGGTTGAGTAAGTAGCAAAAGCGTTAAGCCTGCTATCAGGACGGTATGCAGCAGTTAATGAGAAAGTAAAGTTTTTCTCGTCAACATTTGTTGTATAGTTTTGGTTGCTGTATACACCGTTTTTAATTTTTACTAATTCAGCTTTAACTGCAGCGCTATAAGCACTAGCAGCAACATCTAAACCACCACGAGCCTGACGATCATAAAACACGTCTTTTTTGTCGTAGTTGATACGTACACCCGGTGCAAAGTGTAAACCTTTAATAAACTCGTAATCAACACTGGCAAATGCCGCGGCGCTTTTTGATTTGATTGACGCGTTGGTATAAATACCATAACCTTCTAACAATCCTGGGGTAGCCCAAAGCTGATCGTTAGTGGTACCCGGAGTATTAGCATTGTTGCCGGTTGAGCTTTTAGAAAAACGTGCTTGCGCAGCGCCCGACTCTTCTGTACCGGTAATTTTCACTTCCTGATCAAGGTAAAATAAACCTGCAACACCACTGAACTTATCAGTAAAGCTACCAGCGTAACGTACCTCTTGCGACCAGTTTTTGTGTTTAGCCGGGTTTTGAGATTTTTGCAATACAGGCAAGCCGGTAAAGTCACGGTCGTTTGATGGATCCCAGTTCCAGTAACGGTAAGCTGTTGTTGAGGTTAATGTACCCGGGCCAATTTTAAAGTCGCCGTTTAATGATACACCACCTAATTGGTTACCAGATCTCCATGGGGTATCGTGGTCAATCACACGGTCAAATGGGTTTAGGCTTGGTAATTTATAACCCAAGTCGGCAACGATAGCGTTAAACTGGCGATACGCAGCACGTTTAGTAGGCGCTACACCTGCAACAACCTGCGCGTAACCGTCTGGTTTTTGGTCAGACGCATCGCCAGATAAGGTAATGTTGATAGCATCTGTAGGTTTGTATAAAAACTGGATACGGGCACCTAAGTTATTCAGATCGTTAGTAGCACGGCCGGTACGTACATTCTGTACCAAACCATCGCGCTGTGTACCAGAGAATGATACACGTGCTGCTAAGTTTTTAGTTAACGGGCCGGTTACAGCTGCTTTAGCCTGCACATAGCCATAGTTACCAAAACTGGTCTCGAAAGTTACACCCGGCGTAAAACTTGGTTTACGGGTTGTAATGTTAAAGGCACCTGCCGCGGTGTTTTTACCAAACAAGGTACCTTGTGGGCCACGTAATACTTCAATGCTTTCAACGTCGATGAAATCGAAAGTAGCAACAGCCGGGCGTGCGTAGTAAACACCATCAACATAAACACCAACACCTGGGTCTAAACCATCATTTGTTAAACCAAATGGTGAACCAATACCACGGATATTGATACCCGTGTTACGTGGGTTTGAAGTATACAACTGTAACGATGGTACAAATTGTTTAACCAGGTTAACGTTAAACGCGCCTGCTTCTTCAATTTGCTTACCACCTACTACAGAAATAGGAATTGGTACATCCTGCAATACCTCTTTACGGCGACGTGAGGTTACAACAATCTCGCCTAAAAGAGCGTCTTCTACCAATTCAAGCTCCAGCGGAATGTCTTGAAATTTCAATACCTGGAAATCTTGTGGTTTAAAACCTACCGAGCTAATGCGCAGGTAAAATGGTGGTTGCTGATCTGTTTTGATAGAGAACTCGCCATTTTCGTTAGCGCTTGCTCCTACCGTTGTGCCACGTATAACTACGCTGGCTTGCGGTACTACCGCGCCTTTTGAGTTTTTAACTACACCCTTAATGGTGTTTTGCTGGGCAAATGCTATTGCCGACGATAATGATAAAAATGTTAAGAGTAAAAATCTTATCGAATAAGAATTGGGTTTCATTGTTTTTGTGTGATTGATAATGTTTTCTAATTGTGTTTGCTGTGTTATTGTGTTAGGGGTTAATTAACAGCAACAGCAACGTTTGTGATCCATACGTTTAAGGTTAAAAGATGAGGTTTGTGTTTTCGATAAATACATAAAGTCTATAGAAATAGTAGACAAAAGTATTAAAATTATTCTATCTGCAAATTATTTTTAAAAAATAGTTTTTGGGGTGATGGCATCGTTCCCTTATTTCGCCACAGTTTTGGGATATAATTATTAAAATTAGATAGTAAAAACAAAAAAAAGCACAGCAAAAATCAATTTAAACTACATATAACTAAATTTAACAATACATACCATCCACAAATAGTCATTTTACGTAATTTATGTATTATTTATGCTTAAAAACTATCTAAAATTGATAAAAAACACCATATTTGCTATCAAATACTATATAATACCATGGCATTTAATTACAAGCGGATAGTGATAAAAATTGGATCGAATGTCTTAACAAAGGCCAATGGTCTCCCCGATCAATATCGTATCAGCCAACTTGTAGATCAAATTTCGGCCATCAAGAAACAAGGTACAGAGGTTATTTTGGTATCATCCGGCGCGGTTGCTGCAGGGCGTAGCTTAATAACAGTGTCTGATAAGTATGATGCCATAGCCGCGCGTCAGTTGCTGGCCTCTATCGGGCAAATCAAGCTTATCAACAACTACGCGCAACTATTTGAAAAGCAGGGTATCCTGTGCTCGCAGGTATTGGTAACTACCGAAGATTTTAAGGGCCGCCAGCATTACCTAAACATGAAAAATTGTTTAGAAATATTGCTGCAGCACCAGGTTATCCCGATTGTAAACGAAAACGACGTAGTATCAGTAACCGAATTAATGTTTACTGATAACGACGAGCTTGCCGGGCTTATAGCCTCTATGCTTAATGCACAGGCTTTGATAATTTTAACTAACGTGGATGGTATTTATAATGGTAACCCGAATGATGCAGGTTCATCAATTATAACCGAGGTTGCCGAATCGGGCATCGACTTCGCGTCGTTTGTAAGCACCGGCAAATCGCAATTTGGCCGTGGGGGTATGATCACCAAATCAACCATGGCGCAAAAAACTGCTAAGCTGGGCATAGCTGTGCATATCGCCAACGGCACAACAGACAACATCCTTATTGATGTATTGGCTGATACTGCCACGCACACACGCTTTGTACCTAAGCGCACAGCGTCCGAAAAGAAAAAATGGATAGCCCATTCAGAAAAAGCGGCTACCGGTGTGGTGCAGGTAAATGCAGGCGCCAAAACAGCATTAACCTCAAACAAAGCCACCAGTTTATTGCCGGTGGGTGTTACCAATATTACTGCCGATTTTAAGAAAGGCGAAATAGTAAAACTGGTTGACGATGAGAACAAAACCATTGCATTGGGCATTGCCGAATATGGCTCTGACAAAGCGCGCGAAAGCATCGGCCAAAAAAATCAAAAACCACTGGTGCATTATGATTACCTGTATTTACTTAGTTAAAACATGAGTTACACCCAATATTTTAAAGCCGCGCAATTAGCCGGTCGTTCTTTAAGTTTATCTGCCGATGCCATTAATATTGTATTGACAGACCTGGCTGCAGAGACCGTAGCGCAAACTGAGTATCTTTTAGCCGAAAATCAAAAAGATCTGGACAAGATGGATCATGACAATCCAAACTACGACAGGTTAAAGCTTACTGCCGACCGTATAAAAGGCATTGCCGATGATATTATTAATGTATCAAAATTAGATAATCCGCTGGGCCACATCCTGTCAGAAAAGACGATGCCTAACGGGCTGCATATTTCAAAAATAAGCGTACCCTTAGGCGTAGTAGGTGTTATTTATGAAGCAAGGCCCAATGTAACTTTTGACGTTTTTGCCCTTTGCTTTAAAACAGGCAACATTTGTATACTAAAAGGTGGCAGCGACTCGGCTTTTTCTAACCAGGCTATCATCAGTATTATACATAAAGTATTAACTAAACATAACATCGACATAAACACAGCGGTGTTATTGCCAAAGGAACGCGAGGCCGCAGAAGCTTTGATGCAGGCTGTTGGCTATATTGATGTGATTATTCCGCGCGGCAGCCAGGGTTTGATAGATAGTGTGCGTAAAAACAGTAAAGTACCTGTAATAGAAACAGGTGCAGGTATTGTCCATACCTATTTTGACGAGTTTGGCAATTTGCAAACCGGCGCCGATGTGATATTGAATGCCAAAACCCGCCGCGTAAGCGTTTGTAATGCGCTTGACTGTGTTATTGTGCATTCATCGCGTTTAATTGATTTACCATGGCTAATGCATTCGCTAGGCGATGTTGGGGTTACTGTTTTTGCCGATGAACGGGCCTACGGGGCACTAAATGGCCACTACCCTGCCGAAATATTGCACTATGCCGGCGATGAGCATTTTGGCACAGAGTTTCTGTCGATGAAAATGGCGCTAAAAACGGTAGATAGCTTACAAGAGGCGCTTAATCATATCGCTAATTACAGCTCAAAGCATAGCGAAGCTATTATCACAGAAAACGCGGATAATGCCGAAATATTTCTAAACCGGGTTGATGCCGCAGCGGTATATGTAAATGCATCAACAGCATTTACAGACGGGGCGCAGTTTGGCCTGGGTGCCGAAATTGGTATCAGCACGCAAAAGTTACATGCACGCGGCCCAATGGGTTTACAAGAATTAACAAGTTACAAATGGATAGTGAGGGGTAACGGGCAGGTGCGCCGCTAACTATCCTGAAAAAAGGCAATTTAAAATTGCCTAATTAGAACATTATATAATTTACAACTGCCACAATGCAGATAATAAAAAATATAACAGACTGAAGTTTTTGCTCAATTGATAAACGTGAAACAATAGTTTTCATCTTCTTTCTTTGGGTTTTTAATTAGGGTTTGATCAAATTTATAATCTATCAGCTTTTTTGCAATAGTTACATGCATTTTTACTATTATTTTAACAATTAGGTTACGTTTATTTTATAATGATAGTTTAAACGTTTATTCTATAAAAAATTGTTAAACAAACCGCCTGTCTATACAACTTTTTTATCTAATAGGTAATTTTCATAACGATATTATCTACCAAAAATTAACAGCTAATCTGCGTTTTTATGGTTGCGATTAAAAAAATCTTTAAAAACTTAACTCTATTTTCTTCAAATGAGAGTTGCAATTAGCACTATAAGAAATATTATAGCACTACTATATTTACCCTTAACTGACCATAGCTAGTTAATTTTATCAACAGTAAAGCTGTATCTTTGCGCCCATTATGAGTAAGCACGGACGTATATTAGTAGCCATGAGCGGCGGGGTTGATAGCTCGGTAGCGGCAGTTATGCTGCATGAGCAGGGCTATGAGGTTATTGGGCTTACCATGAAAACCTGGGACTATGCATCAGCAGGCGGTAGCTCAAAAGAAACCGGCTGCTGCAGCCTTGATAGCATCAATGACG
>JAZKET010000004.1:23087-68098 GCA_040386815.1 Bacteroidota bacterium | reverse complement strand
ACCTGTTACACCATCTGTAACAGCACCACCTGCGTTACCGCTAGACGTACCTTGTACTTTACCAGCGTTTACGTCTAAACGTAAAGCAAAAGCATGAGCAAGTTGTTTCTTTAATGAAGCACCAAAACCCAGGCTAACTTTGTTACCATTGAAATCGGCAGCTTGGCCGGTTGCAAGAGTAGGTGATGTAGCACCAACGTTGATACCCAAATCCCAAGTGCTGTACTGACCTGCACCACCAAATACCTTGGCAGCAGGTTTAGCCGCATCCTGCGCATTAACAGCAGCAACTGCCATTAATGAAGCTACAGATAAAGCGACTGTCTTTTTTAATGTAGAATAGTTCATAGTTTTAAGATTAAACAATGTTTTAATTGTGATTTTTTCCAAAAATAGTAATTATGTTTGAAACGGTTACCAATAACTGTTCCAAAAATTATAATCCTAACACAAAGAAATGAAAAATGTTCTATAAGTAGTACAAATAATAAAGAATACCATGAAATATTTACCTATCGAAAATAATTTATTTACAATTAATAGAAAAAATTTCGTTTCACGACTAAAATCCAACTCTATAGCTGTTTTTCATGCCAATGATGAGTTTCCACGCAGTGGAGATCAGGCATTTATATTTAAACAGAACGCCGATTTTTTTCATTTAACAGGCATTGATCAGGAACAAAGTATATTGCTTTTGTATCCAGATTGTCCTAATTCTGTATACAAAGAAGTACTGTTTTTAAGACAAACTAACGAACATATTGCCGTGTGGGAAGGACACAAGTATACCAAAGATGAGGCGCGTGCAGCATCAGGTATACAACAAGTGTATTGGTTGAGCGAATATGAGAACATATTGCATAGTATTATAAACTATGCAGATAATATATATATCAATACAAATGAGAATGACCGCGCAAGTTTTACGGTACCTTACCGGGATCTGCGCATGCTTAATGATCTTAGGTCAAAATATCCTTTACATAACTATGAGCGTTCGGCACTTATCATGCGCGATTTGCGTGCTGTAAAGTCTGACATAGAAGTGCAGCTTACCCAAAAAGCCATAGCTATTACTAAAGATGCTTTTGAACGTGTACTTAAATTTACCAAACCCGGCGTTACCGAGTACGAGATAGAGGCAGAGATTATTCATGAGTTTATTAGGCAGCGTGCTACGGGGCATGCTTATAACCCAATCATAGCATCGGGCAAAAATGCTATCGTTTTACATTATATAGATAACAACCAGGTTTGTAATGATGGCGATGTGATACTGTTTGACTTTGGTGCCGAATACGGTAATTATAATGCCGACATGAGCCGTTCTATCCCCGTAAATGGCCGCTTTACCAAACGCCAGCGCGACGTTTATAATGCTGTATTGCGTGTTATGAATGCTGCCAAAGAGATGCTGGTTGAAGGCACTATCTGGAACGAATATCATGAGGAAGTAGGCAAGGTGATGACTGGCGAGCTGATTGACCTTGGCCTGTTAACCAAACACGATGTAGAAAAGCAGGACCCTAAAATGCCTGCGTATAAAAAATACTTTATGCACGGCACATCGCACCATTTAGGTATTGATGTGCACGATTTTGCCAGCCGCTATAAACCTTTCGAGGCCGGTAACATCCTCACTTGCGAGCCTGGTATTTATATCCCGGCAGAAAACCTGGGTATCCGTTTAGAGAACAATATCCTTATCACTAAAGGTGGCAATATCGATCTGATGGCTGATATCCCGTTAGAAGCTGATCATATTGAAGAGATAATGAATAGTTAAAGGATTTCGAATTTCGGATGTTCGTCCCGATAGCTATCGGGATCGGATTTGTTAAAATTATAGATTGTAGAGACGCAATATTTTGCGTCTCTTTTTATACACGGCTACTAACAAACTCATATAAATTAAAGCCATCATCATTCAAAGATGCAGCAATATCCTCCTGCAGCTTTTTTTTGTCGATGCCTGCCATACGTTTTTGCTGTATGAGCCTGTACGCTTTCTCGGCCAATAAAAATTCTTTACGGTGATTTTTTATATTTTTTGCAGTTGCTATAAAATCGCTTATTTCATTAATACCGGCACCTGTTGTGGCAGTAGTTTTAAATACCGGCGTTTCTATTCCTTCTTTTTGGTGGATGATCTTTTTAAGATTGTTGGCAAACAGATCGGCGTCGTCGCGGTCGGCTTTGTTAATGATGAAGGCGTCGGCAATTTCCATCAGGCCCGATTTGATGTTCTGCACTTCATCGCCTGATTCTGGCACCAGTACTACAAAGGTAATATCCGCCAGTCCTGCAATTTCAATTTCTGATTGGCCCACGCCTACAGTTTCTATCAGCACATAATCAAACCCTGCTGCGCGCAGCACATCGGCCATCTCAATAGTTTTGGCAGATAAACCGCCCAGTGAGCCACGCGTAGCTAACGACCGGATAAAAACATCCGGATTATTAAAGTGGCTGCTCATTCTAATCCGGTCGCCCAACAACGAGCCAAAGTTAAAAGGCGAAGTTGGGTCGATAGCCAGTATCGCCACCTTTTTGCCGCCAATTATTAACTGAGTTATTAAGGAGTTTACT
Source organism: Bacteroidota bacterium (assembly GCA_040386815.1). Lineage (GTDB taxonomy): Bacteria > Bacteroidota > Bacteroidia > Sphingobacteriales > Sphingobacteriaceae > Mucilaginibacter. The sequence continues at coordinate 65,506 of JAZKET010000004.1, read as the reverse complement.
AATGTACTTTTACCTGCTCCCGGTGGGCCAGTAATGCCTATAATACGCGTGTGGTTTTCAAAGCTCAGGCTTTTCAACAGATTATCAGCGCCTGGCAGGTCATTCTCAACAACCGTAAGCGCGCGGGCTACTGATTTAAAATCGGCGGCGGCGGGTTGTGTTACGCTGTTGGCTGCTGGCATGGTATAAAGGAACAAAAATAATAGCAAATGGACAAAGCGGCGATAATTCACCTGAGCAAAAGCCCGGTAGAAAGTATATTGTAAAATATCATCTTCGCTGTAGGTGCTAAACTGCCTTATAATTTACCTTTTAAATAAAATTATTGACGCTGATGGTGGCGCTATTCTGTCAGAAAACAGCGTAAAAAATGACATTTTAAGCCCGGAAAGTGACCCGGATTATATAGATTATTACCAGTATTTGCCTGATTATTAACGATTTTTACGGGAAGATACTGATCCGGTTTCTTTTTTGATACACTAAAAAGTGGATCACTTGAATGGATCAGTACGTCAGATTTTTGTCTAAAAAGAGCCAGGTGCAAGCTTGCGAAAATATGGGTAAAGGTTTAGCACTAACTAATTAAACGATGTTTGCGTGACTCCTGTCTGCCTTGCCAATAACTCATAGCATATCCCTATATTTGCCAATCATACTAAAAAATTAATGAAAGTAGCCGGTTTTACATTCATCCGCAACGCGGTAAAAAACGATTATCCGATAGTTGAGGCTATTACATCTGTTTTGCCCCTGTGCGATGAGTTTGTTGTGGCCGTTGGTAACAGCGATGATGAAACAGAGCAATTGGTGCGCGATATTAATTCGCCTAAAATAAAGATCATTAATACGGTTTGGGACGAAAGCTTGCGCGATGGTGGCGCTGTGTTTGCTGCCGAAACCGATAAGGCATTTGCCGAGATATCGCCAGATGCGGATTGGGCCTTTTACATACAAGGCGACGAGTGTGTGCACGAAAAATATCATGAAACAGTAAAGCGCGAAATGCAGCAGAATTTAAACAGTGAGGCTGTTGATGGTTTGCTGTTTAAGTACCTGCATTTTTATGGATCGTATGATTATTATGGGCATTCGCGCAGGTGGTACCGCCGCGAGATTCGTATTGTCAGAAATAATAAGGATATCCGCTCATACCGCGACGCGCAGGGTTTCAGGTGGGCCGATAACCATAAGCTTAATGTAAAATTGATAGACGCGTACATATATCACTATGGCTGGGTTAAACCGCCAAGTGGCCTGGCCAACAAATTGCGCAACTTTAACCAGTTTTATCATGACGATGCCTGGATGGAGCAAAACCTGCCCGAAAGTTTTACGTTTGATTACGGGCATAAAAACCCCGATAGGCTGGTACACTTTGACGGCACTCACCCGGCAGTAATGCAAAAACGCCTGGCTGCAACCAATTGGAAATTGGAGATAGATTTGCAAGAACTACGCAAGCAAATGCCCTTTAGACGTAAGATTTTGCAAGCTATAGAAGATATTACCGGCTTGCGCGTTAGCGAGTACCGTAACTATAAACTGGTAAAGTAAAGCGTGGCTACTAAAAAAACACTATCAATAGTAATACCTAATTACAACGGCCGTAAGCTGTTGCAAACTTACCTGCCATTTACTTTTGCCGCTGCCGAAAATGCCGGTGTAGCCTATGAGATTATTGTGGTTGACGATGCTTCGACGGATGAGTCGGTAAGTTATCTTAAAGCGGAGTATCCGCAGGTAAAGCTTTTGGTTAACGCCCAAAACAGCGGTTTTTCTTACACCTGTAACCAGGGCATAGCGGCAGCAAAAAATGAGCTGATATTGATATTAAACTCGGACGTTAAGTTATTACCCGACTATTTTGAGCGCCAGTTTAAATACTTTGATGCCGACGACACCTTTGGTGTTATGGGCCGTATTATTGACATGGATGGCGATGGTATACAAGATGCCGCCCGCCTGCCCAAGTTTAACGGTTTGAAATTAAAGACCGACTATTTTTACTATACTGATAACGAAGCTGATAGGCTATATACCTTTTACCTGTCGGGAGCTAATGCATTGATGGATGCTACCAAGCTGAAAGAGATAGGCGGATTTTACGAATTGTTTTCGCCGTTTTATTGCGAGGATATGGAACTAAGCCTGCGTGCCTGGAAACTGGGCTGGAAATGCTATTATGAGCATAATTCGGTTTGCCGTCACCAGGTATCGGCCACAACCAAGGGGCTAAAAAAACCTAAATGGATTAAGACTACCTATTACCGCAACCGCTTTTATATGCATGCGTTGCACTTAAATGGTGTCGCCTTGCTGGCCTGGTATATCCAGATAACCTTGATTGATTTGTTACCCAAACTCCTGGTTGGCCAGTTTTGGATCTGGGATAGTTATATTCAGTTATTTACTAATAGCGATAAGATCAAACTGTATAAGGATAAGCTTAGCAAGCTGATGAATAAACACCACAGCACGCAAAGTATATTTGATGTAATTGCCAATATCAGGCAATCTGTAACCGGTAAGCAAACCACACGTTTAAAGGTATGATACAGCAGCCCCTGGTTTCAATAGCTTTATGCACTTACAACGGTGGGCCATATATTAGGCAACAACTGGATACGCTGGTAGGGCAAACCTATGCTAATATAGAGTTGGTGGTAGTTGATGATTGTTCTACGGATGATACTGTAGCGATACTTAATGAATACGCCGCCAAATATCCGCAGGTAAAATTGCACCAAAACTCAGGCAACCTGGGTTATATCAAAAACTTTGAAAAAGCTATATCATTAACCCAGGGCCAGTTGATTGCACTGGCAGATCAGGATGATATTTGGGATACGGATAAAATAAGGTTGATGGTTGATGGTATTGGCGATAATATGATGCTATACCACGATTCTGAATTTATTGACGAAGAAGGGCAACCAATGAATAAAAAGGTGAGCGATATCCGTAATTTTTATTCGGGCAATGATTCACGGGTATTTTTGTTTGAAAATTGTGTGTCGGGCCATTGCATGCTGTTTAAGCGCCAGTTGGTAAACTATCTGACAGGCTTCAATAAAGTTATAATACATGATTGGTGGTTAGCGTACATTGCCTGTAACGTGGGCAGCATTGGTTACCTGCCGCAGGCTTTGGTACAGTACAGGCAGCATCAAAAAGCCAGTACTAATATATTACGCCAGAATAGGGGGCAGGCCCAAACGAAAAACAAGGGACTGGAGAAAATTGAGAATCAATATAATATTACCCGCCAGTTTGCAGCTTATCCGCACAACAACCACAATGAGTTTAAGCAAAAGCTATTTATGCTGATGGAGGACAGGATGCACAGTTATTTTGCGTTCGGGTTGGTGTGGTTCATGTTTATTAATAAGGATACTTTATTGTATATTCAGAAGAAATCGGTCATCAGCAAGTTTAACTTTATAGAGAAACAGGTTTGGGGTTAAAAAGCTATTTGGATAATGACAGAGGGCGGTAAACGGTTAACAGGCAAGGACAACATATTGCCAAAGGTCACTATTATAACGGTGGTGCTAAATGCTGCCGCGATATTGCCTGCCTACCTGGAGAATGTAACTGGTTTTTTAAGTGACGATGTAGAACTGGTGATATTAGACGGTGCCAGCACCGATGAAACTGTAGGCTTGCTTAAACAAAACAATCACTTAATAAACTACTGGGCCAGCAAACCCGATACAGGTATTTACGATGCCATGAACCAGGCCGTGCAATATGCCCAGGGCCAATGGGTTTATTTTTTAGGGGTGGATGATACTTTACTAAGTGATTTTAAGGGTATCCCGGCGATGTTGAAAAATGTATCAACTGTTTATTACGCCAACGTGATTTACTACGGCCAACCATTTTATAAAGTGTATGATGATTACTATATCACCAAGCTAAATTTCATCCATCAGGCGCTGTTTTACCCAAGGGGTGTTTTTGATACCTATCAGTATGACACCCAGTATAAAGTATATGCCGACTACCACCTAAACCTGCGTTTATGGAAAGACGCAGCTTATACATTTCAGCATTTGGATAAGCTGATAGCCAGTTTCCCAGAAGGTGGTTATTCATCAACAGTAAAAGACGAGTTGTTTGAAAGCCGCCGCGACCAGTTGTTTAAGCAGTATCTCAAGCCGGTATCGTACTACCGGTACCTTAATCGCACGGTTGGTTTATGGGCTACTTTGAAACGTTTTATTTTGGACAAATAGGGATGGCGCACAACAGAAATCTGTTCAGAATCACCCGGGTGATCTTGATAAAAATCCCGAAAATTCTACGTTTTTTCGGTAAGTTCAGGAAGCCACAAAAAAAAATCCTGATCATCAAGACCGATGCCATTGGCGACTATATTTTGTTCCGCAATTTTATTGAGGAGTTAAAAATATCGGCTCAATTTAGCGACTACACAATAGACGTTTTAGGCAACCCGCTCTGGAAGGATCTGGCCCTGCAATATGATGCGCCATTTGTTAATCAGTTTATTTTTACAAAAGCCGAAGGGTTGTATGATAAACCCTGGCAAACGCTCAAATTAGGCTGGCAATTGTTTAGCAATAATTACAGCCTGGTGCTGCAGCCCAGTTATTCGCGCACGTTTATTAACGATGGTTTGGCCGGGTTAACTGCAGCGAAGCAGGTCATTGGTTTTGAAAGTGATAACGAGCGCATCATCACCAAATACAAAAATAAAACAGACCACTTTTATACCCGATTGCTACCCCTGCCTGAATATGTCTACTTCGAGTTTGACCGTACCAGGTATTTTTTTGAAAGCGTGCTTGGGCAGAAACTGGGTTTAAATGGCCCATCCATTGGCGATTTTGGTGCTGATAAAAAAGGTATCGTAATTTTCCCCGGTGCCGGTATTGTTAAGCGTACCTGGGAGGCTGACAAATTTTTGGCATTGATAAAACTGATCAGGGAGCAAACTCAGGCTACTCTCTATTTAGCCGGTGGCCCAGGCGAGGTTGCCATTGGTGATTTTGTCCAACAAAATTTGCCGCCGGGTGCTGTTACTAATCTGGTCAATAAAACCACCCTGCCAGGGTTGATAGACCTGATAGGTGGGGCTGCACTCATCGTATCTAACGAAACCAGTGCTATCCATATCGCGTCGGCCACCAAAACCAATTGTGTGTGTATTTTGGGTGGGGGGCATTTTGAACGATTCGCGCCGTATCCTTTACATATCATAAACCGCCCAATTTGCGTTTATGAAAAAATGCCCTGCTACTATTGCAACTGGGATTGTATTTACCCAACGCACGCTACTGCGCCGCACCCTTGCGTAAGTAATGTATTCGTTAGCAATGTATGGCAGGCGGTAGCGCCTTTATTGCCTGTAGTGTAATATCGCTTAAGGCGACTCCTACGGAGTCTATACCGTGGTATAGGTTTTACCTATAAACAGGATACCCCTCCGGGGTTTTGGTCTTGCGAAGTTCTTGGTCCCGTAGGAATCGCCTGTTTATAGAAAAATTGTAAGGGATATGATGTATGTCTATGAACAGGGTACCCCTCAGGGGTTGTAATACCGGCAGTTCTCGGTCACTTGTGTCGTGATTTAACAAATTGAATGGTTCCGTAGGAACCGCCTGTTTATAGAAAAACGACAGAGAAAGAATGGCTCCATAGGAGCCTCCTGATATCCGCTTATTGCCTGTGGCATAGCCATGACGATGAATTGATTTATTCGTGTTAACTTTGCGCACTTTTATAAATTTTTGATGAAGACATATTTTCGGCTATTATCGTTTGCCAAGCCAATTGAAAAATTTGCTATCCCTTATATAATCTGTACGTTAATCTATGTAGTATTTAGCACCTTAACGCTAACCCTGTTGGCGCCGCTGTTGGATACACTTTTTTCTGAGGATAAAAAGCAGGTTATTGAGTTGGGTATTAAGCCATCTGCGTTAGACATTATGGCTACCTACAAATATTATGTCAACTATCTGCTTTTGAACTATGATAAGTTAACAACCTTAAAATATGTATGCGGTGTTATAATTGTGTCGGCACTATTTAGTAACCTATTTAGATACTTGTCGCAGCGCACTATGGAAAACCTGCGTGTTCACACCTTGCTAAACCTTAGGCGTACGGTATTCAATAATGTAATGAACCTGCACTTAGGCTATTTTAATAATGAGCGTAAAGGCGATATTATATCAAAAATAGCTTCTGATATACAGGTGGTGCAATTTTCTGTGACGGGGACGCTGCAGGTTATCTTTAAAGAGCCTTTAACTTTGATAGCTTATATTGTTTGTCTTTTTGCTATATCGCCTAATCTTACCTTAATATCGTTGTTAGTTATTCCGGTATCGGGCTTTGTAATAGCTCGAATAGTAAAGCGCTTAAAGGCACAGGCTACCGCAATACATGAAACCTTTGGTAATATGATAAGTTATCTTGATGAGGCTTTATCAGGTATAAAAATCATTAAGGCATTTAATGCTACAGAGGTTATTAAACAGAAATTTGATCAGGAAAACAGAACCTATTCAGGCATAGCCAAGGCTATGGCACGCAGGCAACAACTTGCCTCACCGGTGTCAGAATTTTTTGGGATAGCCATGATTTCAGGTATCGTATTATACGGCGGTAGCTTAATTTTTGATAATGATAAGGATGCCCTGACACCTGCTCAGTTTATAACTTATATTGGTTTGTTTTCGCAGGTAATGCGCCCGGCTAAGGCTATTTCAGAGTCGTTTAGTAACATCCACTCGGGCATTGCAGCAGGCGAACGCGTGTTGGCATTAATAGACGAACAACCAGCTGTACAGGACTTGCCGGATGCCATCGCGGTGACTGATTTTAACGAGGGTATACATTTCAAAGATGTACATTTTGCATACGGCGAACGTGTGGTACTTAATGGCCTTAACTTAACCATACCAAAAGGTAAAACGGTAGCATTGGTAGGTCCGTCTGGTGGTGGTAAATCAACCATCATGGATCTTATCCCAAGGTTTATGGACCCGCAATCGGGCCAGATAGCCATTGATAATCATGATATCAAACACGTTACCGCTACCTCATTAAGAAGCCTGATGGGGATAGTGAACCAGGAGTCTATCTTGTTTAACGATACTATTTATAATAACATCGCCTTTGGCAAACCAAACGCTACCCAGGCAGAGGTTGAAACCGCGGCACGTATTGCAAACGCTCATAATTTCATCGAAGAAACCGAAGATGGCTACAACACCAACATTGGCGACCGTGGTACCAAACTTTCTGGCGGACAGCGCCAGCGTATTTGTATAGCCCGCGCGGTACTAAACAACCCGCCCATTATGTTACTGGACGAAGCTACATCGGCGCTAGACACCGAGTCGGAAAAATTGGTGCAGGATGCTCTGAATAACCTGATGCAAAACCGCACGTCGCTTATTATAGCACACCGTTTAAGTACTATCCAAAATGCCGACATTATTGTGGTGTTAGAAGCCGGTAAGATAGTTGAGCAAGGCAAACACCTTGATCTTATCAACAACAATGGTTTGTACCGCAAGTTGATAGACATGCAGGCATTTAGCGAGTAAAATAACAAAGGGCATCAGAATTAACTGATGCCCTTTTCTGTTATTATTGGGTGTTGCTTGTTAATTTAACTGTGTCCACGAGCTGCCGTTACTGGTACCCCGGTATAAATGTCCTGCAGCGTTTACTATATAGGGTATGCCGCTGCTATTAACTGCTATCTTCATTGCGGTTCCGCTTAGCAAAATCCAATTATTGCTGCCATTCCACCTGTAAATTTCATAACCGCCGGCGTTTATGATATTAATACCTAACGCAAATGTGTTGCCACCACCACTGGCAATGTCTGTTATCATGCCCGGCATTTGTACCCAACCTGTACTGTTGCCACCATTATTACCCCGGTAACAATAGTTTTGATAATTAATTACCCAAGGCGTGCCACTACTTTCGGTAATAATCTTTACCGCTGCACCGTCAATTTGCACCCATTGCGGATTGCTGTTGCTTGCACGTCTAAGTATTCTGTAACCGCCTTGATTATAAGGCGAATTACTTATAGCATAGGTGGCCGAGCCGGCAAATGCAATATCAACTATACCAGAAGTAGGCGAGTTCATTGGTTGTGTCCAATTACCTAAGCCCCATGCATAAATAGCATCCTCATTATTTACTAACCATGGTGTAGTGCCATTGCCTGCAACAGCTATAGCTGCGCCCGGTAATCTTTCCCAGGTGCTGCCTCCCCATCTATAAATGGCATTGCCGCCACCTCCAATGTTTGTAAGTCCAATGCCGTAAACATTACTGCCCGCGCAAGCAAGGTCTGACATGGGCAATAATGGTTTGTTTGGCGTGCCGATGTAAAGTTGTACTTCTAAGCCTGAATCTGAGAATAAGTCGTAATCAAACCACATAAATCCAGGTCTGTCAATATCACCACCACCTTTTCCCCATGAATTTTCCACCAGAAACGCATGTTTAGCATCATCATAACCTACTATACACACCGCATGTCCCTTATTGCTACCATCGGGATTAAGCGTAGTGTAAGTTTGATGATTATCGAATGCTTGTTGCAAACTTGGATATGATCTAAATGCCATAACTATAGGTAAGCGGTAGCTCAAAGCCATCTTCATTTCATATATACTATTAGTAAGTGCATAGTAGCTGCCAATTTTATTTGTGGCAGCATCAGCATAGATGTTATTTGATGATTCTTGACAAGCTGAACCCAAGTTATAATCTAAACCGTAGCTTGGCACACCATACTGCTTGGCAATATACATTCCGTCAAACGGTTGCATGCCCACCTGAGCATTGCATTCATTTTGGAGGACAGAGTGATCTGTTCTGAAAATAAACCAAGGGCTTCGTCTGGCGCTGACATTGGGCACCGGAAACTCATTATTTAAAGTACTCATCATTGAGAATCCTATTGCCCACGAAACGCAAGCACCTGTAGTGCCCTGATCCCATGAATCAAGTTCCGGATAATTTAAATAAACGCTTGTTGGTGGCGTTCCATTTGCTTTTAAATCTCGTGAGGCTCCTGTTCTGGGTAGTTGTAATCTTACCTCATCCAGGTTTGCTTTTGGTAGCTTCGCATAAGCAACCGGATCAAGTATGGCACCAGAGGTTGTTGTTGCTGTTGATACAGTTTTGGTTTGAAGTGTGGTCTGAGTATGTTCTTTCTTACATGCGTTGGCGAACAACACCAACAATACCACCACGAGGGTGCGTAGTAATTGTCTATTCATTTGATAAGATTTAGTTTCCATAAAGGTAATTAAATCTTAATCTTAAAGAAAATGTTAATTAAAATTAATCAAAGCTTAATCTATGATTAATCAGGGCGATGATTTTTAGGGTGCCCGGCTTTGTAATATAAAAAGTCGCGGTTTGGTTCGTAATGATTATCGGCAGTAAACGGAGCTTCAAACAGATCGCCCACCAAATCTTTACGTACAAAAAACGCGTTGCTGCCGGTAAACACGCAACCTACCAGGCAATAGCCTTTTTCGTCGGCCAGTTGTTGTAATGCCAGTAATGACGAGCCAAAATAGCTGGTGCCATCCCAGGTACGGTCTGATTTATAGCGCACTACAAAATGGGTATCGGGTCTAAATACTGAGTTGTATTCAACTATCACTACACGTGGCTGGTATGTGGTCATAGCCTGCCAAATGTAATAGTCATTGTTGTCTATGTCTATAGACAGCAAGTCGGGTTCGGTAGGCGCGTCTACACTATCAAATATCGACTCAATATTTTCGGCAGTAATAAACTGATTTTTAACCTTTAGCTGGCCATTGTTTAGCTTGTCGGTAAAACGGGCTTGTATGCCTTGATAATGGTCTTTGTTACCCTCAATCCACAAACCGCTCCATTGTTTGTAAAGTAAGTTTGTAGAGTTACACTCCAATCCATTTTCAACACCAAACTCAATAAAATATTTGTTGGTTGTACCTATGCGGTTAAAAATTTCTTGAATAATACCGTCTTCGCCGTTTTGAGAGAATACCTGGTATTCGGCCTTGTTAAGCCTTTTTGAGTTGGCGTATTTAGGATTATTATACAGATTGTCATTTAAAAACTGTGCCACCCTAATGCCTTTGTCGTTATCTTTTTGACGTATAACAACCTGCAACAGGTCGCGTACCTGGCGTATTCTTTTTATGAAGTTTAATCCCATGGGTTATAAAGCTGATGGCTAAGTCGGCTCAAAGTTATAAATTTGTGGCATAATTAACCGGTACATGGCTATCCCCATTATTTTCTTTCATTACGGTAATCCAGATTATTTAAAGTATGCTTTAAAACAGGCACGCTTTTATAACCCGCATGCCGAGATTTATTTATTGGGCGATAAAAAGAACGATAAGTATCCTTTTCTAACCCATATTAACGCTGCCAATTTTGAAGGGCAGGCGCCCTCGTTTACATCATCATACAAACACATGACCACTAATGGTTATATGTATGAGCTTAATTGTTTTTTGCGATGGTTTTATGTAAGGGAGTTTTGCCGGATGAAGGGAATTGAAGCGTTTATTTACCTTGATTCTGACATATTGGTTTACCAGGATTTTGCCACCCTTGTACCCTTGTTTAAAGGTTGCCGCATAGCTAACACCTGCGACGAAATGGGGGTGCCTGCATTTACCTATTTTAAATCGTACGGCGTTATTGATGATTTTTGTAATTACCTGCTCAAATCATATACAGACAAAGACATGCTGGGCCGGCTTGAGGCTTTATATCAACCTTTTGTAGATGATGCGGAGATGTTGGGTGGGATATCAGACATGGTGCTGTTTCATCTTTATTTTCAAGATCATCCTGAAGGAACATTAAAAGTTGACCTGGTAAACAACGAGGTAGCCATTGATGCCTGCATAAACCGTGAAGATGGTTTTGAAATGGAGAATGGTATGAAAAAGATCTATTGGCAAGACAATATACCGTATTGCAAGTATATAAAAAGCGGTAAGCTAATACGCTTTGCCATTATGCACTATCAGGGCCATGCTAAAAATTTCATGCGCAGAGACTATACCGCGGGTGGCTACAAAGCATCAATATTTTGGGAAGAGTTAGACCTAAAAGCAAGAATAAAACGACTTAAAAGAGCTATCAAAACTTTTGGTTCATCTAAAAACTAATTACCTACCAACTTTTTAGCCTTTGAGTTGCTTATGCCCAGCACTACAAAAAATGTTACCAGGTAAAGCACTACAAAAATGCAGGCGCGGTACAATACAAACCCAGCTATGCTAATGGTGCTTAGGTCAAGGTTTAAGTGGCCCGCAAGCTCAGGGTATAAAACGGCCAGTATTACATAGTGAATAAGATAAATACCGTAAGTAGTTTGCCTTGGCTTAAAGCGGTTAACAAACCTAAAGCTTTTTATACGCAGCATTAAGGCAAACGCTACTAATGAGAATAAGATATTGCTGATACGCAAGGTGTTTGATGCGTCGATACTTTTGCCGTGTAATTGGTAGGTCTCAAAAATACCCATGGCAAAGGTTGCCAGTAGTAAAAACACAAGTGCAGCAACAGATACCCTTGCCGTTGTAACTTCTATCTTATCCCAATATTTACGTAATTGCGCACCAAGCCATAAAAAGAATACAAAGCCCAAAATGGCGGTGGTGTGGCGTGGGTCAACCCATTCGTAATGAATATTTACTACATAGAACAGCGTAAATACCAATAATGATGCACCCAGATATAAAGAGTATAAATATTTTCTGAATATGAGTAAGATACTGATACTAACCAAAAAGTTAATAATGAACCAATAGCTGGTATGCAGATAAGTAATATTAACCAGATCAAGTATGTTGCTAAGGTTAAACCTGCCATCATTGTAAATACGTGCTTGTATGCGCAGGCCTATAATGGCGGTTAGCAGGTAAATGAGTGTCCAAAACACCCATGGGCCAAATGTGGTTGATATGCGGCGTTTTAAATATTGGGCTGGCGAATAATCTGCAAATTTTTCGCCTATCAAAAAACCGGCTAGCAAGAAAAAGGCTATGGTGCCAAACTTAGTTAATTGTATAAGTGCTATGTATACCCAATACTTTGGCGTCTCAAACGGAAAGCTTGCTACATTGTAAGCTATACTATGCTCTGCAACAATGCTCATCATGGCAATACCACGTATAGCATCAATAAATTCGTAATTTTTTTTTGCAGGGGCCGTGTTAACTAAGTTTTGCATACAGGGTGCAAATATAACAATGCTTATTTAATGGCTATTATAATTATAAGCCAACAAAAAAGGCCGCCTTTACAGGCGGCCTTAGCGTTAATATTTATTAGATCAGTTAAATATTTACTCCGAAACCGAATTGCCACGCTTGCATACGGTAAACTGGTGTTGTTGAATTGCCGTTTTGAGCGGTTGATTGTAGATCGAACGCATAGCGGGCGTGTAGGCTTAATTTTCTGGTAACATCAACGCCTGCGCCTGCTACACCTTGAAGGCGGATGTTTGAACCTGAATACTCATAAGCAGGACGTGCAGACGCTGCAAAGTTTTGATTGAACTGGTTGGTATTTGATACCAGGTAAGACACTTGCGGGCCTAGAAAGAAATTTAATCTGCTGCCAGATCTGAATTTGGCCATAACCGGTATATCTATTGATTGGGTGCGTTGTGTGTAATTGCCAGATTGTGTATTTGCAGAAAAACCTTTTTGTGTAAACAATATGGCCGGTACAATAGAAATAGTGTAGTTAACCGGTAAATTCATATTTACACCTGCTGTAAAACCAGCTACGCTGCCGGTTTTAAAGTTTGATGACGGAGAGGCACTGGCAAGATTACCGCTAACTTCAATGCCGAACTTTGATTCGTAATACATATCATAGTCAGCACGTGCATTGTTGAAATATGTCTGAGCCTTAGCAGATACTGCTGTAAGGATTATTGCGGCTAAAGTGATAAATTTTTTCATCGTAATATAATTTTTATAGTACTTGTTATATCCTTTTAATTTTATAGCTACAACTAATTGTGATAATTAATTTATTGTTGCTGTTGTATACTTGTTATACGCATCTATTTGTTTGAGGGTTTCAGTATTTGTATTTTTTTTAATTTATTTTTGAGGCATGACCCGGATCAAATTTTTTGTTAGCTGTGTAGCTCTCTTCTTTCTAACCCAAATTAGTACTGTAACCCTTGCCCAACAGAATAGCTATATTCAATTACTGGGCCAATCAAATAAATGGGTTGATTCTGTGTATCAGAAACTTAGCCGCAAGCATAAAATTTCGCAATTGTTTTTTGTAAGGGCACACACAAATTTGGGTCGCAGGTATGAAGATTCTGTAGCTAAAATCATTGAAAATGAGCAACTTGGCGGCGTTGTGTTCTTTCAGGGCGGGCCGGGTAGACAGGCTGGTTTGATTAACCGTTACCAGCGCTTATCAGATGTGCCCCTGTTAATTGCCCAAGATGGGGAATGGGGGGTAGGAATGCGACTAGATTCCACACTTTCATATCCATACCAGATGACATTGGGTGCAATTCAAGACAACACGCTGATATACAAGATGGGACAGTATGTAGCCTATGATTTTAAACGCATAGGCATGCAAATGAATTTTGCCCCTGTAATGGATATCAATAATAACCCCGATAACCCGGTAATAAACTACCGCAGTTTTGGCGACAATAAATATAACGTAGCTAAAAAGGGCATAGCATATTTTAAAGGAATGCAGGATGCTGGCTTGCTAACCACAGCAAAGCACTTCCCAGGTCATGGCGATACTAATGTAGATTCGCACCTGGCATTGCCATTGTTGCCCTTTACAAAGGGTAGGTTAGATTCGTTAGAGATGTATCCTTTTAGAGAAGCTATAGCAGCAGGCTTAAGCGGGGTTATGATAGCGCACATGAGCATCCCGTCGTTAGATGACACACCTAATCAGGCATCAACCTTATCACGCAAAATTATAACCGGAGAGCTTAAAGAGTCGCTGGGTTTTAAAGGCTTAGTTGTTTCAGATGCTATGGAAATGAAGGGTGTTACCATTAATAATCCTCATGGCCAGGCAGAGGTAAAGGCTTTTATTGCGGGCAATGATATTATTGAGCTGTCAATGAACTCGAAGGTGGCTGTGCAGAAAATAAAAGCAGCTTTACGCAAGCACCTGATAACCGAAGCCGAGTTTGAAGCCAAGGTGAAAAAAGTATTAGCCGCTAAGTATTGGGCCGGGTTGGCTAATCGTAAAGATGCATCTGCAACTAATATAATAGCCGACTTAAACCGCCAATCTGCTAAGCAATTGATACAAGAGCTAAGTGACGCTGCCGTAACTGTTTTAAAAGGCGACGCTGCCGGGATAAAATTGCAACCTATAAAAAAGACCGCAGTAGTAAGCGTTGGGTCTGACCAATACACCACCTTTCAAACCGAAATATGTAAATGGACAACCAACGGGCATTTATTCACCGTGAATAAGAAAGCGCAAGTGCCTTATTTAAAGAAATTGTTAGAGATGCTGAATGAGTATGATCAGGTATATATTAGCTTACATGATACCCGTACGCGCCCTGCCAGCAAGATAGATTATGGCGATGCTATAAAAGAATTTATTGCCGCGGTTACCGCACATAAAAATGTAGTGATGGCCGTATTTGCTAACCCGTATACTATAGCCGGTATGCCGGGTATAGAGAAAAGTACCGGCCTTTTAGCTTGCTACCAAAACAGTGTTGAAATGCAACGTGCCGCCGCAAAGGTAATTTTGGGCCAGCTAAAGCCAAGCGGTAAACTGCCGGTAAGTGTTAATGTATTTTTCCCTACGGGGACAGGGTATGGGTTGTAGGACTAAATCGTTATAAATTTCTTTTTGGGATTACGGCTGGTGTGAAATATTGCCATAACAGTTATTGACTTTGAATCTTCGTCAACAGTATAAATAATCGCAAATGGGAATTTTTCTGTAAATGCCTCATGATAAGTTTTGTATGAGACTTTGTAATGATACGGGTTTCGACAAATTAAATTAATCTTGTTATCGATGGCATTTTTAAAGCGATAACCTAAGCCAGTTTGCTGTTCCTCGTACCAAACAAAAGCGTCGCTAAATTCTTCTGAGGCCTCTTGCCTCATGTTTAATAAATAAAGCACTACCTATTTTTTCTATCGGCTAATGCTTGTTCTGCCATAGCAACAGTTTCTGCCCAGGTGTACGTTCTGCCTATGCCATTTTTATGATCTTCGAATCTTCTGTCTAATTCTTTTTTTTGTTCGGAAGTGAGTTGATATAGGTCTGATTCATCTTCAAGTAAAGTATAGATAGCTTTTAACTTATTATCGCCTGCAGTATCTATAATTTCATGTAAACGCTGCCTGATTTGTGATGTGCCCATAAAAACTTTTTTACAAATTTAACTAATCTTTATATAACAATCACATCCTCAATCGCAGCGAAACCGACCTGCCCAGGGCCTTTACCAGCTCGGGGTTAACAGATTTATCGTCGCTTTTTTGTACCCAGTTTCTTTTCTCGTCTAACATCAGGTCAAGCTTTTCGCCGTTAAATATTAGTTCAAGCTCGGTAGTATGTTTGTTTATTTGGTTAGTATTTAATATTTGATAAGTATAATCTATATCATCAAAAGTAATTCTCATCGGTAGGCCCATAGTCTCAATCTTCGGTTGTAAATATAACGGATACATTTGCAATCAATTTTATTTGTTGGAAAATTTTGTGAGTAACGTTTAACAAGGGTTGCTATTCGTCACTAATATCTTTAGTATCTTTATCAACTCATGATGCAATCAAACCTCAATAAATACAATCAAAAATTTCAGGCTGCGCTTGCCGGTTTAAACCCAGAGCAGTTAGCCGCTGTTAATAAAATGGATGGCCCGGTGTTAGTTATCGCTGGTCCGGGCACCGGTAAAACTCAGATACTTGCTGCCCGTATTGGTAAGATTTTGACCGATACAGACGCTCTGCCTGGTGAGATACTTTGTTTAACTTATACCGACGCTGGCGCGGTTGCCATGCGTAAACGTTTATTTGAGTTTATTGGCCCCGATGCTTACCGCATACATATTTATACCTTCCATGCTTTCTGTAATGAGGTGATACAAGAAAACCTGGAGTACTTTGGTAAACTTAATTTAGAGCCGCTGTCTGATCTTGAATCGGCCATGTTGTTTCGCGAACTGGTGGATGAGTTTCCTAATGACCACCTGTTAAAACGTTTTACCGGCGATATCTACTTTGATGTACGCCGATTGAAAGACCTGTTCTCTACCATGAAGCGCGAGAACTGGGATGAGGCCTTTGTTGAAAAAGCAATAAACGATTACATTGAAGACTTGCCAAATCGCGAAGAGTTTATTTACAAACGGGCTAATGCTGCCAAGGGTATAGCCATAGGCGACCCCAAGCAAAAAGATATTGATACCGTTACCGATAGGATGAAAAGCTTGTTAGCAGCGGTTGGCGAATACAAGAACTATGCTGCCAAGATGAAAGCCCGCGGCCGTTATGATTATGACGACATGATCATTTGGGTATTGAAGGCATTTCGCGAAAATGAGGAGATATTACGCCGTTACCAGGAACGCTATCATTATATTTTGGTGGATGAGTTTCAGGATACCAGCGGATCGCAAAACGAGTTGCTGAAGTTTTTATTGAATTACTGGGAGACGCCAAACGTATTTGTAGTGGGCGATGATGACCAGTCGATATTTAAATTCCAGGGTGCCAACATGAAAAACATACTGGATTTCGCTAACGATTATGTGAGCACCCTGTCAACCATCGTACTAAAGCATAACTACCGCTCAAATCAGCATATTCTTGATATTTCGCGGGCGCTGATAGGCAATAATAATGAGCGATTAACCAAGCAGTTGCAGCTTGATAAAAATCTGCAATCGTCGCATTCGCGGTTTGCTGAATTGGTGGTAAAACCTATCATCCGCGAGTATGATAACCCAGATCAAGAGATGGTTGATGTGGCACAAAGCATAAAACATTTGGTAGAAAGTGGCACCCCACCCGGCGAGATAGCGGTGATATACCGTAACCATAGCCAGGTTGACGATCTGATAAACTTTCTTGATATACAAAAGATAGCGGTTAACACCCGTCGAAAAATTGATGTGCTAAGTACGCCTTTTGGCGAAAAGATCATCAACATTTTGCGTTACCTGGCTATGGAGCTTGATTCGCCTTACAGCGGCGACGAGTTGCTGTTTGAGATATTGCATTATGATTTCTTTAGCATCCCGCCTATTGAAATTGCGAAGGCCAGCATCGCGGTATCAAAAGAAAACTTTGTTACTGCCGCTAACAACAAACCAAAGACATCATTACGCAGATACATTCATGAAATAAGAGTGCCGGCACAGCAAGGCCTGTTTGATGCCTCGCCTAATATCGAAATGAAATATCTGCTCAATAATATTGATGAATTATTGAAAGATGCGGTAAGCATTACCGTGCAGCAACTGTTTCAGCAGGTTATTGGTAAGCTGGGTATATTGCGTTACATCATGCATCAGCAGGATAAGGGTACTTACATGCAGGTGCTTACCAATTTCTTCGATTTCCTGAAAGACGAAAGCCGTAAAAATCCGGAGATTAAATTGTCAGACCTGCTGTCAACCATCGACACTATGAAGGAGCATGGTATAAGGTTGGATCTGAATCAGGTTATCTTTTCTGATAACGGCGTTAACTTCTTTACCGCGCATGGTTCAAAAGGGCAGGAGTTTGAGCATGTGTTTTTCATTGGTTGCGATAAAAAGACCTGGGATGCCAAGGGCCGCAACACAGGTTTTAGCTATCCGGATACCTTGACACAGGCAGCCAATGATGACATCGCCCAAAAAGAAGAATCGCGAAGGTTGTTTTATGTGGCGCTTACAAGGGCAAAGCAATGCCTGATGATATCGTACGCTAATAAAGATCGCAAGGGCAAAGATCAGGAATCATCACAGTTTATAGGTGAGATACTGGCCGAAACTGACATGGCGGTTGAATATCCGAAAGTAGGCGAGGTTGCCATGCTTGATTTCTTCGCCACACAATTTAGCGAAGCTGATAAGCCTAAGGTTGAACTGATAGACCATACCTACATTAACCAGCTACTGCAAAATTATACCTTATCGGTTACGCATTTAAGTAATTACCTGGATTGCCCGCTGAGGTTTTATTTTCAGTGTCTGATCAGGGTGCCGTCTGGGAAAAGCCCATCGGCCACATATGGGCAGGCGGTGCATTGGGCGCTAAATAAAGCTTTTAGATGGTTGAAGGATGACGACGACAACTTTCCGACCACAGAGCAGTTTATGAAAGAGTTTGGCTGGTACATGCATCGTAACCGCGACTCGTTCACCAAAAAGCAATTTGCATTAATGACCGCCAAAGGCGAAAAGGAATTGCCGGCCTATTATGAGCTAAACGCACCAACCTGGAACAAAATAGCCCTTACCGAACGCAGTATAAAAAACATTGAGATAAACGGAATACCTATTAAAGGTAACCTTGATAAAATTGAATTTAATGGCAAGCAGGCCACCATAGTCGATTACAAAACCGGTAAGTTTAAAAACGCAAAGGACAAGCTAAAGCGCCCATCAGGAGATGAAAACGACAACGGCGGCGATTACTGGCGCCAGGCGGTTTTCTATAAAATACTGATAGATAACGACCGCACCAACGATTGGGAAGCCGTTAGCACCGTTTTTGACTTTGTTGAACCGGTTGACGACCAATACCCAAGCGAGAAGATCGTAATTACACCGGAGGATATCGAAATTGTAACCAATCAGATAACCACCGTACATGGCAAGATAATGGCTCACGATTTTAATACCGGCTGTGGTAAAAAAGAATGCGACTGGTGTCACTTCGTTCGCAGTAATTTTAAGCAGGCTGATGAGGTGTTGAGTATTGTGGCGGATGAGGATGGTGAATAAAAAACGTAGAGACATAACGAAAAGGTCGCGGTGGGTGTCATGCTGAGTCGCGGCGGGTGTTATGCTGAGTCGCGGCGGATGTCATGCTGAGCCCCGTCGAAGCATGTGCGGTGGGAGTTTAGGGTAAATTCAAGTAAGTTTGATAGAATCTAAAGCATAACGCCAGTTGGAATGAGCAATCAGTATTTTGTTTATATTTTGTTATGTAGTGATGAGTCATATTATGTTGGCGTAACTAATGATATTGATAGACGCATGCAGGAACATGATAGTGCAATCAATCCCAGATCATATACGGCGTTACGTAGACCGTTGAAATTGGTATTTGTGGAAAGATTTACCGATATTAACCAGGCGATAGCGTTCGAAAAACAAGTAAAAGGTTGGGGACGGAAGAAAAAGGAGGCTATTATCAAAGGAAATTGGCATTTATTACCAGAACTGTCTAAAAACAACATAAACGGCTAGCCCTACGCACATGCTTCGACGGGGCTCAGCATGACACCATATTATTATGAAAAAACTTTTATTTGGCATCCTCCTATTATTCCTCACCCTACCAACCTTTGCCCAAACCACCATCCGCCAGGATGCCGGTATCAAGCAAATGGTTGACCAAGTGTCGTCAAAAAATATCGAAGCCATCATTCGCAAACTGGTGAGTTTTAAAACCCGCCATACCATGAGCGATACCACCAGTAAAACCGAAGGTATTGGCGCGGCCCGTAACTGGATAAAGGCCGAAATGGAAAAATACGCGGCTGCATCAAGCGGACGTATGAAGGTAGAGTTTGATACCTATACCCAACCTGCTGGCGGCCGTTATGATAAGCCGACGGTATTAAAAAATGTATTAGCTATTTTGAAGGGTAGTGATGCAACCGACACCCGCGTTTACCTGGTATCGGGCCATTATGATTCAAGGGTTACTGATGTGATGAATATTAAAGGTGTTGCCCCCGGCGCAGTGGATGATGCATCGGGCACAGCGGTTTCTATGGAGATTTGCAGGGTGCTGTCGCAGCATTCGTTTCCGGCTACTATCATATTTATGGCAGTGCCCGGCGAGGAGCAGGGCCTAAACGGATCTGCCCATGTAGCTAAGCGCGCCAAAGACGAGCATTGGAATGTGGATGCTATGTTGAATAATGATATTGTGGGCAATACTTTTGGGCAGGACAATGAGCTTAAAGATAATACCAAAGTGCGCGTATTTAGCGAGGGTGTGCCATCTATCAACGCGGTAGTGCGTGGCGATACCACACGCCGCGTTGCAACCGCCATCAGTGGATTAATTGGCAATGGTGGCGAAAACGATAGCCCATCGCGCCAGCTTGCTCGTTACACTAAAGAGGTAGCCGAGCGTTATGTAGAAAATCTGGATGTGAAACTGATCTATCGCCGCGACAGGTTTTTGCGCGGGGGAGATCAAACCTCGTTTCAGCTGCAAGGCTTCACCGCTGTGCGTTTCACCGAAATGAACGAAGATTTTACCCACCAGCACCAGGATCTGCGCACCGAAAAAGGTATCATCTACGGCGACTTGCCCGAATATGCAGATTACAATTACGTGCAAAAAGTAGCCCGCATGAATTTATCTGTATTGGCTAACCTGGCATCGGCACCTGCATCGCCTGATAATGTCGGCGTAACTACATCTGGCCTAACCAATACCACAACGCTTAAATGGCAAACGCCTAAAGTGGGTAAAAAGCCAGCCGGCTATTATATCCTGATGCGGGAAACCATCAGTCCGTTTTGGGAGAAGAAAATTTATGTAGCCGGTACAGAAACAACACTGAATTATTCAAAGGATAACTATTTCTTCGCGGTACAATCTGTAGATGCCGAAGGGCATGAAAGCTTGCCGATATATCCTAAGCCGGTGAGGTAACAAAAAGATATAACCAACTCAACTGTCATGCTGAGGAACGAAGCATCTGCCAAGCGGCGTAGGCAAAGTTCGCAGACCCTTCGTTCCTCAGGATGACAAAATGTGGTGAGTAATGAAACAAAAAAAAGCCCGCATCATTACGATACTGACTTCTTGCTTGTTATATATATTAGGGCTACGACAACGCGCAGATTATTGCATTTTATAGAGCCGGGCAACTAATCTCTAATCACCAACCTCTAATCACTAATTAACTACCACACATCAGCTTTGCTAACGGCAACTACACCTTTAATAAGGCCAACACCTTTAACAAATAATGATGTTGCTTTAGCGGTTGACTGCGCAGCGCTTTCAAACTGGTATTTCTTTTGCTCAAACTGGTAGCTTACGCCCATAATTAATGCAAACATTACCGGGGCAAGTAACAATATAAATGGATTGGTGTTAGTAAACAGCTTTTTCATTGCGATTGATTTTATTTGATGCAACAAAGAAACAGCCTTTATTTGGGGTGCTAAAAACATTTATACCAACCCGCTTAATTTGTAGATGAACGCCAATTGCCGGTTGGTAGGTAAAAAATGCCCGTTCATCGATAAAAAAGGCGACTCTATATAAATACTGGCGCTACAGGGTTCAAAATATTATTTTTGAGTAATGAAAAAAAACTGGCAGATATTTTTCCATGCCATTACCTGGTTAAGTTTAATAGCATTTTGTGTGTTTATTTTTCGCGATAGCGAGCAGATAAGCCTAAGGCGTCTTTTTATACTTTTCGGTCTCTATGGCGCCATCAACATCAGTCTTTTTTACATTAACTACCTGCTTTTTATCCCCCGGTTTTTAAATCGTAAAAAATACGGCATCTACATTTTTTCTGTATTGCTTACTATGGTGGCGTATGCTTTCGGCAAATATTTTGTGGGGTTGTTATTTATTGACGATGTGCTGATGCATACGGTAAAGCATGGCGAAAAAGAAACCCGCGAATTGATAGGTTTTTGGTCGTACACCGTCAGTACGTTTTTTACCAGCATACTATTTATATTCTTAAGCATTATACTAAAATTTAGTACAGACTGGTTCCTGAACGAACGTATACAGCGCGATTTGGAGAACCAGCGTTTAAGTGCCGAACTGGCTTTCCTTAAATCGCAGATCAACCCACACTTTTTGTTTAACTCTTTAAACAGTATTTATTCGCTGGCCTATCAGCAGTCGGTTAATACGCCTGGGGCTATCTTAAAGCTTTCAGAAATTATGCGCTACATGCTATATGAGTGTAATGACAACAAGGTTGATCTGTCAAAAGAGCTGCAATACCTGCAAAATTATATCGATCTGCAAAAAATACGCTTCGGCAATAACGCTCAGATTGATTATAAAATAGATGGCGAGGTTACTGATCAAAAGATTGTTCCGCTGCTGCTGATAGCATTTATTGAGAACGCCTTTAAGCACGGTGTGGGTAACGATACGCAATCGCCTATTATCATGGTTATTAGTATTGATAAAGAGCACCTGCAGTTTTATATCGAAAATAAAAAATATGCCAACAACCGCGATGCTGTAGGCGGTATTGGCTTAATGAACGTTAAGCGCAGGCTTGATCTTTTGTACCCGGGGAAATATAATTTAGAGATCCGCGACGAAATTGACACTTACACTTGCGAATTATCCTTAGTTTTATAGCCATGATAAGATGCCTTATAGTTGATGACGAGCCATTGGCCCTGAACATACTGGAAGACTACATATCCAAGGTGCCGTTTATGGAGTTGATAAAATCAACCACCAACCCAATTGAGGCGCTAACGCTGGTGCAGGATGGTAATATCGACCTTGTTTTTCTGGACGTGCAAATGCCCGAGCTTACCGGCATCCAATTCCTGAAAATAGCCAACGGCAAAACAAAAGTTATTTTAACAACAGCTTATCCGCAATATGCCCTTGAGGGGTACGAGCTTGATGTACTTGATTATTTGCTGAAACCTATTGCTTTCGATCGTTTTTATAAAGCGGCACAAAAGGCACAGGGTATTATCCATCCATCAAAAACACACGCAGCACCCGAGCCTGTGCAAGTACAACAGCAGCAACACGATTTTTTAAGCGATTTTATATTTGTAAAAAGCGAGCATAAGATCCAGAAAGTCTACTTGCACCAAATCCTGTTTATTGAGGGATTAAAAGACTATATCTCCATCTTCACCACAACAGAACGTATCATTACGCTGCAAAACATGAAGAAGATGGAAGATACCCTGCCAGAGAAGCATTTTGTGCGGGTACATAAATCATACATTGTAGCGCTAAATAAAATTGACAGCATCGAGCGCAGCCGTATCCGAATAGGCGATAAAATTATCCCGGTAGGCGATACCTATCGCGATGATTTCTTCAAGATCATTGATGGGAAGAACGTGTAGGGATAGTCCTTGTTGTCTTGTCATGCTGAGGAACGAAGCATCTGTAAACTTTACTTGCGCCGCTCGACAGATTCTTCGCTATCGCTCAGAATGACAAAAAGGGTTGATTATATCTTCACCGGCAAAACCGTATACCCCTTCAACCTTAACTGATTGATCAACCCATACTGACCCACCAAATGCGCCGCGCCAACGGCAATGAAAGCAGGTTGCTCTTTTATAATTTCCGGGATCTTGATTATCCATTTCAGGTTGCGGTCCTTCAGCATTTTGTCGCTCATCTCCGGCGAACTGCTTTTGGCCAGACCTGCGTTTACCAATTTTTCTACACCATCAAGGTCTTGTTTCAAGTATAAAGCAAACAGTTCGTTGGCATCTTTATTTTGGATGTCTTTTTTGGTTACACTTTCAAGCAGGTCTTTTTTTTGCTCTGCAATTGGGGCGCCGCACACTAATGCAATCTGTTCGTCTAAGGTTTCAAGGGCAGTCACTTTATAGTTAAGTCGTTTACCCTCTTGTTGAAAATACAGATCAACCGGCGGATTGGTGTCCGAGAAGGTTTTAGGAACCGTAAACGACATCAGCATAATTTGCAGCGTGGCTGGTTTCAGCGTGTTAAGGCCCATAATATCCATATTGGATATTTGTTTAACATAATCGCCAATCAATTTAAATTCTTCGGGCGTATATAATGTTGAAAGGGTTGTACCATCCGTTAACATCATTGCGCTGGCAACCCTTTGCAACGCGGCCGAATCTACTATAACCTCGCCAACTACGGTTTTGCATAGGTTAAAATACTTTTTGGTTTCTGATAAGCTATCAACTAAAGATCGTCCCGCAAAATGATAAGTGCCGAAAAGGTATGATGGTGTTTTTAATCCATTGCCGCTGATGGCCCAAAGCAGGCTGTTGTTTTTTTGCGCGTAGGTGGTGGTAAGCCAAAGTAAACAAACAAAGGCTAAAAATATCTTTTTCATGGTGATGTGTGGTTTAGCGTTTATCAGGCCTGGCCAAGGGCTACCTTAACGCGGCGTTCGGCTTCTTTTACTACTTCTTCAACTGTGCCGCTGCCTGGTTCAATAGGTTCAAGTACCTGCCAGGTCATGTTAATAAAAGTATTCATTGGGTATATGCCGTATCGGCTCATCTCCCATGATCTGTCAATAGCAATAGGGACTATCAACGCGTTTGGGCATTTTTTTAGTATGATAGCAATACCACCGGCCTGGAAAGGTTTAACCTTGCCGTCTTTAGACCGTGTGCCCTCAGGAAATATAACCGCCGACCAATTGTTCTCTTTCATCCGGGTGCCCAGCTTGCCCATTTCCATCAGCGACTGGCGTGGATCATTGCGATCGATATTAGCCCCGCCGCCATATTTTAAGTTAAATGATATAGATGGTACGCCTTTGGTTAACTCAATTTTGGAAACAAACTTAGCGTGGTATTTTCTTAAATAATAAATAAGCGGGGGTATATCTAACAAACTCTGGTGGTTAGATATAAATAGCAGGGGCCTGCCTTCTGGCAAGTTTTGTTTATTGATAAACGTAGCAGTGTTAAATAACAGGTATACGGTTTTGGTAAGCAGTAAATCCAGAAAATCAACTACGGCTTTATGCGCTCTGTAACCAAAAAACTTATAGCTAACCCATTGTATAGGCTGAAAAAGACAAAGCCAAAACAGAAATACCAGTATGGCAATTGGCGATATGATATAGCCCAGAATTTTTCTCATGCGTATTATATTGCCACGAAATTAAAAATATTTTGACAATTATAGTGGTAAGCTGCCTTCCGTCAGCATCAATTTTACCTTTAATATGGCGGCCACGGTTACAGAATCTTTTATCGTGCGGTCGCAAACCATTTGGTAAACCTCATCAAACGGCACTTTGTTTACTATTAGTTGCTCTGTATCCTCAGGTTCGGCCTCAAACTGTTCAAGGCCGGTGGCTACATAAATAATGCACAGTTCATCGGTTACAGAGTTGCTTAGGTGCATGCGCTGTATCTCGGTCCAATTATTAGCAATAAGGCCGGTTTCTTCCAGTAGTTCGCGTTTAGCAGCATCTAATGGCTCTTCATTTAATGGTCCGCCACCTTCTGGTATCTCCCAGCTATATTCGTTTAACGTGAAACGATATTGACCCACGAGATAAGTGTTTAGATCCTTATCCAGCGGCACAACACCTATCGCCCGGTTTTTAAAATGCACTTTTCCGTAAATGCCCGGGTTGCCTGATGGGTTGATCACCTTATACTCAGTAAGGTTTATCCATGGGTTATCATAAACCTCTGTTTGCGAAGTTATTTGCCAGGGGTTATCTTCCGGATGTTGCATTAATATATAATTGTAAGGTGATGTTATTTTTTTGAGGCCACGGCTGGCAGTATCTCTTTAGTTACACCCTCTTTGCCCATTTTTTTATCGGCTATGCCATAATAAGGGTTTCTAATGGCTGGTCCGTCGTTTAGCCAGTAAGAGTCGGAAGCGGCGCTGTATTGACGGTATATGGTTATGCTGTTTATTTTCATATCCTTCAAGGCTCCATAAAGTGTGTTTGACAGTACCGAAAAATGCTTGCGTTGAGCAGCAATGCCCGGTTGCTCGCTGATACTGCGTGCCGCCAGTTGTAAGCGCGACAGAAAGCTGAACCACGCTGTATGCTGCGGTCCGTTCATGTCTTTGGTAGGCACATTATTCAGGTCCCATATCATTTTGCCCGCTTTGTTTTGCGCCAGGCTGGCATTACCTGCTGTTAGCGCGTTTTTAACTTCAAAGTAGTCTCTTATTACCGTGGTAACGGCAAAATCCAAGCCGCGTTGTTGTGCTTTTGCGCTGCTAATACCGGTGCCAATAATGGTCAAGAATAAAAGGGCCTTAATCAAGTTCATGTTGTTTAATTTATAAGGGCATAAAAAAAGCGATGGAAAAATTCCATCGCTCTAAAATTAAATAAATTAACTTAAAATATTATAGGCCAAAAGCTGCTTTTACCTGGTCAACATAATCCAGTTTTTCCCATGTAAACAGTTCAACCTCTTTGGTTATTACAGTACCATCGTGCTGCGTGAAAGATTTGGTTACAATTTGGCTTGGTTTACCAAAGTGGCCGTAGGCAGCAGTTTCGCTGTATATTGGGTTACGCAGTTTAAAGCGGGTTTCAATAGCGTATGGGGTCATGTTAAATATCTCTTCAACTTTTTTAGCTATCTCGCCATCGCTTAAACCAACTTTAGCAGTACCGTAAGTGTTTACGTAAATACCCATAGGCTGCGCAACACCAATAGCGTATGATACTTGTACCAATACTTCAGTGCTAACACCGGCAGCTACCAGGTTTTTAGCAATGTGGCGGGTTGCATAAGCAGCAGAGCGGTCAACTTTTGATGGGTCTTTACCAGAGAAAGCACCACCACCGTGAGCACCTTTACCGCCATAAGTATCAACAATAATTTTACGGCCGGTTAAGCCAGTATCGCCATGCGGGCCACCAATAACAAATTTACCGGTTGGGTTAATGTGATACTTAATATCGCTGTTAAATAAGTGAGCGTATTTAGGATATTTAGCTTTTACGCGAGGGATCAAAATCTCGATGATGTCTTTGCTGATCTTAGCCAACATTGCTTTTTCCTCGTCAAAATCATCGTGTTGGGTTGAAATAACAATAGCATCAATACGTGTAGGTACGTTGTTGTCATCATACTCTAAAGTAACCTGTGATTTTGCATCAGGACGAAGGTATGCGATATCGGTAGCCTCGCGACGGATAGCAGCCAGTTCAATTAATAAAGCGTGCGCTAAATCAAGAGCCAATGGCATATAGTTATCAGTTTCGATGGTAGCGTAGCCAAACATCATGCCCTGGTCGCCTGCGCCTTGCTCTTCCTTCGCTTGGCGGTCAACACCCTGGTTAATGTCCGGCGATTGCTCGTGGATGGCAGAAAGTACACCGCATGAGTTACCGTCAAACATGTATTCGCCTTTGGTGTAACCAATTTTGTTGATTACCTCGCGGGCAATTTTTTGTACGTCTAAATATGCTTTTGATTTTACTTCGCCGGCTAAAATAACCTGTCCGGTAGTAACTAAAGTTTCGCAGGCAACTTTAGACTCAGGGTCTAACGCTAAAAAGTTATCAATTAAGGCGTCAGATATTTGATCGGCAACTTTGTCCGGGTGTCCTTCTGATACGGACTCTGATGTAAATAAGTATGGCATTTTTAAATGATTATTACGTTAAATTATAGCAGAAGAGAAGTTTTAACGGAACGTTGTAAAGAAGATGGTATTAGCACTTTTTTACGTGGTTGCAATCCGATCCCTTTAAGTCAGGGGCAAAAAATCAGTCCACTATCGAGCGGCAAAAATAAAACAATTTTTACAAAGCCGAAAATACATTTACTTTTGGCAGCTAAAAATAAATTATTGGAACGGAAGACGTTATTTATCATCAACCCAATATCGGGCGGGAAGAAAAAGGATGGTGTGCCAGAGCTTATAGGTAAGTATTTTGACGGCGATAGTACCATCATGTTCACCAAAGGCGTAGCGCATGCAAGTGAAGTAGCTGCAGAGGCTAAAGAGAATTACGATATGATAGTAGCCGTAGGCGGCGATGGTACAATAAATGAAATAGCGTCGGCACTGGTAGGCAGTAAAGCTGTTTTAGGTGTGGTGCCGTGTGGGTCTGGTAATGGCTTGTCGCGTTTTTTATGTATCCCTATGGATATTGAAGAGGCTATTAAAAATCTAAATAATGGTAAAGTTGCCTGTATAGATTCGGCAACGGCCAATGGCAAAGCCTTTTTTAATATGGCCGGTATGGGTTTCGATGCCCACATTAGCCAGGTATTTGCAACAGGTAAAACGCGCGGGTTTATCACCTATATTAAATCGTCGTTTAAAGAAGTTATCAACTATAAATCGCAAGACTATTCAATTAACATAGACGGTAGTGAATACAAGCGTAACGCCTTTATGTTAAGCTTTGCCAACTCATCGCAATTTGGTAACAACGCGCATGTATCGCCACATGCCTCGGTGCAGGATGGTTTGATAGATGTTTGTGTGATAAAACCTTTTCCGCTTTGGCGTTTTATTGAGATGGGTATCCGCATGTTTACCAAAACTGCCGAAAGCTCTAAGTACGTTGAGATTATTCGCGGTAAACATATTGTTGTTACGCGAGACAGTGAAGGGCCCCTGCATTTAGACGGAGAGCCGGAAACAGCAGGTGCAAAGGTGAGTATTAGTGTACTGCCTCAATCATTAAAAATAGTAGTAGGCGATAGTTTTAAATAGTCTGTTATGTCAAAAAAGAATAAAAGCAACGGTGGGGTAATGTATTCAACAGATTCCTCTTTTCAGCATAATGATACCGTAAACAACCCTGCAACTACCTTACCGCCACAGCAGCAAAACCTGCGCATATTTTTAGATCGGAAAGGTGGGGGCAAACAGGTGACAGCTATTGCCGGCTTTGCGGGCAGCCTGGCCGACCTGGAAGCTCTGGGCAAAAAACTCAAAACAAAATGCGGCGTAGGCGGCAGCGTAAAAGATGGCGAAATACTTATCCAGGGCGATTTCAGGGATAAGATATTGGTGATGTTGCAAACGGATGGCTACAAGGCTAAAAAAGCCGGTGGGTAAGTTTTACTTATCTTAGTCGCTGTATATTGTATTTTATTAGTTATGAATAAATCGCCCATTGAGAAAATTCTGGCTCCTGTAAACAGATTTATTCATTTAGAATATACCAGCGGAATTGTACTTTTAGCTAGTGTAATTACCGCATTAATATGGGCTAACTCTGCTTACCACCACAGCTATGAACATCTTTGGGAATTAAACCTATCTGTAGGTTTTGATGGTTTTCAATTTCAAAAACCACTTCATATTTGGATCAATGATGGGTTAATGTCGATTTTTTTCTTTGTCATCGGGCTAGAACTGAAACGAGAGTTTTTAGCCGGAGAACTGTCGAGTTTTAGAAAAGCTTCATTGCCTATGATGGCTGCTTTAGGAGGCATGGTTATCCCGGCCTCTATCTATTTTTTGATTAATCAAAATCATGAACAGACTGTAAAGGGCTGGGGTATCCCTATGGCAACAGATATAGCATTTGCGTTAGGGTTGTTATCTATGATTGGAAAAAAAATTCCATCATCTATTAAGGTTTTTTTGTCTGCTTTGGCTGTAGCAGACGATTTAGGGGCAGTATTGGTTATTGCTTTTTTTTATACCAGCTCATTAAATATTGCAGCACTGGGCATAGCGGGTATTTTCATTGTAGCGTTAATAATTGGTAATTATATAGGTATACGCCATAGTGGCTTTTACATCATTCTGGGGGTATGCGTATGGGTATGCTTTTTTTTCTCAGGTGTACATGCTACTATAGCAGGTGTACTGGTTGCCTTTACAATACCTGCAGCAACCCGCATCAGCGAGCGTTTTTATTCTTCAAATTTAAAAGAACTGGCTTTTAAATTTGAAGAGGAAGTACCCAACAATAGCAGTTTGCTTACCGCCAGGCAATATCGCATTATTGATAACGTTAAAAAAATCAGCCTTGCCGCAGAAACGCCTTTGCAAAAAATAGAGCATGCTATTCATCCCTGGGTAGCATTTATTGTTATGCCAATTTTTGCCTTAGCCAATTCTGGGATAGTTATAAATGAAAATTTTTTTACATCAATACAAAACCCTGTAACAGTTGGTATTATAGTTGGATTAATTGCAGGTAAATTTATTGGAGTATCATTATTTACATGGCTTATGGTAAAAACCGGACTTTCTCAACTACCATTAAATGCTACCTGGACACATATTCTTGGCGTGGCATTGCTTGCCGGTGTCGGATTTACCATGTCGTTGTTTATCAGCGGGCTGGCCTTCACCAGTGTAGCGTTTATCCATCAAGCTAAATACGGAATATTGATTGCATCCGTTATTGCTGGCATAACGGGCATTATAGTTTTAAAACGCGCATAGTTTTTTTTATGGGACACAATAATTGACTAAGTTTTTAGTTAATATTGATAAATAAATAAAAAAACTTGCCTAAAAGCTTGTTTTACTACATAAAGGTGCTGATATTGCGCAACCAATTATAAATTTTATAAATATTATCTGCTGCGATACGTTTTTGTATTGTATCATGTAAATTTGATGTTGACGTTTAGATGTAGAGAGATGGATGGTGATGTGAACCGGGATACACAACGTGATCTTTATTTGCTAAATACAGTGGGATGGGGCTGCTGAGATGTTTTATAACTTGTGCTTATTAAAAACAACATTATAACAGGATAATTACAACATTATAACAGTATAATTACACAACTTTTGTGCTATACTGCTTGCTATTTAAAAAAATAATAAGTTTTATTGTAAAAAATTGTTGTAACAAGTATTGGTTTAGGGCGTCGCTAACACGTTTTAGGTAGCCCTGCGATATGGAATGTTAAATAATTATTAAAGAATTACAAAAGTGTTTTTTTATTTCATTTAAATTCTATTTTTGTTATCCGCTTAAAAAAACACACAATTAACTAACTTAAAAATAAACAAAAACTAAAAACTAAAATTTAAAGTAATGGCAAACGCACCAACAAAACCAACTACCGTTAAAAAAGAAAGCTCAAGTGCATCTGGCTTGTTTGCAACGTTAACTGTACCACTTTGTATTATC
Source organism: Bacteroidota bacterium (assembly GCA_040386815.1). Lineage (GTDB taxonomy): Bacteria > Bacteroidota > Bacteroidia > Sphingobacteriales > Sphingobacteriaceae > Mucilaginibacter. Next base: position 34,470 of record JAZKET010000004.1, on the reverse strand, counting down.
ACTACAGTATTTATTTACTCTTTCATATTATCTCACGAAAGTCACTTTAAAGGTGGCGACGTAGCAGCCGGAGAGCCAACAGACGTATTCGGTATCGTATACAGAGGTGGTTACCTTGTACCATTGGTTATGGCTTACGTGTTAATGGTAATTGTATTCTCTATCGAGCGTTTCATCGTTATTGGTAAAGCTGCTGGTACTGCAAGCATCGACGCTTTTGTTAAAAAAATTCAAGCTAACTTAAACGCTGGTAACATTGACGCTGCTGCTGCAGAGTGCGACAAACAAAAAGGTTCTGTTGCTAACGTTATCAAATCTGGTTTGAAAAAATACAAAGAGATGGAAACTGATCAAACTTTAGATACTGATCAAAAAACTTTGGCAATCCAAAAAGACATCGAAGAAGCTACTGCTTTAGAGATGCCTATGTTAGAGCAAAACTTAACTATCATCGCTACTTTGGTTGCTATCGGTACATTAACCGGTCTATTAGGTACGGTAATCGGTATGATCAAGGCGTTCCACGAGTTAGCTGGTTCTGGTGCTAATACATCAGCATTATCTGCGGCTATCTCTGAAGCACTTGTAAATACTGCGTTAGGTATCGGTACTTCAGCTATCGCGATTGTAATGTACAACGTGTTTACCTCAAAAATTGACAGCTTAACTTACGCTATCGACGAAACAGGTTTCAGCATCGTTTCTACATTTGCCGCAACCCATAAAAACAAATAAATTTTAGTGTTAGTATATCCGGACCCTGGCTTTGCAGCCGCGGTCCGGAACTTAATTTATCCATTAACACTATATTTAAATAAACAATTATGGCAAGAGCAAAAGTCTCAAGAAAAAGTACAGCAATTGACATGACAGCCATGTGCGACGTTGCTTTCCTGCTGTTAACTTTCTTTATATTATCTGCAAAACCAAAGGTACAGGATCCACTACCAACTGATATCCCGGCATCAACAACAATTGAAGCATTGCCAGAGTCTGATTTCTCTACATTGCTTGTTGCACAGGGTAAAGTTTTCTTTAGTGTTGAGGGCGCAGAAGTGCGTTTAGAGACATTAAGAGGTATGGGTGCACAATACAACATGACTTTTACGCCAGAGGAAGAAAAGGCATTTATGAGCTTAGACGCGGTTGGCGTGTCTATTGTAAGCTTAAAAAGTGTTTTGAATATGACCCCTGCTGAAAGAGCTGGTGTTTTGCAATCCGGCGTACCGGTAGATACTACTGATAACAACGAGTTATATCAATGGGTTAAAAATGCCCGTAAAGCTGATAAACTTGTACACCAAAAAGAGCTGCGTATAGCTATTAAAGGTGACAGCAAAGAGGAGTATCCTACAATTGCAAAAATTATCAAAACCTTGCAAAAGCAAGAAGTTAACAAGTTTGGTTTAATCACATCGTTAAGAGCGGTGCAAAAATAATTAGAAATGGCAGAATTAGATACCTCCGGCGGGGGTAAAAAAGGCGGCGGTAAACCAAAAACCAAGAAGCAGTCAACCCGTGTGGATTTGACTGCGATGGTGGATTTGGCTTTCCTTTTGATCACCTTCTTTATCCTGACCACTACATTGCAAAAACCAAAAGCAATGGACCTGACCATGCCGGATAAGGACGAAAAGAATAACAATCAGTTGCCTGTGCCTGAAACCCGTACCATGACAATTTTGTTAGGTAAAGATAATAAGGCTGAGTGGTACATGGGCTTGCCTCAAAACCCGTTAACGGCACCCGCTGTTGTAACATTGGGTAAAAGCAAGCAAATGCGCGAAGCTTTGATTGAGCAAAACAAAAAAGTGTTAGCAGCATCTGGTAAAGAGATGATCGTTTTGGTTAAACCAAGCGATAAATCAACTTACGTAGATATGGTAACTATAATGGATGAGCTGAATATAGTAGCAAACCAACAAAGGGCGATAGTTGATATTACCCCTATGGAAATTGAGCTATTGAAACGCGATAATCTGTATTAATTAAAATTAACGTATTAAAAGCTTGAAATAATGCTAGGATCAAAATTAGACATTTTAAAGCAGGAGTGGATTGACGTTGTTTTTAATGATAGAAACAAAGCTTACGGTGCTTATGAGCTGAGAAAGAAAAATGGTGGCCGTAGCGGTCGCGCTTTCTTGTTCGGTGCTTCGTTTTTCATATTTGTAATATCATTGCCAACAATCATTAATGCCATTAAGGGTTTTATCCCTAAGGCTCCTGAGAAGGTAAAGATCACCGACGTGATATTAACCGCGCCGCCGGTTGATGCAAAGAAATTACCTCCGCCACCACCACCGGAACCGCCTAAACCAAGGACAGATCAGATGAAGTTTCCACCTCCGATTGTAAAACCGGATAACGAGGTAATTGAAGAACCACCTACACAGGCGGATCTGAAAAACTCTGACCCTGGTCAAAAAGATCAGAAGGGTGACCCGACAGCTGATATCCGTATTGACGAACCGGTTGGTAACTCTGACGTAAAACAAGTTACTGAGGATGAAAATACCATATTTAGCCAGGTAGAAAAACAACCAGAGTTTCCTGGAGGTTTAGAAGCTTTTGGTAAATATTTAGGTAACAATATCAAATTTCCACCGGTTGACCGTGAAAACGGTGTTAGCGGCAAGGTAGTTTGCTCTTTCGTAGTAGAAAGAGACGGCAGCTTAACTGATATTGTTGCAGTACGCGGACCGAGTGAAACCATGAAAGCAGAAGCTATCCGTGTATTGAAAAAATCACCAAAGTGGAAGCCAGGTATCCAAAATAACCGTCCTGTACGTGTATCTTACTCTGTACCAATTGCGTTTACGCTTGAGTCAGAATAATATCAATATATGTCACCAGATTTTATGAATAAGCAGAAATCGCTCAAAAGGCGATTTCTGCTTATTTTAGGAGCAATTGCTTTTATTTGTTTTTTAGGCCTTGGCTTAATGGTCATATTTACAGACCTTGTTTTGCCGGCCGATAGTGGCTACACCAAACCTTTATTTGGTGGGTTAATAATAGTCTATTCTGTGTTGCGCTTTTCGCGCTTGTTAAAAAAAGACGACGATGATAAAGAATAGCTTAAGCTATTTACTGTTAGGTTTTAGTTTACTTGCAGGTTTTACCGCCTGTAATCAAAATAAACCAAATGCCGGCGAGGAGGAATCTGTTGCGTCTGGTAGGGTAAAGATCATTGCAGATGAGTCTTTTCAACCCATTGTTGATGAAGAGGCCCATGTTTTTGAATACTTACACCCTAAGGCAAAACTTGATATTTCTTACCAGACAGAAAACAGTGTACTGCGTCTGTTGTTAAACGATAGCATTAGGTTTGCTATACTGTCGCGCCAGCTTAATGCAGAAGAAACAAAGCTTTTTAAAGACAGAACCCTGCCCCCGGTAGTAAACAGATTTGCACTTGATGCTGTGGCTTTTATAGTTAATCAGTCATCAACAGATACCTTACTTACAGTTGGCGAGATAAAGAAAATACTAAACGGAGAGACTAAAACGGGTGTAGATATCGTTTTTGATAATGCAAACTCAAGTTTAGTGCGTTATTTGAAAGAATTTACCGGTATAAAAGAATTTAAACTAAAGAACCTTTTTGCTGTCAAAAACAACAAGGAGGTAATTAAGTATATTAGCCAGCATCCACAAGCCATTGGTATAACAGGTTTTGTGTGGTTGAATGATCCGGATAAAGATTATGCAGATGCGCTGGACAAGGTTAAGATAGTAGCAGTGAAGGACGAGAACAGTAAAACGGCCCCGGGTCAATATTTCAAGCCATCGCAAACTACCATCGCGCTTGAGCAGTATCCGCTAATACGCGGCTTGTACCTGATAAATTGTACAGGTAAAATGGGCTTAGCATCCGGGTTTGGGCAATTCGTATTAGGTGAAAGAGGACAACGTATTATTTTAAGATCGGGCATTTTGCCAGACTCTATCCCTCCAAGAGAAATTAATATTAAGAAGAATCTATAAACAAACAAACATCTAAATAAGTAAAAATGAAAATGATCAGTAAAATAGCTAACATGGCATTGGGGCTGGTATTTATTGGATCAGCAGTTTTTGGGCAAAGTCTTGCTGACGCCAAAAAGGCTATTGATGCCGAGCAATATCAGAAAGCAAACGGAATGCTTAAAAATTTGACAACTACGCAGCCAAGCGACGAAAATTATTTCTATCTGGGCTGGGTTTATCTTATACAAGATTATGCAGACTCTGCAAAAGCTGCCTTTACCAAAGGTTTAGCCGCCGATCCGAAATCGGCTATTAGCTACGTAGGTTTAGGCGCGGTAGCCTTGTCAACTAATGATGCTACCGGTGCAACTTCAAACTTTAACCAGGCAATACAGTTAACAGCAAAAAAAGATAGCAGGCCATATTTGTACATTGGCAAGGCTTATTTGCTGGATGCTAAAGACGGCAAATTTCCGCCTGCAAAAGCAAATGCGGCTATTGATGCTTTAACTAAAGGCAAAACTGTTAACCCTAAAGATGCTGATGTATTAGTTACTTTAGGTAACGCTTACCGCTCGCAGTTAAAAAGTAACGATGCTTACGATGCTTATCAGGCAGCATTGACTTTAGATCCAAAATCGCCAACCGCTAACGTAGCAACTGGTGTGTTATGGAAATATGCTAACAACTTTGACGATTCTGAGAAACAATTTCAGGCAGCTTTAGCTATCGACCCTAACTTTGGCCCGGCTTATCGCGAATTAGCCGAAACTCAAAAAACTCAAGCTCAAAGAGACATTAAGGTAGCTTCTGTTAAAATCAAATCGGCAGTTGAAAACTATAAAAAATACCTTAGCTTAACTGATGAGTCGGTAGAGTCATTATTACGTTATGCCGACTTTTTGGTGAACGCGGGTGATTATACAACTTTGCAAGAAGTTGCTACTAAATTGTCAAAATCAGCAGCGGTTAATGCGCGTATCTACCGTTATTTAGGTTATGCTGCTTATGAGAATAAAGATTATCCTGCTGCACAAAGCGCTTTGGATAGCTGGTTCTCAAAAGCTACTCCAGAACGTATTTTACCACGCGATTATTTGTACTTAGGCCGTATTCAGGTTGCAAAAGGTGACACTTTAAAAGGTATTGAAACCTTGAAAAAGTTTGCTGACCTTGACTCGACACAAGCGGGCGATGCCTATGAGGAAATTGTAAATATTTATAAAAAGCAAAAAAATTATCGTGGTGTTGCCGATGCTTATCAGTCTATAATCGATAAGTCGGGTGGGAAAGGATTTACCGAGCGAATTTACGCGGGTATTTATTACTATTACGCTTATAGCCCTAAGGCGCCTGATTCAACTTTATTAGTGAAGACAGACACCTTAATGAACCAGGCTATCAGAATGGCAACTAAACCGGTACCAGAGCCTTATTTGTACCTTGCCCGTATCAACGACTTGAGAGAAACTTCAGCTGACCCGAACTTAAGCCAGGGAAAAGCTAAGCCGTTTTATGAAAAATACATAGAATTGTTTACTCCGGAAATGGCTAACTTGAGTGCTACCAATAAACGCGCTCTTGCTGAAGCACATGCATATTTAGGTACTTATTATCAGTATCATGATAAAGACGATGCTAAAGCAATGGAAGAGTTTAACAAAGCTAAAGAAGTTGACCCGGCTAATAAGCAAGCTGCTTATTATTTTGAGCAGAAAGCCGCGCCTGCACCTGCCGCCAAGCCAGCTGCTAAAAAAGCAGGAACTAAATAATATTTAATACTTATAAAAAAGGCCTCGAATGAGGCCTTTTTTATTTAAGCACCATTTGTATATTTGCACCCATGGAAGTACAAAGTTTACCGGTTAATTATTTGCCTATCATATTTCAGATGATTGTGGCTTTGGGTTTTGCAGTAGGTACTATGTTTGCTACGCATAAACTGGGCCCCAAGCGTGTAACTAAAGACAAGCTTACACCGTTTGAATCGGGTATTGAAGTTATTGGTAACGCGCGTACACCTATCTCTATTAAATACTTCCTGGTAGCTATACTGTTTGTGTTGTTTGATGTTGAGGTTATTTTTATGTACCCGTGGGCAGTAAACTTCCGCGATTTAGGCCTTACCGGGATGATTGAGATGTTTATCTTTATGGCTACCCTTTTGGCGGGTTTTATTTACATCATTAAAAAAGGCGCTTTAAACTGGGATTAATTTTATCCCGACGTTGCCTATTTCTAATCAATTTTTAATCTCTGCGGTTGCAGTATGTTTAGCTTAATGTCTATACATGTTTTGCGTGCCGTAACGTTTGCGGAAACAGTAAAAAAGACACTTGTTTAGAATTATTCTAAATATATCTCCTTCGCCCCAAATACTACCAAATACAAGGTTTTTTATCATAAATTTGCGCATTCCATTCACGTTTTGGATAAGTATTTGTATTAATAGATTTCATGAGTGATATTCAAATAGTTGGGGCTCCTGCCGGTGTTGAGGGATCAGGATTTTTTGCTACTTCGCTTGATAAAGCAGTAGGATTAGCCCGTGCAAATTCTTTATGGCCATTACCATTTGCAACTTCATGCTGCGGTATTGAGTTTATGGCTACCATGGCTTCACATTATGATCTATCTCGTTTTGGTGCCGAGCGTTTAAGCTTCTCGCCACGCCAGGCAGATCTTTTGATGGTGATGGGTACTATTTCTAAAAAAATGGGTCCGGTGTTGCGTCAGGTTTATCTGCAAATGGCAGAGCCGCGTTGGGTTATCGCTGTTGGTGCTTGCGCATCAAGCGGTGGTATATTTGACACTTACTCTGTTTTGCAGGGCATAGATGAGATCATCCCGGTTGACGTTTACGTACCCGGTTGCCCTCCGCGTCCTGAGGCTATTATTGATGGCTTTATGCACATCCAGGAGCTGGTTAAAACCGAGTCGACCCGCAGACGTGAGACACCTGAGTATCAAAAACTATTAGCTTCATACGGTATACAATAATGGGTATGATCACTAACGACGAACTTTTAGCAAGTATCAACAGTAAATTTGAGGGTCAGGTTACCGTTGTTGGCGAGCCTTATGGTTTGCTGACTATTGAAACCAATGTAGAAAGCATTATATCGCTTTTAAGTTTCCTGAAAACTGATGCAACCCTTCAGTTTATATATCTGACAGACATTACCGCCGTACACTATCCTGAACAGGAGAAAACTATCGGCGTAATTTACCATGTACATAGCCTGGTAAACAATATACGTATCCGCATTAAAGTATTTATTGACGGAAATAATTGCCACATACCTACAGCAACCCCACTGTGGAATGGCGCCAACTGGATGGAACGCGAAACGTATGACCTTTTTGGGGTGATATTTGACGGCCACCCAGACTTGCGCAGAATATTAAATGTTGACGACATGACGGCCTTCCCGATGAGAAAAGAGTTCCCGCTGGAAGACCCTAACCGTGTTGATAAAAAAGATTATTTTTTCGGAAGATAAGAGATGATGAATAACCATCCTGTATTTACAGACAACGATCCGCAAAGCGAGCTGTCAACCCTAAACTTAGGGCCAACGCACCCTGCAACCCACGGTGTGTTTCAAAACGTTTTGCAATTAGATGGCGAAAGAATTGTTAGCGGCGTATCCACCATTGGCTACATTCACCGCGCTTTCGAGAAAATTGCCGAGCACAGACCGTTTTACCAGATAACCCCATTAACCGACCGTTTAAACTATTGCTCATCGCCTATTAACAACATGGGCTGGCACATGACGGTTGAAAAGATGTTGGGCCTTACCATGCCGAAACGTGTGGATTACCTGCGTGTAATTATCATGGAGCTTGCCCGTATTGCCGACCACATTGTGTGTAACGGTGTATTGGGTGTTGATACCGGCGCGTTTACCGGTTTCTTATATATGATGGAGTATCGCGAAGCGATATATGAAGTTTATGAGGAAATTTGCGGCTCTCGCTTAACTACCAACATTGGCCGTATAGGTGGATTTGAGCGTAACTTTAACGCTAAATCATTTGCCAAACTGCGTAAGTTTTTAGTTGATTTCCCTAAGACGTTAAAAGAGTTTGAAACCCTGTTTAATCGTAACCGCATATTTGTTGACCGTACCAAAGGCGTAGCAGCAGTTACTGCCGAAGACGCGTTAAATTACAGCTGGAGTGGTCCGTTATTGCGTGCTGCCGGTGTTGATTATGATGTTAGGGCGATGAACCCTTACTCATCATACGAAGACTTTGATTTTGAAGTGCCGGTTGGCGAGAACGGCGACGTGTATGCCCGTTTCCTGGTGCGTAACGAGGAGATGAAACAAAGCATGCGCATTATAGAGCAAGCTTTAGTTAAACTGGAGAAAGAACCGAGCGATATTTTCCACGCGGATGTGCCGGAATTTTACCTGCCTCCAAAAGAGGAAGTTTATAATAACATGGAAGCGCTGATCTATCACTTTAAAATTGTGATGGGCGAGATACCTACCCCTAACACCGAAGTATACCACGCGGTTGAAGGCGCTAACGGCGAGTTAGGTTTCTATTTAGTGAACGATGGCGGAAGATCGCCTTACCGTTTGCACTTCCGCAGACCAAGCTTTATTAATTACCAGATGTACGCGCCAATGAGTGCCGGCATGTTACTATCTGACGCGATCATAAACATGAGTAGTTTAAACGTTATAGCCGGAGAATTAGATGCTTAGAGTTGAAGATACCGAATATGTTCCGGTTGAATTTTCAGCCGCACTGACAGCTCAGTTTGCTGACATTGTAAGCCGCTATCCCGAAGGAAAACAAAAATCGGCACTGTTGCCTATACTGCACTTGGTACAAGCCGAGTTTGGCTGGACAAGCCCTGCAGCAATGGACAAGGTAGCCGAATATTTAAGTATTGCACCCATAGAAGTTTATGAGGTAGCCTCATTTTACACCATGTACTTTTTACGCCCGCAAGGCAAGTACGTGTTAGAGGTTTGCCGTACCGGCCCTTGCTGTTTGGTAGGTGCCGAGAAGATCATGGATCATATTGAGCAGCAACTGGGTGTTAAAGAAGGCGAAGTAACTGCCGACGGCTTATTTAGCTGGAGAGGCGTGGAGTGTTTAGCCGCCTGCGGTTTTGCACCTGTTTTGCAAATAGGACCTGAATATACTTTTTACGAAAAGTTAACTAAAGAGTCGGTTGATCAGTTGATCACAGACTTGAAGGCAAAAGGATAATTACAACAATGAGCAATGTAAATTGGGTAATAAGTGATTTGCTGTTTGCATTGGGTTTAATATTGGTTTTGGTAACCGGCACAATTAACACTTACGGCATTATTGTAGTACCGCTACTGATAATAGCCTTTGCAAGCTGTGTGGTTAGACACATTAATAATTATAATAAAACCGGAAGGTATTTTTAGATAAGATGAGCAGAACGGCGATGATATTAAGGGATGTGTTATACACGGCAATGGCAGTAATGCTGGTTATGCCGGGTAGCCCGCTTGAAATGCATATCGGTATCAGAATGGCAATAGCGGTATTGATTATTGCTACCCGCGTTTGGCAGCACATTAATTATTACAAAGCAACCGGAAAAATATATTAAGATGGGACGCAAATTACTACTTGAACATATTAACGTACCCGGCATCAATACATTTGAGGTATACCGCCAAAAAGGCGGATACAGATCTGTAGAGAAGGCTTTAAAACAGATGACACCTGATGAAGTGGTGGAAGAAGTAAAAAAGTCGGGCTAGCGTGGCCGTGGTGGTGCAGGTTTCCCTACCGGGATGAAATGGGGCTTTTTGGCTAAACCTGAAGGTGTTGCCCGTTACCTGGTATGTAATGCTGACGAATCTGAACCCGGAACGTTTAAAGACCGTTACCTGATGACTTACATCCCGCATGCTTTAATTGAAGGCATGATAGTGGGTAGCTTTGCCCTAGGTGCAAAAACATCATACATATACGTACGCGGCGAAATGATGCCGCAGATCCGGATTCTTGAAAAAGCCATCGCCGAAGCTAAAGCGGCAGGTTTTCTTGGAAAAAATATTTTAGGTACAGGTTATGACCTTGAGCTGTATGTACAACCGGGTGGTGGTGCTTACATCTGCGGCGAAGAAACTGCGTTGTTAGAATCATTGGAAGGCAAGCGTGGTAATCCGCGTATTAAACCGCCTTTCCCGGCTATTGCCGGTTTATATGGTTGCCCTACTGTAGTAAACAACGTTGAATCAATTGCTGCTGTAGTACCCATCATTAATGATGGTGGCGAGGAGTATGCTAAATTAGGTATCGGCCGTAGTACCGGTACCAAACTGATATCTGCTGGTGGTAACCTGGTTAAACCAGGTGTTTACGAGATCGATCTCGGCTTACCGGTTGAAGAATTTTTATATAGCGATGAGTACTGTGGTGGTATCGCTAATGGCAAACGTTTAAAAGCGGTTGTTGCGGGTGGTTCATCTGTACCAATTTTACCGGCTAACCTGTTTTTGAAAACAGCCACCGGCGAAGGCAGATTAATGAGCTATGAATCATTAGCCGAAGGTGGTTTTGTAAGTGGTACCATGATGGGTTCGGGCGGTTTTATCGCTTTTGATGAAGATCAGTGTATTGTTAGAAACACCTGGAACTTCGCCCGTTTTTATCACCACGAAAGCTGCGGACAATGTTCGCCTTGCCGTGAGGGTACCGGCTGGATGGAGAAAGTTTTGCATCGTCTTGAAAACGGACATGGCAGCATGAGCGATATGGACCTGTTGGTTGATGTATCTAAAAAGATTGAAGGTAATACCATTTGTCCGTTAGGCGATGCCGCGGCTTGGCCGGTAGCAAGTGCTATCCGTCACTTCCGCGATGAGTTTGAGTGGCACGTGTCGCATCCTAACGAGGCGACCACAAGGAACTATGGATTAGCTCACTATGCAGATGCTCTTCCTGTTCCGGAACCTAAGCCAGAGGCAACGGCATAAAGTAAAATGGAAGGGCTGCAAGGAGTTATAATTGAATTTAACTACGGTCTTAAAGAAGATAAGCCCTTTTATGAATTATCGGATAAGTTGAGAGCGTTGGTTGACGAAAGTGGATTGGGGTTTTACGACGGACACGAAATGAATATTGATAATAGCAACGGTTCATTTTATTTATATGGGCTTGATGCTAAGAAGTTATACGAAGTAGTAAAAAAGACAATAAAAGAAACTTCATTTATGGCTGGTGCAAATGTTATGTTGCAATTAGGATCGCCAAAAAATGGAGTTAAGACAGTTAGCTTTAATTTGAATTTGAATTAATGAAAGTAACGATAGACGGAATTTCGGTAGAAGTACCAGACGGAACATCCATCCTTAACGCCGCAAGGGTTATAGGTGGCGATATCGTTCCGCCTGCTATGTGC
>JAZKET010000004.1:13016-23077 GCA_040386815.1 Bacteroidota bacterium | reverse complement strand
CTATTCTAAATTGGCCGGTAGTGGTGGTAAATGCCGTACTTGTTTGGTAAAGGTTACTCAAGGTTCTGAAAAAGATCCCCGCCCTATGCCTAAGCTGGTAGCGTCATGCCGTACCAATGTGATGGACGGTATGGTGGTGCAAAACATCACGTCGCCGGAGGTTATTGAGGCACGTAAAGGTGTGGTGGAGATGTTGTTGATCAACCACCCATTGGATTGCCCGGTGTGCGACCAAGCAGGCGAGTGCCACTTACAGGACTTAGGCTTTGAGCACGGTGCTGCTAAAACCCGTTACGAGTTTGACCGTCGTACTTTTGAAAAAATAGATATCGGCGACAAGATCCAACTGCACATGACGCGTTGCATCCTGTGCTACCGTTGCGTTTACACGGCCGACCAGATCACCGATAACCGTGTACATGGTGTATTAAACCGTGGCGATCACTCAGAGATCTCAACCTACATACAAAAAGCAGTTGATAATGATTTTTCAGGAAACGTTATTGATGTTTGCCCGGTAGGCGCTTTAACCGATAAAACTTTCCGCTTTAAACAACGTGTTTGGTTTACCAAACCGGTTGAGGCACACCGCGATTGCGAGCACGAAAAATGTAAAGGCGAAGTAACCCTTTGGTACAAAGGCGAAGACGTTATCCGTGTAACGGCACGTAAAGATGTTTATGGCGAGGTGGAAGATTTTATTTGCAACACCTGCCGTTTTGATAAAAAGAAAACGTCTGATTGGGTAATTGAAGGTCCGCGTAAAGTATCGCACCAATCGGTAATCAGCGCAAATCATTACGATACCTTGAAACCGCTGCCGGTTGTTAAAACCAACCCGGTATTGCAAGAAGCTAATAAAGTACAATTTGACCGCGAAACACGCTTATAATGGAGTTAGCAGACATCATAATTAAATTTACACTGGTGGTTATCATCTTCGCGATAAGCTTAGTGGTAGCCATGTATTCTACTTATGCCGAGCGTAAGCTGGCAGCATTTTTCCAGGACCGTGTCGGTCCGGATCGCGCGGGCCCATGGGGTATTTTACAACCCCTTGCCGATGGTGGTAAAATGTTTTTAAAAGAAGAGATCATCCCAACCAATGCAAACGCCTTCCTATTTATAGTAGGCCCGGCATTGGCTATTATGACAGCTTGTATCGCTTCTGCGGTTATCCCCTGGGGACAGAAAGTTGTTTTAGGATCATACACAGTTGATCTGCAGGTTGCAGATATCAACGTAGGTATCTTATACATATTCGGCGTAGTATCATTAGGTGTTTACGGCATCATGATTGGTGGCTGGGCATCAAACAACAAATACTCTTTGTTGGGCGCTATCCGCGCGGCATCGCAAAATATCAGTTACGAAATTTCAATGGGCCTGTCTATCATCGCCCTTCTACTGGTAACCGGTACATTAAGCTTACGCGAAATTGCCGAGCAGCAACATGGCGGCAACTGGAACGTATTGTACCAGCCGGTAGGTTTCCTGTTGTTTTTGATCTGCGCTTTTGCCGAGACCAACCGCTCGCCGTTTGACTTACCTGAGTGCGAAACCGAGCTTGTTGGTGGTTACCACACCGAATATTCTTCAATGAAATTGGGTTTTTACCTGTTTGCCGAATACATTAACATGTTTATCTCATCGGCAGTAATGGTTACACTTTACTGGGGTGGATACAACTACCCGGGTATGGATTGGGTTGCTGCGCACGCGGGCTCTACTATCGCGCCTTTGATTGGTGTGGTGGTAATGTTTACCAAAGTGTTCATGTTCATATTCTTCTTTATGTGGGTGAGGTGGACGATCCCGCGTTTCCGTTATGATCAATTAATGGACCTGGGCTGGAAAACGTTGATCCCATTGGCTATTGCCAACATTGTAATTACCGGTATAGTTATTACTTTAATAAACAGATAAGATGGAACCGCTAAGTAATAAAAGAAAATTGTTAGAGACCAAGCCGCTTACTTTATTAGAGCGTGCTTACCTGCCTGCAATAGTTAAGGGCCTTTCAATTACCATGAGGCACTTTTTAAAAGTGGTTTTTGCTAAAGGCGAAGTTACTGTACGTTACCCGGAGCAAAAACGCGAGTTTTCTGAAAACTTTCGTGGTATGCACTCGCTTAAGCGCGATGAGAATGGTAAAGAGCGTTGCACTGCTTGTGGATTGTGCGCGTTATCGTGCCCTGCTGAAGCGATTACCATGATTGCCGGTGAGCGCCAGAAAGGCGAGGAGGATCTATACCGCGAAGAGAAATACGCTGCGGTTTATGAGATCAATATGTTGCGTTGCATTTTCTGCGGATTGTGTGAAGAGGCTTGCCCTAAAGAAGCTATTTATTTAGATGGCGACATTGTACCGTCTGATTATTTAAGAAAAGATTTTATCTACGGCAAAGACAAGTTAGTTGAGGCCCCGTTAAATAAATAAGTTTTATACCTTTGCCCATCCTTTTTAGGGGGCAAAATGTTTGCAATTTTAAACCATGAATATATTTTACTTCATCGCGTTTTTGTCCGTCTTCTTCGCCATTTTGGTAATAACCGCCAAAAATCCGGTGCATAGTATCCTTTACCTGGTACTTACGTTTTTTACGTTCACCATTCATTACATTTTACTGAACGCGCAGTTTTTAGCGGTGGTTAACTTTATTGTATATATGGGCGCCATATTGGTGCTCTTCCTGTACACACTGATGTTGATGAACCTGAACAAAGAATCTGAGCCGGTAAAGTCTAATATGATCAAGATAGCCGCGGTTATTGGTGGCGGTTGTTTTTTGGTAACTATCATCGCGTCTATACGTGCTTTAGATCCATCAGCAACGGTAGTATTAAAAGACCCTAGCCTGGGCCTGGTAAAAAATTTAGGAAAGACATTGTTTAACGAGTATTTATTGCCATTTGAGATATCGTCTGTATTGCTTTTATCGGCAATGGTAGGCGCGGTTTTATTGGCAACTAAAGATCCTAAACCAACGGTATAATGGAACAACTAACAAATTCAATGCAAGGCATACCGCTTAACTCATACATACTGTTAAGCTCGGTAATATTTTCGATAGGGGTAATGGGTGTGTTGTTACGCCGTAACGCTATCGTAATATTTATGTCGGTTGAGCTGATGCTAAATGCAGTTAACCTGTTATTAACCGCTTTCTCTGTTCATTTGGGCGATGCCAGCGGACAGGTATTTGTATTTTTTATTATGGCACTGGCTGCTGCCGAGGTAGCAGTTGGACTGGCTATCATTGTAATGATCTACCGTAATACAAACTCGATAGACATTAACGTGCTGAACAGATTGAAATGGTAAGATAAATGTGTCATTGCGAGCGCCAGCGTGGCAATCGCACGGATGCAATAAATAATATGCAAGGTTCGCGATTGCTTCGTTCCTCGCAATGACAAAAAGAGATACTTTATAAAATGGAGAAATACATCTGGCTTATTCCTTTATTACCGTTAGCCGGTTTCGTAATTAACGGCCTTGGCCGCAATACTTTGTCTAAAGGTGTTATTGGAACCATTGGCAGCTTGCTGGTTTTGGTATCATTCGGGTTGAGTATTGCTACCTTTTTTCAGGTAAAATCAACCGGTCAGGCTATTAATGCCGATCTGTTTACCTGGTTCCAGGTGGGCGGTTTAAAAGTACAGTTTGCCTTTTTGGTAGATCAGTTAAGCTCTATCATGCTGCTGATCATAACCGGCGTAGGTTTCCTGATCCACCTGTATTCGGCCGGTTATATGCATGACGATAATGGCTTTGGTAAGTTCTTCGCTTATCTTAACCTTTTTGTATTCTTCATGTTATTATTGGTGATGGGCTCTAACTACCTGATCATGTTTATTGGTTGGGAGGGTGTAGGCCTTTGCTCATACCTGCTTATTGGTTTCTGGTTTACCAACCCAAGCTATGCCGATGCAGCTAAGAAAGCATTTATTATGAACCGTGTAGGCGATTTAGGTTTCCTGATCGGTATGTTCCTGATCTTCCAAAACTTTGGTAGCCTTGATTATGATAATGTATTTACTGCTGCCTCCAATAGTTCGGGTGCGCCATTGGTACTGATCACAATGTTATTGTTTGTTGGCGCTATGGGTAAATCAGCACAGTTGCCACTGTTTACCTGGTTACCGGATGCGATGGCCGGCCCAACGCCGGTATCAGCCCTGATACACGCCGCGACGATGGTTACGGCAGGTGTTTACATGATAGCCCGCTCTAATATTTTATTTACGCTAGCTCCAGCTACTATGCATTTTGTTGCATTGGTTGGTTTACTAACCGCGGTATTTGCAGCATTGATAGCGTTAACACAAACGGATATTAAAAAGGTACTGGCTTATTCAACGGTATCGCAACTAGGTTATATGTTTTTAGGTTTGGGCGTTGGTGCTTACACCGGTGCTTTCTTCCACGTATTAACGCACGCTTTCTTTAAAGCATTATTGTTCCTGGGTGCAGGTTCTGTTATCCACGCCATGAGCGGTGAGCAGGATATGCGCAAAATGGGCGGCCTGAAAGGTAAGATCAAAATTACTTTCGCGACAATGCTGATAGGTACTATAGCTATTGCGGGTATCCCACCATTTTCAGGTTTCTTTTCAAAAGACGAAATTTTAGCGGCAGCATTTGCGCATAGCACTACTTTCTATGTAGTGGGTGTTATTACCGCTATGCTAACTTCATTCTATATGTTCCGTATGATGTACCTTACCTTTTGGGGTAAATTCCGCGGAACGCATGAGCAAGAGCATCATTTACACGAGTCGCCACCAAGCATGACTGTCCCATTGATCGTTCTGGCTGTACTATCGGCTGTTGCGGGTTTCATTGGTGTGCCACACGTTTTAGGTGGTCATCATGAGTTAAATGAATATTTAAAGCCGGTTTTTGAAAGGTCTGCTATTCGCCTTGGCGAACATGAGTTAGAAGCCAGTACAGAGTATTTGTTAATGGGCCTATCTGTTGCGGGTGCGTTAATAGCCATGGCCTACGCTTATGTAAAATATGTTAAGAATGCCCATGTACCTGTTGAGGATACGCAAGAACGTCCAATACTGGCCAACCTGTCGTACAACAAGTTTTATGTTGATGAGATCTATGATTTCCTGATCCGTAAACCGCTGGATGCTTTATCAGTATTCTTCTACAATGTAGTTGACAAATTGGGTATTGACGGATTGGTAAATGGCTTTGGTAAAGGCGCGGTAGAGTCAAGCAAGGGCTTGCGTTTGCTGCAAACCGGTAATGTTGGCTTTTACATATTTATGATGGTAGCCGGCATAGTGGTGGTTTTACTGTATAGTTTAAAATTGTTTGCAATATAAAAATGACGGTTAGTATATTAATATTTTTGCCGGTTATTGCGGCGCTGCTTGTTCTTCTGTTCAAGAACGAAATGGCTAAACACGCGGCATTATTTTTCTCTGTGGTTAACCTGGCGTTGGCCAGTGTGTTCCTGGTAAATTTTGTGCCCGATGCGTCATTTCAATTTGGCCTTGATGCCGCCTGGATACCACAAATAGGCGCTTACTTTAGCGTAGCTGTTGATGGTATAAGCATGCTTTTGGTAATGTTAACCACTGTATTGGTTCCGCTTATTATATTGACCACTTACAAGCATCAGTATAAAAATGCCAATGTATTTTACGCGCTGATACTGTTTATGCAGGCCGGTATGCTGGTTGTATTTACAGCATTAGATGGCTTTTTATTTTACGTTGGTTGGGAAGCAGCATTGATCCCTATCTATTTTATCTGCTCACTTTGGGGAGGCGAAAACAGGATACGTATCAACCTGAAATTCTTTATCTACACATTTGCTGGTTCGCTGTTTATGTTGCTGGCAATAATTTATGTGTTTTTACAAACACCTGCCAAAATTTACTCATTACAGGAGTTTTACCGAACAGCAACGCTTATAACTGAGCATCAAAGCCTGGTATTTTGGGCTTTCTTTGTAGCATTTGCTATCAAGATGCCGGTATTCCCGTTCCACACCTGGCAGCCGGATACTTATACAGAAGCGCCAACTGCGGGTACTATGTTATTATCAGGTATTATGCTTAAAATGGGTATTTACGGTGCCATCAGATGGATGATCCCGGTTGCTCCGCATGCTTTTTTCGAATGGCAGTTAGTCATTATTATATTAGCCGTAATTGGCATCGTATATGGTTCTGTCATCGCGTTTACGCAAAAAGATGGCAAGCGTTTAGTGGCTTATTCGTCAATTGGCCACGTTGGCTTAATTGCCGCCGGTATATTTTGCTGGAACGTTCAAGGTGTACAAGGTGCAATGATACAGATGCTAAGCCACGGTATCAACGTAGTGGGTATGTTCTTTATATGGGATATCATTAGCTCTCGCACAGGTACACGTGATTTGAGCCAGTTGGGTGGTATTGCTAAAGTAGCTCCTCAATTTGCAATAGCGTTTTTAATTATTGTTTTAGGTACTGTAGCATTGCCTTTAACCAATGGTTTTATTGGCGAGTTTTTATTACTGAACGCTGTATATCAATACAACATCTGGATAGCTGCCATTGCTGGTTTAACTATCATTTTTGGCGCTGTTTATATGCTGCGTATGTATAAAAATGTTATGCAGGGCACCACTAATGAGCTAACAGACATTCACGGATCAGAAAAAATAGCTTTAGGCATCATCTGTTTATTAATTATTGTTTTAGGTGTATATCCGCAGCCTATTTTAAACATATCATCAGCAGCGGTAGAAAATTTGGTACACAGTACAACATATATCAGGTAAGTTTTAATCATGAATACTATAATAGTTATATCTGTTTTGCCTATAGTGCTTTTGTATTTAGGTTTATACAAAATGCAAAAAGCGCTGTTGCCGGTAACCATTGCTGGTTTGCTGGTAGCGCTGGGCTTAGCTGTAGCACAATGGAACTACGTAGCTACTCCGCTTTACAGCGGCATGTTGCTGTTCAATAATTTCTCTATCGCGTTCTCATCAGTAGCTATCATATCTACTATCCTGATATTATTGTTATCAAAAGGATACTTTGAAAGAATAAGCACGCATATTGCAGAGTATTACGCTATCATCCTGTTCTCGTTAGCGGGTGTTATTGTAATGGTATCATTCTATAACCTGGCTATGCTGTTTATTGGTATCGAGATCATGTCGGTAAGTTTATACATTCTGGCAGGTATCAAGAAAAATGATTTCGCATCAAACGAGGCGGCTTTAAAATATTTCCTGATGGGCGCATTTTCAACAGGTTTTCTGTTGTTTGGCTTTACGCTTATCTATGGTTCTACAGGTTCATTTGCTTTAGAGCATATCCAGAAATGGGTATTAGACAACAATACCTTAACACCTATGCTTGCGGCCGGTATTATGCTGGTAGTGGTAGGTTTGTGCTTTAAAGTTGGTGTGGCCCCCTTCCATTTCTGGACACCCGATGTGTACGAAGGTTCACCATCATTGATCACCGCTTATATGTCAACCGTTGCTAAAACGGCCAGCTTCGCGGCTTTTTTGCGTTTGTTTGCCACCTGTTTCCCGGTGATATCAAACATATGGGCGCCGGCATTGATCGTTATTGCTATCATCACCTTGTTCATTGGTAATATTACCGCTTTATATCAGCAAAGCTTTAAGCGTATGCTGGCTTACTCAAGTATATCGCACGCGGGTTATTTGCTATTCGCGATATTGGCTTTAGGCGCAAGCTCAGGTACTACCATATTTATGTATGCTACTGCTTATTCGGTTGCCTCTATCATCGCCTTTGGCGCATTGATACTGGTACAGCAAGAAACAGGCAGCGATAGCTTTGATAGCTTTAACGGCCTTGGTAAAAAGAATCCGTTCCTGGCGGTAGTGCTTACCATAGCTATGTTATCATTAGCAGGCATACCGCTTACAGCAGGCTTTATTGGCAAATTCTTTGCCTTTAATATGGTGATGGGTAAATACCACGTGGCGTTGCTTATTATAGCTGTTATTAACGCTATTGTCAGCGTATTCTATTACTTTAGGGTTATTGTTGCTATGTACTTCCGCAGTGCAGAGCGCGAGCAAATTGCAGTGCCGCCAACCTACGCTTTTGTATTTGGCATAGCCGCGTTGGCTACCATCGTGATAGGTGTTTACCCGGCTTTGATCAGTAATCTGAAATTTTAATAGCCCAACAAAATCCCAAATAATTGTTTTAATATTTGTAGTTTTACAAATATCGTGAATGGAAAGTCTTTGGGAACACCTTCAAAATTTAACCGACGCTCAAGCCATTTTAAGTAAGGGAGGGTTTTACTTCCTGCTTATTGTAGTTTTTGCAGAAACGGGTTTGTTTTTTGGGTTTTTCCTGCCCGGCGACTACCTGCTATTTATGGCAGGCCTGCTATGCTCATCCGGCAAGATAGATGTAGACTTAGGCACATTGGTGTTATCCGTTATTGCAGCAGGTATTTTAGGTAACTACACCGGCTACTGGTTTGGCTACCGAACGGGGCCCATGCTCTTTAAAAAGAACGATTCGCTCTTCTTCAAAAAGCGTTATGTTGAGGTTGCCGAAGAGTTTTATGCCAAACATGGTGGTATGGCCTTAGTTTTAGGCAGATTTTTCCCTATAATTAGAACTTTTGCACCTATCTTTGCAGGCGTGGTAAAGGTTGACTTTAAGAAGTTTACCGTTTACAACTTTGCGGGTAGCATAACCTGGGTAAACACGTTTATTTTAAGTGGATACTTTTTGGGGCGAAAGTTTCCGCAATTACAAAACTATCTGGAGTACATTGTTGTTGGGATGATCGTATTAACATCTATCCCGCTGATATGGGCATTCCTGAAGAAGCGATTAGTAAGTAGCGAATAACAGAATAAAAAATATACATCTTAAATAATAATGAGTACACAACATCCATGGCACCAGGTTTCTCCGGGTGATAATGTTCCGGAAACTGTAAATGCCATCATTGAAATTCCAAAAGGTTCAAAAGCTAAATATGAAATTGATAAAGACTCGGGCCTGTTAAAACTTGACCGTGTTTTATTTTCTTCGGTAATGTATCCGGCTAACTATGGCTTTATCCCGCAAACATATTGTGATGATAAGGACCCATTGGATATTTTGGTAATATGCTCTATTGATGTGTTCCCGATGTCAATCATTGAAGCCAAGGTAATTGGTGTAATGCACATGGTTGATAATGGCGAGCAGGATGATAAAATTATCGCGGTAGCAAAAAACGATATGTCTGTTAATTATATTAACGACTTAAATGAACTGCCACCCCATACTATGAAAGAGATAGTACGCTTTTTTAAAGACTATAAAGCTTTAGAAGATAAGAGCGTAACTATTGAGCACATGCTTGGTAAAAAATATGCCTGGAAGGTAATTAACGAAAGTTTAGACCTGTATAAGTCTACTTTCCCCGTGTACCAATAATTAATTAATGGACCCTGAACATTACGAAATAAGCGCGTTTTATATTTTTGCCACCCTGGCGCTGGTGTTGCTTAACGGTTTCTTTGTAGCTGCCGAGTTTGCAATGGTGCGTGTGCGAGGATCGCAAATTGAGATCAAAGCTAAATCGGGAAGCAGTGTAGCCAGAGTTGCCCGTGGCATTTTACATAATTTAGATGGCTACCTGGCTGCAACACAGCTGGGTATTACCATAGCATCACTTGGTTTAGGTGTGGTGGGCGAGGAGGTTGTAACCAACTTGGTTATCCGCGGATTTTTATCTGTTGGTATACAACTAAGCCCGGCTTACATAACTGCCAGCCATATATTGGCGTTTACGACTATAACCATATTGCACATTGTATTTGGTGAGCTGGCTCCTAAGTCGATAGCTATACAACGTTCAATCAATACTACGCTGGCCGTTTCGGTTCCGTTAAGATTTTTCTACATCGTATTTAGGCCGCTTATCTGGACGCTTAACGGCTTTGCTAACTTTATATTACGCATGTTTGGCATTGCTACTTTAGAAGGCGGCGAAGCGCACCACAGTTCTGAAGAATTGCAATACCTGTTAGAACAGGGCAAAGAAACCGGCG
>JAZKET010000004.1:292-13006 GCA_040386815.1 Bacteroidota bacterium | reverse complement strand
GGATTCAAATGAGCACGAGCTGATACAGAACGTATTTGAGTTTAATGAGCGCGTGGTTAAAAATATCATGGTACCACGTACCAAAATATCAGGCATTGAACTGGAAACATCTAAAGAAGAATTACTGGAGATATTGATCACTGAAGGATACTCGCGTTTGCCGGTATATGATGAGGTGATAGATAAGATAGTTGGTATTGTACATGCCAAAGATATTTTGCCGCTTTTGGCGCGTAACGAAGAGATAGTTTTAAAGGATATTATCCGTAAACCATATTTTATCCCTGAAACCAAGAAGATCAATGATCTGATGGCCGAGCTGCAACAAAAGCGTATCCAGATAGCTATCGTGTCCGACGAGTTTGGCGGTACTGCGGGTATGGTTACGTTGGAAGATATTGTTGAAGAATTGGTAGGCGAGATACAGGACGAGTACGACGAGGAAAAGCCAATTGTTGAAACGCTTAATGATCGCGAATTTATAGTGAACGCTCTTGCGCCGATATACGATGTTAACGAACACTTGCCGCATGATTTGCCTGAGGATGGCGACTTTGATACCGTATCGGGCTGGTTAGGTCATCTGTTTGGTAAAATTCCAGATGTGGGCGAGCAGCGCGAATCAAACGGGTACAACATCACTGTACTTAAAAAATCAGATCAGAACATCGAGTCGGTTAAGTTGGAGTTGTTGCTAAACGAAGAAGATACCGTAGATTTACATTAATTAGAAGTAAGAAACAAGAGCCAGGAATCAAGACTGCATACGCTGCAAAAAATTCCAGTCTTGATTCTTTTTTCTCGACTCTTGATTCTGAAAGATGCATCTTTTTTACACGCCCGATATTGAGCCATCGCACCCAAAGTATTTCCTGAACGAGGAGGAGAGTAAGCATGCTGTACGTGTACTACGTTTAGAACTTGGCCATGAGGTGCAACTGATAGATGGTAAAGGCGGCTTGTATACCGCTCGTATTGAAGACGCGCATCCAAAACGCACGATACTACAAATTACCAATGTGGTTACCGCTTATAATAAGCGTAACCACTACCTGCATATCGCGATAGCGCCAACAAAGAACCTTGACCGATTGGAGTGGTTCCTGGAAAAAGCTACCGAGATTGGTATTGATGAGATTTCGCTTATCATCTGCCAGCGATCTGAACGTAAGGAGGCTAAAACCGAGCGTTTGAATAAGATCATTACATCAGCCATAAAACAATCGCTTAAAGCCTATCACCCGGTGTTGAATGAGGTTATAGCGTTTAATAAATTCATTGCCAAGCCATTTGACGGCCAAAAATTTATAGCCCATTGCGAACCTGGTGATAAGATCAATTTGAAGGATGAACTGCAACCCCAAAGTAACTATTTGGTTATGATTGGCCCTGAAGGCGATTTTTCTCCATCAGAGATCAGCGCGGCTTTGGATAATGGATATAAACCCCTAACTTTAGGTGAGGCCAGACTGCGTACCGAAACAGCCGCGCTTGAAGCTTGTTTTGAAGTGAACTTTTTAAATAGGTAGTTTTGCAAAGGCGGCGGCATGGCGGTGACAACTCACCCGGTCGACGCTACCCTGGACCTGCCCTCTCTTCCGCAAGCGGTCAAGAGGGCAAGAATCTGAAGAATTAACATGTATTAAGAGAAATAAAATAACCCTCTTTCCGCGCAGCGAAGAGAGGGTCGGCGAGCGAAGCAATGCCGGGGTGAGTCCACGGCGGACAGGTAAACCATGAGAAGATATTTTGCCATGAGAAGAATCATTTATACCATTTGTGCCTGCTGCCTGCTGGTCATCGCCAGCAGTTTTAACACCGTACCTACCTACAAGCTGGCCCGCATAAAATACAGCGGCGGTGGCGATTGGTATGGCGACCGCACAGCTTTACCCAACCTGATAAAGTTTTGTAATGAAAACCTAAAGACAAATTTTCAGGCCGAAGACGATATTGTTGAGCCGGGCAGCGCGCAACTGTTTAATTATCCCTTTGTGTTTTTGACCGGGCATGGTAACGTTATTTTTTCTGATCAGGAAGCCGGCAACCTGCGCAAATACCTTATGGGTGGCGGCTTTTTACATATAGACGATAACTATGGGTTGGATAAATTTATTCGCCCGCAAATGAAAAAGGTATTCCCCGAGCTAGAGTTTGTGGAATTGCCAACCAATTACCCCATATATAAACAGAAATATCCTTTCCCTAACGGGTTGCCTAAGGTGCATGAGCATGAGGGTAAGCGCCCGCAAGGTTTTGGCCTGATATATAAGGGCAGGCTGGTTTGTTTTTACAGCTTTGAGTGCGATTTGGGTAACGGTTGGGAAGATTTGGGTACCTATGCCGGCGACAGTCAAGAGTCGCGCTTAAAAGCGTTAAAAATGGGTGCTAACCTGGTTCAATACGCCTTAACGCAATAAAAGCATGTATCAAATAAAAGTAAACGATAAGTTTGATTATTCTATAGATAAAGCTGCTGAAGGTTTATTGATAAACAACAGCCAGGTTGAGGCTGATGTAAGGCAAATAAGCCCAGCTATTTGGCATATTATAGATCAGCTAAAGTCATACAATGTTGAAGTGGTAACCTTTGAGGCTGCCACCAAAACGGCAAATATCCGCGTAAATAATAACATCTATCAATTAACCGCAAAAGACAAATTTGATATCCTGCTTGACAAGATGGGGTTGAGTGGCCTGGCCACCGCTAAAATAAGCGAATTGAAAGCGCCCATGCCCGGCCTGGTATTAAAAACTTTTGTTGAGGATGGTGTTACGGTTGCAAAGGGCGACAGCTTGTTTATACTGGAAGCCATGAAGATGGAGAACATCATCAAATCACCAGCCGACGGCGTTATAAAAACTGTTAAAGTAAAATCTTCAGATAAAGTGGAGAAAGGACAGATATTACTTCAGTTTGTGTAGAGAGGTTAGAGAAGTTTTTTGCTATACAAGATAAACAAAAAAGGCGATGAGATTTAATACTCATCGCCTTTTTCTATTTTATCAACAGATTGGCCTAATCTTTAATTAACCAACCTCTAATCACTTACTTCGCTTTTTTAACGCTAAAGTGTGGTTTGCCACCCGGGCGAATTTCTGGTGCACCTACAAGGTCCATAGCGCAACGGAAACCAATTTCGGCACTTGCATCATCCTCGTTTATAAAACGACGGGTTGCAGGGTTTAACCAGTAGGCCATATCATTCCATGAACCACCTTTGTATACTTTTGATTTGTTGCTTACTAATGTAGTGGTACCATATAAGCTGCTGTTAACAGTATCTAAGTAACCACGTGCATCAGGATTGTAAGCTTTACCCGCTAATGGATCTTTAGACGCAACTGCAGGCACTGCAGGCGCATTAGGATCTGCCTGGTTAGAGGTAGCTTGTTGTTGCGACGCTATTAACTCTGCATAAGACATTTTCTTAGCAGCTTTTGCAGGGTCTTTAATTGGGCGACCATATTTGTCTTTAGCTAATTTACCGGTTGCAGGGTCTGAAAAACGTTTATCAGCAAACTGGTTACCACGGAAAGGGTTAAAGTCGTCAACCTCATCATAAGTCATTTGACGATAAGTATCCTGTACCCACTCGTTAACGTTACCGGCCATGTTATACAAGCCAAAATCGTTTGGCAGGTATTGTCTTACCGGGGCAGTAATCATAGCTTTATCATTCAGATAACCGCCAACACCGGCGTTGTCACCAGCGCCACGTTTAAAGTTAGCCAATATCAAACCACGGGTAGCTTTGGCAGACGAACGTACGCCCAAACCATTCCATGGATATACTTTACCATCGGTAATGTTTTCAAATTGGGTGTTGCCCGCAAATGCTAAAGCAGCATATTCCCATTCGGCTTCTGTTGGTAAGCGGTACGCAGGTTTTAAAATTCCATCCTCAATGGTAGTTGGGCGTACGGCTTTCTTTTGGCCGGCAACTGGTTTGCCGTTTAAATTTACGGCCATGCCTTTACCATCAATACCATTACCTCTGAATTGGTTATTTAAATAAATATCCGTGTTAAACGGTACTTTTTGCGCATTTGCAATAGCAGGATTTTTTGCGTTCTTTTTATCTTTTGGATTTAAAATAATTCTTTTTTGCTGCAAAATAAACTCATTGGTACGGTCTGTACGCCAAACGCAATACTCTTGCGCCTGATCCCAGGTAACGCCCACTACAGGATAATCCTGAAAAGCAGGGTGCCTTAAGTAGTTGTAAACGTAAGGTTCGTTGTATGACAATGGTCTGCGCCATACCAAAGTATCTGGCAAAGCATTGTAATATAATTCATGATCTGTAGGGAAAGTTGCCGCTATCCAGTGCAGGTAATCAAGCCAATCCTGGTTTGAAACCTCAGTTTCGTCCATGTAAAAGGCGGGGATAGTTACGCGTTTACGTACGTTATTGTATTCGTAATTCATATCCTGGTCAGCACTGCCGCCAAGTACGAATGTACCACCTTCAATAGCCACAAGGCCCGGGGCAGGTGATGGGTGGGTTTGTTTGAATTTAGAATAGCCGTAAGCTTTGTCGCCGTAAGGTATGCCCGTTTTTTGAGACTTAGGCTTAGAACAACCGCTTAACACTACTAAGCTCACCAACACTAAAGCAGTATTAGTAAAAAGTAATTTCATATTTTTACAATAATTATATAGGGGTAAATTTATAAATTTTTTTATATAAAATACTAATGCTAATTAGGCGTTATGTAAACAATTTGCCCGCATAAGCCTTTTAACGTATAAAAAGGCGCTTGTGTTGCGTGTCGACGTAAATTTAAATAAAAACGACAAATGACTTATTAGCAAATGTATAATTAGCCTATCTTTATCCGATTAAAATAAAAACCGACCGACGAATGAAGTTTGTTTACCGTAAGGCCTCTTTTTTATATTTACTATCAGTTTTACCGTTAGCAGCAGTTGCCCAAACCAATACTAATGGCGCTAACTTAAGATCTATACCAACTGCGTCGCCATTTTTAAATATTTCGCCCGACTCACGCTCTGGCGCTATGGGCGAAGCCGGTGTAGCTATATCGCCTGATGTAAATGCAAACTACTGGAACCCAGCAAAACTTACTTTTATTGAAGGTAACACCAACGGCATATCAGCGTCATACAGCCCCTGGCTGCGTCATTTGGTGCCCGATGTTAGCTTGTCTTACCTGAGTTATTATCATCATATTGACGACCGCAATACCATTGGTGCATCTTTGCGTTATTTCAATTTAGGTTTAATACAACTTACAGACCCGCAGGGTACTGACCAGGGCACTTACCGCCCAACTGAGTTTTCTATAGACGGATCATTTGCACGTAAATTTGGCGATAACTTTTCTTTGGGTTTAACCTTGCGTTACATTCATTCAGACCTGTCTAGCCAATCATTCGCAGCCGGATCAACCGAGACCACCAAAGCAGGCAATGCTGTCGCTGCCGATATTTCAATGTATCATAAATCAGAGACGCAGCAGTTTGGTAAAGACGCCATACTATCGTACGGTGTAAATATTTCGAATATTGGTACCAAGATGAGTTATTCTGATGTGGGCCAGTCATACTTTTTGCCTACCAACTTAAGGTTTGGTGTAGCAAACACCATCAATATCGACGATTTTAACCAGATTACCCTGGCGCTTGATTTTAATAAATTGCTAGTACCTACCCCGCCAACACGCGATGCTAATGGCTTGATCATCAGTGGAAAAAATGATGATGTATCTGTGCCATCTGCCATCTTTGGTTCATTCTCTGATGCGCCGGGAGGTTTTAGCGAAGAGCTGAAAGAAGTTGCCATTTCGCCGGGCGTTGAATACATGTACGATCAGCAATTTGCTATACGAGGTGGTTATTTTTATGAGAATGCTGCCAAAGGCGGTCGGCAGTATCTAACCTTGGGTGTTGGCCTTAAATACGACGTATACCGTTTCGATTTTTCATACCTGGCTGCAAGGCAGCAAAATAGCCCTTTGGCTAACACACTACGCTTTACACTTGCTGTAAACTTTGGCGGAAACAGATAATTATGGGTAAAATAAGAGTAGGCTTTGGCTTTGATGTGCACCAGCTGCGCGACAATCATCCATTTGTTTTAGGCGGAGTAAACCTGGAGCACCATGCCGGCGCTTATGGGCACTCTGACGCTGACGTTATGCTGCACGCCATTTGCGATGCGCTTTTAGGTGCCGCCAACCTGCGTGATATTGGTTTTCATTTTTCAAATACCGACGACCGCTGGAAAGGCATAAGTAGCCTGAAATTACTGCAACACGTTATGGTTTTGCTGCGCGAAAAAGGCTGGGAGATAGGCAATATTGACGCCATGGTATGTCTGGAAGCGCCCAAGATAAACCCGCATATACCCGCCATGAAAACCCACATTGCTGAAGCTGCCGGCATCAGCGAAGAAGATATCTCCATTAAAGCTACCACTAACGAAAAACTTGGCTTTATAGGCCGCGAGGAAGGCGTTGTTGCCTATGCGGTTTGTTTGATAGAAAAGGTGTAGGGTTTGTATTGATTATGTTTTGTGCTTTAGCGGATTGCAAATCCGCACGTAATTAGGTCCGGGATCACAGATCCTGACCAACGGCTTGTGTTGATAACCTTACTACCCCGCCATATCCTTCACATTCCCAGTACGCTTCAATACACCCCAGCTACTCAACTCACCTTTTAAAGCTTTACGTATTGATTTAAACAAAATATAATACATCAGCTGGCGCCACACAAAGCGTTGTGGGATAATGTAGATGAGCTTTTTGTAATCCTCTTTCTCCATCCAGAAGGCGATGGTGCCCACAATAAAATCAACCAATACAAATACGCCGTAGTAGATCATGATCCGCTCAGGTTTGTCGCTAAACAGGCCCATGATCATAAACAGATCTGCCAACGGCGAAAACAGCGGCAGCACGATTTGAAAGATCAGGATGTTTGGCATGCCTATCATTCCAAAAAACTTGTATTTGGGGTTAAACAGCGCGCTGCGGTTTTTCCAGAAACTTTGCATTACCCCAAAACTCCAGCGGAAACGTTGTTTAAGCAACGCGCTTATCGTTTCCGGCGCTTCGGTATAAGCAATGGCCTCGGCGCAGTTGCGAATGATATAGCCTTGCTTCAATATGCGCATGGTCAAGTCGCAATCCTCTGCCAGGGTATCGGTAGTAAACCCACCTGCCTGAAACACGGCCGAGCGGCGGAACGCGCCAATGGCCCCTGGTACAACGGTAATACTATTGATCAGATCGAACGCGCGGCGATCCATGTTCTGAGCCGTAATGTACTCTATCGACTGCCAGCGGGTGATGATATTATTATCGTTACCGACCTTAACCGTACCTGCAACGGCGCCTATTTCATCATCGGTAAAATAGGTCATCAGGTGGTAAATGGCATCGTCTTTTAGCTGGGTATCGGCATCAATACAAACCACATAATCATAACGGGCGTGTTCAATGCCAAAGTTTAAGGCAGATGCTTTGCCGCCGTTTGGCTTGGTTAAAACCATCACACGCGGGTTATCGCCGTAGGCGGCATAAACCATGTCGTAAGTTTTATCTTTCGATCCGTCGTCGACAAAAATTACTTCAAAGTTTTGATATTCGGTTTTTAATAAACTCTCAATGGTTTTAATGGCGGTAACCTCTTCGTTATAGGCCGGCACAATAATACTCACCGGTTGCAGCTGCATTTTGGCTACGCGTTCGCGGTATTTCTTAAAGCTTTGGTTCTCGCCATATTGCCTTAGTGCCAACACACCTATCAACACAATACGCCCAATAGCCAAAAATATAGCCGACAGGAACACGTAAAGCAAAAACCAGTTGAGGTAATAAAACGTCATGATAAAAATATCCGTTAACGACGTGGTTAACACCGGACCGCTTTTAACCGGTGGCATCAGGTCGTCTTTGGTTTTATCCATAATGTCGGCTATGGTGGTAAACTGGTAGCCGTGGGTTTTAAAGAAATGAATGATGCGTGGCAATGCCTGTACAGTAGCCTCGCGGGTATCGCCACCGGCATCGTGCAATAATACCATGGAGCCATTGTTAGCTTGCCTGATGGTACGCGCAACAATGCTATCGGCAGTAACGCCCGGCTCCCAATCCCATGGGTCGATGGATTCGCCTATGTTAATATAGTTTTGCTTGCGGCTCTCGGCCACCGGGATAACCTCTTGCAGCGTTTGCGGTTCGGCATCGGCATTAAATGGCGGGCGGAAAAGGATGGTGCTGTGCCCGGTAACAGATTCAATTAACTTGCGTGTAGAGTTTAGTTCCAGGTTAACCCGCTCAATACTTACCTGCGATATATCGGGGTGGAAAAAGGTATGGTTACCAATCTCATACCCCTCGTCATATATACGCTTAAATAATTGCAGGTTTTTCTCCACCATTGAGCCTACGACGAAAAACGCCGCCGGCACTTTTTCTCTTTTCAGGATATCCAGTATGCGTGGAGTAAATTCAGCGTCGGGGCCATCATCAAACGTTAAAACTATTTTGCCCGGTTTGTAGCCATACTTGCGGATAACATATTTGGTAGGCAGCTTAATATATTTTTGATTAGTGATAGTGTAGGTAGCGGTATCCATCGTTATATCAATCTCGCCTTTTACCGGTGTGGTTATCAGGTCAAGCACCTCGCCATCGCCCACATAATCTATCTTATTGTTAAGGCCTACAGATGAAAGATGCTTCATGTCTATCCCCGTTTTGCGCAATGAGTCTATAGCCAGGTTTTTTTCATAAAAGGTCCATATTCTTGGGTCTTCGCTACCTAGGCGCCACAGTGCAACGCCGCCGGTATCCCAATCGTCGGCCATGCGTATGATGTTGAAATTGGTAGCCGCATCTGTAAAATAAACAGTATGCTTAAGGCTATCAGTGCCTATGTAGTTATAATGTAGGTTAGCCGATTGCGGATCATAAGTGATCTTAGCCTTGTTCTCATGTGCGATACTGATTGCCGCCTGGTAGCCAATACCTTTTCCAATACTATTCTCGGGCCAGTCCACCCCGCCGCCTACTACGGTTAGTATCACCTTTTCGCTGGGTACCTTGGCGCATACCTCGTCAAGCAATACCTCTACCCAGTGCTGGTTTGATATGTCGCCTGCATTGCTGTCTTCTGTATGCTGGTTAATGGCCATCACAAATAAATAGTCGTTAACATGCTGCAGGCGTTTCAGATCGTATTGCTCATCATCGGGTATTACGTTTTGGGTAACCAGGTAACCTTTAGCGTGCAAAATATGGTAAAGCTCTTGCTGAAATTTGACGTAGTTAGGCGTATTGCGATCTTTAATATCGTCAAAATCAAGGTTGATGCCTTGAAACTTGTGTATGCCCAGTTGCTTAGCTATGCTGTTAATAAAAGTGGTGCGCAGCTCTTTGCTTTTAATAATGCGCTCAATATCGTCAGTATCAAACCTGCCTGTGTTGTTGGTATAACTTACGTAGTTGCCTATGGTAACAATTACCCGTTTTTTGTATTTTTTGTTGATGTGGATAAGGCCGGTATCAATTTTGGCCTGTATGGTATCGGCGCCGGGTTTTATATAAAACCCTTCGCTTACAATCATGTCCAGCTTGCCAATATGGTCGGCCAGCGAGTTGTAGGCCTGTGCCTCCCAGGCACGGTAATAGGCGGCGTTTATACGGTCTTTATTATTGGGCCGCTTAGCGCGGAAAGATGAGCGGGTGCGTTCCAAACGCTCTAACTCGGTTTTATCTATCTTGAAATCTTTAAACTGACGTGATGCTTTGAGCTGATCAAGCTCTTCTTTAGTTAGTTTTTTTGCGGTAGGGGTAAGGTTAGGCAAAACCGGGTAGGTTTGCGATGTGATGGTAATGGTTGACCCTATGATGCTGCATACCAATACAACAAGCAGTATGCGGCTGGTCCACTTAAAGCGGTTCCACCTGCCGGGGGTATCAGATTGAAAAATCTGCTTTGCAGCCATTTGGATTAGGATTTAGCAGAGATATACGTTAGCTCCGGGTTGTATTACTTAACAGCTTTGCCGGTATCGATGTTTGAAAAATCAACCCCGCATTTGCAGCTTTCGCCGCAACCCTTTTTAGCAAATATATTTCTGTACATCATGCGCCCAATATAAAACAAGGCTGCCGCAAATATGAGTAAAACCAGTATCGACTGTATATTCATGATGACAAAATTAAGCATTTATTAATAAACGTGTAGTTGCCTCATATGTTACATAGGTGTTATTTTACTTTTAATTGATATATAAGGGGTTGTAAAAAGTCTGAAACACTTTCATTTACCATATATTAACACTACCTTTGCGCCAAATTTTAAAGGCATTTCATGCAAAATATAAGAAACATTGCGATCATCGCACACGTTGACCACGGCAAGACTACTTTGGTTGATAAAATTTTACACAGCTGCGAGATCTTTCGCGACGGCCAGGAAACTGGTGAGTTGATACTGGATAATAATGACCTGGAGCGCGAGCGTGGTATCACTATCGTTTCAAAAAACGTATCGGTAGTATACAAGGGTACTAAAATTAACATCATAGATACTCCTGGTCACGCTGACTTTGGCGGTGAGGTTGAGCGTGTATTAAAAATGGCTGATGGCGTTTTATTACTTTGCGATGCTTTTGAGGGTGCTATGCCTCAAACACGTTTTGTAACTCAAAAAGCTTTGGCTTTAGGCTTAAAACCAATTGTGGTTGTAAACAAAGTTGATAAAGAAAACTGTCGCCCTGAAGAGGTTTATGAGCAAATTTTTGAGTTGTTCTTTAACCTTGAAGCTACAGAAGACCAGTTAGATTTCCCTGTGATTTACGGTTCATCAAAACAAGGTTGGATGAGCACAGATTACAAACAAAAAACAGAAGATATTTTCCCTTTGATGGATGCTATTATAGCAAACATACAACCGCCGCCAATTAGCGAAGGTACATTGCAAATGCAGATCACTTCGTTAGATTATTCTTCGTTCGTTGGTCGTATTGCTATTGGCCGTGTGGCACGTGGTGTTATCAAAGAAAACATGCCGGTATCGTTGGTTAAACGCGATGGTACTATCCAAAAATCAAGAATAAAAGAATTATATACGTTTGAAGGCTTAGGTAAAGTTAAAGCTACCGAAGTTAGCGCAGGCGATATTTGTGCAGTTGTAGGTATTGAAGGTTTTGATATTGGCGATACGATTGCTGATTTTGAAAACCCTGAACAATTGGAGGTTATCCATATTGACGAGCCTACCATGAACATGTTGTTCACCATCAATACATCACCTTTCTTTGGTAAAGAGGGTAAATTTGTAACATCACGTCACCTGCGCGACCGTTTATACAAAGAGATGGAGAAAAACCTGGCTTTGAAAGTCGTTGAAACTGAATCGCCTGACTCATACTTAGTATACGGTCGTGGTATCCTTCACTTATCAGTATTGATCGAGACCATGCGTCGCGAAGGATACGAGTTGCAAGTAGGCCAGCCACAGGTTATCATTAAAGAAATTGACGGTGTTAAATGTGAGCCGATAGAAGTTTTAACGGTTGACGTACCTAGCGAAGTTGCCGGTAAGGTAATTGAGCTGGTAACACAACGTAAAGGCGATCTGTTGATCATGGAGCCTAAAGGCGACTTACAACACTTAGAGTTTGAGATTCCGGCACGTGGTATCATTGGTTTACGTAACAACGTATTAACCGCTACCGGTGGCGAGGCTATCATGGCTCACCGCTTTAAAGCTTATGAGCCTTGGAAAGGTACTATCCCTGGCCGCTCAAACGGTGTATTGGTATCTATGGATACCGGTAAAACTACTGCTTTCGCTATTGATAAATTGCAGGATCGTGGTCGTTTCCACGTTGATCCGGGAGTTGATATTTACGAAGGCCAGGTATTGGGCGAGCACATCCGCGATAACGATTTGGTTATTAACTTAACTAAAGGCAAGCAGTTAACCAACATGCGTGCATCTGGTAGCGATACCAACGTGCGTATAGCGCCTGCTATCAAGTTCTCTTTAGAAGAGTCAATGGAGTATATCCAGGCTGATGAGTACATAGAGGTTACGCCGCAAAGCATCCGCTTACGTAAAATATATTTGAATGAGAATGAGCGTAAAATCAACGCTAAAAAATTCCAGTCGTAATATTTTACAGCGATAAATAATAAAAAGAGCCACGTAATTGTGGCTCTTTTTTTGTTTACAGTTTACCTGTATCTTTACAGGGTATAATGATGACGAAGAGACTTTTAACAGCATGCATTTTGTTACTGGCAGCGGGGCTAAGTTCGTGCCGTAAAGTGGATAATAGCACCGATATCTGCCTGCATGATTCGTCTATCGATTACATGAAACGTTGGTCTATCAAAAATTATCAGACTGATGTTGTGGATGATCATGGCAAATTATTGAGCCGCAGCATGATTTATCCTAACGGATACTTCCAGATCAATAGCAACTTTAGTTATAATCTTTTTAGTGACGATGCGCCGTTTAACGGTAAATGGAGCATCAATAAAAGCTGCGAATTTGTATTAAATGCGGGTACTTTCAGAGAGCGTCGTTTCACGGTGGTGAAACTGTCTGAAGATTCATTGATCATACATCAAAAAATTGGCCACACCACAGTAATTCAACGATACGCAGCCTTTAAATGCCCTACTTTTGATTTACGATCGAGGAATGGAGTAATTCGTGAA
>JAZKET010000004.1:0-282 GCA_040386815.1 Bacteroidota bacterium | reverse complement strand
GCACGTTGGAATATGGATTTTACCCTGCAAATACCTTACGGTATTGATACAGTTTATAAATCTGAATATGTAAAACAGTCTGGTTACTTCAGATTAAACCCCGACGCCAGCTATAATGTAATGTTTAATTCATTAATACCCGGCGCGCCGCCAGCACAGCCTGTTAATGGCACCTGGGGTATAGCCCAGCCCGGCTGTTTGGTTGTGTTAGATAAAAATAAATCAAATGAACGCTCTTTTGAAGTGCAAAAGGTTAACACCGACTCTTTGGTAATTTGGCGT
>JAZKET010000003.1:102059-118022 GCA_040386815.1 Bacteroidota bacterium | reverse complement strand
ACCAAAGAATATTCTTTCACTTTTTCTTGATTATGCCATAGAAATCCCTAACGCGAATTCTCTGAACGATGATTCGTAAGATTAAAAGATTATAGGATTTTTCTTTTCTGGAGTGTCAGAAAATAAGCTTCGGAGGAGGGCAGATAAAAATTGATGGCCCTGAGCGTTGGAAAAGGGCATAGCGTTTTTTTGCCATGTGCGGTGGACAAAGAGCGCGAGCGGCAAAATTATGCAGCCCGTGGTTTTTATCTGACCTGCCGGGCAGGGCCATGTGCGGCAAAGAAGCCTCTTTTCTGACTTGATTTTTTGCTGCTTTTTGATCAAGCAAAAAGCAGAAGCCAACCGGCGGCGATTGAGCCGGGGCAAGCCCAGTGCGTGGAGGGCCTATCAAAGCGACAAGCGCCACGCCGAAGATTTCCCGCGTATTTCACCGACCCATATCCCCCACTTACCGACTAATCCCCGTCATACACAGTTTTGAGCCATTTCAGCTGTAACGTAGTATAAATGAGCGTGTCTTATTGGTGTATTTAAAATAATTAAAAACATAATCACCATAAAATAACAACATCATGAAAACTAGAATCGTAACCCTAATCACTTTAGCAACCATAGCTTTAAGCATATCAGTAGCTAACGCATCTACTATAAAAAACTACACCGACAGCAACAGCAGCAGCGCGCCGGTAACTGTAGCGATAAATAACATCAACAAAATTGAAGCATCTGGCAACGTTGAAGTATACATTACTAATGGCGATAAAGACGGCGTTAAAGTTTACGACAAATACTACTCAAAAAATGCACTGGTACAAGGTAAAGATGGCGTATTGCGTATATCATCATACACTAATGATAAATTGGTGGTATTGGTAACGGTAACAGACCTGCGCACTATCACCGCCGACGATAACGCGACAATCAAATCATATGGCAAATTATCTGCTATTGACCTTAACGTTGTTTTAAACAACAACGCCTCTGCACAATTAAAGCTCGATGCTTTTGTAGCCAACTTCACGTTGAACAACCGCGCAACGGCTAATCTATCAGGCAATATCAATGATTATACCATGAACCACAGCCAGTCGTCAACCATTAACAAAACAGAGTTGACCGCTGTTAACGTAACCGAGAAAAACACCACTAAAGAAATTGCCCGCCTAACTGCCGCTAACAACGTAGCAAGCTTATAATTTGCAACCACTTGAAAAAGTTCATTATATAAATTGCAAAGCCGGAAGTTGATTAACTTCCGGCTTTTTTGTTGTCGCTGGTTCACAATTAAGCCTCTTAACACTTTCTTATTTTTAATAATTTTTTATTCCCCACAAGCATTTTACGCCGAAAAATTGACTTTTACTATGCATGCATACAAACAATACCGAATACCGTTTTGAACTTTGGTATAGTAGGTTAAAAATTTAATTTGTTTTTTATTATATAAATCAGAATAAAATAGATAAATTGGTATCAATAAATAAAATAAAGTATTAAATACAAAAAAATACAATATGCTATTGCCAGTTTTTAGGTCTATATCTATTTTAAGGGTAACATAAAACATAACAAGTGGGGTGCCTAATCCTGCAATAAAAATACAGACTAAAAAATGAGTTCATCTAACAGCACAACCGGCGTAGAGTTAAACAAGTACAGCAAAACTTTTACGCAGGATCCTACCCAACCGGCAGCTCAGGCTATGCTTTACGGCATTGGATTGACAGATGAGGATATGCAAAAAGCGCAGGTGGGCGTGGCAAGTATGGGCTATGACGGCAATACTTGTAACATGCACTTGAATGACTTGGCTAAACTTGTCAAAAAAGGTATTTGGGACGAGGATTTGGTTGGACTGATCTTTCACACCATTGGTGTAAGCGATGGCATGAGCAACGGTACCGAAGGTATGCGTTACTCTTTAGTAAGCCGCGATATTATTGCCGACTCGATTGAGGCGGTTACCGGCGCGCAATATTATGATGGTTTAATTACCCTGCCGGGCTGCGATAAAAACATGCCAGGCTCTATTATGGCTATGGGCCGTTTAAATCGCCCATCTATTATGGTATATGGTGGTACTATTAAACCGGGCCATTATAAAGGCGAAGATCTGAACATTGTATCGGCTTTTGAGGCTTTAGGTAAAAAGATTGCCGGCGATATTTCGCCTGAGGATTTTTTGGGTGTAATTAAAAACGCCTGCCCTAGCGCCGGCGCCTGTGGTGGTGTATATACTGCAAACACTATGGCTGCGGCTATCGAAGCTATGGGTATGAGCTTGCCTTACTCATCAAGCAACCCGGCTTTGAGCGAGGAGAAAAAAGCAGAATGTTTAGCGGCTGGCAAGGCCATCAAAATATTATTAGAGAAAGATATCAAACCAAGCGATATCATGACCCGCGAAGCATTTGAAAATGCGATGGTGATCATTATGGTATTGGGCGGTAGCACAAACGCGGTACTACACATGATAGCTATGGCTAAAAGTGTTGGCCTGCGCGTTACGCAAGACGATTTCCAGACGGTAAGTAACCGTATACCGGTATTGGCGGATATGAAGCCAAGCGGTAAATACATGATGGAAGACCTGCACAACGTTGGTGGTGTACCTGCTGTAATGAAATATTGCCTGGAGCAAGGCTGGTTACATGGTGAGTGTTTGACGGTAACCGGTAAAACCGTTGCCGAGAACCTAGCCGATGTGCCATCATTAGATTTTGAAACTCAAAAAATTATCTGGCCGGTTGAAGCACCTGTTAAGGCTACCGGTCACTTACAGATATTGTACGGAAACATTGCTACCGGTGGTAGCGTAGCTAAGATCAGCGGTAAAGAGGGCACTCATTTTGAAGGCCCTGCCCGTGTGTTTGATGGCGAGTTTGAACTGATTGCCGGCATATCAAGCGGCCGAGTCAAAAAAGGTGATGTGGTGGTTATCCGCAACGTGGGCCCTAAAGGCGCGCCGGGTATGCCAGAAATGCTTAAACCAACATCAGCCATTTTTGGTGCAGGTTTGGGCAGCTCTGTAGCACTGATTACCGACGGTCGTTTTAGCGGTGGCACCCACGGTTTTGTGGTGGGCCACATCACCCCCGAAGCTTATGACGGCGGCGAGATCGGCTTGATTAAAGACGAAGACAAGATCATCATTGACGCGACAACAAACAAAATCAATGTGATACTGACAGACGAAGAAATGGCGGCCCGTAAAGCAGCCTGGATTCAGCCAAAGTTAAAAGTAAGCAAAGGCCTGTTGTACAGGTATGCTAAAACTGTAACATCAGCAGCCGAAGGTTGCGTTACAGACGAAATGGAGTAATAAGGTGAAAGGTAAAAGCTGAAAGTAAAAGGCTTTGCTAATCAATTAAAAAATAAATCCGAAATCGATCCAGGTAGCTATCGGGACGATATCCGAAATAAAACAAACAGTATGGAAGTTGCACAACAAGAAATACTAACAGAAACACCGAAGAAAGAAACAGTAAACGTTTCAGGGTCGGTAGCTTTATTAGAAGCGTTAATTGCAGAGGGCGTTGATACCATCTTCGGTTACCCGGGTGGTGCCATTATGCCTATCTACGATGCTTTGTATGATTATAATGATAAACTAAACCACGTATTGGTTCGCCATGAGCAGGGCGGTACACACGCCGGACAGGGCTATGCGCGTACATCGGGCAAAGTGGGTGTGGTTTTTGCTACCAGCGGCCCCGGCGCCACTAACCTGGTAACAGGTTTGGCTGATGCGCAGATAGACAGCACTCCCTTGGTTTGTATCACCGGCCAAGTGTTTGCACACTTATTAGGTACAGACGCTTTCCAGGAAACAGACGTGATCAATATCACCACCCCGGTTACCAAATGGAACTACCAGGTAACTGATGCTAACGAGATTCCTGAAGTTATTGCTAAGGCGTTCTACATTGCTAAAAGCGGTCGCCCGGGACCAGTATTGATCGACATCACAAAAAACGCGCAGATCCAAAAATTTGATTACGAAGGTTATATTAAATGTAACCACATCCGCAGTTATCGCCCAAAACCTATTGTACGTACGCAGTACGTAGAGCAGGCAGCGGCATTGATCAATCAGGCTAAAAAACCATTTATATTATTTGGACAGGGTGTGTTGTTAGGCAAAGCCGAACAGGAGTTTAAAGCTTTTGTAGAAAAAAGCGGTATCCCGGCAGCGTGGACCGTTTTAGGCGCCGGCGCTATCCCTACAGATCACCCTTTAAACGTGGGTATGTTGGGTATGCATGGTAACTACGGACCAAACGTATTAACCAACGAGTGCGATGTATTGATAGCCATAGGGATGCGTTTTGACGACCGTGTAACCGGCCGCTTGGACAAATATGCTAAGCAGGCACAGGTTATCCATTTAGATATTGACCCTGCCGAGATTGACAAAAACGTTAAAGCAACCGTACCTGTTTGGGGCGATTGTAAAGAAACTTTGCCATTGCTAACCGCTTTGGTTGACGAAAAACAACATACCGAATGGGTTGAGCTGTTCAATGACTATACCCGCAAAGAGGTTGAAGCTGTTATCCATAAAGAGCTGAACCCTACCGAGGGTGAAATGACTATGGGCGAGGTTATCAAACAACTAAATGACCTTACGCATGGCGAAGCTGTTATAGTTACCGACGTTGGCCAGCACCAAATGGTGGCCTGCCGTTACGCTAAGTTTAACAACACCCGCAGCAACGTTACCAGCGGTGGTTTAGGCACTATGGGTTTTGCCTTACCTGCAGCCATAGGCGCTAAATACGGCGCACAAGACCGTACCGTGGTAGCTATTATTGGCGATGGTGGTTTCCAGATGACTTGTCAGGAATTAGGCACCATTATGCAAACCGGCGTTGATGTGAAGATCATCATTTTGAACAACCGTTTCCTGGGCATGGTGCGCCAGTGGCAGGAGTTATTTAATGATCGCCGTTATTCATTCGTGGATATTCAAAGCCCTGATTTTGTGGCATTGGCCGCAGCTTACCGCATCCCGGGAAAATGCATATCAGAACGCGAAGAGTTGCAAGGCGCATTGAAAACGATGTTAGAGACTAAAGGTTCGTTCCTGCTTGAAGTGATGGTAACTAAAGAGAACAACGTGTTCCCGATGGTACCGCAAGGATGCAGTGTTAGTGAGATCAGACTAAAATAAGTTGAGAGGTAAAAGGTTAAAGGCAAAAGCTAAAAGGTAATTACCAATAAATAGCCAAGCGAAAAGACCAATGACTAATGACCAATAACTAATTAACCAAAACATGACTAATCAAGATATAACAAGGCAGGAATATAACATCACTATCTATACCGAAAACCAAGTTGGTCTTTTAAATAGAATTGCTATTATATTTACACGCCGTAAAATAAATATTGACAGCTTAAACACCTCTCCGTCTGAGATTGAGAGTATACACCGTTTTAACATTGTTATCACCGAATCTGAAGACGTAGTGCGCAAGCTTACCCGCCAGATTGAAAAACAGGTGGAAGTTTTAAAAGTGTACTACCATACCAACGAAGACGTGGTTTGGCAGGAAATGGCGCTTTACAAAGTATCGACAGATGTAATTGCGGAGAAGGTTAGCGTTGAGCGTTTGCTGCGCGAAAACGGTGCCCGCGCGGTAGTTATCCGTAAAGATTACACCGTGTTTGAAACCACGGGACATCGCGAAGAGACCGACAACCTGATCAGCATTTTACAGCCTTACGGCCTGATAGAGTTTGTACGCAGCGCACGTGTAGCTATTATTAAAAATAGTGAAGGCTTTAATACTAAACTGCGCGAGTTTGAACGCCTTGAACCGGGTGAAGAGGTTGTAGAGAATGAGTATTTAAACAAAGGCGCTAAGGTATTTACTATGTAAGCTGAAAGGCCGGCACAAAAGAATTAATATATAACTAAGTAACATAAATCTAATCGGTGTAATCAACAAAAAGCATCGGTGCAATCAAAATCAATAAAAACAAAAACAATGGCAAAATTAAATTTCGGCGGTACTGAAGAAAACGTAGTAACCCGCGAGGAGTTCCCTCTATCGAAAGCACAAGAAGTTCTGAAAAACGAAACTGT
This sequence comes from Bacteroidota bacterium, assembly GCA_040386815.1. Lineage (GTDB taxonomy): Bacteria > Bacteroidota > Bacteroidia > Sphingobacteriales > Sphingobacteriaceae > Mucilaginibacter. The sequence goes on along the minus strand of JAZKET010000003.1, from coordinate 111,934 downwards.
AGCTGTAATTGGTTATGGCGTACAAGGTCCTGGTCAGGCACTTAACCAAAAAGATAACGGTATCAACGTAATTGTTGGACAGCGTAAAAATTCAAAAACCTGGGATAAAGCTATCGCTGATGGTTTCGTTCCCGGCGAAACCCTTTTTGAAATTGAAGAAGCTTTAGAGCGTGGCACTGTTATTTGCTATTTATTGAGCGATGCTGCACAGATAGCTTTATGGCCAACTGTTAAAAAACACTTAACCCCGGGTAAAGCATTATACTTCTCTCACGGTTTTGGTATCACTTTCAACGAGCAAACAGGTATCATCCCTCCTGCTGACGTTGACGTGTTCTTGGTAGCTCCTAAAGGTTCTGGTACTTCATTGCGTCGTATGTTCTTGCAAGGTCGTGGCTTAAACTCTAGCTATGCTATCTTCCAGGACGCTACAGGCAAAGCATTTGAGCGTGTTATCGCATTAGGTATCGCTGTTGGTAGCGGTTACTTGTTCGAAACTGATTTCCGTAAAGAAGTATTTAGCGACTTAACCGGCGAGCGTGGTACTTTGATGGGTTGTATCCAGGGTATCTTTGCTGCACAGTACGAAGTATTGCGTTCAAACGGTCACTCTCCGTCTGAGTCTTTCAACGAAACTGTCGAAGAGTTAACGCAATCATTAATGCCATTAGTTGCAGAAAACGGTATGGATTGGATGTACGCAAATTGCTCAACTACCGCGCAACGTGGTGCTTTAGATTGGTGGAAACCTTTCCGTGACGCTACTAAACCGGTGTTTGAAAAATTGTACGACAGCGTTGCTACCGGCAAAGAGTCTCAACGTTCAATCGACTTAAACAGTAAAGACGATTACCGCGAGAAACTAGATGCTGAATTAGCAGAACTACGCGAAAGCGAATTATGGCAAGCAGGTAAAACCGTACGTAGCTTACGTCCGGAAAACCAGGCTGTAGAAGCATAATTTAAGCAAATATTTAGCGATGGGTTTAATACCCATCGCTATTAAAAAAAGCAACAAAGGGCTACCCGATATGACACAAGTAGTTAATAAACAAATTCAGCGGGCCCCTTCTACCAGTAAGTTGTTTGATGACCGTAGCCTTGAAAAAGATTATGCCACGCTAATAACTTTACTAAAACCAGGCATGCAGGTTTTAGATGTTGGCTGCGGAACCGGAGCCATATCAAAAGGCATAGCAAAAATGGTACAGCCGCAAGGGCATGTTACCGGTATTGACAATACAGCGCATTTTATCATCAGCGGTAAAGAAACTTACAAAGCGGTTGAAAATTTAGAACTGATCTATACTGATCTGTTTGAGTTTGAACCCGGCAAAAAGTTTGACCTGATAGTAGCAGCCAGAACCTTACAGTGGTTAAGCAACCCTGAGCAGGCTTTGGCTAAAATGAAAAGCATGTTAAAGCCCGGCGGATGGATATCTGTTTTAGATTATAACCACCCGGCTTTACAATGGCAACCTGCCCCACCGGCAAGTATGCAGGCGTTTTACACCGCTTTTTTAAAATGGCGTAAAGATGCAGGCATGAACAATCAGGTTGCTGTGGATGCTGCAGGCTATTTTGAAAAAATTGACCTTAAAAACATTAAGGTGCTTGATGCTGATGAAACGTATAGCAAAACCGATAACAACTTTGTAAACAAGATCAGTATATGGTCAAAAGTGGCCCAGTCAACCCAAATGGTTGATGAAGGTTACATAACAAACCAGGACAGGCTGCAGGCAATTGAAGATTATGATAATTGGATAGAAACCGATGCAGAATTAATGGTAATGAAATTAAAGGAAACAAGGGGACAATTATAACCCGCTTTGTTGCTTAACATTAACAAACAATAGATAGAAAAAGATATGTTACACGATCCAAACCGAGTCTACGTTTTTGATACCACGCTGCGCGATGGCGAGCAGGTACCGGGCTGCCAGTTAACAACCCCTGAAAAGATTGAAATTGCCCGCGAACTGGAGGCTCTGGGAGTTGACATTATTGAAGCAGGTTTCCCGATATCAAGCCCCGGCGATTTTCAAAGCGTGGTAGAGATATCAAAAGCTGTAAAACACCCCACTGTTTGCGCACTAACCCGTGCCAACAAAGGCGATATCGACGCCGCTGTCGAATCATTAAAATACGCCAAACACCCACGTATCCATACAGGTATCGGATCGTCTGACATGCACATCAAAACCAAATTTAACAGCACCCGCGAAGAGATCTTGGTGCGCGCTGTTGAAGCGGTGAAGTATGCAAAAAAATCGGTTGAGGATATTGAGTTTTATGCAGAAGACGCCGGCCGTGCCGACGTTGTGTACCTGGCTCAAATGGTTGAAGCTGTTATTGCCGCCGGCGCAACAGTGGTAAACATCCCCGATACTAACGGATACTGTCTGCCCGACCAATACGGTGCAAAAATTAAGTTCCTGAAAGAGAACGTTAAAAATATAGATAAAGCCATTATATCTGTGCATTGCCATAACGATTTGGGTTTAGCTACCGCTAACTCAATTGCCGGCTTGCAAAACGGTGCCCGCCAAATTGAGGGTACTATTAATGGCATTGGTGAGCGTGCGGGGAATACTTCTATTGAAGAAGTGGTGATGATTTTGAAAACTCACCAGGTATTAGGCTTACATACCAACATCAACAGTAAAAACTTTTACGAGTTGAGCCGTATGGTAAGTACACAAATGCGTATGCCGGTACAGCCAAATAAGGCTATAGTTGGCAGTAACGCATTTGCACACAGCTCAGGCATCCACCAGGATGGTTTCCTGAAAAACCGCGAAAACTACGAAATTATCCGTCCTGAGGACGTTGGTTTCCCAAGCGCAAGTATTGTATTGACAGCACGCAGCGGTCGCCATGCATTGAAGTTCCATTTGGAACGCTTGAACATCAACCTAAACAAAGAAGAGCTGGCTGATGCATATCACCGCTTTTTAACCCTGGCCGATAGTAAATTAGACATAACTGATGAAGACTTGTTGTCGTTAGTGGATAAAAAATTCGCTTAACTAATTACATCTTCTGATAAATAAAATAGAGTAAACAAAATGAGCAAAACATTATTTGATAAGGTGTGGGACGCGCACGTTGTACGTAAGATAGAAGACGGACCAGACGTGTTATTCATCGATCGTCACCTTATTCACGAAGTAACCAGCCCGGTAGCTTTCTTAGGTTTAAAAACACGCGGTATTAGCGTATTATACCCTAACCGCACCTTTGCAACAGCCGACCACAACACGCCAACCATTAATCAGGACAAACCTGTTGCCGATCCGCTATCAGCTAACCAGCTGCACATGTTGGAGGCAAACTCGGCCGAGTATGGCATTAGCCACTGGGGCCTTGGTCACCAAAAAAATGGTATTGTACACGTAGTAGGCCCTGAGTATGGTATTACCCAACCGGGTGCTACCATTGTTTGCGGCGACTCGCATACCTCAACCCACGGTGCTTTTGGCGCTATCGCGTTTGGTATTGGTACGTCTGAGGTGGAGATGGTTTTGGCTACCCAGTGTATTATGCAGCCAAAACCTAAAAAAATGCGCATTAATATTAATGGCAAATTAGGTAAGGCAGTTACCCCTAAGGATGTTGCTTTGTTCATCATTTCGCAATTGACAACATCTGGCGCTACGGGCTATTTCGTAGAATATGCCGGTGATGTTTTTGAAAACATGACCATGGAAGGGCGTATGACCGTTTGCAACCTTTCTATCGAAATGGGCGCACGCGGTGGTATGATAGCCCCTGACGAAACAACCATTAATTACGTTAAAGGCCGCGAGTTTAGCCCCAAAGGCGAAGCTTGGGACAAAGCTTTAGCCTACTACAAAACTTTAAAAACTGACGAAGGCGCAACCTTTGATAAAGAATTAACTTTTGATGGTACTACCATTGAGCCGATGATCACTTACGGTACCAACCCGGGTATGGGTATGGGTATCTCGCACGATATCCCGGATGCTGACCAGGTTGAAGGCGGTGTAGCTACTTACGAGAAATCGCTAGGTTACATGGGCTTCCACGAGGGTGACAGCATGATTGGCAAACCGGTTGACTACGTGTTTGTGGGCAGCTGTACCAACGGCCGTATAGAAGATTTCCGCGCATTTACCTCGTTAATTAAAGGTAAACACAAAGCTGATAATGTTACCGCCTGGTTAGTACCCGGGTCGCACATTGTCGAGGCACAAATTAAAGAAGAAGGTTTACTGGACATTTTGAACGAAGCCGGCTTTGAGCTGCGCCAACCGGGATGCTCTGCCTGTTTAGCCATGAATGATGATAAAGTACCGGCCGGCAAATACGCCGTAAGTACCTCAAACAGAAACTTTGAAGGCCGCCAAGGTCCAGGTTCAAGAACTATGCTTGCAAGTCCATTAGTGGCCGCAGCAGCAGCAGTAACTGGCGTAGTAACAGACCCAAGAACGTTAATTGAAGAATTAGTTTAAAACAGCCCATAGACGATGGTCGATAGTCCATAGCAACCGCTCAAACTATCGACCATGGACCATGGACCATCGACTTAATAAAATGGCTTACGATAAATTTAATATACTTACAAGCACCGCGGTACCATTGCCTATTGAGAATGTGGATACCGACCAGATCATCCCTGCCCGCTTTTTAAAAGCTACAGAACGTGTTGGATTTGGTGACAACCTTTTTCGCGATTGGCGCTACAACAGCGACAATACGCCTAAGGCTGATTTCGTATTAAACGACTCTACTTATACCGGTAAAATACTGGTAGGTGGTAAAAACTTTGGTTCGGGCTCATCGCGCGAGCATGCTGCCTGGTCGGTTTACGATTATGGCTTCCGCGCGGTAGTATCCAGCTTTTTTGCTGATATTTTTAAAGGCAACTGCTTAAACATAGGCGTATTGCCGGTACAGATCAGCCCTGAATTTGCCGAAAAGATCTTCGCGGCTATTTACGCTGACCCTAACACCGAGCTGGAAATTAACCTGCCTACTCAAACCATCACTTTGCTTGCAACAGGCGAATCTGAGAAATTTGACATCAACGGTTATAAAAAGAATAACTTGCTTAACGGTTTTGACGATATCGACTATCTGCAAAGCATAAAAGGCGATATCAAGGAATTTGCCGAAAAGCTTCCGTTTTAAAAACTCCCCTCTAAAGAGGGGGCGCGACGGACTGTGCGGCTGCAGGGGTGTGTTGACCAAGCGAAATGACACACCCCTCCACCCCTCTCAAGAGGGGAATCGCACAGGCCGCCGCTCTTTTTATTAAAAAATAATGACCCGCAGGAAAATAGAGATAATGGATACCACACTCCGCGATGGAGAACAAACATCGGGGGTATCGTTTTCTATATCAGAAAAACTAACCATTACGCAATTATTGCTCGAAGAATTGAATGTCGACCGCGCAGAAATCGCGTCGGCAAGGGTATCTGATGGCGAGTTCCATGCGGTTAAGTCTATCATGGAATGGGCGTCTGCGAATGGCTATGCCGAGCGAATAGAAGTACTGTCGTTTGTGGACAACGGTGTATCTATCGACTGGATGCTGCGCGCCGGTGTTAAGGTGCAAAACCTGCTCACCAAAGGTTCATTGAACCACCTCACCCATCAGCTTAAAAAAACACCAGAGCAGCATTTTTCTGAAATTGCTAATGCGATTTCATTGGCAGCGCAAAACGGCATTGCTACCAATGTGTATTTAGAGGATTGGAGCAACGGCATGCGCAACTCGCCGGAGTATGTGTACCAGTATTTGAATTTCATTACTAAGCAACCTGTAAAACGCATTTTATTACCTGATACCCTAGGCGTTTTAACCCCTGTAGAAACTGCAAAGTTCCTTTCAGAATTGATCGCCAAATACCCTGACACCCACTTTGATTTCCACGCGCATAATGATTATGACCTGGGTACGGCCAACGTATTAGAAGCCGTAAAAGCGGGCGTACATGGCTTGCATTTAACCGTTAATGGTATGGGCGAACGTGCGGGTAATGCTGCATTGGCCAGCGCCGTAGCGGTGATCAATGATTTTGTGCCCGAGGTGGAGATCGGATTGAAAGAATCATCCATCTACTCGGTAAGTAAACTGGTAGAGACTTTCTCGGGTGTACGCATCCCAACAAATAAACCAATTGTTGGTGAGAACGTGTTTACCCAAACTGCCGGTATCCACGCCGATGGCGACAATAAGAACAACCTTTATTTTAACGACCTGCTGCCAGAGCGTTTTGGCCGTAAGCGCGAGTATGCACTTGGCAAAACATCGGGCAAAGCCAACATTGAAAAAAACCTGCAGGAGCTTGGCCTTAAATTAAATGACGCCGACTTGAAAAAAGTCACCCAACGCGTTATTGAATTGGGCGATAAAAAAGAAACGGTTACTAAAGAGGATCTGCCATACATTATTTCCGACGTGTTGGATAGCAACATGTATGACCAAAAGGTGGTGATCGAATCGTACGTATTGATGCACTCATTGGGCTTGCGCCCGTCAGCAACAATCAAAGTAAATATCGAAGGTGACATTTTTGAAGAGAATGCTCAGGGCGACGGCCAGTTTGATGCCTTTATGAAGGCGCTGACCAAGGCTTACGACAAGAAACAACGCAAGCTCCCTACCCTGATTGATTACGTGGTACGCATTGCACCGGGCAGCAGCACCGACGCGCTTTGCGAAACCATCATCACCTGGGAAACGGACCAAAAGAAATTTATAACGCGGGGATTAGATTCAGATCAGACGGTGTGCGCTATAAAAGCAACACAGAAGATGCTGAATATAATATAGTGATTAAAGTGCGCCGGATGTCATGCTGAGCCCGTCGAAGCATGTGGGCAAAGGCCCTACGCACATCCTTCGACGGAGCTCAGGATGACACCATTATATATTGAAAGAATTAGATAATTATAAAGTACAAAACATAACTAAAAATGAAACTAAATATCGCCCTTTTAGCAGGAGACGGAATAGGCCCGGAAGTAATTGACCAGGCTGTTAAAGTATCAAACGCCATTGCCACCAAATTTGGCCACGAAATTAGCTGGACCGCTGCCCTTACCGGCGCTGCCGCTATTGATGCCGTTGGCGAGCCTTACCCGGACTCAACGCACGAGGTTTGTATGGCTGCAGATGCGGTATTGTTTGGCGCTATCGGCCACCCGCGTTTTGATAACGACCCAACCGCTAAAGTACGTCCTGAGCAAGGTTTGTTGAAAATGCGTAAAGCATTAGGCTTATATGCCAACGTACGCCCTACGTTTACTTTCCCGTCGCTAATTGATAACTCGCCGTTAAAACGCGAGCGTATTGAAGGTACCGATCTAATCATTTTACGCGAGCTAACCGGTGGTATTTATTTTGGTGAGCGTGGCAGATCTGAAGACGGCAACACCGCTTTTGATACCTGTACCTACACTAAAGACGAAGTTACCCGTTTAGCTAAATTAGGTTTTGAAATGGCGATGACCCGTAGCAAAAAGCTATGCTGTGTAGATAAAGCCAACGTTTTGGAAACCTCTCGCCTTTGGAGACAAACTGTACAGGCTATGGAAAAAGATTATCCTGAAGTAACGGTTAGCTATGAGTTTGTTGACGCCGTAGCAATGCGCCTGGTACAATGGCCAAGCAGCTATGATGTATTGATCACCGAAAACTTATTTGGCGACATCCTGACCGATGAGGCATCAGTTATCTCTGGTTCAATGGGATTAATGCCTTCGTCATCAATAGGTGTGCATACGTCGTTATTTGAGCCTATCCACGGCTCTTATCCGCAGGCTGCAGGTAAAGACATCGCCAATCCACTGGCTACCGTCCTATCGGCTGCAATGATGTTCGAGGATGCCTTTGGTTTGAAAGAAGAAGCAGAATTGATCCGCTCAGTTGTAAACAAATCATTAGCCGAAGGCATAGTAACCGAAGACCTTGCCGGCAAAAACAAAGCCTACAAAACCAGCGAAGTTGGTGATTGGTTGGCGAAGAATATTTAACCCTGGCCCGAAAGGTTTGACAACTTTTAAAAAGTTGTCAAATCTAATACTCAAAGCCTTTCCAAACCGGAAAGGCTTTTTCTTTTTGTTACCTTTGCAGCTATAAATAACACTACTACAGTATGTCATCCAACACCGTTCAATTCAACCCCGAAGCCGCCGCCGCGCGATTAGCAAACGTTGTAAAGCATACTCCCCTTATTTATAATCGTCGCCTATCTGAAAAATACGATTGCGAGATCTGGCTAAAGCGCGAGGACCTGCAGATTGTCCGCTCATATAAATTGCGTGGTGCTTATAACATGATAAGCCAGCTATCGGCAGACGAGTTAAGCCGCGGCGTAGTTTGCGCCAGTGCAGGCAACCATGCGCAGGGTGTGGCATACAGCTGCGATAAACTGGGCACCAGGGGTGTAATTTTTATGCCTGAAATAACCCCGAAGCAAAAAGTACAGCAAACAGAAATGTTTGGTAACGGCAATGTAGAACTGGTTTTGGTAGGCGATACTTTTGATGATTGCCTTAAAGAAGCCCTTGCTTACACCGCCAAACATCAAATGACCTTTATCCCTCCTTTTGATAATTACAGCATTATAGAAGGACAAAGCACTGTAGGTGTAGAGATATTAGAGGACCTGCCGGAGACGGAAGTTGTCATTATGCCCATTGGCGGTGGCGGCCTGGCAGCAGGAACAGGTACTTACCTTAAGGAAAAAAATAAAGACATATTACTGATAGGTGTTGAGCCTGAAGGTGCCCCGTCTATGATGGAAGCTTTTAAACACGGCGGACCGGTTACTTTGCCAGAGATAAATCGTTTTGTCGACGGCGCATCAGTTAAACGTGTAGGCAGCCTAACCTATGATCTGTGCTCAAAGGCGCTTGATGAAATGAAACTGGTTGCCGAGGGTAAGATTTGCACAACCATATTGAAGCTATATAACGAAGAAGCCATAGTTGTTGAACCGGCTGGCGCGCTATCAGTAGCCGCGTTGGATCAATGCCGCGAGCAAATAAAGGGTAAAAAGGTGGTTTGCGTTATCAGCGGTGGTAACAACGATATTGCCCGTATGCAGGAGATCAAAGAAAAATCTTTATTGTATGAAGGTTTAAAGCATTACTTCATCGTACGTTTTCCGCAGCGCCCGGGTGCATTAAAGCTATTTGTGAATAATGTATTGGGCCCGCATGATGATATCACCCGTTTTGAGTTCATCAAAAAAACAGAAAAAGAACAGGGACCTGCACTTGTAGGCATTGAGCTAACGCACAAAGAAGATTACGCGGGCTTGCTTGAACGTTTTAAAGAAAACCGCTTTGAAGTGATTGAACTGAATAAGGATCAGACTTTGTTTGAGTATTTGGTGTGATTTAAGATCTTATTTCGAAGAATAGCAAGAAATCTTATACACCCTACAATTATCAAGGCGCATAAGATTTCTCAGTCGTTCCTCGTTTCGAAATGACATATAAAATAGAAGCAGTTACCTCGCGTTCAAACCCTGCAATTGCCTTTGGTCTGCTGGCAAGGCCTTATACTTTTTGTACGAATCATTAATGAACATCGCCAATGTTGGGCCGTCATTAGCTTTTACATATTCGTAAGTTGGGCGATACAGGGCCATGAAATTCTCCAACTCAACCCCTGTTAGCGGAATAAGGGTAGCAACGTATTTTGGGGTGTAGTATTTATCTACATAACGCTCCTTTTCTTCGCTGGCGAAGTATCTTTTTAAGCGGCGGGCGTCTTTACCTTCTTTAGAAAACCAGGTGCTAGGCGATAACACATACACTTTGCTTTTTTTGTAAACTTCCGGGTACTCTACACGCGGGTCAAATGGCAAACGTTTGGTTGTGTTAACCCT
>JAZKET010000003.1:66348-102049 GCA_040386815.1 Bacteroidota bacterium | reverse complement strand
AATAATCACCAAGGTATCAGACACATAACCAGGCGCGTCAAATATCACCAAATGGTTCTTGCCTGATTTTATGGTAAACTTGCCGTTTTTGTCAACCAGTGTTATCTGCTTGTTATTGGTGTCGTGCACAAACACGTTGGTAATTCTGTCATTGCTTCCCTGTTCAACAACAACTCCCTTTACTACATCCTGAGCATTGGCCAATGTGGTGGTTAGTAGTAATGCTGCAAATCCCAAAAAGCGTTTCATAGTATATAAAGTTTGATACGGCTAAGTTAAATCAATTATGGTACCAATGTGCAGCTTTTGAACTTATTTAACACTTTATTCCAACAAAAAACCCTGCCTTGTAGGGCAGGGTTTCTCTGATTTTTATTGTTTCTTCCAAACGTTGTTTGATACGTTATGATCTGGCAATGTGCCTTCAGGATTATAGGTTACAGAAGCTATTTCCTCTGTTGATGGATATCTGAAAGTCCAGCTGGTATTACGCTCCCAAATTTCGGCAGTATAGTTAACACGCTCTGTTTTGCCGCTCACAGTTTTAATATCCAGGATAATTGGCATCGCCATTTTCTCCAGGTTGTCAATAGTGATCAGCGAACCTTTGGCAGCATCATTACCCACATACTTAACACCACGCACAGCAACGTCATGACGGTCGTTATTTACAAACCAACCTCTCCAGAACCATTGCAGGCTCTCGCCGGCAGCGTTTTCCATCGTGCGGAAGAAATCATCAGGCGTAGGGTGTTTATAGGCCCAACGGTGAACATAAGTTCTAAAAGCAAAATCGAAACGCTCAGGGCCTAATATATTTTCGCGCAGCAAAGTTAAACCCGCGCCCGGTTTGCTGTACAGCAAGGTACCGGTGTTAGGCTCTTTCAGGTTTTCCGGGTTGCTCAATATCGGCTCCAAAGTTGGGCGGGTAAATGCATTCCAGGTTTTTACGCGGCCTTCAGGTGTGCCGGCACGGTAAAACTCACCCTTCAATGATTCTTTGGTTGATAAAGTATTAATGAAAGTATTGAAACCCTCATCCATCCAGCCGTACAAACGTTCGTTTGATCCTACTATCATCGGGAACCAGGTATGGCCAAACTCGTGATCTGTTACGCCCCAGCCGCCTTCTAAGCTGCAGAAGATGATGCCCGGATATTCCATACCACCTGCTTTGCCTGCAACGCTGGTAGCCGCAGGATATGGATACTCAAACCATTTTTTTGAGTAATGCTCAACCGATGCTTTGATAAACTCGGTGCTGCGGCTCCACTGGCCCTTACCTGTCGTGCTCTCAATTGGGTACGCTGATATCGCTAATGTTTTTTTTCCACTTGGTAGATTGATCTTAGCCGCGTCGACTATAAACGACTGCGAAGCGCCCCAAGCGACATCACGCGCGTTTTTGATCTGGAAGTGCCAGGTAAGGTCTTTTTTACCTGCGGGACGAGAAGTCGCGTCGGTCACCTCATCAGCCGTACGTATCATTATCGTTTTATCACTTTGCTTGGCCTGCTCCCATCTTTGCAGCTGGGCCGGGGTATAAACTTCTTTAGCGTTCAATAATTCGCCAGAGCATACTACGATATTTTTAGCCGGTGCGGTTATTTTCACATCAAAATCGCCATACTCTAAATAAAACTCGCTTTCGCCGGTATATGGCAGCGCATTCCAGCCGCTAATGTCATCATAAACATACATGCGTGGATACCACTGCGCCATTTGAAATATCTTGCCATTTTTTGACTGATCTGTATGGATGATACCCATACGGTCAGACCCATAATCGGGCGATATGAATGAGAACTCAATTTTTAATTTAACCTGACCACCACCCGCTGCCAATTGTGTAGGCAGAAAGATCTGCATTCGGGTGTCGTCAATCATGTATTTAACGTCACTCTCTGTAACTTTACCTTTAGCGGTGCTTAATAATTTTACAGATTTGATCTTGTAACCTGCATCAAACACCTGTCCCTGGCCCCAATTACGGCTTTGCGGTATGCCTGCACTATTTAAAGGCACCTGTTTGTTACCGCGCGAATCCATTTTAAACAAATTCTGATCTAACTGCATCCACAAAAACCCAAGCTTTTGCGGGCTGTTGTTGGTGTAAGTTAAAATTTCGGTACCAACCACCTCATTAGCATCGTCGTGCAGGGTGGCGCTTAGCTGATAGTCGGCACGGTTTTGCCAGTATTTTGGGCCGGGTTGGCCGTCGGCAGCGCGTAAATCGTTACCGTTTTTGGTGTAGAAAAACGGTTTCCAGGTTTCGTGATAATTGTACTTGGTTTCTGGGGCGTTGGGGTCGCCAACATTTTGTGCCCTCCCGGTGCTTGTCTGTGCCATAGCGGTGGTCACAGCAGCGCAAAATGCCAGTGTTAAGCCGGCAGTAATTTTCAGTTTCATTCAGTTAATTTTAGTTTGAAACGTAAAAATAGAAAATTAACGGCTGTTAACTAAACGTAAGGAAATTATTACGGGAAGGGAATCGTCAATATAGCCCTCTGTGGTCTTTGCGCCTTCTCAGTGTATCTCTGCGGTTATTTAACCACGAAGGACACAGAGGATCCGCTGAGGGTCGCAGAGAAATATAAAGGAATGGACGTAAAGACACAATGCTTTGCGCACCTCTATTATGCAAAAGAGACACCAAGTATTGTGTCTCTACGGATTGCTATTTTTTAAAATGATCTTTATACGTGGCTTCATCAAAACCGAAGAACAAAAAGCCGCCATCTTCAATAACCGGGCGTTTTATCATGCTGGTTTTGTGTTCAAGTAGTTTCAGCGCATCGGCGTTGGTTTTAACCGCGTCTTTAGTTTCCTGGTCAAGTTGTTTCCAGGTGGTACCTTGTTTGTTCAAAAACTTTTCATAACCGGCTTTGCCGTCCCAGTCCTGCAGCTTTTCGGGGCTTACACCCAGCTTTTTAAAATCATGAAACTCATACATAACCTGGTTGGCTTTAAACCAATCAAGCGCCTTTTTTACTGTATTGCAATTGGTGATTCCGTAAACTTTCATGGGGGTAAAGGTAAGGGTTAATTTTTTTGTTCGCTATCCGAAGTCTCTGACTTCGGATAAATATGCAGATAGTCTCTGACTATCGGGTTTGCAACTGTAGTCTGAGACTACAGGCATAATGGTTCGAAGTCAGAGACTTCGAACAGCGGAGTAAATTTAAGGGTTAAATTAGTAGTTGTAAATGTTACTATCGCAAACCCAGACTTCCCCAAACATCTTTTGGGTCTACCGTGATATAGTTTCCATTAGCTGCCTTTTTAATCATAGCTACAAATTCCCGATCATACACCCCGGCTTTAAACAAAGTTCTTTTTACTTTTGACAAAGACTTCAACATTTTCTTGTTCTTGTTCATAGAGCAATCAAAATAAAGCTATTTATAAAGTTCAGGATGTTTTTGCTTCCAATAATTTTCAAAAGTGTTAAATCTGATCTCATAACCTTCATTTCGAAAAAAATCTTTTATCAAAACGTAATTATCCATTATGGTCTTTGAGATATGGTTTATTTGCCTTTGATAACTTTGATCAAGATTGGCCTCCTTCGAAAAATAATTTACCTTGGGTTTATCTGGCAAATCTAGCGTCAAATAATCCAATAAATTAAAAAGATTTATTCCCCTAAGTGCCCCCTCTTTGTAAATTACAGTGTAAAGCTCTCTGTGATATTTCTCAATCTCAATTATAAAATCGTTCGATTTATATTCAATCAAAAAATAGCCATCTTCATTTATCTCATTGCTAACCTTAAATCCATATTTCTGAATTAGTAATTCAAATGATTGATGAATATGATTGACGGTTTCTGTTTTCATCACTTATTAAACTTCGTCATCGTCAACTCAGTCCCTATCGTAGCAAACGCTTTAATCATTTCTATCGAGCGTTCAATCAGAGCGGGCAGTTCCGGCTGCTCGTCATCATCAAAACCACTTAATACATAATCAACCTGGCGGCCTTTGGGGTAATTGTCACCAACGCCAAAACGCAGGCGGGCGTAATTGTTATGGCCAAGGGTGGCTTCAATATGTTTTAAACCGTTGTGGCCGGCGGCGCTGCCTTTGGGTTTTAGGCGCAGGGTACCAAGCGGCAGGGCAATATCATCTACCAAAACTAACACATTCTCTACCGGTATTTTTAGCTCTTTCATCCAGTGATTCATGGCTTTGCCGCTAAGGTTCATGTAGGTGGTTGGCTTTATCAGGCAAAGCGTGCGGCCCTTGTGGCTAACCTCTGTGTAATAAGCCAGGCGCATGTTGTTAAACTTTGCGCCTTCCTGCTTGGCCAGTTCGTCCAATATCATAAAGCCAATGTTATGGCGTGTATCGGCATACTCCGGCCCAATGTTTCCTAAACCTACTATTAGATATTTCATTACTATGATTACACGGATTAAATCCTTGCTGCTAATATATTAATTCTTAAAAAACAAAAGCGACAAGTAATTAAACTTGTCGCTTTCTAAAATCTGTGTAATCACTGACTAAATCAGTGAAATCAGCAAATTATTTTTTGCCTTGAGCTGCTTCTTGCTCAGCCTGACGTAATGCACGTGAAGTGGTTACAGAAACGATGGTATCTTCTTTAGTGTTTAAGATAGTCAAGTTAGGTACGCTGATCTCAGCAACTTTAACTGATTTACCTACCTCTAAAGCTTCAATGCTAACTTCAATAAAGTCGATATGATCTTTAGGTAAAGCTTTAACTTTAAGCTTACGCAATTTTTGAACTAATTTACCACCTACTTTAACACCTGGCGAAGTACCGATTAATTTTACAGGGATTTCTATCGCAACAGGTTTAGCCTGGTCAAGCAATAAAAAGTCAACGTGGATAAGTTTTTCAGTTAACGGGTGAAACTGAAGATCTTTAATGATAGCTTGTGATTTAACACCAGCAATGTCAAGGTCGATGAAGTGAACAACCGGCGTATAAACTACGGCTTTCAAATCAGATGCGGACACCGAAAAGTGGCTTTGAGTAGCACCACCGTAAAGCACTGCAGGCACCAAATCCTGGTAACGCAGCTCTTTCGCGTCTCTTTTCCCTACGTTCTCTCTTGGAGAACCGCTAATAGCAATTGATTTCATTTTTATTATTTATTTATTTGTAAAGCCTCACATCGCATGAGGATATCGTTGTAAGTCCATGGTCGATAATCAATAGACCATAGTACTTTTTTTATTTATTTTTATAACAATGGACTATCGACCATCGTCTATGGACTACTTACTCTACTTTAAACAACTGGCTTATTGAGCCATGTTCGTTTACGTTTATTATCGCTTTAGCAAACAACTCACCTGTTGATAATACGGTTATCTTAGGGCTGCTTACTTTTGACGGAATGGTATCAGTAACTATAAGCTCTGTTAAAGCCGAGCTTTCTACCGTTTCGACAGCATCACCTGATAATACAGCATGCGTACAAACTGCTCTAACACTGCGTGCGCCTTTATCCATGATCAGCTGTGCTGCTTTGGCCAGGGTGCGGGCCGTATCGCAAATGTCATCAATCAAAACAATGTCCTGATCTTTCACATCACCAATAAGCGTCATTGATTCAATCTCGTTAGCGCGTTTACGGCGTTTGTCGCAAATTACAACCTCGGCGTTAAAAAACTTGGCAAAACCACGCGCTCTGTATGATCCGCCCATATCCGGCGAAGCAATAGTAAGCGCCTTTAAATTCAAGCTCTTAATATACGGCACGAAAATGATCGACCCGTCTAAGTGATCAACCGGGATATCAAAAAAGCCCTGAATTTGCGCAGCGTGCAAATCCATGGTCATAATACGATCAATACCTGCTGCTACCAATAAGTTAGCTACCAGCTTAGCGCCAATGGCTACACGCGGACGGTCTTTCCTGTCCTGACGGGCCAAACCAAAATACGGGATAACAGCGTTAACGTGATGGGCAGAAGCACGGCGTGCGGCGTCTGTCATCATTAATAACTCCATTAAATTATCAGTAGGCTGGTGGGTTGACTGTACCAGGAAAACATCACAACCACGTACAGACTCGTTAAAAGATGGCTGAAACTCGCCGTCGCTGAAACGCGCCAGGGTCGACTCGCCTAACGGTTGTCCATAAGCATCAGCAATTTTTTGCGCCAGATCTTTTGATCCGGAACCTGCAAATAATTTAACCGTGTTAAACTGTAATGGCATGTTATGATGTTTGATTTCGAATGTCGAATTTCGGATTTTTTCTCCGATTTTTTCCAATCGATTTGCTGTATAAAAAAATTCGGATTTTGAATTTCCACGGAATAAATCCGACATTGAAAATCCGAAATCCGAAATTTTTATTGTTGCCCGACCAGGATTCGAACCTAGACAAACGGTACCAAAAACCGTCGTACTACCATTATACTATCAGGCAATCTCCACCTTCGTAACTTACGTCCCGAAAAGGAATGCAAATATAGGACGTTTTTTTGAACTTCAAAATGGAAATTTTAAAAAATTTCAGCACCTCAAAATTCGCCAAAAAAACAAGTTACATAACTTTCTGATTTTAAAGCCCTCGCCCTATTGCAAGGTTTAGAACAGATGGTTAAATTTTGTTAAAAAATGGCAAATCCAACGGCTTTGCTTACAATTTTACTATTTTCGGGCCTGATAAAACCATTACCCTTGTAAATTTCGAAATGAAATACAATAAGATCAACAATTTATTTGGCTGGATAGCCTTTCTTGTAGCCATTGTTACCTACACTTTAACACTTGAACCATCATCAAGCTTTTGGGATTGCGGCGAGTTCATTGCCTGTATTTACCGCCTGCAGGTGGCCCACCAGCCTGGCGCGCCTTTGTTTACCATGATTGGTAAAGTGGTATCGCTGTTATCATTTGGCAATAACCTTAAAGTAGCTTACTGGACCAACATGGCATCGGCCCTGTCAAGCGCTGCTACCATATTGTTCTTATTCTGGAGCATTACCGCACTAGCCAAAAAGATCCTTATTAAAAAGGCCGAAGATCTTGATCTTACCAATACCATATTAATTATAGGCGCCGGTTTAGTTGGCGCTTTAGCTTATACTTTCTCTGATACGTTCTGGTTCTCGGCTGTCGAGTCGGAAGTTTATGCGCAATCATCATTATGTACTGCCGTAGTATTTTGGGCCATATTGAAATGGGATGCCCACGCCGATGAGCCGGGTGCCGATAAATGGATCATTTTCATCGCCTACATCATGGGCCTGTCAATAGGTATCCACTTGTTAAACTTGCTGGTTATACCTGCAATGGCGTTAGTGGTTTATTTCCGCAAAACGCCAAACACTACTACCTGGGGCACCATTAAGGTATTTTTGTTAGGTGTGGTTATAGTAGCAGCTGTACTATGGGGCATTATCCAATACACTGTAAAGGGCGCTGCTTTCTCTGATCTGTTCTTTGTTAACACCTTAGGTTTGGGCTTCGGCACGGGCGCAATCACTTTCTTTTTATTGCTTACAGGCGTTATTGTTGCCGGTATATTATATACCATTAAACCTAGCCAGGTAACTATTATAGTAACTGCTGTATGTTTTGTGTTAGCGCTTACCATTAGCGCGGGCATAATTGGCCTGGTTATGGGTGTTATTATAGCCGCTATATTAGAGTATGGCGTTAAAATTCGCGAAAAGCGTTTTGCTTTAAACAGCTTTTTAATTTGTACCGCTTTCATACTGTTTGGTTATAGCTCTTTTGTGATGATCGTTATCCGTGCTAAAGCGGGTACTAACTTAAACAACAGTAATCCGCAGGATGCTTTCTCATTAAACGGCTACTTAAACCGTGACCAGTACGGTGAAACCCCGTTACTATACGGACAGTTCTTCGGCTCAAAACCTATTGACCAAAAAGAAGGCGCCAACATGTACCGTAAAGGCGATACCAAGTATGAAATAACCGGTAAAAAGCTTACCACGATATATGATCGTAATACCATTTTCCCGCGTATGTTTAGCGAGAAACAGGGCCACCCTGAGTTTTACCGCGATTGGGTGGGTATCCCCGAAGGCCAGGACCCTACCTTTGGCGACAACCTTTCTTTCTTCTTTAGCTGGCAGGTTAACCAAATGTATACCCGCTATTTCCTGTGGAACTTTGTGGGCCGCTCTAACGAGCAGGATGGCCAGATTAAGGGCCTTGACGGCGATTGGTTGAGTGGTGTTAACGTTAGCCAAAAGCTACCATACTCGGTTACCCAAAGTAAAAGCTATAACCGCTTATTCTTTTTGCCGCTGATATTGGGCCTGCTGGGCTTATACTTCCACTTTAAAAAGAACCAGAAAGATGCCGGCGTTGTGGCGGTGTTATTCTTCTTTACCGGTGCGGCTATTCTGTTATACCTTAACCAGGACCCTCTGCAGCCACGTGAGCGTGATTACGCTTACGCAGGTTCTTTTTATGCTTTCGCGATATGGATTGGCCTTGCCGTATTGTTTATTGCCGAATTACTTAGCAAAAAAGGCAAATCTGTAGGTATAGCCATAGGCGCAACAGTAGTTTGTTTACTTGCCGGCCCTGCATTAATGGCCAGCCAGGAGTGGGACGACCATAACCGTTCAACCAAAATGACGCCGCACGATATGGCTTTTAACTACCTAACATCGTGCGCGCCAAACGCTATACTATTTACTTATGGCGATAATGATACTTACCCGCTTTGGTACCTGCAGGAGGTTGAAAATGTACGCCCTGACGTACGCATTGTTAACCTTAGCTTATTGGGTACAGATTGGTATATCAAACAGATGAAGTCAAAAATGAACGAATCTGCACCGTTGCCAATTACCATGGCCGATAGTAAATACAAAGCCGGTTTACGCGATGTTATTTATTTTAACGATGCAAAGCTACCGGGCTCTTCAGAATTGAAAGATGTGTTTGATTTCATAACATCAGACAACCCTGATGCTAAAGCACAGTACGAAAACGGCGAATCGGCTAACTATTTGCCAACTAAAAATTTTAAAATAACTGTCAATGCTGATGAGGTAATAAAAACAGGAACGTTGTCTGCCGACAAACGCGAGCAGATACAGCCGGTTATTGATTTTACCTTCCCGGCGCAATATGTTACTAAAGACAATCTTGCACTGATAGACATCCTGGCGCACAACGATTGGAAACGCCCTGTTTACTTTACCGTAACCGTACCTACCCAAAGCATGATTGGTTTAACCAAATACATGTACAGCGAAGGTTTTGCCTACAGATTTTTACCACTGAAACCAGACTCGTTACGTGCGCCGTTAGAGAACACCAATACATTGAAGATGTATGAAAATGTGGTTAAGAAATTTAAGTACGGAAACTTTAAAACAGCCAGCTTTTTAGATCACGAATCGCTAACGATGTTTTACCCGTTATTAGCACGGGTTTATTTAACCATGACCGAAAACCTGTTTCTTGAGGGACACAAGGATAAGGCTGTTGAGGCATTACACAAGTTTGAAAAAGAAATGCCGGCAACCATACCGGTGCAGGAAGTTGCAGTACGCAAATACTACATGTCTGATTTGGCATACCGTATGGGCGAAAAAGCATGGGCCGATAAAAACCTGGCCATCATTATTGACTATATTGATAACTCGCTGGATTATAACCTGAATTTATTTAAAGAAGGCAAAACCAGCCTGAATAATGATATTCAGTTTGGCGTATCGTTGTTGAGCGGTATTACCAAGCTTACAGCTACACATCAGTCGCCTTTACATGCCAAGTGTAAAACCAAGCTTGATATGTACAAGAAAACCTTTGGTATTAATTTAGACGATCAGCAACAATAATACTGATAACACATCAAACGCAAAACGCCTCCGAATTTCGGGGGCGTTTTGCGTTTGTATAGCGTTTGTCACGCTTAAGGAACAGCCTGTCCCAACCTTAGGGAAAGCGCCTGCTTGATATGCATTCGCCCGCTTGGCAGATCCTTCGCTATCGCTCAGGATGACAACAAAAAAGGGGTCGCAGTAAACTGCAATCCCTTTCAAAAAGTCTATATTTAATTATCCTTCAATAACCACCCCCATCGAGCAAAACTTATCTATACGCTCATTTACCAGTTCGGTTACGTCGCGTTCTTTAAGAGTTTTAAGGTCTTTTACTAATTGCTTTTTCAGTATAGCGGCCATAGCAACCGGGTCTTGATGTGCGCCGCCAAGTGGCTCTTTAATAACGCCGTCAATCAGCTTGTTTTTAAACATCTCGGTTGATGTTAGCTTAAGCATTTCAGCAGCGCGTTCTTTATGCTCCCAGGTTTTAAACAGGATGGTCGAACAGTTCTCCGGAGAAATTACCGAATACCATGAGTTATCCAGCATTAGCACCTTATCGCCAATACCAATACCCAGGGCACCGCCCGATGCACCTTCGCCAATAACCACGCAGATAATCGGCACTTTCAATATCGCCATCTCTAACAAGTTGCGCGCAATAGCTTCGCCCTGTCCGCGTTCTTCGGCTTCAAGGCCGGGGAACGCTCCCGGGGTATCAATTAGCGTTACTACCGGTTTGCCAAATTTCTCGGCCAGTTTCATTAAACGTAATGCTTTGCGGTAGCCTTCAGGGTTAGCCATACCAAAATTGCGGTACTGGCGCTCTTTAGTGTTACGGCCCTTTTGGTGACCGATGATCATTACCGTTTCGCCGTTGATAGTACCAAAACCACCTACTATAGCTTTATCGTCGCCTACAGTACGGTCGCCATGCAATTCTATAAAATCATCGCATATCAGCTCAATGTACTGTAAGGTATAAGGACGTTCGGGGTGACGCGAGATCTGTACTTTTTGCCAACCGGTAAGGTTGCCGTAGATCTCTTTTTTCGCGTCGGCTAATTTATTTTCAAGTTCTGTTACCGTTGCAGACATGTCGAGCTTATTTTTCTCTTCAACCTGCTTCACTTTTTCAATCTGCTGAAGCAACTCTGACAGCGGTTTTTCAAAATCGAACGAAATTTTCATATCTAATTATTGAGGGCGCTAAATTAAACAAAAGCAACGGCAAATTATCATTTACGTTTTTGTAAAGCTTCAAACTTGCTTATTTGCTGTTGCGATAAAAGCTTTTGTGTTGACAGACAAGCCTGTAGCATGGCATTTTTCAATTCGCCCTGGTACAAGCCGTAGCGGTTGGTGTAAAATATTACGTTACCGTCCTGCACTTTATTATGCTTAAACAGGCTGTCAAGCTTCTTTTCTGTGTCGATAACCGAGCCGCCAATTTGCAGGCGACGACGGCGCAGGTAGTCATTTGCCTCTGTGATCTTTTTTATTTGGATGGGACTAAGGTCAAGTTCAGCTTTGTACTTTAAAACTTTGTCGGGCAGCGGGTAATGGTTCAGTTCGGCCACGCGGGCAAGGTCCTCTCCTGCTTCGCCTTTTAAGTAGCTTTGGTATTGCTGGTAACTTAAGGTGCGTACGGGCGAAGGTTTAGCGGCGGTATCGGCTGCTGGTTGCGCATAGGTTGCCGCGCCGCTTAGCATCAGCATAAAAGTAAATAAGCGTGTTTGCATAATATATTGGGTTTGTTATTTAACAATGCTATAACGCTAAAAGTTCATGCTATTTTATAATTTTAGGCTGATGGATATTACTGACTTAAACGCAAACGACGTTATTGACCTGCTGAAAGAAAAAGCTGATGCTAAATATCACGCTGGCATGCTGCGTTTCGGCATAGCTAACGAAAAGGCGCTGGGCGTAAGAATCCCCGAAGTACGTAAACTGGCCAAGCTGATAAAAAAGGACCATGCCCTTTCTCAAAAACTATGGGAAACCGAAATACACGAGGCCCGCATACTGGCATCGCTTATTGGCGACCCAAAGCAAGTTACCCCGGTACAAATTGACGCCTGGACCAAAGATTTTACCTCATGGGATGTATGCGATCAGGTTTGCGGCAACCTGTTTGACCGCACCCCCTACGCCATTGAAAAGGCCCTTGAATTTAGCAAACGCGAAGAAGAATTTGTAAAACGCGCCGGCTTTGTGCTCATGGCCGAGCTTGCGGTACATGATAAAAAAGCGCCGGACGAGGTGTTTACCCTATTCTTCCCCATTATTGAGCGCGAGGCGTGGGACGGGCGCAACTTTGTGAAGAAAGCGGTTAACTGGGCTTTACGGCAGATAGGTAAACGTAATGCTACTTTGCGGCCGCTGGCTATTGAATGTGCTGAAAGGATTTTGTTGCAGGATAGTAAGGCGGCTAAGTGGGTTGCGGGGGATGCGTTGCGGGAGTTATCTGAACCATGATTCATAGGATTTATAGATTACCATGAAATAATAAAATCCTTAAATCATTTAATCCGACGAATCAAGGTTCAGACAATAATGCGAGGTCATTCACGCACTGACTTGCCCCCTGCCATTACACACAGGCCAGCAGTTTTACCGACTTTCGCCCAGAAGCCCGCATCTGACGCTCCAAAAAACAATTTTGCTCCCACTAGTAAAAATCCTGTAATCTTTTAATCCTACAAATCAAGGTTCAGACAAAAGGCCCATAAGCGCCGGCCGCGTTAGGGATGGAAGCGGATACCGGCCGCGCGGCTAAGGCTTGTGCAGTATAAGCGAACAGCCCGGGCCACAGGCAACGCCATGGTCTGAACCATGATTCGTAAGATTTGAGGATTGCCTTGATAAGTATAAGATCATGTAAATCTTTTAATCCTACGAATCATGGTTCAAGACAAATAATATATATTTGCCCCTATTATGAGTAAGACTACCGACGAACTGTTTAAAAACGTTATTGCGCATGCTAAAGAGTATGGCTTCGTTTTTCAATCGAGCGAGATATATGACGGCCTGAGCGCCGTGTACGACTATGGCCAGTTTGGTGCCGAGTTGAAAAATAACCTTAAAACCTATTGGTGGAAAAGCATGGTGCAGCTGCACGATAATATCGTGGGGATTGATTCGGCCATATTTATGCACCCCAAAATTTGGAAAGCCAGCGGCCACGTTGATGGTTTTAGCGACCCTATGATTGACAATAAGGACTCAAAAAAACGTTATCGTGCAGATCAGTTATTAGAGGATCGCATTGCTAAGCTTGACGAGGAACAAAAAACCAGCGAAGCCGAAGAGCTGCAACTGGAAATGGACAACGCCCTTAAAGCCGAAAACCTGCCCCGCCTGCGCGAACTGATCATAGAACAAAATATTAAATGCCCTTTAAGCGGCACTGCAAACTGGACCGACGTACGCCAGTTTAACCTGATGTTTAGCACCCAGATGGGCGCCGTTGCTGACGATGCTGATGTGGTTTACCTGCGCCCCGAAACCGCGCAAGGGATATTTGTAAACTATTTGAACGTGCAAAAGTCTGGCCGGATGAAAATTCCGTTTGGCATTGCGCAAATTGGTAAGGCTTTCCGTAACGAGGTGATTGCCCGCCAGTTCATTATCCGTATGCGCGAGTTTGAGCAAATGGAAATGCAATACTTTGTACGCCCCGGCACACAAAAAGAGTGGTTTGAAAAATGGAAAGAAACCCGTTTAAAATGGCACCTTGCTTTAGGCACCGACAGCGCCAAATATCGTTACCATGAGCATACTAAGCTGGCACACTATGCTGATGCAGCTTATGATATTGAGTTTGAGTTCCCTTTTGGCTTTAAAGAGGTGGAAGGCATACATAGCCGTACCGATTTTGATTTGAGCCAGCACCAACAATTCTCGGGCAAAAAGATGCAATACTTTGACCCTGAGGTTGACCCGGCTACAGACAAACCTTATGGTAACTATATTCCTTACGTTATTGAAACATCAATAGGTTTGGACCGTATGTTTTTACTGACGATGATAAACGCGTTTGAGGAAGAAGACCTGAGCACCGAAGAAAAGCAAGACAGCCGCACCGTATTGCGCCTGCACCCTTGCCTGGCACCGGTTAAAGCTGCTATCTTCCCGCTGACTAAAAAAGACGGCCTGCCTGAGAAAGCACGCGAGATTATGGACACCCTGAAGCTTGACTTTAACCTACAATACGAGGAAAAAGACGCCATTGGTAAACGTTACCGCCGCCAGGATGCTATTGGTACACCCTTCTGTATCACGGTTGACCACCAGACACTGGAAGACAACACCGTTACCATCCGTCACCGCGACAGCATGGCGCAAGAGCGCGTACCAGCTGCCGATCTGGATAAGATCATTGGTGATTTGGTTAGCTGGAAGAATTTGTTGAAATAAGATAGCTAATTTCGTTAAAGAAAAGCCATCATCACAGATAGTGATGATGGCTTTTTTATGCATATTATTTGTGTCTAAATAGTTAGATAATATTTATACTTTTATTTAATTAACTGTCACCCCCTCTGTACTATAACTTGAAGCCGCTTGTAGCCTTATGTATTATTATAGGTATAACCTTTAACCGGGCCTATGCTGTGCAGCAAAAAGGCACTACCGATAGCCTGAGGCAATTGGTTACATCATCATTAAAAAATACAAGCAAGCCCGACACCCTTACTATAAGCCGTATTAACAAACTGGCTGATGAGTATTTTGAAGCTAACCCCGACAGTACCCGCTACTATGGCCAACTGCAAATAAAATTATCGACACAAATAGCATACAAAAAAGGTATTGCCGATGGTTTTTGCCACCTGGCCGATGTTAATACCCTGCATGGCGATTATGCCGCGGCCACCGGTCAATACAATAATGCGCTAAACATTTACAGGCAATTAAATTATCCATACGGCATAAGCCAGTGCTACATGGAACTGGGTTATATACAAGATTACCTGGGCCATTATGATGTAGCGCTGGCAAATTATCATAAAGCGCTGGTCATAATCAAAAAAACACACGACGAAGAGAACGAAGCCGAAACCTATAACCTGATGGGTATAACCTTTGATAATAAGGGCGATTTTGCCAAAGCGCTCGATTATTATTTTAAAGCCCTGGCCATTGATCTTAAACGCCGCGACGAACTGTCAGCCGCCAGCAAATACAACAATATAGGCCTTATTATGCAGCGTTTTGAGTTGTATGCCAAGGCACTTAACTATTACAACCGCGCTTTTACCATCTGGCAAAAACATAACGACCAACTTGGCATAAGCAGCGTATACCAAAACATAGCCGAAACCTACCTGGGCCTGCGCCGTTTCAACAAAGCTATACCGTATCTGCGCAAATCGCACGATATGTTTGTTAAGCAAAATGATGCAGAGGGCGTTACCCTTATTTATTATGATTTGGGCATGTATCATTACTATATAAACAAGCCCGACTCTGCCATTTACTACTTTAACCAGTCGGTAGCGGCGGCTGTTAAAATAAACACGCCTATTAACAGGGCCACCGCTTACGTAGGTTTGGCAATGGTTTATAATGCCAATAAACAATACCAAAAAGCGCTGCAATATGCTAACATGGCACGCCAGGCAGCCACGCAACTAAACAGCCTTAGTGTTAATACCGATGCTACCTTTGAGGCCAGCCGGGCGCTTGCCGGCCTTAAACGCTTTGAAGAAGCCTACCGCGAGCGCGAGCAATATTCTGAGCTTAAGGGTAGCCTAAAGCGCAACGAGAGTATACAGAAAATAATGTTGTACAATATTGAGATTGATTTTGCCAACAAGCAGCGCGACATGGCCGAAAAACGCCGCTTGCAGGAAGAAACGTATCAGTCTGAAATTGCCAGCCAGCGCAATCAAAACCTGATATACGCGGCGCTAATTGTTATACTGGCCGTTGTAGCATTTATATATTACAAGGCTAAAATTAAACAGCAACGTGTTAATGAACTGCTGGCCGAAAAAAACCGCGCCATTACCCTGCACCAGGATGTTTTAAACACACAGGCCGAAAAATTGAACGACCTGAATATTTTAAAAGACCGCCTTATTAGCGTGTTAGCGCACGATCTTAGGGCCCCCATAAGCACCCTGCGTGGCTTGTTTAACCTAATGACTGACGACACCATAAGCCCCGAAGAATTTGTGGCTATGACGCCAAAAGTATTTAACAAGCTTGAGCATACTTCTGATTTTTTGGATACCCTTTTGTTTTGGATAAACAGCCAGGTTGATAACGCCGGCAACCGCTCTACCAGCTTTGAGCTTGCAGATTTGATAAACCGCGAACTGGCTCATCTGGACGACAAGCTGAAACAAAAAAACATCAGCGTAAATATTAATATTACGCCAGATGCTGTTGCCTATGCCGATGCCAGCTGCGTGCGCATTGTGATGCACAACTTTTTAACTAACGCCATTAAATTCTCTAATCGCGATGGTAATATTGATATAAAGGCTTACCTTATTGAAGACAACAAGGTTAAGTTTTGTCTTACCGACTACGGCGTTGGCATGACACCCGAGTACCTGAGCAACCTTTTTAAAACCCAGGTAAGCAGCCAACCCGGCACAGAGAACGAAAGCGGCACTGGTATGGGCATGATGTTTTGTAAAGACCTTATTGAGCAACAACATGGTACCATATGGGCACAAAGCGAGCTGGGCAAATTTACCAAACTATGCTTTGCGCTGCCGGCGGCCAACAAAACTGTGGCTTAGCCTAAAACAATTTGGTACATTTATTATTTAGTGTTAAACACACTCAAGCAGCACCTTAAACCATGGCCGTTAAAGATTATCCTTTTTACCTAAAAACCACCGTAATACTTTTTGGGCTGATATTATTGGTTTATGTATTGGCACAGTTACAAGACGTGCTTGTTCCGCTGGCTTTCGCGGCATTTTTGTCAGTGTTGTTAAACCCGCTGGCCAATAAATTTGAGAAGCTGGGCGTAAGCCGGCTAATGGCCATCATCATGTCTATACTGGTGCTGGCGTTAGGTATAGCGGGTGTGTTTTACTTCCTGTCGTCGCAAATTGCGGGTTTTGGCGAGTCGTTGCCTATGCTAAAGCAAAAATTTGGGATGATAACGCATGATCTGAAAGCCTTTATACAGCAAACCTTTAATATACCCATACCCAAGCAAGACCAAATGGTGAGCGATGCGCTTAACAATAGCCAGGCTATTGTGGGCGGCGCTTTAGGTGGCTTACTGGGTGTGCTTAGCGTAGTGTTTTTACTACCTGTATACATTTTTTTGCTGATGTATTACAAAACGCTCATACTTAATTTCTTTTACGAAGTTTTTGCCGAAGAGAACTCAAAAAAGGTAGGCGAAGTATTAAAAGAAACTAAGGGCGCTATACAAAGCTACATAGTAGGTTTGCTGATAGAGCTGCTTATTGTTGCCGCCATGAACTCGGCCGCGTTGCTGTTGCTGGGCGTAAAATACGGGTTACTTATAGGCGTAATAGGCGCTATACTTAACCTTATACCCTACCTTGGCGGCATTATAGCCATAGCCTTGCCAGTACTAATGGCTACCGTAACTAAAGACGGCTACAGCACCCAGCTGGGGGTAATAGGCGCCTACATTATCATTCAGTTTATTGACAATAACATACTGGTGCCGCGCATTGTATCATCAAAAGTGCAGATAAACGCTTTGGTGAGCATCATTGTGGTGTTGCTGGGCAACATGCTTTGGGGGGTGTCGGGCATGTTTTTGTCTATACCGTTTATAGCAGTGCTAAAAATAGTGTTCGACCGTATAACAGGCCTCAAACCATGGGGCAAACTGCTTGGCGACACTATCCCCACCAAACACATGGGCCAGGTATGGAGCAAACATAAAAAAGAAGCCGTTGGGGTGAAGTAAAAG
Organism: Bacteroidota bacterium; assembly: GCA_040386815.1. Taxonomy (GTDB): domain Bacteria; phylum Bacteroidota; class Bacteroidia; order Sphingobacteriales; family Sphingobacteriaceae; genus Mucilaginibacter. Next base: position 84,322 of record JAZKET010000003.1, on the reverse strand, counting down.
TCAAAAGTATCTGTTTGCATGTCGACAGTCTTGATAAGGTCGACGATAAGCCTATAGTCAAAGATTATTGTGGTTATAACGAAAGAATTTTGTGGCAGTGTTAACACATACCCCACATTAAAATAAACCGCCTCAGAGGTGACTTCTGAGGCGGTTCTTTAATAAATTGATCAAATGATCAAACCTTACAATTTACGTTATTACTGTAAAACATAGTCAATATTTACGGTGCCGCTTGTGCTTGTCCAGCTAGTACCCGGCCACGAAGTATATTTGTTATTCCCGTCTACAATCAAGTAAAATTTGTCACCGGGGGCAACCCAAATATAAGTAATTTCGGGTTGCAAATAACTGTGGCCAACGTTATCACCAGAGCCCTGGCCGTCATCAGCGGTGGTAATTGGGTTCCAGCTTGAGTCGAATAAATAGAAAATACTATCAAAATCAGAAGTACCCCCGAATATGCTTAGGTAACCGTAACTTCCAATATTAATCTCAATCCACTTATCAGCGCCTGGGCTAGCAGTATGATCGTTAGTAAGGGGTGAACATGAAGTACACGCACTTTCCTGATGCCATGGGTAGCTTGTAGTTAATGTAGGCAAAACACAAATATCTGAAGGTGTGCCACTGCCGCTGCTGGGCGCGGTGCCGGGTTGAGCCATAGCTGATAATGAACAAGTAAGGAAGAATAACGCAGCGCATAAGCTGTAAATAAATTTACTGATTACTGATTTAACAGTTTTGGGCGTGGTAGCCTTTTCAATGTTTAAGTTTTTCATGTTTTTAGTTTTTGGTTTACCCAATATTAACCAAAAGGAAATTTAGGTTTCAGTTTATTACATGAAATGCACCGTTTGTCATGACGAAATACCTATCTGCTTACACAAAACATTTTTACACACAAGCATCTTGTACGCAATCATACTATTAACTGATATCCAGACTATTGCTGATCAATATCGCACAAAAAAAGGCCACCTCATAACTAACTTATGAGGCGGCCTTTTTTAACAAATTTGTGTCATCACAAATGTTAAATATCAATCTAATCTGAAGGTAATATTTACAGAGCCGCTGGCTGATGTCCAGCTACTGCCTCCGCCAAGATATTTGTCAGAACCGTCGACTACTAAAATATACGTACCGGCTGTTACGTACAGGTAACTGATCCAGGGTTGCAAAGAACCGTGTCCGATATTATCGCCAGAGCCGGTACCATCATCCGCGTAGGTAATCAGGTTTTGGGCCGAGTCTAACAAATGGAAAGCGCTATCGTAATTAGCAGTGCCACCAATTATACTTAAGTAACCGTCATTTTTTACCTCAATCTTTATCCACTTATCATTGCCTGAATGATAGGGATTTCCATAACTGTTAGTAAAAGGAGAACACGAAGTACACTGAGGGTTTGAAAAAAATGTTGATTGTCCGGTACCGAAGCCCAGATCATAAGGCAGACTATAAAGATCTGACGGCCCGCTACCGTATTGGGCCTTAGTTGACAATGAGCACATAAGCAAAAATAATACAGCGCATAAACTGTAAAGAAATTTTCTGTTTACTGCTGTAACAGCGCTCAGTGTTGGCATAGCAGCCTCTTTGATGGTTCTGTTTAAGTTTCCCATAATTTTGTTTTTAGTTTACCCAATATTAACCAAAAGGCAATTTTGGTTTCAGTTTATTACATGAAATGCACCGTTTGACATGACGAAATGCCGCTGTACCTACACAAACCCAAAAAGGCATTTTAACTATCGCCTTTGCATCAGGTTGCCCATTCATTATAAAGAATATTTATCAAACAACTGATAATAAACAAATTATATCTCATAAATTTTTATCTACCGGGTAACATTGTTTAAAAAAAATCCGTATAATTGAGTACCTAAACTAGCACCTAAGCCAATTTTACAGATATGATACCTCAACTTTCTAAAAAGGAAATTTTCTCGTTGTACATTATTGAAAAAAGCGCTATAGTGGATAGCATATTGAAGCACCTGCAGCATACAGATTTCGTATTGGCAGGCAGCCAGCACAACCCCAATATTGCTTTAGAAGAAATTTTAAAGAAAGACCGCTTTCCTGATGCTGTTATTGTAAACATTGAGATGTGCGCGGCCCATCAAAGCAATTTGCCCGAATTGCTGACAAAGCATACCTCGCTCATCATTACCTCGGGGTCTGCAGAAAACGCGGCGCAGGCATTTCACTACGAAGCTGTTGATTTTTTGATAAGCCCTATCAATGCCGAACATCTTGACCGTGCCTTAAACAAAGTACGGTCTGCAAAATACCCCGCGGCGCATAACGACCCAACCCGGCATTTCTATATTCAAAGCGAAGCAAAAGGAAAGATGATTCGTCTTCATCACGACGATATCTTTTATATCGAAGCTTGCCAGAATTACGTCACCATCTACCTCGAAAAGAGTAAGTATATCACTTATTTAACGATGAAAGAATTAGAGCAAAAATTATCAAACACCTCATTTTTGCGCATTCATAAATCATACCTGGTCAACGAATCAAAGATCCACTCGGTCGACGGCGATTATGTCATCTTAGAAAACAACCTGTTTTTAAAGATAGGCGCCAACTACAAGGAAAGTATGTTTGCGTCGCTTCATCCTAATTTTTTTATCTCTAAGCGCAACAGCTTAAAAGTGGTAAAGCACTTGCTTTTCATCCCACCAATCATCACCTTACTAACCTTCCAGATACTTCAATTGCTCAACTGCATGAACATGGTGTTCGAAAGCTAAGCGGTTGCCCCCTAACCAACCCGACGCCCCCTAATTATTAATCGACAATTAAAATCATAGCGTTACGCCGCTGGTAAAAGCGGCGCCCGTGCTGTACGCTCATACGCCTGCAAGCCATTAGGCGCGAGGCCGGTATCCGCTTCCATCACTAACGCGGGGGGATTCAATTAAGGAACACGCATGAGCCGGCAAGGGAGATGGGTTGCTAATACTAACTCTCGCGCCCTTGATTACTCCTTCAAGAAATCATAAGCAACATCATACTTATCCAAAGGCTTAAAAGGCAATAGCTCTTTAGGCACTAACGGGTGGTCAATATCCAACTCCATGCCTTTAAGCCAGGCAAGTTTGGTGTAGCCGAGGGCCGGCATGCTGATAAACTCGCTGGCTAATCCTAAATACTTATTTCGTTTTTTATGATCTTTTAATAATTGGGTAATTGCAGCTTTTGCGCTGTCTGCGTCTTTATTTAAAACGGCTTCATAAAAATCACGATCGGGTTTTAAAGGCTTGTTTCTTTTCAACGTCTTCTCATCCATTATCTTTATCCCTCGCTTAACATTATCCCAATCATTGGCCATAATCCTTTGCATTACGTAAAGCGGTGTGCTGTGCCCCATTTCAACCATAGGTTTATAACAGCTATGGGATAATTCTGCATAACGTCGGATTAAACTAAGGTCATCACTTAATAATGCATATGACAAATGTGATATTCCAGAATCCAGTATCCTGTCATCAAACTTATTTATCAAATACTCGTCTATTCGCCCACAGTTATAAAAATGATGCTTAACATTGCTAAGTTCACCCAAGGTTAAAGAGTAGACAGCAAATTTTTCTTCGTAATACCATAATGAACCAGCTAACCCGCGGCGAGTAACACGACTTTCCTGAAGAGCAACAAAGAGTTCATTAATACGGCCCTTGGCCGAAGTTATATATTCGTTTAGTTTTTCCTTCCCAGACATTTTTATAATTATCTATTTTCAAAACTACAAACCCAGTAAGGCACAGGTGACACGCCTGCGCCAGCCAGAAAGGCGCAATGCTAAACTTCGACTAAGCAAGTTGCTACTCCTTCAAGAAATCATAAGCAACTTCATACTTATCCAAAGGCTTAAAAGGTAATAGCTCTTTCGGCACTAACGGGTGGTCAATATCCAACTCCATACCTTTAAGCCAGGCAAGTTTGGTGTAGCCTAAGGCCGGTGTGCTGATAAACTCGTTAATTAAGGGTTTATACTTATTACGCTTTTTATGGTCCTTCAGTAGTTGATAAATAGCTGCTTTAGCACTGTCGGCATCTTTATTTAACAGGCTTTCATAAAAATCACGGTCTGGTTTTAACGGCTTATTTTTCTTTAAGGTTTTCTCATCCATTATCGCTATACCCCGCTTAACATTATCCCAGTCATCGGCCATTATTCTCTGTAATACGTATAAAGGAGTACTATGTCCTTTTTCAACCATGGGTTTATAACTACTATGGGATAGGTCAGCGTAGCGTTGTATTAAATGAATATTATCGCTTAACAAAACATACGAAAGATGATCTATACCATAATCCAATGTCCTTTCGTCAAACTTATTTATTAGATATTCGTCGACTAACCCGTAAGTGTAAAAATATTGCTTAGCATTGGCATAATTATTCTTTAAGAAAGTTTCGGAAAGTGCGTTTAACAAAAGGTAATTTTGAAGAAAGGTTAAATATGAAGATGCCTGAACATTTTTTTTTATTTTTTCAAGCATAAACGCTTCTTCATTTTTGACGTTTTCTAACGCTGATTTCAAATGTTCAAATCTATCCATTTAGTAAGCACTTAATTTCAAAACTACAAATTCTTTCCGCGCTTTGTCAACTGCTGTAACCGTTTTAGTGATACTTTGTCTATGCTGATACAGTGAATTTCCAAGATTTCTAAGAGATTGGTCTGTTGAGTGATTTATCATCGCAGTAATGCGACTATCAACCCAACTGTCACTCATTTGTGCTGCTAGCGCTGTATTAGAATTCGCCCCATTCAACTGTATATTCCCATAAGACGACATTTGCTTCGCCTCATTAATGATAATATCAGTCGGGTTTGACAACGACCCTTTTATATAAACCCCGTCAAAGCCCTGGCCGGCGCCAAACTGAGCATTATATTTCACATAACCCTCTGCTTCAAAAAAATCGTGCGCTAACGCTTCTGTTTTAGTACCTGCAGCATCGCCATGTAGTGCTATATCGTCAATCTGGTTTTTTAACGCTGTCGCAATTGGTTTAATGCGATGTCCAAACTGATCTATCAACGACGAACTTAAGTTTCGTAAAGTAAGGTCAGCCGGTTTAACAGCTTGCAGAGCTTTTACAGAAGCATAATCAAACGCCTCAACCGCAACTTTTATAAACCGAACGTTTTTGCCGGATACAATTGCCACCCTGCCCTGCTTTATGGCCATATCAATAATAGGCATTGATGTTCTGGTTACTGCCAGCTTTACCCATTTACCCCCTTTGTTAACCCAGCTAACAAAGGGCACCATAGATATCCCGCTAATAGAAGCATTGATATGGTCGCCTTCTACATAGTAAATAGCGCCATTTATAAAGTTAGCAGCTGTGCCTTCACCAGGAACCATGCCTGCCAGGTCTAATGCAAAATGAACTTTTCCGCTTAAAGCCTGGTATATGGCTGTTGACCATAGTCGGTATTCAGGCCAATCCGGATGTTGAAGTTTAAGAACATTATGATTATTATTTGCCGTAATAAAAGTTTCAAAACTCATTGTAGCCATATCATACGGCCAAGGTACCTGATCAAACTCGCCCAAAGCTAAATGCTCAATAGCGGCGGGGTTAGTTGTAAAAAAGGTAGTTAAGGTATTATATGATACCGTATTACCATTACTATCGGTAAAAACGTCACCTGCTACCGGTAAATTTAATACTTCGAGCCAATTCCTGGCTTCGTGGCTTGCAATATCATCCGAAGTATCAAAGTAGCCCGGGTTTTGCCACCACATATAAGGAGGTGTTGTACCTTGGTTGGAGTGGTAATAGTAACCGTTTACAACTTTAGCATACTCAAGTTGAGCAGCAGTGCTCATAAAGCCGATATGCTTTTTGATCATCATTTTATCGTAGTGACTAAGCGAACCTTGTCCAGCCAGAACTATCGAACTGCCCCAGTTGTTACTAATATTAGCAGTCACCCAAGCTTTTTCATCTACAGTCAAAACGTCTAAATTTGCTAATGCAGTATTAACTTGTGACTGGCTTACCAAAACTGCTGGCGGGCCTGGTGTAGAATAACCAGGCGAGTCAACGCCATAAGACCCACCATACATTTCAGTAAACTTGGTCCAAAACAGGTCAGAAATATTATTCCATGAATTGCTAGAACCTCCCCCACCGCTACTGCCGCTACCACTGGTGCTACCAGGGTCGTTGCCTCCTGAGCTTCCGCCCATGTCGGTGAAAGAACCTCCAATCATTAGAAATCCACCCGCGCCATATATTGTCCCATTAATATCATTGCTTGTTGGAGGAGCACCGACCATTGCTGAAAAGTCTATTCTTAAAAGTTTCTCATCCCCACAAGTACCTTTTATATATTCAAAGGGATCATCACTAAACATATCGCCAGACCCCATTTCGGCAGGATGATTAGTTATTATACAACCAACAGCTTTAACTGCTTCGACTACAGCAGTTAAAATTTCCCCTAAAATGGAATTTGCCTTAAGATTGTTGGATTGTGGCTGAAGGTTAGTCTTTTGAGTATTGTATATTTTCCTTGCCTCGCTTATAGTTGACGAGTTTATACCAGCCATAGGTATATTATAAATACGTATTAGCTTATTTTTCTCGAATCGCTGTACTTTTAATGAAAGGTCTTGAAAACTGAAACGCACAATATCGCCTGTATATTCACGACCTTTATTTTTGTTATTCTTCCATTTATAAATATACGAGTCCAGATGACCGTCCTTACCTTGTTTTTCGAATACAATCAATGCGTTAGTTCCCACCGGAGTTTTTACTACATGTTTACCATTGATTATTTTTTGTACGGATTTACTCCAATCAATTGTAAATGGCAGCTTGCCAGTAGATTTTTTCAGACCATCGACAGCGTTTAAATTATTAACATCACCTACCGGCAACTCGTTATACCATTTTATTAAGTCTTTCTTGGTTATAACCGCAGCCTGATCAATCAGGGGCTTAGTATTGTTTGGTATCGCATCTATTTTCCGGCACGAGTACAATAAAACAGAAGCAGAAATTACGGTTAAGAAAATGTAAGCAAAGGTGCGGTGCGAAATACCCCTAAAATAGTTAAGGTAAGTTTTTTTCATGATGTGGGTTTAGGTATAGGTTGTTATTGCAACAGGTTACGCTCAAATATAATAGCCTGATATTTAATTACATAATAAATATAAAAATATTTTTTGGGCCTAATTAATATCCCGGCAAGTTGGTTTGATCTAACACTTCCTGCGCCAGCGTACCGCCTAATATGCCGTAGCCGCTAAACGCGTATTGCATATTGGCCAACAATAGGGCTATCAGTATAATTATGCCTATTATTTGTAGGGTTCTTTTCATGGCTTTACTGTGCTTTGTAATCTGGTCGCTGTTTTAGTAGCTCTGTTACTTCTTTCTTTAAGGTATCGGTATCGTGCCAGTGTTTTACATAACTGTTGGTGTATAGCGCTAATGCACATACATAAATAACTATTAAGGTTGTAAACAATATTTTGTATTTGGGCAGTAAAGCCACGGCTTTATCAAGCAGCAATGCCATTACAAAAAACACACCTGCCGACGCCAGGTAAACATACCTATCGGCCACTATCGCAAAACGTGAAATAGGGATAATATGTAAGGCTACGGCGATGTGGATCAGAAAAAACAGCAATCCGAAAGCCACCCACTTTTGTTTAAGGAAAGACCAAAGACATATAATTATAACAACCAACGCAACAGGGTACGGCCAAAAACGCGGCGGTACAGCTTGGCCCACTACATTAGGGAAGGGGTATAAATAGGATAACTTATAAGGTATAATGCACTTAAATAAATATTCGAACAAGGCGTATGAAGCAAATATTACCCTTTGCCCAAACGGATATGAAGCTTCGGTTGAAAGTGCACCCGACCCTGTGGCGGCCTGCGAGAGCATGGTAAAAATGCCAAATGAAATGGTTAATACGATGATCGGTAATTTTTCGAGCCATACCTGAGGGTCTTTTAGGTTTCTTTTTGACACATAATCTATCAAAATAACAAATACCGGGAAGGTAACGGCTTGCTCTTTGGCGCCAAAGGAAACGATATAGAAAAACAGCGCCAGTAAATAATAGCGCAACTTTAAGCTTATGGTGTAACGCAGGTAATAGTGTAAGGCGATGAGATAAAATAAAGCATATAACAAAATCTTAGACGCTGATACCCAGGCGACAGCTTCTACTAAAAATGGATGGATGGCAAATAGTAACGATGTAAAGAAAGCCAGGCGCCAAATTGACGATTCAGCAAATTCATTGCTTAACAGCAGTAACCGCTTTATAAACGAAAAAATTAAAGATGCATTCAACACGTGTATGCCCAAACAAGCTGCGTGAAACCAAAATGGATTGTAACCAAATAGTTTAAACAGTAAGGTATAAAAAAGTTGATTTACGGGCGCATACTGGCCATGATAATACTCTGAAAGTATCCGTTTTACATTTGCTAATGCAAAGCCATCGGTTGTGTAAGTATTGATAACAACCCACTGGTCATCCCAAAAATTTTGAAACTGATTGTTGAATGTAGGAAAATAGGCAAACAGGCAAAGTACAACTAAAGTAATATAGCTATAGCGGTGGTCTTTTATAAAATATTCCTGAATAGTGTGTAGAAAACCAGGCTGTTGGCTTGCTTTCATTAATGTTGTTTAGGTTAATACAATAATATTATTTTTAATACGGTTAGCAAAGTTTAATATTTGATTGTCAAACGTAGTAATTTGGCCGTTGCGCGTCGGCCGCGTTAGCGATAGTAGCGGATACCTGCCTGTGGCTAAGGCCTGTGCAGTATGAGCGGATAGCGCGGGCCGCAGGTAACGCCATTATTTTCATCGAGTCATTGGGGCATTGGGTCATTGTTTTATCAGGCGGACATACCACAGCATTGTTACAGGTGGCTTTCGCATTGTAATAATTTATCAGCCAATGGTTCATTTACAGGCAAAAGCATTTCTGGCGCTACTAACCGCAAGCATTTTACCAACATACACCAATGACTTAATGACCAATGACCCAATGACCATCTGACAATGGCACGGGGTTTGTATTATCTGTCGTGAAAAACAAAAATCTACCTAGAAATAAACAAGTTATGAAAAAATTAGGATTAATGGTTGTAGGGGCTTTCCTGACGGTAGCAACAACCAGTGCTGTGGCACAAACCGTACAACAAACTAAAGAGAAAACTACCAACACTACGCCGCGCCGCAATGGCAACATTACTATCGAGGGCCAAACGGTGCGCCAAAAACCGGGTCAGCCGCAACAGCGCCCGGGTGCGGCTGCCAAAGCTGGTCAGCAATACAGCACCAGCCCGCGCGACGGCGTTAATAGCTACGACGATCAGGCAAACAACAACCACCAGGGTGCCACAGCCGAAAACGGCGAGGAAACGGTAACGGTTTTACAAAAAGACGATGCTACTGTAGTACCGGCTAAAAAAACCACTGTTACTAAAAAAACTACGGCTACCACTACATCGGCCAGTAAAAAAGTAAAACCATAATTAGTACTATAAATTTTAATTAGGGGGAGATTGAAACGGGCTTAGCGTCCGCGACGATCTCCCCCTTCCTGTTTTTTGCACAAAGATTTTTCAAGTTTTTTTTGCAGATTTATACGGATTTTACCGAGCGAAAACCGTACAAAAGCGCAAATTTTAAGGGCTTTTTTTTGCTATTTTGGAGCCTTTACAAGGCAAGTGCTGTCCTAAAAATTAGCGGAAAACATTGTCATATCCACAACACCCTCTAAATAAGCCGGTAACACAAATATTAAACTCAATTTTACTGACGAATAAGTTGATTCGCTTTGGTTGATTCACGCTGTAAAACAGGGCAAAAAAAGGTCATTTCGCAATCATCTGTAAATCAGTAAAAAGCATAACCAATTAACTTAATTATACTGACTAATAAGTTGATTCAAAAGTGTTTCACTTATTTTCGCAACTATCTTATTTACAACACGTTTACTAAAAACACTGTTTCAACTGTTTCACATTTTCGTGTGAAACAGCATATCAGTAAAAATGGCGACTATCAGGTGGCTATGGTGCATACTGAACAAAAACGCCACGGGCTTGTGGCCCGTGGCGTTGTATATCAATTAATTATGGGCAGATGTTAGCCGCCGTAGGTAACAGCAAGCGTAATTGGCACATTTAAAGCCTTGCTAACGATGCAGTTAGCTTTGGCGCCCTGGGCAACTTCGTTAAATTGCTCTTCGCTTACACCATCAATAGCTGTAGCAGTTAGCTCAAGGTGAATACCGGTGATGCTAAGTGCCTGCATATCAAGATCGAGTATAGCTTTGGTGCTTAGGTCGCCCGGGGTTATGCCTTGCTGGCTAAGCACAGCGCCCACTGCCATAGTAAAGCAACCAGCGTGCGCGGCAGCTATAAGCTCTTCGGGGTTGGTACCAACGCCGTCGGCAAAGCGTGTTTTAAATGAGTATTGTGTGTTGTTAAGGATGGTGCTTTGGGTGCTTATCTCTCCCTTACCATCGGTTAAAGTGCCGTTCCAGTGGGCATTAGCGGTACGTTTCATAGTATTTGGTTTTGATTGTTGTGTAAGGTAAAGGTAGTGATTGGAGGTTAGAGATTAGAGGTTGGTTATGTTATTTTTGTTAGCCTTAGGTCATTTCCGAACTAATCACCTAATCACTAAGCTCTAATCGCCAATCTCTAATCAATCTTTTCCTCCCGCTTCACCAGCAGTACTTCGTCGCCTTCCAGGGGCAGGTAGCCGTATTCGTAACAGAAGTGGTAGGTCTTGCCGTTTTGGGTATCATACTTGTTGGTTAAGTATTTGGCGTTAAAGCCCTTGGATACCATTTTAGCCATGGTTGTCTTGGTTTTTCCACCTGGGTTAAGCTCCTCCATAATGCGGCGGTTGCGCTTAAGCACATTGTTGATGTTGCGTATAATGTTATAACTATTGCTGTTAAGCTGGTTGTTGTAGTTGTTGCGGCACAGATCGTTACAAAACTTCTTATCGGCACGGCCCTGTATGGTATTACCGCAGTCAAGGCATGTTTTAGGGTTTTCCATAAGACTAAGGTAATCAATTATATATTCGTTTGCAAACGCTTGCAAATGGATGTTGTCGACTATAAACGTTTATTAACCGACTAATATTTGTGTGTCGATGCACCTTTGTATCGTCAACGACAAACACACGATTTATACACGATAACACTAACATTATGAACTCATTAAGAAACAGCGTACGCCTTGTAGGCCGCTTAGGCTTGGACCCTGAAGTAAAAACCTTTGATACCAACAAAAAGCTAACCAAGCTATCATTAGCCACCAGCGACAGCTACAAAAACGACAAAGGCGAGCGCATTACAGACACCCAATGGCACAACCTGGTGATATGGGGCCCCCAAGCTCAAATAGCCGAAGACCTGCTTAAAAAAGGCGATGAGATAGCCATTGAGGGCCGCATTAATAACCGTAGCTATACAGATAAGGAAGGGAATAAGAAGTATACATCAGAAATTGTGGTGAACGAGTTTATAAAACTAAGCAATCGCAACTAAACATATCATCAACCTAAATCTTACTATCTAAACCCATCACAAAACCTAAACCTTATCACTATATTTGTTATGTACTTAGAAGCGAAAGAAACCGCCCGGCTGTATCAGTTATTATCAGACAAATTGGGTAATGATACCACTGAGGCCATGTTTAAATACATTGATAACAAAACAGAACGATCTGTGGAAGCAACTATACAGACATTGGCAACTAAAGAAGATTCCGCTAACATCCGTAAGAAAATTGGCGAGTCTAAAGTAGATACTATAAAATGGATGTTTGTATTCTGGATTGGGCAATTTGCAGCGACTGCAGCAGTAATTGTTATCCTTTTGAAAAAATAAAAGCAAAGGCCTGATAATACCGGGCCTTTACTTTTTATGGCGTTACCGTAGCTACCGGCAATATCTTACCATTAAAAAACTTGTGTCCCGTTAGCGCGAAATCAGCGATATACTTACCCATCTCAAATGCCATTACCGGCGACTCATAGCCCGGAAAAGCTTTCTCAAGCATCTCGGTTTGTGCTGAGCCTAAGGCCAGGCAATTCACTTTGATGCCTTGCTCTACAAACTCTTGTGCCAGGCACTCTGTAAGCGTATGTAAGGCGGCTTTACTGGCAGAGTAAGCCGATAGGCCAACAAACTTTGAGCTGCCCTGATAACCACCCATACTGCCTATGTTCAGTATATGCGATCCTGGTGGCATATATTTATACAAGGCTTGAATAGCGCGCACGTGGCCCAGGTAGTTGCTTTGAAGCATTTCTACAAAATCGCTTTCGTCTGTTTCTATGAAAGGTTTATTGATAAGTACACCCGCGTTGTTGATGAGAGCATCTACCCTACCTTCCAAATTTGTGGTGATGAATTGCTGCAGGCCTGCATAATCATCGTGCACAATGTCAAATTCAATGGGATAAAGCTCAACCTCAGGGTTCAACCCAAGGGCAATTTCAGCCAGCTTCTGTAGTTTATCCTGCGACCGTGCCAGTGCAATGATCTTATGCTTGCCTGACGATGCTGCTAACTCAATAACCGCTTCAAAACCTATACCGCTGCTTGCGCCTGTTATAATGATATTCATATGTGCCAGCTTATTTAGATGGTATTTCACTTTCTTCGTCAACGGGCATCCCGCCTTTAGACAGCCCTTCCTGCAGGCGGCTTGGGCGTATCACGTAGTATATGCCCAGCAAAGCAACCAATAATGATATTACATAAAATGATGCCGGCAGGAAAACCGCCAGCGACTCATCCATCGGGAACACTTTAGTCAATTGCGTAAACACCGTCTCGCGGATGCCTGCGCCACCCACACTGATAGGTATAATAGTAGCCAAAGCCGAGATCAGAAACGATAACAGGTATGGTGAAAACTTACCGTCGAAACCCTGCCCCATCAATATAAATACAATAGCCAGCACCTGGAAACCCTGCACCAATACAGCCTTGGCATGACCAGCGAAAAAGTAACGGGTATACTCTCTGAAAAACTTGTAAGCCACAAAATAGTAAACGGCCGATGCCGCTAAAAATATCCCCAGCGGTACGCCTATGTGTACATCTATCTGTGGGATTAAAAATATCAATGCAACAGTAATCAAACCTATGGCCCACAAGCCGCTCAGCCTGTCAAACATAATGGCCCAAAACACCTTTTTACCTGGTAGCTTATAGTTTTTATTTAGTATCCAGATCTTGTAACCATCGCCCCCTATGCCGCCTGGTAGCAGGAAATTGTAGAACAAACCCAGCATATACAAGCGGAAGTTAAACAGCGGATCGAGCTTTAAATTGATGGATTTAAAGAAACTCATTAACCGCCATGATGATACTATCATCGACAGGAAAAAGCAAATCAACGCTGCCCCCATCCACCAGTAATTGGCGTTTAACAAGCGCTCTTTTACGCTCGCAAACGGCACTTTCCTGAATACAAAGTACAGCAGCACAGCTGTTACCGCAAATTTTAAGATCGTTTTGGTAATGTTCCAAAGCTTGGTTTTCAAGGTTTTGGGATTAACCTCGTCTTCAACCTCGTCAATTATGCTTTTGTCAATTTCTGTCATTTGGCTGCAAAGGTAGTGATTTAGTTAATTAGTGATTAGTGATTGGAGGTTAGTGAAAGGTTAAGAAATGTTAAACTCTGTGTACTACTAACTTATTGTTACATAAATTATTAGAAAACGCTGACCATTATAATCAAAATTCATAAACTCTAATCACTAATCTCTAATCACTAATCACTAAATTTGCGCCATGAGCAAAGTACAGGTAGGTATAGTGCAGATGAGCTGCACTGCTAACAAACAAGAGAACTTAGCTAAAGCTATAGTAAAGGTTAGAGAGGCCGCCGCGAAAGGCGCGCAGATTGTTTGTTTACAAGAGCTTTTTACATCGCTTTATTTTTGTGATGTTGAAGATCATGACAATTTTCTGCTGGCCGAGGCTATCCCGGGGCCATCAACCGATGAACTGTCAAAAGTTGCGGCAGAATTAGGTGTAGTTATCATTGCTTCGCTATTTGAAAAACGTGCGCAGGGCCTTTACCATAACACTACCGCTGTGTTAGATGCCGATGGCGCATATCTTGGCAAATACCGCAAAATGCATATCCCTGATGATCCGGGTTTTTATGAGAAATTTTACTTCACACCAGGCGATTTAGGTTATAAAGTTTTCAAAACCAAATTTGCAACAATAGGTGTACTAATTTGCTGGGACCAATGGTATCCGGAAGCTGCCCGCATCACTGCACTTATGGGTGCCGAAATATTGTTTTACCCTACTGCTATTGGCTGGGCCACTACACAAGACGAAGCTACCAACATTGAGCAGTACAACGCATGGCAAACCATACAACGCAGCCATGCTGTTGCAAATGGCGTACACGTGGTTAGCGTAAACCGTGTTGGCGAAGAAGCAGGTGTTCAGTTTTGGGGAGGATCATTCTTTGCCAATCCGTTTGGAACCATTATTCACCAAACTACGCATACCGATGAAGAAATTATTGTACAGGAGCTTGATCTTAACAAAACAGATTACTATCGTACCCATTGGCCGTTTCTGCGCGATCGTCGCATAGACTCATATCAGCCAATAACAAAACGCCTTTTAGACAACGACTAATAGTCCATGGACCATAGTCAATAGACCATAGTAATTTAATTTATATGGCGTTTAAGTTTGAAAGTTTACAGGTATGGCAACGAACTTTAGATTTGACTGAGGAGATAGATCAATTAACTAAGACTTTTCCTAAGGAAGAATTATATGTTTTAACCTCACAAATAAAAAGAGCAGCAGATTCTGTTGTTTTAAATATCGCAGAGGGTTGCACAGGTCAGACAAATCCTGTTTTCAAAACTTTTTTAGGTTACGCACTTAGATCTGGAATTGAAGTGGTATCGTGTCTTTTCATCGCCCGAAAAAGAAAAATAATTGATGATGCTGATTTTCAAAAACTTTATGATGACAATCAGACTTTAACAAAAATGATTACCGCTTTAAGAAACACTCTATAAACTATGGACCATCGACTATCGACCATGGACTATCCGGCCAAAGCCGGATTTACTTTTCCGGCCGAATGGCACAAACACAAAGCCATGTGGCTAAGCTGGCCGCACAAGGAAGAATCATGGCCGGGTAAGATCATGACCATTTACCCGCAATACTGCCAGTTTATTAAGGAAGTTAGCGTGGGCGAACTGGTGCGTATCATCGTTAAAGACGAGCAGATGGCCGCCTTTGCCAAACAGCAATTAATGTTAGTTGGTGCCGATTTGAACCGTATTGAGTTTTTTGAATTTGGGACTAACGATGCCTGGTGCCGCGACCATGGCCCGGCGTTTTTAATCAATCCAAAAACAAAGGAGAAGGCTATTGTAGATTGGGGTTATAACGCCTGGGGTGGCAAATATCCGCCGTTTGATCTGGATGATGTTATCCCTACCAAAATTGCTAACCATTACGGCCTTGAGGTGTACCACCCGGGTATAGTAATGGAGGGTGGCTCGGTTGAATTTAATGGCGCGGGTACTATTTTAACTACTACGGCTTGTTTGCTTAACCCTAACCGTAACCCGCATTTAAATCAGCAGCAAATAGAAGAATACCTTTACAATTATTACGGCGCCGAGCAAATTTTATGGCTGGGCGATGGTATTGTTGGCGATGATACCGACGGCCATATAGACGACATCACCCGTTTTGTAAACGAGGATACCGTAGTTACCGTTATTGAGGATGATAAGAACGACGACAACTATCACCTGTTGCAAGAGAATCTGGATACCCTTAAAACCATGCGCCTGCTTAACGGCAAACAACTAAACATTGTTGAGTTGCCTATGCCCGACGCGGTGATTTATGACGACCAACGCTTGCCGGCATCATACGCAAACTTCTACATAGGTAACGCGGCCGTTGTGGTACCAACTTTCCGTTGCGATAAGGATCAAAAAGCTTTAGATATTTTGACCGGCTGTTTCCCGGACAGGAAAGTCATCGGTATAGATTCGACAGACATTATCTGGGGATTGGGTAGTTTCCATTGCCTGAGCCAGCAGGAGCCTGAGGTGTAGTTTGCTATGGCCTGCATCATTCTAAAAACAACTATCAACGCTCCTATTGAGCGATGTTTTGATCTGGCCAGAAGTATAGATCTGCATAAAGAATCTACTGCGCATACAAATGAGCAAGCCATTGCAGGTAAAACCAGCGGACTAATCTCTGGCGGTGAATACGTTACCTGGCGGGCAAAGCATTTTGGAATTTATCAGCACTTAACCACGGGCATCACTTCCTTCAATCCTTACACATCGTTTACAGATGAGATGACTGAAGGGCCGTTTAAATACATTAGGCACTTACACTTATTTGAAAACGATGGGAATGCTACTGTTATGACAGATGAGTTTAACTTTGGTGCCCCCTTTGGCTTTTTAGGTAAATTTATTGACAAGTATATCCTCATCCCACATCTTGAAAAACTGCTCATTAAGAGAAATCAAACGATAAAACTTTACGCCGAAACCGACCTTTGGAAAAACGTGATCACTTAAAAAGTTACAGGTATAAACATTAAGAAGTTTTAAACCAATTTCCTCCCCAACTTTTTCACCGACAATACCCCCCATTTTACCGAGTTCTTTCAGCTTAATAGCCAGAATTAGTTTTGGCTCATTATATTAGTGCCTTACTTTTGAGTAAGATTTAAAAGATAAGAACAATGACTAACGATATAAATAATATAAACACCCCTAAAAAGCCCGGCAAAGGCAACGTAATAGCCGGTATCATTTTATTGATGATAGGTGTTAGCTTTTTACTTAACCAGTTTGATTTTGGATTGCCACATTGGTTATTTGGCTGGTATACCTGGATAATAGCGGTAGGCCTTTACATGGGTACGCGTAGTAACTTTCGCTCGCTGGGCTGGCTGGTGGTAACCGCAGTAGGCTTTGCCTTTATGCTAAACGATGCTTTGCCACATGTTGCCATAAGTAAGTTTTACTGGCCAGCCGCATTAATAGGTTTTGGTATATACCTGATACTGCGCCGTAAAAACCATACCGATTATTGGGATAAAAAAGAGTGGAACCATAAATGGGATGCCGGCAAATTTAATTATCGCGCTCCGGGTGTTGAACCGGTGGTTGACTATCGTATAAAAACAGATGAGGGGCAGGATGCTACCACTCCTCCACCGGTTGACACCAACCCTGAAACTGAGAAACAACCAAACTTTGCACCCGATGATTTTTTAGATGCGGTATCTATCTTCGGCGGGGTTAAAAAGATCGTCTTTTCGAAGAACTTTCAGGGTGGCGAACTCGTAAACGTGTTTGGCGGTGCCGAACTTGACTTTACACAAGCCGACATTAACGGCCGTGTTTATGTTGATGTAACACAAATATTTGGCGGCACAAAAATTATTGTTCCAGCGCATTGGATGGTGGTATCAGATATGTCGGCCGTATTTGCAGGAGTTGACGACAAACGCATGCGCACCAACACACCGCTTGACAGCAACAAGGTACTGGTACTAAAAGGCATATCAGTTTTTGCAGGTATAGATATCCGCAGCTATTAATTACATCAACCTAAAATAAAAACATAGCTGTTGTGGCCACGGTACAAACACTAACATTTCAAAAATTACGCTGGGCATTTTTAGCCTGCGGGCTTGCGTGGGCAGGCCTGCAGGCTTATATTATTGCAGGTTTTGGCTTTGACTGGTTGGTGGCGCTAATAGATAGCGGTATAAGTGCCATATTGCTTGCCGCAGCCTGTTGGCTTATTAACAACAACCTACGCTATTACCAACCGGGCAAGGGTAGCTATGCCAATATATTAATATGGTGCGGCGC
>JAZKET010000003.1:25601-66338 GCA_040386815.1 Bacteroidota bacterium | reverse complement strand
GCGCGCTAGCAGCAGCTTGTACCGCCGGTTGCCGTTACATCCTTCCATTTTTAAATACGGGCGAGGTTTATGCTAACTTCATGACCCAATCATTGGTAATCAGGTTTTTTACAGATTTTTTGGCGATTGGCTGGATGGCCATGATCAGTATGATATGGTATGCGCAGGTTGATCAAAAAGAAAACGAAAAGCGTAAAGCCGAAGCCGAGCAACTGGCCCGCGAAGCTGAACTTTATAATCTGCGCCAGCAATTACAGCCACACTTTTTGTTTAACAGCTTAAACTCAATAAACGCGCTTATTGGTTTTAAGCCCGAGCAGGCCCGTAAAATGATACACCAACTGTCAGACTTTTTGCGCGGCACACTGCGTAAAGACGACCAGCAGCAGGTATCGCTTAACGACGAATTGGCACACCTTAATCTTTATCTTGAAATTGAAAAAGTGCGCTTTGGCCACCGCCTGCAAACCGAGGTAAGCTATGATCCGGCATGCGGCGAATGCATTATGCCGGCTATGCTTTTACAGCCATTGGTTGAAAATGCCATTAAGTTTGGTTTATACGACACTACCGAAGAAGTGGTGGTAAGCATCCGTGGCGAACTGGAGGGTAACTACCTGGAACTGATAGTACAAAATCCGTACGACCCTAAAACATCTCGCCCGCGCCAGGGTACCGGCTTTGGGCTTAGCGGGGTGCAGCGCAGGCTATATTTATTATTTGCACGTAATGATTTGATGGAAACTCACGCAAATGATAATATATTTACAACCATAATTAAAATTCCGCAGTAATAATGATACGTGCCCTGTTAATTGACGATGAGCCTTTGGCCCGCATGGTGGTAAGAGAATATTTGTTAGAGTATCCGCAAATAGAGGTATTACAAGAGTGTGGCGATGGTTTTGAAGGCCTGAAAGCTATTCAACAATATCAACCCGATCTGATTTTTCTGGACGTACAAATGCCGAAAATAAACGGCTTTGAAATGCTTGAACTGGTAGACGACCAGCAACCTGCGGTGATATTTACTACCGCATTTGATGAGTACGCCATTAAAGCCTTTGAAGCACACGCAACAGACTATCTGTTAAAACCTTTCAGCAAAGAGCGTTTTAACAAGGCCATTGATAAATTTTTGGCGCAGGCCCCTGCCGCAGCAAAACCAAAGCAGGAAGAGTTGTTGGAAACGGTGGCTTCAGCATCGCCTGCACAGCATGAGCGTATTGTAGTAAAGACCGGCACTAAGGTTAAAATCATTCCGGTTGTCGATGTATTATACTTACAAGCTGATGACGACTACGTAAGCATCATCACTGCCGAGGGCGCGTACCTGAAAAACAAAACCATGAGCTTTTTTGAGCAAACGCTTGATGCCCGCCAGTTTGTACGTGTACACCGCAGCTACATTGTAAGCGTACAAGAAATTACCCGTATTGACCCTTACGAGAAAGACAGCCACCTTGCTATACTAAAAAATGGTGCCAAAATACCCGTAAGTAAAACGGGCTATGTTAAGCTAAAGCAGGTTTTAGGAATATAATAAAGCACAAGCGCGCCGGGTGGCATGCTGAGCACCGTCGAAGCATGTGGGTAAAGGCCCTCTGCGCGCCCCTCGAACTGGCTCAGGGTGACACCATTAGCATTATTTCTTCTTCAGCCCTGCCTTCCTTTTCGCCAAAATAAAATCAGCTATTTTAATAATATCCGCTTTGTTAATGGCTCCGTTCCAGGCCGGCATGCCTTTGTCTAATACGCCATTGGTAATGGTATTAACTAATGCCGCCTTGGTAACACCATGCTTTAATTGCGCTGCCAAAAAATTTGCGCCTTTATCAGTTCCCTGCAAATTATCGCCATGGCAACTGGCACACATTTGCTGGTAAAGCATTGGCGTAGTTGTTTTTTGGGGCGATGTCTGGGCTACTGTATTGGCTTCAATTTTTTGCGATGCCAGTAAGGTATTTTTAGTACCCGATGGACGCAAACGCAGTACCATATCATACCCGGGGCTACGCCTACCCTCTTCAGGCCCTATCATCGAAGTGGAAAAATAGATATACCCATCCGGCCCGGTAACTAACGACCGGATACGGCCATAAACCCGTTTCAGCATCACCTCTTGTCCTACTACCTTATCGCCATCAAGGCTTACCTTCAATATCGACTCGCCGCGCAGCGTGGCTACTAACAGTTTGCCTTTCAGTTGCGGAAATTTGTCGCCACTGTAAAACATGGCCTCGCTTGGGCCTATGGATGGGCTAAACTCGGCCAGCGGTGTTATCATACCATTGCGCGTTTGCTGGTGATGAATGATGGGCCAGCCGTAGTTCATACCTTTTTTAATGATATTAATTTCGTCGCCACCGGTTGGGCCATGCTCGGTTTCAAACAGGGAGTTAGTGCCGGGTTGAAACACCAGCCCCTGCGGGTTGCGGTGGCCATAGGTCCATATCTCTTTACGGGCGGTATCGTTATTTACGAACGGGTTATCAGCTGGTACAGTGCCATCATCGTTAACCCTCAAAATTTTGCCATTATAAGTTTTCAGGTCTTGCGACAGTATAGCCTCGTCGGCATCGCCGGTGGTGATGTATAGCTTGCGATCGGGGCCAAACACCAGCCGGCTGCCGGTGTGGTTACGATTAGCGTGTATATCATCCTTAATAACAAAAGGTTTTATCAGCGTATCGTTCCTAAACTCATAACGCACTATCTGTAAGCGTATGCGGTTACCCTGCCAGTAATCGTTAGCTATGTATATAAAATGGTTCTTAGCAAAATCAGGGTGAATAGTCATTCCCAACATGCCTGTTTTATTATTCTGCGGGATATCAGCAATTACAAAAGCAGGCTTGTCTATCAGCCTACCATCGCGATAAATGTGGAGCTTACCACTACGCTCGGTAAATAACATGGTATTATCAGGTAAAAATACAATTTGCCACGGCACTATCATATCACGCGCCAGGGTGTCAACCAGGTAACCGGCAGTGTCTGCAACCGTAGTTGCTACTTTGTTTCCATTTTTACTGTTGATAAACGCGCTTAGCGCAACAGCTATTACACAGCTGACTATCAGGTATCTTAATGCTTTCATGTTTAGGGATATTTTCATCCAAAATACTAAAAAGACAATAATTGTTTATTATAAAATTTATATACATAATTTTGTTATGTATATAAAATAATTATACATTTGTTTTATGAGCACTAATCCACTATTGAAAGGCACCCTGCAAACCATCATTTTAAAGCTGTTAGAGGACAATACAGAAATGTATGGTTACGAGATAACGCAAAAGGTTAAAGAGATGTCTGAAGGGGATATATTGCTTACCGAGGGTGCCCTATACCCTGCCCTGCACAAACTGGAAGCCGACGGCTTTTTAGAAACCTTTACCCAGGTAGTTGATAACCGGGTGCGCAAATACTATCGTTTAACAGAGCAGGGTGGCAAAGAGGTAACCAACAAAATAAACGAAGCCGAAGCTTTTATAGCCCAGCTGCAAACCATTTTAAGCCTTAAACCCGCCGTAAAATGAAACCAAACGCAGAGCAGATAACAACTATAGAGGACATACTGGGCAGCGTTACCCGGTACCGTGAAACATATGAAGAGCTGTATGACCATATTTTAAGCGCGCTGGAAAATGTACCAGATGAGACACCTTTTGTTGACGCGCTTTACAATATTGTTGAATATCAGCTTGGTGGTAAACGTGGCATTAGTAAGATAGAGCGTAAATACCGCAAAGCAGCGCTTAAAGAAATTGCCAAAAAATACCTGGGATATTTTGGCGGATATGTGGTATCGCCGTATGTATTGGTAGCCGCGGTGTTAACATGGGGGCTTTACCTGCTAATAACCGGCAACTTTTTACGGGCAGGCTGGATAAGCACAATATGCCTTTTTATGAATTTGATATTGGTTGTAGCACGTAAATCTGTAATTGTTAAAGCGCGTAAAGACGGCATTTATGGTAAAAGCTCGGTAGTGAGTATTATTTATCCCTATATGCACATGTTCCCTGTCATTTTGTACATTGTTTTTATGGTGACGTATCTAATAGTAAGTATGCTTAATTTACCCTTTGGCCTGGATGTAAATTATATATACCCTGCTATATTTTTTCTGAACCTGATCAATATGCTGGCCTACTACAGGCTATGTAAAGACGAGTTTAAAGCCCTAACCACCAATTAAACATCGCCCATGAAACCTAACGCAGAGCAACAGCAATTTATAGTAAAGCGGTTAAGAGACACGCTAACCGTGCGCGAAACTTACAACGAAGTATACGACCATATACTTTGCGCGCTGGAAGAAATGCCCGACGAAATACCCTTCGATGCTGCCATGCAGCAGATATGGGAGCATGACCTGGGTGGCAAAAAAGGTATACGTGCTATGCAGACCAGGTATAACAGGGCGATGGTTAAGGAATTTATTAGCAATTACTTTTTTTATTTTCTGCAAACTTTAAAATCCTATTATCTGCTGCTGGTTGCATTGCTTAGCATAGGTTTTTATGCACTGGTAAAAAACGAACAATTTGCTGCCGATAGGGCAATGCTATTGTCCCTGATGTGTGTAGCTGCAACAGCAATCATCCTCAGAATTACAAATAAGGCTCCAAAATGGCAACGGCCTAAGCTCGATTTTGCGATGGTACACATTAAGGCATCGGCAATGGCAGTTATGATTATGGTGCCGCAGCTTTTGTGGTTACCGCTTACAGCACTTTGCTGGCATCTTGATAAAAAAGGTATAATAGAATGGTTACCCAGATTGCATCGTGGAGTGCCCCTCAACAGTCTAACAATTAACATTGCCACAGCATTTTTCTTTTTGATGCTATTGCATGCGGTTACCTATTATAAATTATATAAAAATACCCAAGCTAAAGCTATTGCTATATGAAACCAAATGCCGAACAAAATGAGTTTATAAAAGTGCAGCTACAAGACATGATAAAGGTGCGCGAAACTTATGATGAGCTATACGACCATATATTAACCGCACTTGAAACCAAGCCCGATGACATGCCTTTTCAGGAGGCGATGCAACAAATTTGGGAGCAAGATCTGGGCGGCAAGCGCGGCATACGCACTATGCAAATACGTTCTATAAAACTAGCGGTTAAAGAATTTGCTAAAGAATACTTTAATTGTTTGGGCAAATGCTTTTCATCGGGTGCTATATTGTGGGCGATACCAGCTGTAGCAATCTATTATTATTTGATGCTCAACAACGAATGGTTTAGAGACAGACTTGGGCAAATACTACCGCATAGCATTATATTGATACCATCAATCTTTATAGCGGCAAAAAACGTCATTGCTCAAAGCAATTACGGATGGAAAGTTGAAAAAACACAAGCTGCCCGTTTATTAATAAGGCCTTTTGCAAATATTTTTATGATATTTTTTCCGATGATACTATGGCCGATAGCAAATATCATCTGCTACAAACTTGAACGTGGCGGTATAATAAACAGACCTGTTGGCTATTATGGCATGCCAGTTAACCTAGCTACGGTTTTGTTTTTTATTATCACTATGCATACCCTTGCTTATTACAATATGTATAAAAACTGGTCTAAACAGCTGCTTGCAAGCCAAACAAATATTTGATCAACCTAAACCTTATCATTATAATTATGAAACCCACCAAAGCAGAAAAACAATGGCTCAGGAAGCACCTTAATGGCTTGCTGCACTACAGCGAAACCTGCGCCGAGTTTTACGATCATATCCTGACATCGGCAGAGCATCATGCTGACGGCGATTTCAAGCATATCGTAAACAACATTATTGAAAACGAACTTGGCGGTGAGGTTGGGATGGCGGCCATTGAGTGGCGTTATCATACCACCGCAACTACTGACATACAAAAAAAGTACTGGCTGTACCTTAAAGCATTTTTAAGTTTAAAAAGCATACCGTTAGTTATCACTGGTTTTGCGTTGATCTATTGGATAACTGTACAGACCTGGTTTACTTCAGGTGTTTTCATGACATCGTTTTTAAGTTTTAGCATGATGGTAACACTATTAAGCGGCGCGCGCCATTTCCGTACTGGATTTGTTTATGGGTTTACAAAAGCATCAGTAAAAGACGATGGGTTTAGCTGGATGAAAAAAGCGCCCTCTGTATTATTTTTTGGAGTGATATTCTTTAATTTTATATTCAGATACAGTCTTGATATACAACCAGTTAATCAACCACTAGTAGTAACAATTGTATTTTCGTTATTGTCTTTGCATACGTTAACTTTTTACAAGATCTACAGAGAACAATTTAAGATCAGCTTTATATAAATGATAGTTAAAGTTAGTTTCAGATAATAAATCCACACCAAATAATAAAAAATGTCATTTCGAAAGAGCAGGGCTGGCTTAGAGCGCTTAGCGCGACTGAGAAATCTTATACTCCTTGCAAATCAGTATGTATAATTTAAAAGCAAGAAGTATAAGATTTCTCCTCACGCCAACGCATATTACGCCGCTGGTTCGTTCGAAATGACATCTATCAACTAGATCGCCCTAAAACGGATAGCCAATAGCCAAATTAAATATCAAATTCTGTCCGCGCCAAGTGGCATCTCTAAAGTCAATTTGATTTATTACTACACGCTGACCGGCTGGCAAGTAAGGTTTAATAATAGGAAAAGCCAGATCGGTACGCAGTATCAACACCGAAAGATTAAAACGTAAACCCACTCCGGCATCGGCAGCTACCTGACTCAAAAAGTTTTTGCCAAAGGCTGCACCTGGTTGTAACGGGTTGCCACGCATCAGCCAAATGTTACCGGCATCGGCAAATATGGCGCCTTCAACTATACTGAACAATTTGGGGCGATATTCAAGATTGGCTTCTATACGGATATCACCTGATTGATCTGCCAGGTACTGCGTACCCGATGTTTGAGACGGCGCAGGGTTAAAACCACCCGGACCTAATGACCGTGCCGAGAAACCACGTAGACTATTGGCACCACCAATAAAAAACTGCTGGCTATATGGCATCACCGTTGAGTTACCGTAAGGGATACCAACACCCACCAACAAACGGGTAGCTATTTTACTGCCCTTAGGGCCCAGCTTATGGTAAAAGCGCAGGTCATTCTCCAATTTAACATATTGATTAAACGGCGTGCCCAACACCGTGCGCACTTTGCCTGCCAACGTATCAGCTCCTGTTACCAGTCCAACTACGTTGGCCGATGTACTTATCTTACCATTATAGAACAAAGTATTGGTACGATACTCTTCGGTAGTATTGGTGTAGGTGTATGAGTAGCTTGGGCCAAACGTAAGCTGGTTGTCAATAACGTGCTTTAAAGCCGGATTTTGCGTCTTGGTTATGCTATCGCGATACAACTGGCTAACACTTGCCGCGTTAACGTAAGTAAACTCCATCAAGTTAAGCTCGTGCTGCTTATGCAGGTTAGGTTTCCATGAATATCCCCACGACGCGTTGAACGAGTTTAAGTTATATAAACTGGTACGGTTGATCAACGTATAACCCGTATTTAAGTTGGTACGCGGAATGAATGCCCCATCCGTTTTAAAATCCCAGGGACTAATAAATCTTGGCCAGCTGATGGATGGCTTGACACCAAACTGGTAAACATTAAAGCCATTACTGCGGTTACCAAACTGGATATCAGAACTTACAAAAAATTGCAGTTGAAACAACTCGCCACCCTTGAAAGTGTTTTTATTGCGATATGTTAAGTTAAACTGCGTACCATTAAAGTTAGCCGAACTTTGGCGACCTAATATCTCGGCCTGTAAAGATTTGCGTTTGTATTGCGTCAGGTAGTAATAAACGTCCAGATAGGGCGAGTCGGGCGTTACATCTTCAAACCTGTTTTTTACATAACGGAAGGGACCAAGCTCAATAAACCTGTTCAAGCTCTTGTTATGTTCGGTACGGTTATATACTTCTTTAGGGTGGAGCAGCACGGCGTTTTTAAACATAAACGGACGCACTGTTTTGCGCGGATCAATTACACTATACCAACGGTAACGCTCGGCCGAATCAAGCTTAACAGCGGTATCGCGCAGGCTATAGTTAGGGTAAACATAAATGTTGCGCACGGAGTAGATCCAACGTGCCTGATCTGGCGTGGTTGGTTTAACGGTAACAAACATATCAACCTTGTGGTTGGCTATGGTGCTGTCGTAACGCATAATCAGGTAATCTGGCCCAAAATAAAAGAAACCTTTCTCCTTCAATTTAGCATCAATACGTATACGTTCGTTTTTTATCACGTCCAGATCAAAGCGGTCGCCCACCTTTAACAAGCTCTCTTTAGCGGTACCTGCAACAGCAGTATCCAAATCATTAAAATCAGTTGGAAAAGCAATTTTATTATAATGATAAGCCGGGCCAACCTGCGCAGTATATACCGCTTTAGCTACACGCGATCCTTTTTTGCTCACCGTATCGCCACTAACCTGCGCCTGAAAGAAACCTTTGTTTTGCAACCTGCTTTTAAGGATGTTGCTATTGTTAGGGATATCCACGGCACTGACTAAAACCGGTGGTTCGCCCAGCTTTTTGTTTAGCCATTGTTTAAGGCCACGTTTTTTGTTGGTCAGTGTTTTATAATAGATCCACAGTTTGTAGCGCATGCCCAATATCTCGGTATTAGGTTTAGGGCGCAGCAAATCTTCCAAATCGGCTGTTAAGCCGGTTATATCATTTTTACTCAAGCTGTCTTTATCGGCAATCTTTACTTCGCCGCCATCATATAGTTTTTGGCCGGCTGGCAGATACTTAGTGGTACTGCAGGCAGTTGCAAAAACGGCTACACAAATCAATAATATATATTTAATCCTGGTCATAGGTTAATCTTGTGGTTCTTTTTTCTCGGCAGGTTTATCGGCGGGTTGCACAACCGGTTCTACCACTGTTTCATCATGCGCCTTTTCTGCCGCTTTCTTTTCCTCTTCTTTCGCTTTCTCTTTTTCTTTATACTCTCTTTGCAAGCGGCGCTCTTCGCGGGTCTTATTATTAAATAGTTCTTTGAAACGGTTGTACTCGTAAGTTAAAGAGAAAGCCAAACCGGTTTCGACTACCTGGCCCTGCACTACCACAAACTGGTCGCGACGATAGGCACGCAGCATATAGCGTCCATCCGCAGTTAATTTGTAATTAACAGAAAGGTTACCCGCAATTTGCGATGATTTTTGGCCAGGCTGGTTTTGCCCCTCCAGGTTAAAATTGTTACCCACGGTAACCGTCAGCCTGTCGTTCAGGAATTGTTTAGATAGCCCGACGTTTAGGTCGGTCCGGTTTTGTTCAACCCCGCTGGAGTAGTCCGCACCCGACGATACGCCAAAGCTTAACTGCACACCACCGCCAAGGTTACCTGCCAGTTTATTCAATTGGTCTGACAGCAAATTACTCACGCTATTACGTATAGCACCGTTTATGCCTGTGCTGCCACCAGCGCTTTGCAGCGGGTTATCGCCAATAAAGTGGCCCAGCACCAGTACGCCCAACACTTGTTTGTTTAACTCGTTAGGGTTAGATCTGATCTGCGATAACCTGTTATTTACCACATCAATTACCTGCGGCGATACGGTGTAATTGCTATCAGGCAGCACAATATCAAAACTGATATCCGGTTTCAGCAATTCGTTCTTCAGGTTCAAATTGACGTTGAACGGCAGCTTTTGTTTGTACATGGTAAGGTTGCTGCCATCATCGCCCATTTGCTGGCTAACCAGATCTATTGGCGGCACGTTGGCCACATACACCGCTGTAAGGTCTACAATAGCCGATGTTGGGTCGCCTGTCCAGTTAATGATACTTCCCTTTTTAAAGTTAAACGTACGGCTTACTGTGGCGTAAGACAGGTTGTACGAACCCTGCTCAACCACATAAGTACCGGTTAAGTTTATCTTGCCGCTTGGGTCTATACCACCATTCAGGTTGGCCTCGCCACGTATGTTTACCACGTCGCCATTGCGAGGATCAATAACTATGTTGAAATTGGCCAGTTTGCTTACCTTGATGTTGGCGTTAACATCCAGTCCTTTAAGGTTACTTTGTTTAAGCGAGTCAAGCTGACGGGCGAGTAATATCGAGTCCAGCTTAGGCGCATCCTGATCAATCGCCTCAATCACCCCTTCGCGGTCGGCAACACTTGGATCGTCGGATGGCAGCACAAAAGTCATATCAGTTTTATCATTCACGGTAAGGTCGGCATCCACTTTTGGCGCGTCCATATTACCGCGGATCTGGATGCGGGTATCAACATAAAGCTTACCGTAAAACAGCTTATTGTCTTGTTGGGTTGAGTTAACCGCCCTAAAGTTTTTGGCGTTGATGTCTATGCCGAAACGGAAGTCGGTAAAGGTTTTGGTATATAACGTGCCGCTAACAATGGCTTTGTTTCCGGTAGAATCAACCAAAGTAAAATCTCTGAACAGCACACCGTCCTCATTAAAAGTAATTACTTCTTTAGGCATAGTAAAGTAGGAATTTAGCATTGACACGTTGAATCCGACATCGTTAAAGTTGACATCGCCCCTAACTACAGGCGCCGTAGTGGTACCAGTAATTTTAAGCTGACCGGTAATTGCTCCTTTAGCATTACGTATGGCCCCAAAGCTAAAGCCTTCAATACTCTTCATATTTAGCTTCACAATGTTCAGGTCCAGATCAAATCGGCTGGCAGGTGTGGTATAATAAATACCCTGCAGATCAACCTGGTTACCCTTGCCGGTAATACTCATATTGGCTGAGTAAGCATTTTCTGTTTGATTGTTTACTTTCAAGGCGATATTACCTACCGTGTCACCTTTAAAGCTAAAGTCTTTCACATCCAACTGCGCGGTAAATTTCATTGCCGATTGGAAATCGCTGATGTTGGCCTCGCCATTAATAACACCGCCAACCTGTAGCGAATCCTGCTGCGCCATTTGGGTAATTGACTCAATCCTGAAATCGCGGAACGCCACTTTTAACGGCGAGTTATAATCTGTCCCCACGCTGTTAACACTTAGCACCTGGTTATTATTGGTGATAGCAAAGTTGCGCGCCAAAATACCCTTGCTGCCAAACTGGAAAGAGTTATCGGCACTTACGGCCCATGGCACATAGTTAAACATCACACCATCCTGCAAAAAGCTAAACTGAAATTCGTTTGGCAGGGCACTTAGTACACCTGCTATGCGGTAGCGTTCTTTCTTCTGCGCGTCGCGAACCTGAACACTGACATTCAGCTTATTGTCTTGAGCTTTACCGGTAATGCTTGGGAACAATAAATCTAATGATGATCCCATTTTAACCTCATCAACCGTCAAAGCATAGTTAAGCGCATTATTATCTGTGTTGATATTTAGCTTACCATTGTTGATGATCTGCGTACCGTACACCACTTTAGGTATGGTGCCATTTGCCATAAACTCGCCCGTGCTGCTGTTAAAGCGGCCGGTGATGTTTACCGGGTCAAGCGTGGTTAGCGTTGGGGCAAATTGTTCCAACAGCGGCGTTTTAATAATGCGTACTGCAAAAGTAAATTGCTGTGGTGAGTACACCGGTTTGGCAGCAGGTTTGGCAGCGCCCAGGCTAGTGTCGAAATACTTGTTGATCATATCCTGCATGGCAGTACCAACCTCGGTTAGCTTGTACTTACCGCCCAGGCGTGCGTTCAGGAATGGCGTTTTCAGTCTTAACGTGCTGCTATCGGCGTTAGCTGTTGATATTATACTGATAGAGTCAACCTTAATCCGCTGATCTTTATTTACCACTAACAGGTCAGTCGCTTTAATATTAGCGTTCAAATAATCCGGATCAGCAGTTGGCACATCGGCAATAATCTTACCGTGCAGGCGCAATGGGGTGGTGCTCAGCTTTAAGGCTTGCAGATCAATACTATCCAGCATTAAATTAGCTTTTACCGATGGGTATTTTTTGTTCAGGTTTGCCTTTGCATCCAGCGCGAAATGGATATTAGGGTCCTTCATAGTTGACGTTACGGTGTAAGCGCCGTTAACTGCTGTGCCTTTCAATTTCAGATCTTTATAGTTGTAGCCTTTAACATAAGCCTGTGCAACATTACCATCAAACGCGAGATTGGCCTTTTTAGGATCAAGCCCCCTGCCTTTTACATTCGCGGACATGGTTACCATGCCCACCATTTGCGGCTGCCTGGTTAGCGCGCCCACATTTAAATTGTTAGCACGTATGTTAGCCGTGTAACTCGCCTTAGTTTTACTATTTCCGTTCTTCATGGCGGCAACCACATCGGCAGCGCCTAGACTGGTACGCAGGCTAAGTTTGGTATTAAAGTTATACATGCCGCCCTTAAAGTTACCGTTAAGCTTCATGTTAGCTGGAATACTCACGTTTGGCGGGATACTACCTTTAGGCGCCAGTTTGGCCACATCGGCAGCGCTGGTAGTAAAGTCGGCCAGGTTTACATCGAAGTAAGCCTTGTTCATATCAGGCAAGCCTCTCAGTTTTGCAGACGCTTTAATATGTGTGTTTCTTAAACCACGCACTTCAAAGTTTGGAATGTTCAGGTTATTAACCGCACCCTCTACCCTGCCGTCAATCCTGAACACCGAGTTTGGCGAACTTTTAAACGGCTCCATGCTGGCCATAGTAGGCATCAGCAACAAAACATCTTTCAGACTGATCTTGGTACCATCTACATTAGCATTAACTTTTAGTGCGCCGATATTTTAGGTGATCGCATCAATAGATGGATAGCTTACCTGAACTTGTTTTTGTATCACCGTTTGCGGTGTCTCCAACAATAGGTCATTTAAATAAGCACTCGTCGGACCGTATAGGAATGTTGTATGAAACTTCTGTACCGCCAGCCCGCTTTTTTCATTAAAAGTAAAGGAGTTCACTTTACCCTTTATCGTGTCCGGACTGTATGACAAGTCCGTAATATCTGCATTTAGTTTTTGGATATGCATGTGCGCAAAATCCAAACCTTTGGGTATAGCTTTTTGTGCTTCGTTATCAAATTTAATCTCATCATTAACAAAGCTAACCTTGCCTAAAGTAGCACGCCAGGCATTTTTGCCGGGGTTAGATGCGAGTGTATCGAGCTTTTTAATCGCTTTTTCCACCTGTTTTACAACTGTTTTTGGCTTAGCAAAGGTGAGGAAAGCTTTGGTGTCATTTAAAGAGATTGACTTGATAGCCACATTTTGATTTTTCAAGTCGATCTTATCCATCTCTACCAAAAACTGGCTCAGGTCAACATTGGCATCCATCTCCACCGTGCGGTAAACCACTTTAATTTTTGACAGATCGATAGTGCCCAAAGTAAGATCAAGATTCAACGGCGCTGTTGCGGTGTCCGGTGGTGGCGGGGTAACGGCGGTTTGTATAACGGTAGCGTTTACGCCTGACAAATTGATCTTAGGGATAGAAAATTTCATCTTATCCAGATCAAAATCTTTAATACGCGTATCAAAGTGGCCCAGGTTAAATTTCACATCGTTACCGCTAATGACATCTTTATAAGTGATATTGATACGATCAAGAATGATCTTATCAATAGAGAACTTCATGGTTGAGGTAGTATCCTCAGGCTTCACCTCTTTCTTTTGCTCGCCGGCAAAAGCCTTCAAAATATAATCGAAGTTAAACAGGCTGTCCGGTCCGCGACTTATTTTAGCGGTGATGCCTTGTAAGTTGATCTCATTGATCTCAACCTTATTATGCAGCAACTGCAACATACTGATATCAACCTTCAACTTGTCACCGGCAATCAAGGTGTCTTTTTTCTGATCTTCAAAATAAACGTCTTCTAAAACCAGCATTTTAGGCAAGCCCAGGCTAATGTGGCCTATTTCCACTTTGGTCTTTATTTTATTTTGTAAAAAAGTTACCGCCTTGTCTTTAACAAAGTTTTGTACAGAAGGTACCTGTATTAAAATGACTACAAGTAGCACCAGAAAGATGACACTTGCAATTATCCAAAGAATAGTTTTTAAAGCTATACGTCCAAATCGTCCCAATTTATTCTAAATTTCAAAGGTTAAGATGCTATTATTTTATATTAAACAATAAGTGTGCAAAATGTTTAGGATTTATACTTAAATATTCTTATTTGGCGTATTTTTAAGGCCCTATCAGAGTTTTCAACATCGTTAAACGACCGCTTGTTTTTTGGTAGATTTGTAGTTGTTCAAATATTAGAATTTACAATGCCCGATTTTTCGCACTTACACGTACATACCCAGTTTTCGTTACTTGACGGGGCTGCCGATATAGGTAAACTATATAAGAAGGCTGCTGCCGATGGCATGAAAGCTTTGGCTATTACCGACCACGGTAATATGTTCGGCGTGTTTAAGTTTGTGGCGGAAGCGGGTAAACATAACGTAAAACCTATTGTAGGCTGCGAGTTTTATGTGGTTGAAGACCGTCACAAAAAGCAATTTACCAAAGAGAAGAAAGACGTACGCCGCCACCAATTATTCCTTGCTAAGAACCCTGAAGGTTACAAAAACCTGGTTAAGCTTTGCAGCTATGGCTACATGGAAGGCCTTTACAGTAAATGGCCGCGTATTGATAAGGAGCTAATACTAAAATATCACAAAGGCCTTATTGCCACCACCTGTTGTATAGGTGCGTCGGTACCGCAAACCATATTAAAAGGCACACCAGATGAGGCCGAAGCCGAGTTTAAATGGTGGCTTGACCTGTTTGGTGAGGATTATTACATAGAGCTGCAACGCCATGAGATCCCCGAACAGGAGATCATCAACAACGTGCTGCTTAAATATGCCAAAAAATATAACGTAAAAGTTATCTGTTCAAACGATTCGCACTACGTGGATCAGCAAGATAGCAACGCGCACGATATTTTACTGTGCGTAAACACCGGCGATATGCAAAGCACGCCTATTGCTACTGACGAAGAAGGTGGTAAAGGCTATAGATTTGGTTTTCCTAACGACCAATTTTATTTTAAAACGCAGGCCGAAATGGGCAAGCTGTTTCATGACCTGCCTGAATCTTTAGATAACACTAACGAGATTGTTGATAAGGTTGAGGTATTAAAGCTTAAGCGCGACATTTTACTTCCTAATTTCGTTATCCCTAACGAGTTTAAGATCCACAGTGACAGCACGCCTGACGCTGATACGTTAAACCAATGGGAGTATTTAAAACACTTAACTTTAAAGGGCGCGCATGAGCGGTATGGCGAGCTAAACGCCGAAACAGAAGAGCGTATAAATTTTGAGCTGTTTACCATACGCACCATGGGTTTTGCGGGCTACTTTTTAATTGTGGCCGACTTTATTAAGCATGGACGTGATATTGGCGTATTTATAGGCCCGGGCCGTGGTTCGGCAGCGGGATCGGTGGTGGCTTATTGTACGGGCATTACCAATATCGACCCAATGAAATACAACCTCCTGTTCGAGAGATTCTTGAATCCCGACAGGAAATCAATGCCCGATATTGATACAGATTTTGACGACTCCGGCCGCCAAAAGGTTATTGATTATGTGGTTGAAAAATATGGTAAAAACCAGGTAGCCCAGATCATCACCTACGGATCAATGGCCGCCCGTACCAGTATACAGGACGTTGGCCGGGTGCTGGATATGCCCCTATCTGACGTTACGGCCATTAAAAAACTGGTGCCCGATACGCTTGGCATCAACCTGAAACAAGCAATTGAGCAGGTACCTGAATTACAGGAAATTTATAAATCAGCAGATTTAAAAGGCATTGTGCTTCGCGAAGCTGAAAAGCTGGAAGGCTCTGTACGTAACACCGGTGTGCACGCGGCGGGTATTATCATTGCCCCTTATGATTTAACTGATATTGTGCCGGTAGCTACTGCTAAGGACTCTGACCTGTTGGTTACCCAATATGACGGCCGTGTTATTGAAGATGCGGGGGTTATCAAGATGGACTTTTTGGGTTTAAAAACCTTAACCATTTTGAAGGATGCCCTGCGCCTGATCAAGCAAAACCACGATGTTGATATTTCCATTGACTACATACCGCTGGATGACCAGCTAACTTTTGAGCTTTATCAGCGTGGCGATACCAACGGCACTTTCCAGTTTGAGAGTGATGGCAGGCAGATGTACCTGCGCGAGTTAAAGCCCGATAAGTTTGAGGATTTGATTGCCATGAACGCGCTTTACCGCCCGGGACCAATTGAGTACATCCCCAACTTTATTAACCGTAAGCACGGACGCGAGGATATTACCTTTGACCTTGCCGACATGGAAGAATACCTGGGCGAAACCTATGGTATTACCGTGTACCAGGAGCAGGTGATGCTTTTGTCGCAGAAACTGGCCGGCTTTAGTAAAGGCGATGCCGACGTTTTGCGTAAGGCCATGGGTAAGAAGCAGATAGAGGTATTGAACAAAATGGAGTCGCAGTTTATGGACGGCGCCATAGCTAAAGGCCATGCCAAAGATAAACTGACCAAGGTTTGGAATGACTGGAAGGCTTTTGCCCAGTACGCCTTCAACAAATCGCATTCTACATGTTACGCTTTTGTGGCTTATCAAACAGCCTATCTGAAAGCACATTATCCGTCTGAATACATGGCGGCGGTATTGAACAATCAGAACAGCATGGAGAAGATTACTTTCTTTATGGAGGAGTGTCGCCGTATGGGTATTGAGGTATTGGGTCCGGATATTAACGAGAGTTATATGGCCTTTACGGCTAATAAAGCCGGGGTTATCCGCTTTGGTTTAACCGGGGTTAAAGGTGTAGGCGAAAAGGCTGTTGAAAGCATTATTGACGAGCGCATTGAGCGCGGACCATATAAATCTGTTTATGAGTTTGCACAGCGATCAAACACCCGCAACGTAAACCGTAAGGCTTATGAGAATTTGGTTTATGGCGGCGCCTTTGACAGTTTCCCGTTTAGTCGTGCGCAATACTTTGCCAAAAGCGAGACCGTACAGCTAACCGGCGTTGAGCGGTTGATCAAATATTCTAACGACTATCAAAACACGCAAAACAGCTCGCAATCTTCATTGTTTGGTGGTTCGGTAGCGTCGTATATCCCGGAGCCTGCTATGCCAGAGTGCGAGGAATGGGCTTTGATTGAGCGATTGAAATACGAGAAAGAGGTTATCGGTATTTATTTAACCGGTCACCCCTTAGATAATTACAAATTTGAGATTGACAAATATTGCAACTCAACGCTCGCCGATCTAAAAAACATGCAAAAAGCCCGCTCGGGCGAGGGTGGCGAAGAAGTAATGGCAGCCTTTGCCGCCTTACGTAAACGTGGCGAGATCTGTATAGGTGGCCTGGTAGGCAATGCCCAGCACAAGATGACCAAAACTGGTAAGCCATTTGGTACTTTTGTGCTCGAGGATTATAACGAGTCGTATGAGTTTGCCATGTTTGGCGATGACTACATTAAGTTTAAGGCGTTGATGGTGAACGGCTACTTTCTTCACATAAAAGGCACCATTGAAGAAAAGTTTCGCCAGAAAGATAACTGGGACCTTCGGATAGCCAGCATCAGCTTACTATCAGAAATGCGCGACAAGCTGACCAAATCAATCACGGTATTCCTGGATGTTCATACCATTAATGATCAGATGCTTACCAACATACAGGGTATCATTGAAAACAACAATGAAAAATACCCGATGAAGAATTGCACGCTTAAATTTAAGCTACGCGATGAAGCTCTGTTGGTTGAAATGCACTCAAAAAGCTTTAAGGTAAACCCTAGCGATGACTTGATGGCCGATATTTTAGCTGTTACCAATACGCCGGCGGTGTTGAATTAAAACAGTATTGAACAAATGAACGACGAATTAACACAAAAAATAGACGTACGGCTTGCAAGCTGTATTTTTTAAGCTTATTTTTGCCAACCCTCCTAATTAAATTTAGGCTTTATACAAATAACCCGTAGAAATATCGCCCCGTATTTTTGCTATCACTTTATTTATTTAGATGGACAAAAAATATTTAACCTGCAGCAAGTGCAATCATCATTTTCATTACAAGCTACCTACACCCGGACTAGTAAAAACGTTATTGTTTTTTTTACCCATTAAAGTATATTTCTGTGCACGTTGCGCTACATCGCGTTATATTTTATTAAGCGATAAGGATGCTAAAAATTATTCTAATGCTAAATAATTAGCAACAAGCATCATACATAACAAAAAGGGGAAGTATTTTATACTTCCCCTTTTTGTTATGTTAATTTTTTTTATGCATACTCTTGCATTTTCTCCAGCTCATCGGCACTTGGGCCATAAGTACCCGGGATAGCCACATCCAGCAGGCGTAAAAACACCCCCAACTGTGCACGATGATGAATACCCTGAGCAATTGCCACACGCACGGTTTCGTACTTATTCATATCAGCCAAAATATGTTCGCCGCTGCGTAACACCCATGGTTTTTCCAGATCGGCTTCGTCTGCGTTTTCCAGGTGGGCGCGGCCATCTGCGTAATTATTGTCAAACATCTCTAAAATGTCGGCGGTGTTGGTTAATGTGGTCGACTCATAAGGATTGGCTGCAAAGTCCAGTCCATCTGTAGTAAAGGCCATGCTAATCCAGGCAGGCAGCTCGGCTATATGGTTGGTTAGCTGCATCAGGGTCATGCTTTTGGCATGCGGTCTCCAATCGTACTTGTCGGCAGGTACAATTTTTAACATGTTGCGGGTGGCTTGAGCTTCACCTTCAATTTCTTTCAATAAAAATTTAATGATAGTTGACATAGCTTTGTGGTTTTAATTGTTGTTGTTTCTGTTTGTTGATACAAAGAAACTACAGGCTAATGACAGCCCTATGTCAGCAGGAAAAACCAAAAGTATTTTTATTGAAAAAAAATTGTCGAACGCAAAAAGCCACCTGGTGAAGTGGCTTGGTATAGGTAAAATATATGTTTTATTAACCAGCCCGCGGTATATCGCGCTGTTCTTTCAATTCTTTTATCTCCATTTCAAAAGCGCGCATGCGGGCGTGTAAAATATCAAGCTCAGTGCGCATCATCTGTATCTCGGTGATCAGTTTTGGCGACTCGGCCTTGTTGATCTTCTTATCGCCGGTACCCAGTATCAACCACTCGGGCGAATATTTAAGCTGGAAACATAGTTTACTGATAAGGTAATAACTTACCTCCTGCTTTTTATTGATAACCTTGCTAATAAAACCTTGGTCAACGCCAATAGCGCCGGCAAGGGCCAGCTGGCCGCCATGATCTTTAACAATAACCTTTATGCGTTTTAAAATACCCTCGTCTGCCATAAGTATGTGGCTGCAATAATAAACAAAAAGGTAATAAAAAGCTTATGCAGTAAGCTGTAGTTTTTTTGCTTTCTCTAACAAGTCAAACAACTGCTCGTCGTAAGTTCTGAGGGGGATTTTTTTAGCGGTGTATTGGCGTTCAAGATTTTCTAATTCTTTTATCAGCGCGGCTTTGGGGCCGGTTGCAGTAATGGCACTTGCGGCTGGTTTAATACCACCATCGTACAAAATATCGGCAAGAGCTTTATTTTTCTTTTCGACAGATTTCATCAAAAACAGTGATTGTGTACCACCCGACTCTTGCAGCATATTCTGCATTTTGTTTTTTTGTTTTTGATGATTTAGAACAATAATGGCAACAATTAGGATAGCGCCACCTATTAAGTAAACGTTCAGGTCCATAAAGCAATAGTTTAAATTTAATTATGAATAAAACTATAAAATAAACTCAACATTAAAAAACAATTTGCTCAGTTGTATAAACAAGTTGCCATTTATTCTATCACTTGCAGGAATAACCGGTTAATGATTATGCTTTTTATGGATATCCTTAACCAAACACAGTTTTTTAATATCGGCTATCTTGATTGTAAATGGGGCGTATTTAAGCTGGTTACCAACCATTTCGGTAGTATTGTCAGAGTGGGCCACCACCTCGTCGGGGTTTGAACTTAAAAGCAGGCGTTTATACATACGGTAATCGCCCCATTCTATATAGTAAACCTCGCCGGGTAGTATCTTTTTATCGTGTATTATCTTTAAAGCAACCCAGCAGCCATTTTCTAAATAGGGGTACATAGAATGCCCCCAAACCGGCAGCGCGAAATCGCAATCTTCAATACCAGGGAAATTCATGCGGCCTACGGCCTGGGCATCGTTAATATCGTTATAAACCTCCAGGCCTGATGCGGTTGCAGAGATTTCGTACATCGGGATACCATCGGTAGCTTTGGTACGCACCGGTATTTGCGCAGGTGCTATGCCATCTATATGATCTTTATATATTTCTTTAAAAATCCTGAATTTTTCGGGGTCGATGTTTTGGCGGCTTTTTATGATCTCGGTGATGGAGCTTACCGAGTTAAAACCCAAGGCTTCTGCCAGCTGGGCGTTGCCACTGAAAGCTCTACCCCTTAGCTGATTATATAATATAATAAACTCAAGTGTCTCCGGACGGATGTTTTTGATCTTATTGGCTTTCTCAGGATTTTCCATAAATGTTAAAAACTATTTTTACTAATTTCTTTAGCAATTAAAGATTTTTCTTTATATTTGTATTATCAATAGACACCAAAGTTAAACCTAAATTTTAAATAAGCAAACTAAAAATACAGAAAATCAGTATGATATATAAAGAAATACAGGAAAATACACTTAAGCGGCAATTATGGGTATTTAGTTAAACCCGCATATTGCCTGTTTGCCGATACACATATTATATGAAGAACCTAAATTCCTAACCGATGCATATAGCTTACTCAGCCATCAGAGAGGCGACTAACCTACAGATAATAAACCAAACGCCGGCGGCTGCAAACCCGCAGCATGCCCTGCGTTTACAAGCTTACCAGGTTACCTGCCAAAAATTCGACAAAGAGATTGCAGCCATACAAAAGTATCTGCCGGGATGGGCGCCTGCCTGCCCCGCTCTTTAAATTAAACCTAAACAATAACCGGCCATCGCCTCTCCGGCGGTGGCCCTTAAATCCTATTAAAATGATAAAGTTAACGCAAAAACTAAAAGACAAACTGTGGTGGATGATTATTTCTGTTGACTATGAATACAGCCGCATAAGCGTAGCCGACCACGAACTAAACGGCGACACCCTAACCCTATGGCTTGAAGACAAGCACGATTTTAAAAACTCTTTAGAAGAATGCCTGCAGCTTGACCTTACCGCAAAACAGTTTGCAAAGATCATCCGCGCCGAAAACCTGAACAGTTATGAGGGTAGCAAAATGCACCCTGAAAAGAATTTTACGTATAAAGCCCGCGTAGAAATCAATGAGCCTATACGCTGGTACCAGCAAGATGCATCACTTACAGAGCAGCAGTGGGCGCGCGATGCTGTGGTGCGCACCGTTTTAACCCAACTGGTTGAAACAGAAACCGCCGCCATGAATATTTTATAAAATATTATATGCCAAATAGCATATAATTCATAATTTATTCGTATCTTTGTAGTGTTGGGTAATCACTCAAAAAAAACAATCGATTATTTCTGCAGATTGAAAGAGCCTTTGGCTGTAACGATGGTAGAATCGCCACCTGTTTTATTAATCATTACCGCGTTAAAAGTCCCGCTTGTTATCAGGCTGTCCTGCATGTATTGATCAAGGCTTATCTGGTTAAACAGTCCGCGCCCCTTGCTTTGCGATAAGGTGAATTGTCCGCTACTGCTTTTACTGAAAAGCAGCTGCCCGCCCGCTATGGTATTTACCACTTGTGGGGCTGCAAAACCCGGCGAACTAATACCAAAGCTCATGGTATGTTGCTGATTAATGGCTGTAATACCAAAGTATTTATTACTGTCGATATTAACATTGATGAAAGCTATAGAATCTTTAGCAGCGTTGAATGAATAAGTGGTATCGCCAATAGTAATATCCAGTGAACCCTTTGTAGCCAAAAAATTGCCCGAATTATTGCTGGTATCCGTACGTGTAGTTTTTTCGACAGTATAATTTACAGCAGCATCTTTTTTACAAGACCAAACGGCTGTAACACATATCATCGCTATAAAAACAAACTGAAAAAATTTCATACGCCCGCTACTAAGGTACTAATAGATACGAAGATAAGGCATTAACAGTTGCCGTATGTCGCATTTAACAAAATTTAACTTAAAAAACATGCCAGTTTTTTTAGAGTCAAGAACCAAGATACAAGAATCAAGAGCCAGTCATCAAAAGTCTGGCTATATCAATCACCAACCTAAACATGAAATACTTCCATAACAAAGCAGAGCTGATTCCTCTAATTGAGGATTACTTCAGTAAAACAATAGATACCTCAACCTCAAATCCATCAACCCACCCCACGTTAAGCGGGCTTGCTACTCACCTGGGCTTTAGAAGTATGGATGAGTTTGACTTATACGAAAGTAAAGGGTACCTCAAAAACTATCTAAAAATGGCACGGTTAAAAATAATAGCCTACTATGAAAGCAGGCTATTACTACCATCGCCTACCGGGGCAATGTTTGCACTTAAAAGCATGGGCTGGGACGGCAAAGCCGACAAGATTGAAAATGTTACTTCCATTAAAATCAACCTGATAGAAACCGGCCCCAAACCGGCATCGTCAGAAAAACAAATACGGATAGAAAACCCAAACCTTAAAACAGATGAATGATAACAAAGCATCGGTTGTGTTTAAACTTAACTATACGGCACGGTCGCACATAGTAATT
Source organism: Bacteroidota bacterium (assembly GCA_040386815.1). GTDB lineage: Bacteria > Bacteroidota > Bacteroidia > Sphingobacteriales > Sphingobacteriaceae > Mucilaginibacter. The sequence continues at coordinate 43,669 of JAZKET010000003.1, read as the reverse complement.
AACCAGGGCGGCACCAGCTCGGGCAAAACATATGCTATTGAGCAGGCCTTGTTTTGCCTGGCTGCCGAAAAAGAAAAACAGGTAATAACTGTTGTTGGGCAAGATATACCCAACCTAAAAGCAGGCGCCCTGCGCGATGCTCAACATATTTGCGAGCAAATGCCCGCCCTTAAACAACTGATAAAAAACTACAACAAAACCGACCGAATTTTTGAGTTTCACAATGGATCTATCATCGAATTTAAAAGCTACGCTAACGCGCAGGACGCTAAGTCTGGCAAGCGCGATTATCTTTTTATTAACGAGGCTAATGGTATTAAATGGGATACATATCAGGAACTGGCACTGCGTACAAAAACCCGGATATTTATTGATTATAACCCCAATGCGGAGTTTTGGGTACATGACTATTTAATAGGCAAACCCGATGTGGAGCTAATTATATCAGACCACAGGCACAACCCTTTTCTGGACAAGCAAATGGCCGCCAGGATTGAAGGCATTGACGACCCTGAGAAATGGAAAGTTTACGCCCGCGGATTAACCGGAAAAGTTGAAGGACTGGTATTTAACAACTGGCACATATGCGATGATATACCTAAAAATGCCCGACTAATTTCTGTTGGTCTTGACTTTGGCTTTACTAATGATCAAACTGGCTGCATTGAAGTTTATACCCAAAACGGCGAGCTATGGATTGATGAGCTTTTTTACGAAACCGGCTTAACCAACACCGATGTATCAAAACGCTTGGCGCTGGCCGGCGTAAGCAAAAAAACAGAGATAGTTGCCGATAGCGCCGAGCCAAAATCTATTGAAGAGCTGTGGCGCCTAGGCTGGCATATTACCGCTGCAAAAAAAGGCGCCGATAGCGTAAACAACTCTATAGACATACTAAAACGCTACACGTTGAATATTACCCGGCGCAGCGCCAATTTGCGCAACGAGCTGGGCAGATATAAATGGAAGGTTGACCGCGGCGGCCGCAGCTTAAACCAACCGGTTGACACCTTTAACCACCTGATAGACCCGTTGCGCTATGTGGCCCTAAATAAGCTAATGGTAAAAACCACCGGTAGGCCTAAATCATGGCTGCCCGAGACAGGGAACAATAGCCCACAAACCTTTTTAACCGATTTGATGACCTGATGATAGCACAAAAACTAAAAACCATTGATGGTAAGCTTTTAATAAGCATACCATCGCAATTACATGAACTTACCCTGGGACAGCTGATAAGGATGCAGGAAGTTGATTCATTAACAGATCTGGATGCTATCAGTATACTATCGGGCGTAAGCGTAGATGATCTTAAAAACGTTAACGATTTTAACGATTTTGATGTATTTGCAGAGACAGTGCTATCCTTATCAAACCAAATAAGCTACCTGTATAATGCTGATGTTATACCAAAAAAAATTGGCTTAAAAATAAACGACAAAGAGGTTAAGGTTGATGTTATAAGCCATCTGTCTGTTGAGCCTGCCGGGGCCTTTATGGCTGCCCGCGAAATTATTGCCGACGAGATACAACAACATATAGCTAAACACGGCGAAGAAGGTTGGCAGGAAAGTTTTAATCCATCGTTAAAAGCCTGCTGCCAGCTATTGGCGCAATACTTTTATTGCAGGGCCACCGGCAGCAAGTATAACGATCACAAAGCCGAACAATTTGCCGAAACCATAAAACAAATGAGGGTAACGGAGGCGCTGCCCCTGGCCCGGCATTTTTTTATGAGCTATCCAAACTTATCGAAACCGAAAACAGGCTTCTGGCATCGGCTACGACAACTTTGGAGCAAAAGGCAGGTATACAATCGTTCCAAAAGTTTAAATACATCAACACGGTAAACGCCCTTGCAGGCGGCGACATCACCAAATGGAACGAGATACTGAACATGCCGTATGACCGCGTGCTTACCAAGCTATTGCTCAATAAAACAGAGGCGGACTACCAGAAGCGATATTCGGACCTATTGAAGGCGCAGTAGGAAAATCAACACCATAGCGATGGGTTTGAAACCCATTGCTATGCGGAAACCGTACCGGCAAAACAAGAAGTCAAATCAACACCATTAGCGATGGGTATAAAACCTATCGCTATGCGACAACCTGTGCCAGGCACCAATCTTTAATCTTCAACCACTAATCTTTATCACCTTATGCCCATCCGCAATCAAATAGAAGCCATTGTGCAAACCCTTACCGGCAGCCCAGGCTTTGCCTATGGTACCGTTAACGAATTAAATACATTGGCAGACGACGCTGTTTTTCCATGCGTGTTTTTATATCCGCCGCAGGCTATAAACCTGTCGCCGCAGATAAACGGGTCTGTAGACAACACCTTTGCCATAACATTGGATTTTTTATACAAAACCGAGTTTGACCAATACACTGCCGATAATGAAACTTACGTAAGCCAGGCGCTGCATTTAGCCAACCAGTTTATAGCCAAAGCTTCAAAATACCGCGAAGGCGATGGCAGGTATTTCAAGATAAAAGCAGGCGACAAAGCCAAATGTGCCCCGGTTTACAACAAGTTTGATGTAAATACCACGGGGGTAAGCCTAACCATAACCCTGGCTGCCATGTATTTTGACAATTACCAATAACCTTTTAAAAACCAAACTAACTATGGGAATTATAGCCAATATTATAGAAGGTAAAGCGCCCGGCAGCCCTACCCAATACTACGCCAATGTGTACATTGAGTTAAGAGACCAAGCCACCAACCAGCTGGTAAACGGCAACAATGTGGTGGTTGATTATATTATTATTTATAATGGCATAACAACATCGCACCAGGCAATAGTATCGGGGCAAAAGCTTTTGCTTGAACAGAACGCGCTGCTTAAAGAGTGGGATGTTGATGGCAACCTTATCAATTTAAAAACATACGTTACCACAGCAGTAGGCCAACCACCTGCCCCCGCCCCGCCTGTTAATAACTGCGATGTGGCCATTAATGTCATTAAGGTTGATCGTGCAGAGTCATCGCCCGGCGCCGCGGACGCTCAGATCAGCGTCAGCGCTTTTTCAAGCTACCTGCCGCTGCAGTATAGTTTAGACAATGTTAACTTTCAAACATCAAACATATTTACCGGGCTAACGGGCGGCTTAAAAACTGTTTACGTATATGACGCAAATCCATTAGGTTGTGTTGATACCGGCCAGGTAGAAATATCAACATTAACCAATTTATTGATTGATGAACCATCGGTACCTATAGGCAGCAATGTAAGCCGCTGGAACGCGGCCTTTAACCCGGTAGTTTTTACCTACAAGCGCGAGGATTTTAATGTACTAAACGCTAACATGAACAGCGTTGACGGCAAGCTCAAAATATTTGTAAATACCGATACCGGAAAGGTTGAAAAAGGCGACTTGGTTTACCTAAATGCCGGGCCATACAAAAACACCTATAAGGTATTTGCAAGCGGGCCAAACTACCTTATTATTGACACCCAATATACATCAACAGCTGTAGGCTTTATCAACATAAACAAGCTACGCCCCTATTACCGGGTAATAACAGAAATTAGCTATACAGATGTTTACGGGCAAGATAAAACCATACAATCAAGCAACCGGCCTGATAGAACCGGGATGGTAAAGGCCGATATTTCGAACTTTTTACAAAGCCTGGTACTGGTTAAGGACGATAGCGATTTTACGGCTGCAAATTTCAGAGACAATAACCTTAGCGCCTGTTACCGCATTAAATATGCCCAGCAATGGGATAGCCCGGATGGAGCCAGTACTATAACTACCAACTGGATAAGCATTACCAACCCCTATTATATTGTTTATGCGGCAAAGCAGTTGGGCCAGCGCCACGGTGGTAACCTTGCAGAATATGTACCATTTACCAACGCGCAGCCACAAGCCAAATGGCTAACTGATTTTGCCGAACCTGTATACTCAAACAATTATCCCTTTGATATTGGCTTTATTTACAGCGATGATATTTTAGGGCTTGACATTTACCTGGAGCTTACCCTGTTAGACATAAACCGAAACCCGTTGGCCGGCGGAGCGCAAACCAGCGCATTACTTAACGAGGATAGCTCATGGTTGGTTAACCAGGACGCCGGTAAACTGGTAATAAGCAGGCCCACCACAACGGCCGAACCCTTGTTAAAACAATTGGGCTTAAACAGGCTATTGGTTGATAACGACTTCCCGGCCGAAGCTTATTACTTTACCATTGCACTAAAATATAACCAGGGCAGCACACCTAAACAGATTACCCAAACCCAAACCGTAAGAATTGATAAGGAGGCCGATGACAGGTCTGTTTACCTGCGCTGGATAGGTTTAACGGGCTCATGGAACTACTATCGCTTTGTTTACAACCAGGAGGTATCGTTAGATGTGCAAAACGCTGTAATTATTAAAAACCATGTAGGCGATTGGGAAAAGCAGGATGGGATTGAGGAAGTGATAAGCAAAACAGCCGGCCAAAAAATAAAGGTAATGGCGCAAGATCTGTCTGTGGCCGACATTAAAGGCCTGCAGTCTATCAAGTATTCGCCCAAAGTGCAAATGCTAACCGGCAATGCCCCTGCAAAATGGCAAACCGTGGTTATAAACACCGCCACCTTCAGCGAGTACGAAACCCTAAACGGGCAGGCTCCATTTAGTGTGACATTTAATTTGCCGTCTATCAATATACAAACGCAGTAGTTTGGCGAGCGGTGAGTGGTGAATGAGGAGTGATTATTCCCTTATCTCACTACCTCATTTTCACCAATGACCAATGACACAATGACCAATGACTAATATAGAACTATATATAAATGACCAATTGGTTGATTTGAGCGATGATGCGCCCATAGCGCTAACTTTTCAGATCAATAACCTGGCCGAGGTGCGTAACCAGCAAGGCAACACATCAAACCAGTTTAAACTGCCGCTTACGCAAAACAACCGTCGCATTTTGGGTTTCCCGGATGATGTGGCCCTATGTACCGATGCGCCCTATCAAAAATATGATACCAAACTGGTTCAGGACGGACTGGAGATTATCCCCTACGGTATTGGCGAATTGAATAGCGTAGATAACGATACAGCCAGCATCACAATACTATCGGGCAATGTTGATTTTTTTGACGCTGTAGACGGTAAACTGTATGAAATGGGCGATACCAAAAGCATTTGGTACAGTAAACTGTGGAAAGCGTATGATCATGATTGGAACCTGAATAATGTAGTACGCTCGCAATTAAACACCACCGGCTGGATTTATCCGGTTGTTGATTACGGCAACTTTTCTGAAGATCTTAATCAGCAGATTGATGTTACCCTGTTGCGCCCCGGCTTTTTTATTAAGACAGCTATTGACCTGATGGTGAAAAATGTTGGCTATAAAGCCACCGGCTCATTACTTAATGACCCATTGTACCCGAAACTGATAGCGCAGTTTAGCAATAGTAATTGGGAGCATGGTACCGATTATCAAAACCAGCCCGATGTTTTAAGCTGTAGTGCAACCAACGGGGCTAACATACAGCTTAACCATCCAAACAACAGTAACCCAGGCGGACGGTTTATTTTTAATACCATTTCTGATCCATCGCGCCAATTAAGCAATGGCTATTTTACAGCGGCTAAGCGTGGTAATTATACCATATCGGTTAACTTCCCTAAGGTGCGCTTGCAGGGCAGAATAACCGGCAACCATCCCACGCATTTAAAGGTTGCTATAATTTTATATAGCGGCAGCTCGGCCCCCATTGAGCTAACAGCCATTGATTTTAATTGGGACCTGGGCACCTGGGTACGAGACCCCGGCACCAGCGGCGGTAGCATAACCGGCCATGTATTTATTAACAAGCAAACACTATCGTGCGAAGAAGAGCTTAACGCCGGCGATAAAATTGAGGTTGGTTACACCTGGCTGGGCGACAATCCATCCTATTTTACGGTTTCGCCGGGGGCTACATTTAACGTTAAGGCGCAAAACAACATCGTTAAATACACCCAGCAGGTGCAATGCGAGCGCATTTTTCCGGATATATCTCAAAAGGATCTGTTGAAGGACACCCTGCAACGTTTCGGCATAATTTGTCAAACAGATAACGCTACCAAAACCATATCGTTTAATAGTTTTAAAGATATTGTGGCCAACATACCCATAGCTAAAAACTGGACGGGTAAGTGCCTTGATCAGGGTAAGGCTATTAATTTCAGGCTGGGTGGCTATGCTCAGGTAAACAACCTCAAGCATAAAGAAGACGAAGCCGTATTACCCACAGGTTTTGCAGATGCTGTAATAAAAGTAAACGACACTACCCTACCCGCAAGTGCCGATCTCTTTGAGAGTCGGTTTGCCCCCACGTTAAACCGCCCCTACGTAAATGGCACTATTGCCCAAATAAAAATGGTTAATACCGATAGCGGCGATAACGATTTTAGCATAAGTGTAGCGCCCCGCATTTTGGTTGATCAAAAAAGCCCGCTTAACGGTAAAGCTATTACCTTTAAAGACGGCAGTAGCCAAATGCTTGTTAACGATTATATAAGTACCCCATACTTTTATAAACCAGACGGCCAGTACAACCTTTGTTTTGGTGATATGCCAAGCGCCACGCCGGGTGAAACTATACCCGGCATAATGACAAAATACTACCCCGAGCTGATTAAAATATTACAGCAAACTAAAAAAGTTATACGTTATTTTTTATTAACCCCAAGGGATATTCTGGAGCTTAACTTACTGGTGCCGGTCTATTTGGAGCAAGACAGCACCTACTATTACATCAATAAAATTGATGCCTGGCGCAAAGGGCAAGCGATAAAGGTAGAGTTGGTGAAATTGGGGTAATATTACAACTGAGCAAAAAAATATTTCTAAACTATTTGCTATTTGAATTAAAAATAATATTTTTACTAAAATAATTAGTAAACCTAACCTATGAAAAAAATTTTAGCCTTTATTTTAACTGCTTTTTTATTGGGTTGCGGCCCGTCTTCTAATAATATCCAGGAAGTGACAGATCCGAGGCCCAAAGGTGAACTAATACTGATAGATGCCTTAGTTAAGGCAGACTCTGTATATGATGCTCAAGCTAACGACATTGGTAAAAGTGACGCGGCTGACACGGGTAAAAAACAGATATCCAACCTGATCATGAACACGTTGCAATCAAAGGCTGATAATTGGCCGGCTATAGTTGACAGGATCGATGTTTTGGAGTGGCCGACAAAGTATATTTCTGTAAAACTGTTAGTCCATATGGAAAAGAATTATGACAATGCTTTATCTAACTCCAGGGCAATTACGCTCATATCAATAGTAAATGATGAAGATCTTAAAATAAAAGATGCTTTAAAAACATTGCAAAGTGCTGATAAAGTTATGGTATCAGGTACATTTGATATGAATGCAGATGGTTCGCCTTATAATATAGACACAGATCACCGTAGGGCGTTTGACAGCCCGATATTCAATTTTACCATATCAGCGATAACAAAAGATACCACCAAAAACTAAATCCTGGTTGTCAGAGGTAAAACTCTTTTGTATCGTCATCCACAAGCATTTTGTTTGTAACAGCCATTGATAGCTAATGGCTGTTAATTGCCTGGCTGTTACGTACCCGAACTAACAGTAAATCAACCCCAAAAACCGGCGGGTTCCTTCTCCACTTTATCAGCCTCTGCGTAGTAATAGATAGTTACTGCGGCCGGGATATCCGTTATAATTAATATATCAGCCCGGGCTATCTCATTTTCATTAACAAAGGTTACTACTTCGTTTCTGGTGCCGGCGTAAACTTTCAAAATTTTCATGTCAAGTAGCATTTATAACCCCAAGATAATAAAATGAAAAACGATGACAAAATATTTAACACAGGTCTGGATATAGGCAGTAACCAACAGGTTAGCAAATATACAGAGGCGTTCGACAATCTAAGCAGGTCGATATCAGGCCTGTCAAAACCTTTTAATAACTTTTCGGCTGCAGTTAAATCTTTAGATAAAGACTTGCTGAAATTTAGCGACTCAATAAATAAACTTAATAACCAATATGGGTGTATAACTACCCCCTGGTATTCACAAACACAAAAAAAGCTACAAAATATTTTAACAGCATTTGACATTTGATAAACAATTACTTATTTTTACTAAAACAATTAGCAAACCAACCTTAACTCATGGTAATTAAAAAATCGAAAAGAAATACCATTCTTGCAATCATTGTCGGCGTATTGATTTTAGGCTACGCAGCTTTTTATTTTATTCGCCCGGTGAAAGATCTGGCTTACACCGGGTACTATTGGCTTTTTAAGTGGGATCATTTTAATAAAGGGGATAAAATGTACGCCTCAAAAAAGTTTATTAAGGCTGATAAGAGCATAACTATAATTGGGATATTTAAACTTATGCGTCCGTTAACGTTGGATGAATTAACACATCTTGATCCATTTTTAGCAGATAAAATTCATCTTGATGAAAAGAAAATCAACCCAAATGCCGAGCCCATTCTTGTTTACTGCCATAAAGGTTTTTCTCGCGAAAAAATGAACGCACAACCCTCTACATACATTGGTACATACTTAGGATCAAGTTATTTGAGTATGGAGGGAGAAGACGCCAACCGTAACAAAGTTAATTTTAAAACTATTTTTTTTAAAATCAAACCCAATAAAAATATTTTTCTTGATAATGAAGGTTATTTAAGTAAATATGAGTTACCTCCTAATTATATTGGGGTAGACAGCACTTTGTATATTTTTCCTTTTGACGCTGCTAATACAGAACAAGATTTGCAGCGGATTAAGTAAACCACGACTACTTTACCATATACCACCATGTTATAAAAGCCATCAACTATGCCAATTGGCATATTAAACACCATAAACATGTCAGACAAACCATTTTACATCAGTTCAGATAATTTAAGTCAATTACCACAATATTCATCAGCGCTTGATAGCTTACGCAATTCTATAAATGGGTTGGGAAAAAGCGTTAATGAACTAAACAAAGAAATAGATACCTACAACAAAAAAAGCCAGGAAAGTACAAACTGGGGTGCTAAGATCAAAAACACCGTCAAAGACTTGGTAGATACTTTTAAATCTTTTAAAGATATACTATCGCTTGGTAAAGAAAGCGTAGGCAACTGGGTTAACGCTTTAGCCGTTGGCTTTACGTTAATCACTACTTATGGGCCTCAAATACTTGAATATTTAAATAACATTTTTCAATCAGATAAAGTACGCGAAGCGGCCCGGGAGTTAAAAGCTTACAAAGAGGTGATGGAAGACTACGCGCAAAACATATCTAAAGAATTGGCGGTTACACAGACGTTGATCAATCTTGCAAAAGACAAAAGCGCGTCGCGGGGATTACAGATCGAAGCTATCCGTACACTGAATAACTTATCGCCCGAGCATTTGAATAATTTAACACTCGAAAACTTAAAGACCAAAGAGGGTAAAGAGTTGCTTGATGAGTATATCAAATCGCTTAACCGCAAGGCAATGATGGAAGCTGTGCAGGCAAAAAAAGCTGAGTATATCAAGCAACGCTTAGATTTGAAGCCTGAATATGATGAGGCAAAATCCTTAAGAGATGATTATTACAGTGGTAAGAAAAGGGGAGAAAAACGCGGTGGTCATGAAGTTAACGGTATTTACACAGCGCCAAGAGACGATAAAGCCGCATCTCAAGAGCGATTTGCAAAAGCTGCCGAAGAAGACCGAACTATTTTACGACTAATAGCTAAATTAGATGCCGACTTGTTTGCCGATTTAAAAGCTAACGCCCCAAAGACCCCAACAAATACCATCCACGACAAGCAATATTGGGAAGTTCAGTTAATGAGCAAGCAAGAGCAGCTTAATAAATTGGACGCCAGTGCCAAAGACTTTACAGAAAAGGCAAAAGCTATCAAGACCAATATTTTAGTAATTAATAAAATTTTAGCTAACTATAACGTCGATAACAATTCAAAAAAGTCAAACAAACCTAAACCATTTGACGAGGAAGCATTTAAGGCCCACCTAGCAGCTAGCGCAGAATTTCATGAACAAAGAATAAGACAAATAACTGATAAGTTTGAAAAAGAGGTACTGCAACGGCAACGCAACTATGATATTGAAAAAAAGGAGTTAGATAACGAATTGCAGCAAAAACTTATATCCCAGGAAGAATACTTTGAAAGCTGGGAAAAACTACAGGAAAAATATCATGCCGACATTGGCGAAAGTCTAAAGCTTTTCAACGAGCGCGATCTGGCCCGCACACAAAAACATCAACGAGACCTTGTTGAGGCCGAACAATTAAAGGCAGATAAGAAAGGGATTGAAGATGCCGTTTGGCCGGCCCAAAAGCTGGCAGCCGAAAAAAAGCTGATTGAAGACAAGTATTGGTTTGAGATACAAAAAGCCGCCGAAGCCGGCAAAGACACCGCCGAGATCCGCGAGCGCTACCAGGTTGAAATGACCGATACCACTAAAAAGCATGAGCAGGAACGGAAAGATTTCCAAATGCAAACCGCGCAGCAGGTATCTGATGCTGCATTTAGCATCCTGCGTAACAACAGCAAGGCTCAAACCGACGCCAAGCTCAAACAGTTAGATACTCAAAAACAAGCCGAGCTGGCCAACACCAGCTTAACAGGATCGCAAAAAAAAGCCATCGAAGACAAATACAAAAAGAAGGAAGCCGAAGAAAAAACCAAAGCATTTAAAGCCGAGCAAAAAATGTCAATTTTGCAAGCGGTAATTAACGGTGCTTTAGCAATAACAAAAGTGACAGCCCAAACAGGTGTAATATCGCCCTTTATTATTCCGGGGATAATTGCCAGCACAGCCATACAGGTGGCTACCATTGCTGCACAAAAAACGCCTCAATATGCCAAGGGCGGTTTGCATTACCAGTCAGATGGTAAAGGGGCCCTCCTATCAGGCTATAGCCGTACCGATGATACCAATGCCTACCTGCGCTCGGGCGAAGCAGTAGTAGTATCTGAAGCTATGCGCAACCCCTGGGCACGTAATTTGGTTAGCGCGATAAACGTAGCCCATGGCGGAAGAGATTTTTCTATAGCTAATCCAAGCCGTGGTTACGCAATAGGTGGCATATTTACAGATGGCGGCAACTCAAACCGTTATTACAATCAACCGATGAATGATCAAAAGGACCTAGCCAATACAATAGCCTATCAAATGATCAACAACTTTCCACCGTTATATGTAGATGTGAAGGATATCAACAGCCAACAGGGTATTTTGGCCCAAACGGTTAACAGGGTAAATCTGTAAGGTAAAAGCTGAAAGGCTAAAGGCAAAAGGTTTTCTTGCCGTCGTTAAAATCAATTAATTAAACTCCTAATTCTTGTTATGAATATCAAAACCGCTAACAGCCTGTTTGATCAGGGTATATTTACAGCCATGTACAAAGCCGGATTTATCACCACCAAAGTATTTGTTTACCGCGAGATATACCTGTGGGTGCAGGCCCAGGTAACAGCACGCGGCATCAGCAAAAACCAGGCGGTGTTGGAAGCCGAAGTAAAGTTTGAAAAGGACGAACGCACTATTTGGCGCGCGATGAATTCTTTTACAAGTACTGACACGGTTGTGTCACCACCAGCACAAAATAATTTTACGACCTTTGAATTATGCCAATCAGCATAGTTTAAATACTACATAAAACAACGATGGGTGTCATCCTGAGCCCGTCGAAGGATGGTGGGTAAAGGCCTTCGCACGCATGGTTCGACGGGCTCACCATGACAGCGCTCTTTTTAACTTGCCTTAAATAAGCAATGACAAAAATGATGGCTACTGACAAACTACTGTCACCATCAACCCAAAAAATAGTACCGACATTTGTAATGTCAACGCTGATGATCATCAGCAAACTCAATCTCTTTTCTTAATCATCTTCCGGTCGTTCGGACTTCTCCGACTTCCAGACCACTCAACCAAAAACCATGAGTTACAAAATCTATTTATACGATACCGATACCGACTGCATAGGCTCGGGCACGCTATCATCCTCTTACCTGAAATCGCAGCTGGAAACGGCGGCTGGCCAGGATGTAGCCGTTCACATTAGCTCGGTAGGTGGCAGCGCCTTTGATGCCATAGCCATTTATGATCTGTTAAAAAAGTACCCCGGCAATGTAACTACCTATATCGACGCGCTGGCCGCCTCGGCCGCCTCCATCGTAGCTATGGGCGGTAAAAAGATCGTCATGAGCAAATACGCGCTGCTGATGATACACAAACCTATGGTAGGCAGCGGCGGCAATGCCGATGAGTTGCTAAAGGATGTACAGATGTTAAACGTGGTACAGGCCCGCCTGGCGCAGATCTACATGGATAAAACCGGGCTGGATGGCGTTACCGTTAACAGCCTCATCAACGCCGTCACCTGGCTATCTGCCGACCAGGCGCTTGACCTTGGCTTTGTGGACGAGGTAGATGAATACGATGCCAAGATCATTAACCACGCCATCATAAAAAACTACACCAGTGCCGCACCTGCGGTATACCAGCGATGCATTAACAAAATCTTAAATAAAAACAGCAACATGAACATTGAAAACAAAGAACTTATGGAGAAAACCACTACGGTGCTTGATAAGATTATGAACTTTTTTAAACGCGTAGTTAACCAACAAACCATTACCGATAAAGGCACCCTGCACCACGCCGGCGAAATGGAAGAAGGTGCTGATGTATACCAGGATGAGGACTTGACCGTCCCCGCGCCTACCGACCTCTACATTACATCTGCCGGGAAGAAAATTGGTGTGAAGGATGGCCTGATTGAAACGGTAGAACTGGTAGCCGGCGAAGAGGACTTGGAAGTTGAGGACGAGCTACCGGCAAAAAAATTCAAAACAGGTAAAGCTGCCGAAATACAGAATAAGGTGCTGGCCATTAAAGCTAAACTACATGCCCAAAACCAATTATTAACCGAAGCCCGCACCGCCCTGCAGGAAGCACAGGATCGTTTGAAAAAAACCCGCGAAGAAGTACGCAACGAAATAAAATCAGACTTTACGCCCGAAGGTTCAAAACGCAGCAGCAAAGCTAAAACAGAAACCCTGCCCTTCTTCGCCCCGCAAACTACGCTGGCTCAAAACGCGGTTAAACGCGCCGTGGCTAAGTAAGCCCTTACCTGTCTTAAATGGCTACCGATGGTACATCTTAAAAAATTCAATCGCATATGCAGATGCTCCATAGGAGCAAAATGTCGGTAAAAAATCTACAAAAAAGATTCTCTTCGCGCCGTCAGCGAAACTTACACTGACAGGCTTGTGTCCTAAGTAATGTACCTAACGGCACATATTCATCTCTTTAATCTTGTTTGCCACCGACATTAAACCCCGCTGGGGTTTAGTTAAGGTGCATTTACACAGACGCACAAAAAGGAGATTAAAGGTTACCTAAACCTTATCACATTACCCTATCAGAAATTCACCTATTCTCTAATCACAAATTACTAATACACCAACAAATAAATGGCTCAATTTACATTCACAAACAACACTTATGCCGGCGAAGCGCTGGCAGGATTTATGGCCAGTACACTGCTCGAGGCCGACTCGGTAAAGCGTGGCTTGCTTACGGTAATTAACGACGTAAAATCGCGCAAGGTAATTCTTGATGTTGATGACGATGTTGTTTTTCAGAATCCATCGGGCATATTTGCCGACCAGGGCACTACCGCCAAACAAACCGAAAGCTACCTTGACCCGGTAGTTTACGAGTTTATGAAACAGGAACAATGGGACAAGCTTGCCCAAAGCTGGGAAGCCCAGAGCCTTAAACCCGGCGCGTTTATGGACTATGAAGGCACGGTAGACCTGTCTGACTTTATGGTACAGCGCTACCTTACCAAAATACAAATAGCTAACGAACGTTTGTACTGGCTGGGCAAAAGCGCCACCAAAGAGGCAACTTTTACCGCTGATTTTAATGGTTTGTTGCCATCCATCTCGGCAGCATCAGGCGTTTATAAAGTAGGCTTGGGTAAACCGGCAACTTCCATGTCGGCAACGGCTGTTAACGCCTCGGGTGTGGTTACGGTATCTAGCACTGCTACCTTGTCAGACGGTGACGTGGTTACCATTACTGCGGTAACCGGCAGCAGCAAAGACACTACCAATGGCGGCTCGGGTATTGACGTTCAGGGGCAATCCTACTTTATTCAAGTGTTAAGCGCTACTACCTTTAAACTGGTGCGCAACTACAACGAGATAAACACCCGTAAACCGGCAACCTTTAGCGGTTCGTCAAGCGCAGCAGCCGTTAGCTACATCAATGCCAGCAATGTGCTTGATGTGTTAACCGGCGTTTACGCCCAGCTTGACCCGGCCGACAGAAGCCAGGAAGATTTTAACCTGCAGATCCCTTTCCACGTTGGCTATGCCTATGCACAGGCACAAGCAAACAAAGCAGTTAACGTATTAAACGCCTTTACCGACAGCAAAAAGATGGACTATTTAGGCGTACCGTTACAACTGATGAACCACTGGCAGGCCAACACCATTCTGGGTGCACGCTCATCAAACCTGTTCTTAGGTGTCGATCTGTTAGGCGATGCTTCAGAACTATCAACTGTTTACATGAAGCCCTACACCAACGACAACGTAGTACGCATGAAGGCGCGCATGAAAGCCGCTGTAAACTTCAAATTTGCTAACGAGCTGTTTTACTTGTCAGCATAGTTTTTCAATGAGTGAATTAGTGATTGAGCGAATGAGTGAATGTTTCTTGAATGACTAATATTTTAACCTAAACCATTTTACTCACTCATTCTCACATTCACTAATTCACTCATTGCTTTTGAATTCACTCAATCACTCATTCCATCATTCACTAATTAATTCCACACATGTCTATTTACAATAAAATAAACGCCGGCTTTAGCCTGGGTACCGATAGCCCTATTACATCGGGTATTGAGGATGTTATTTACATCTTTAACGAGGACGATATCACCTTAACTTACAGCACCACCAACCCTTTGATCATAACTGGGTTAACCGCGGTATCCACAGCCAAGGTTTACAAGTTTGAGGGTACTAACAACAGTTTTAACGCCATATCAAAACTAACCAAAACACAGGTTGGCCCGCGTTATACCGAAGAGATCGACTTTAACATTGCAGGCCTGTCAACCGAGATCAAAGAACAATTAATGGCGATGGGTTACGGCCGCGTACGCGCCATTGCTATCAACAACTACAAAACCGGCGACTGTGCTATTGAATTATTCGGCGCTGTTAACGGTTTGATTTTAACCGAAGCAGAACGCAACGCTGCGGACGAGTCTATTGAAGGCGGTTACAAATTAAAGTTAGCTAATCCTGATAAGCTGAAAGAGCCTTATCCACCGAGAGCGGTATCTATTGCCCCGCAATCGGGCACAGCTACTTATGCTAGCACGCTGGCTGCACTTGAGGATTTGGTAGCATAATCTTGTCCATGGTCGATAGTCCGTAGACCATGGTTTTAAGTCTGATGATTTACTGATTATCTACTATGGACTATCGACCATGGACTATGGACTATTAATCACGACCAAATGACTAAAAAATACATCTTAAAACCCGGCAAGCACCAGTTTGCCCCCGGCGAGCCGGCCATACATGATAATAATAGCCTGACGGATAAACAAGCCCGCTGGTATTTGAAAGCTTACCCGCACATCCAATCGCTTTTTGCATCACTGCCAAAATCAATTCTTAAAAATCAACCGGTAAAATCACCAACCATCAGTGAAATCCAAATTAATGAAGACCTACCTACCACAAATTGAACGCCGCCTGTTAGTAAGGCCCAACCAA
This sequence comes from Bacteroidota bacterium, assembly GCA_040386815.1. Lineage (GTDB taxonomy): Bacteria > Bacteroidota > Bacteroidia > Sphingobacteriales > Sphingobacteriaceae > Mucilaginibacter. Next base: position 27,850 of record JAZKET010000003.1, on the reverse strand, counting down.
ACCTTCGGGATACTGAATTTTGATCTGGATAACGCCTATCCGCAGCGGATGCTGGAACTGGTTGCACAATCGCCAACGGCTAAAGATTGCTGGAACAAACGCGCGCGCTTTATAGCGGGCAATGGCTTTGAGCAAAAGGATTTGGGTAAGCAGATTATCAATGCGAAAGGATTGACGCTGGCCAAATTGCTAAAAGCTATTGCTACCGATAAGGCCTTGTTTACCGGCTTCGGTATGCATGTTAATTATAATGCCAACTACAAAATTGCCTCAGTAAACTATGTAAAGTTTGAGGACATCCGCATGGGTGATACCGACAATGCAGAAACCACAGGCAAGTTTGCTCTTTACAATGACTGGGGCCGCAAAACCTGGAAAAACATTATGCGCAGCAAGATAACTTTCTTAGACGCGTATAACCCCGACCCAGAAGCGATTAAAAAACAAGTTGATGATGCAGGTGGCTGGGAAAACTACAAAGGCCAGTTGTATTACTTTAACCCGCAGGTTGATGATTACCCACTGATTGAAGCCGACAGCGTTTGGGAAGATTTTGAAACCGAAGCAGGCATAAAGACTTTCAATAACCGCGAGGTTACTACGGGCTTTTTACCGTCTACCATGTTGTTCATGCAGTCGCGACGCGAAGAAGCTGATAATAGTGTGGATAGCGAACAAAGTTATAGCAACCAACCATCGCAGCTAGAAAAGGACTTGGGGGCTTTCCAGGGTGCCAAAAGTGCGCAAAAGATCATTGTGATTGAGTACGAGGACGAAACGCAGAAACCCGAGTTTCAGCCCTATGCTATACAGAACAACGACAAGCTTTTTGAAACGACTGAGCGATCTGTAGAGGCGCGCATTATCAAAGGTTTTTCTGTCCCTAAAGAACTCATCAACGCCGAAAAATCATCAGGCTTAAGCAATGGCGGCGAAAAGAAACAAGCTATCCGCGAGTTTAACGATAATACAGCCGCCGATAGGTTGGAAATATCGGAAGCATTTGCAGCCATCTTCAGTAACTTTTATGTCGATGTCAACCCGTCTAAAAACTGGAGCATTATCCCGGTGCCTGCTACGGTGGCTGATGATAACGCGGGGTTATCTGCCGGATCAAGTATTAACCAGTTGTTATTATCTGATCTGCCTTCATCTAACAAAATAGCCATCCTAACCTATGCCTACGGCTTTAAACGCCAGGAAGCGGAGGAAATGGTATCGTCTGAAACTTTAAACTAAAACACTTATGAACCCAATTTTAATTGACCAACAAACTTTTCAGCGATACGAGGATATATCGGCCAATATTAAACCCGAGCGGCTTAAAGTGTTCATCAACAAAGCACAGGATCTGGACCTGAAACCTTTCCTGGGCTACGCGCTTTACTACGACTTTATTAAACACTTTAACGAAGACGGCACCATAAAAACCGATGCACCGCAACGCTATAAAGACCTGCTAAACGGCGCTGAATACCTGGACAAAGACGGCCACATTGTTTTGTACGAAGGCCTACTGCCCACCCTGCTCTACTTCGCCTTCGCCCGCTTTATTGAGGCTGACGCGATACGTTATACCTCAAGCGGCCCGCTTACTAAACGCCATGACAATAGCGATGCTGTATCGCCCCAATACCTAACCAAACTGGTGCAGCAACAACGTAGCGTTGCCAACGCGCATGCTAACGAAGTGGAGCGTTTTCTGTGGGATCATCGGGCGGATTTCCCGCTGTGGCGATTCAGCAGTAAGAATAAAACGGCAAGGCAATCCGGTCCGCGGATACGTGGTGTAGATAAAAGTGCATTCAATTATCCGGCGGACACCGATCAATCTAATTATTTACCAATTACACAGCTTTAAATGTCAGACAAAAAAATAAGCGAATTAAGTGCCGCCGCCAGCATTAACCCAACTGATGTTTCTGTGTTGGTAAACAGCGGCACCAACTACAAATTCGCATTCTCTACCCTGCTGCAGTTTTTAGGAAGCAACCTACCAGTTGGCGCCAATATCAGCTTTGGGATTACCCTACCCCAAAACACCAATGGCAAAACCGGCGATGTGTTTATCAATACCGGCACGGGATCATTCGCGCAAAAGTTATCGGGTGGTTGGGCTGTGGTTTACACGCTGCCATCAACAAGTTCATTAACGGACGGCACGGTGCTATATGGCTTAGGCGCGCCAGGCTCATCAACCGGCAATAACCATGACACCTTCATTGACACAGGCAGCGGGGTCTTTTACA
>JAZKET010000003.1:0-25591 GCA_040386815.1 Bacteroidota bacterium | reverse complement strand
AAAAGAGAGCGGTGCGTGGAACACGGTTTTCTCCATGCAGACCGGTCCGCAAGGGCCACGCGGTTTGGCCGGCACCAACGGCACTAATGGTACAAATGGTTTCAGTGTGTTGAGTGGCAGCGTAAATCCATCAAACACAAGTACAGGCGTAAACGGCGATTTTTATATCAATACCAGTAACTACACCCTGTTTGGCCCTAAAACGGCAGGTGTCTGGGGCGATGGTGTGTCGTTAATACCGCCTGGTATTGATGCCGGAGGAACCACGGGCCAGGTTTTGGCAAAAGCCAGCAATACCGATTATGACACCGAATGGGTGAACCCGCTAACTATTAACGACACAACGCTATCAACCACCAAAGTTTACAGCAGCCAAAAAACAGCTGATCTGTTGTCGCTAAAGCAAAACAGTCTGGGTTTTACACCCGAAAATAACGCCAATAAAAACACAGCGAACGGTTACGCAGGCTTAGATGGATCGGGCAAGATAGCGGCAGCATTACTGCCCAGCTATGTTGATGATGTATTAGAGTTTGCCAACATTGCGGCCCTGCCTACAACCGGCGAAACAGGCAAAATCTACATCACGTTAGATGATAATGCACAATACCGTTGGGGAGGATCAACCTATATTCAACTGGTAGCATCGCCGGGTAGTACCGATGATGTGCCCGAAGGAAGCTTTAATCTTTACTTTACCACCAGCAGGGTTTGGGGAACATTACTTACAGGTATCAGTTTTTTAACCAACGTGGCGATATCCGCTACCGATAACACCCTGATTGCCCTTGGGAAATTGCAAGCGCAATTGAATGGTTTGTCATCCGTATTTCAACCCAAAGAAAACCAGCGGGTAAGTACTACCGATGATGTGACACATAATAACCTGACGCTAACAGGCACGCTGGCAACCGGGGTTGTTGATGCATACACATCGCCGGCCACAACTTACCTGACGTTTCATCCAACCACAAAAGCCCTGGTATCAAGAACAGCCGCGCAGGTTGCCAGTGATATTAGTGCAGGCAGCAATGTTGTTAAGGCTACCGCTGCAGAGTTAAACACAGGTACAGACGATGCAAAGTTTGCCACTGCCCTGGGTTTAGAGGGGTCGAAATATATTACGCAATCTGGCTCAAAGATCTCTGCTACCGCGTCTGGAACTAATACTTACACCGCCACCATAAGCCCGGCTATTACTGCCTATACAAATACACAGCGCTTTTATATCAGGTTTACCAATGCCAATACCAGCGTTAGTTGTACGCTGGCTTTAAATGGATTGTCTGCGCTTAATCTGGTGAAAGGCATTAATTCATCTTTAGCCGTTGGCGATATCGTTGCGGATAGTATCCACCTAATTGCCATTGATGGCACTAATGCCAGGGTACTTTCAGTCTCATCACTCCCCACGGTAACCACCGGCGAAAAAGTGCTAACCATAAACTCCAGCGGACCGCAAAAGAATTATGACCTGCAAGAACTCGCTGTATCAGCCACATCGCTTACTTCGGCAGATTTCAGTACGGGCATTGCGTCAGCGAGTGGCTTAATTGGACAAGTATCATACGATAGCAATTATCGTTACGATTGCATAGGGATTAACCAATGGCGACGATCGGCACTAAACGGCAATCTGATTGACCTTTACCTGGCCGACATTGACGACAGCGGAGGTGACAAAACCAGCAGCGATTTACAAACCGCTTATCCATCATCATTACCCGGCCAGCAGGTATGGGGAGTTAATAAACTCTACATCAAAAAACCACCACCAGCTGGCGAAAAATAACCTTAGCAACAGCATAACATATGTCACATTTATTTAAATCAGGAAGCAGCATTTTTAAAGTCGGCGATAATATTTTTAAGGTTAATGATAGGCTGAATACGATAGTTCAGAATAAGGGGGGATTTGGTGGAGTAATAGAAGGTTTAAGATTTGACCCAATCAGTGCGAATGCCAGGGTTGCTATCTCAAGTGGCGCATCTTGTAAAATTGTGGATACCGATAGTTTTGCCACCATCGCCTCCGTAACATTTCCTGGTTCTTGCATCGGCTTTGCTTGGGATAGCCCCAATAATAAACTTTATGTTACCGCTGCAAACAAACTATATATCGTAAATACTAATTCATGGGTAGCGACAGATAGTGGCCTAGCTGTCGGTAGTTATAACGGATTAGCTTTAGATCCAAACCCAAGCAACTGTCGATTAGTGATTTCAGGGGGCAACAAACTGCATTTCTATGACATTGCAACTCATACCATAACATCGTCTATAACTTCTGGTTTAATAGGTGCTTATGGATTAGCTTTCGATCCTCTTAATATTAATCGTGTATATGTAGGTAATTACGCCAGTAATTATATTTCAATCGTAGATACCGATACTTTCACTATAGTAGACAATTTAACTGGGTACAACGGTCCTATCGACATAACTTTCGATTCTAATCCATCTAATAATCGCTTTCTAGTGAGTGAATACGGAAGCGGTCAAGTTGCTTATGTAAATAGAACTACCAATGGGCTAATAAAAAGAATATCTGTCCATTCCGGACTTGAGGGAATTTCCTTTGATCCAAATCCAGTAAACAACAGATTCATAATAGCGAGTGCCAGCGCTAGTATTTACTTCGTCGTAACGGAAGTATTGAATTAAGCCACCCAATATCCCCATGCACACTCCTCCATCCCTATGGCAGCGCCTTATCGCTGCTACGCCCCCATTTTTCAAACGCCTGCAAACTTTCGGTATCGGGCTTGCCGGTCTTGGCGTTTCGCTGAGCCAGATTAGCGGCCTACCGGTTAAACTCACAACCATTATTATTTCTGTGGGCAGCACCATAACCATCGTTTCGCAATTTGCTGTGCAACAGCTAAAACCAATTAACCATGATGACATTAAGTAAAGAGGGCGAGGCGCTCATTAAAAGCTTCGAAGGATTACGGCTTAGCGCCTATCGCGATAGTGCTGGTATCTGGACCATCGGTTACGGATCGACCCGTTACCACGATGGCCGGGCTGTTAAACCTGGCGACAAATTAGCCACCCAACTACAAGCCGACACGCTTTTTAAAAACACGCTGGGCCAGTATATTAATGCGGTAAACAATTTTGTACGGGTTGTGCTTACACCATCTCAATTTGACGCATTGGTGTCCATTACCTATAACATAGGCATTTATGGCCTGCAAAAATCAACACTGTTAAAAAAACTAAACCTGGGCGATTACATAGGCGCGGCTGACCAATTTTTAATGTGGAATAAAGTTACCAATGCCGTTACAGGCGAAAAGGTGGCGCTTGATGCCTTAACTAAACGACGGGTCAGAGAACGCCAACTATTTATATCAACACAAAACAAACCGCAGCCATGACAGCTATAGAACATCGCGAACTTAAAGGCATTACCATTAAGAACCTTATTTTGACTGTTGCCAGTACAGCAAGCATCGTCATATCAGTAATGACAACCTACTTCCAACTAAAAAGCGACATCCACGATGTGCATACAACGCAAGAAACCCAAACGCGCATCAATGAAATCAGACTTAAGGTACTTGAAGGGAACGTAGCCTTACTAAGACAAGAGGTTGATAATCTTCAACATAAAAAAACACCCAAAATATGAGCTTAAAAACCATACTAAACAAGATCTGGAAAAGCATAAAAAACATATTTGCCGGCATCCCTCCTGATTTAAAAACAGCCATCCACATTGGTGTCGCGGTTACAGAGAATATAAAATTATTTATTGATTCGCCTGCGGCGGATATACTTACAACGCTTATTCCGGGCACCGTTGACGATCGAATTAAAGACATTTTACGGGTAAAATTGCCGGTAATACTGACTAACCTAAAACTGGTTGGTAATTGCGTCGACTTAGATAATCCGGATCAGTTAGCTGCCTGCGCGGTTAAAATAATTCAAAGCCTGGAGGGCGATTTCAAAAGCGCCTATCTGCATAATTTATCCATATTAGTTGCACAAGCAACTGCCGACGGTAAACTAACATGGAGCGATGGGGTATACTTGCTGGAATGGTATTATCAGCATAAATACAAAAGCCTGGCTTAGAATGAAAAGTGCCCGGAACGAGATTCGAACTCGTACATCCTTACGAATGCCACCCCCTCAAGATGGTGCGTCTACCAATTTCGCCACCCGGGCCTGCTTATTAAGTACAAAGTCTTAAGTTTATAGGTATTTAAGTCTATCGACTTAGCACTACAGACTTAAGACTTTTGTGGATGTGCCCGAAGAGAGACTCGAACTCTCAAGAGACAATTCTCAACGGCTTCTGAGACCGCAACGTTTACCAATTTCGCCATCCGGGCTTGTAAGTAGGGTACAAATATAATTTTTCTGGCCGAAATTAATATTAAAACCGCGGGTAATTATAAATGATTTTTTCTGAGAAACAAGACAGGCTTTAAACAAGAAAAGTCTCTTTTTCAAGAGGCTTTTCTAACTTTAATTTTCAACGTCGTTGGGGACATTTTTGTGATCCCGCTGGGATTATTATCTTTAATTATTTCAGGTAAAACCTCATCAAAAATCGACAAACAAACAGCTACACGTACCCAATACTAAGAAGCAAATTTTGAAGATATTCACCAAAGAGAATCCATCAGAGTTATTAATCAATAAACTAAAACTGGTTAATTGCCATTATCACAATTGTGGTATCATTAAATAAAATTATTAGCTTTAACGTCAAATCTAAACATGAAGGCTAGAGTTTTATTTCACTTTTTAATCGCATTATCCTTAAGCGTTACTTTGGGCTGTAAGGATATCATGGAACCATCATTAAGCAAACGAACTATGGTGGCACAAGCACCAGGAAGCAACTTTCAGAGTACAAGCTACGCTATAAATTTCTGGTGGGATGAAATGGAAGATGCCCTCACCTATCATCTACAGGTTGTCACACCTGGCTTTGGTAGTGTTGCCGGCTTGGTGTTAGATACGGTAGTTAAAATCAATCGCTTCACTTATACGCTTAAACCTGGCAATTATGAATGGCGCGTGCTGGCACAAAACGGCAGCTCGCAAACGCCATACAGCGCCCCTAAAAATTTTACAGTATTAACTACTTCAATAGGTCAGCAAACGGTTCAGTTAAACTCGCCGGCTAATAACTTTTTAACCAACCAGGCAAATACATCATTACAGTGGGAAAGTTTATATGCAGCAACCAAATACAATCTGCAAATTGACACAGGCAATTTTTCCAATGAAAACGCGCTTGTTTACAATCAGACAATACCTGGCCAGCAGATTAATTTTACATTTATAAAAGATCATGCATACCAATGGCGGGTTAGAGCGGTTAATGATACCGCAAAATCGTTATGGTCAGATATCCGTATCATAACTTACGACCATACGCCACCCGCTCAGGTGCAAGCTACATTGCCTGCCAACACCGCACAAGTAACACTACCTGTAACATTACAGTGGAATAATATTGCGGCAGCCCGCTATAAGCTTTACGTTTTTAAAAGCGACTCTATTACAAACTACAGTGCAAGCTTTCCTGTTTATTTAAACACAAATAGCTATAACTTTACTACAGGAACAATTGGCGATAGGATAAATTGGAAAGTTTCGGCTATTGATGCAGCTGGTAATGAGGGACAAGCAAGTACTATACGCAGCTTTGTATTAAGATAGCGGTACAGCGTCAAAAAGCATGAAAAATAAAAAGTTTACATATGTGTTGGGCGTGCTTGTTCTGTGCGTGTGGGGCATTATTCTTTATCGTGTTATGGGCACGCTTAATATGGATAAAGATGATAAGTTTAAAGTTTCAGAACGGGTGGTGAAAGAGCAATATAACGACTATGAACTTACAAAAGACACAAGCAAATTAAAACTTAATTACAGAGATCCGTTTGGCATGGTGCCCTTTAAAGACACTACTCAAAAGGTAACCCAAAGACCTTTAATCATTAACAAAGTGGCATCAGTTAAACAACCTGTTAACTGGAGTTTTATAAAATACTCTGGATATATTCGCAGCCAGGGTTCAAAAAAGCTTATTGCTGTTGTTATTGTAAACGGAAAAACTGTAATGTTAGCCGAGGGAGAAACTGCAGAACAAGTAAAACTTGAAAAAAATCTACAAGACTCTATAAAAGTAACCTTTAACCACAAAAGTACATTTATCAAAATGTTATAATAATTTTATGAAGAGAATAGTGTTTTTGATACTTATAACATGTGGTTTTAGTGCATGGGCTCAAAAAATGCCAGATTTTGGCACTAACCGTGTGCGTATTTCGGCAGATGACAAGATAATTCAGGCCGAGTTATTGCCGGTTAAATCAGACCCTGACACAGAAACAGATCGCTTGTATTACTGGTATGGTAGCAATAAAATCCATATTACACAGGGTGGTTTCAGCGGGCGTTTGTTAAACGGCCAATACATTGAATATTATCTAAACAAAAACATCAAAGAAGAGGGCCGTTTTGTTAAAGGGCTTAAAGAAGGCGTCTGGAAAAACTGGACCGAAAATGGCGTGCTACAGCAATCCTTTACCTGGAAAAAAGGCATAAAGCAAGGCGAATTTATTGCTTTTGATAATAAAGGTGCCATCAGGCAACAGGGTAAGTACAACGTAAATCTGTTAAACGGTACAGTTAAAACCATCGACACAACCGGAAAGCTAAGCTTTACGCGATATAGGGACGGCAAAGTTATTGTCGACTCGCCATCAAAATTCTGGGCTAAGGTTAAAGCAAAAACAAAAGTGTTTAGAAAAAAAACTAAATCACCAAAATCAACCCCTGTACCTGTATCAGGTGTAAAACCTTGATTATAGTTTGTTGGTAATGCTAAAAGCGTCTGCATTATATATCGTCATCATTATAGCACTGGTAATTGGGTTGCTCTGCTCTTCACTTATCGTGGTAGCATACTTCTACCGGCTTCAAGACCAATACACGTTAAGACAGGCTAACCTGCAAAACAACTTAAACTCTGGCATTAATATTTTGACCGTAGCGCCCATTGCTGACTATTTTATTGAAAAAACCTTTAGTTTGTATGGGCAGGATAATGATTCTGTTAAACTAAAAGTAACGCCCTGGGGCGCTTATGATATTGGCTTAGCAAAATCTTTTATCCAAAAAGACAGCCTTCACGCATCTTTCATTTTAGCAAACCCCATTGATTCAAGCAAATGGGCTGCTTTATATATCATTGACGAAGACAGGCCAATATCAATTAGTGGCAAAACAGCAATCAGGGGCGACGCTTACATTCCTAAAGCGGGTGTAAAAGAAGCTTATATCGACAATAAAGCTTACCAGGGAAGTAAAAAACTGGTATCAGGCAACATTAGAAATAGTGGTCGGAGTTTACCATTGTTAAACAAAGAACGACTGAACCAAATTGGTCAGTATTTTGATATATCGCCGCGTTCTGTTAAGCTTTTTAAAGATTCTGCAAGTGCTTCTTTTTTTAACGAAACCGAGATTGTACAAATCGATAAAAACGCAGCGATTTTGAGCAACACCGTCTTAAGCGGAAATATTATTGTAAGATGCGATACTACTCTTATTATAGAAAATACCGCGCATCTGGAAAATGTCATCGTCGTTGCCAAAGCAATTGTGGTTAAGAGTGGCTTTAACGGCACTTGCCAGCTTTTCGCCGCCGACTCTATCGCCGTCGAAAGTAATTGCAAGTTGAATTACCCATCGGTGTTAGGCGTGGTAAGGATGAAATCATCAAACAACCGGCCAATAGCTAAATTAAACGTAGGCGAGAATAGTGTAATAAGCGGAATGCTGTTTAATTATGAAGAGGGTGCCGACAGGAATAAACAACCTTACATTGGTTTGCAGAGAAAAGTAGCTATCAAAGGGCAAATTTATTCACAAGGAATACTGGAGTTAAAATCAGATGTGGTTATAACCGGGAGCGTATTTACAAGTAGATTTTTTTACCGTAGTAGCTTTGCTACGTACGAGAATTATATTATCGACGCGACGCTTGATGCCAACGGATTGTCAAAGTACTATGTTCATAGCGATTTGGTGCCGGTAGTTAGTAAAAAAAAAAGAGTGTTACAATGGTTAGAGAAAAATTAAAGATCAACCCCAGCGTTAATGCCTCCACTATATTAGAGGTGGTGGTGTCTATGCTTATGATTTTAATAGTGTTTAGCATAGCCATGACAATTTTTGCGAATGTTACACGTGCTTCGACATCAACCAAACAAATAAATGCTCGTACAATACTAAATGAGATTTTAACCGAGGCTGAAAAAGAAAGCGATTACACTAACAAAATTATAGCTATTGATGAATTTAGCATACAGCAAGACTTTAAACCAAGGCCCGAGTCGGCAAGCCTGGTTGAAATCGATATGATTGCTTTCGATGCTAATGGGCTAAAAATAGCAGAGTTAAAAAAAGTGATTATCAAAGCTGATGAGTAACGCACGCATAAAAGCTTTTACTATAATGGAAGTTACTATTTCTATGCTAATTACCGGTATATTGATTGTAATGACTTACACAGTTTACAATATTGTCGTAAAAACTTATCACGGTTATAACGACAAACAGGCTAATAGTGCTGTATTGCTACGCATTGATGAGCTTTTACGCGATGATTTTAGACGGGCCGAAAAGATATTCACCAATCAAAATCACATCATCATGCAGCGTGGCGAAACTCAAGTTGATTATAACATTGAATCAAATTATATCGTACGGTCAACGGAAATTGTGGACAGTTTTAAAGTAAATACAATAGATGTTATCAAGAGTTTTGAAGGGGATTTAGCAAATCAAGATGCCGGACCACAAGTAATTGACGAGCTGCAATTGAACGTGCTATATGATAACAAAACTTTTCCGTATCATTACCGTAAGCAATACAGCGCAACAAACCTCATTAAAATAACCCAATAATGCCCTCAATAGATTTAAAAAGGTACAATTTACCTAAGCAGGGCAAACCGATAACAACTGCGGACAGTCAAGGTATAACTACCTTCTTAAACAAAGATATTAGCTTTGGTAGTAGAGCGCTTGGCGATAAGAAAAAACAATATTTATACCTTGAATTAAGCTCGCTATTACAAGCCGGTGTGAACCTAAAAAGTAGCATGGAGCTTATTGTGGCCGATCAACAGAAAGAAAAAGACAAACAACTTTATGCAAGGGTGCAGCAAGCTATTTTAGGTGGCACAGCATTCTCGCAAGCATTGCAGCAAACGGGCCTATTCTCGCTTTATGAGATCTATAGCTTACAAATTGGCGAAGAAACAGGCAAGCTTATAGAGGTATTGCAAGACTTGGCTACGTTTTACCAAAACAAGATTAAACAACGCAGAAAAATTATTTCGGCGCTAACATACCCATGTATTGTAATGTCAACCTCTTTGGGGGCGGTGTTTTTCATGTTGAAATTTGTTGTGCCAATGTTTGGCGACATTTTTAAACGTTTTGGCGGTAAGTTACCCTGGATAACAGAAAAAATCATAGATGTATCTCAAGCGCTTGAGAGTAGCTTTTTATTTGTTTTACTGTTTTTAGCCTGCTTGTTTACGGCCATTTTCACGTTGCGTAAAACCGATCAATTTAGGCGACTAGCATCAAACCTTGTTCTTAAAATACCCGTTGCAGGCAGCTTAGTGCAGCGAATTTACCTGGCCCGGTTTTGCAATTCAATGCGATTGCTTATTAATGCCAGGTTGCCATTGTTACGCGCTATTGCCCTGGTGCGGCAAATGATCAATTACTACCCAATAGAAAACGCTTTGCTGCAAACCGAAAAAGATATTCTGAATGGTAAGCCGCTGCATGTTAGTATGCAGCAGTTTGAGGTATATCCTTCAAAAATGATACAACTGGTAAAAATTGGAGAAGAGACCAATCAGCTTGATTATTTTTTTGGAAAAATATCAGACCAGTATGTCGAAGAGGTTGAATACCGGACCTCAACCATCAGCAGTATGATGGAACCTTTAATTATTATATTCCTCGGTTTAATTGTTGGCGCTATATTGGTATCGATGTATCTGCCTTTATTCCAGATGAGTAATAGTTTTCAATAACGATATTCAACTTTTCGTTTGATTTAAATAAAATAGCTATTAGATTAGTAGACAGTATTTTTTATGAAAACCCATAAAACCTTATTAAATAAACGTGTCCCAGGCTACACGCTAACAGAGATTTTGGTAGTGCTTGTTATTATTGGCATTTTAGTGCTATTAGCATTGCCTAATCTTTTGCCGCTTATTACTAAAACAAAAAGCACCGAAGCTAAAGTACAGTTAGAGCACATACAAACGCTTGAAAAAAACTATTTCTACGAGCATTCTAAGTATTCTACAGATCTTACAGAAATTGGCTTCATTCAAGAAACCCTAAGCACAACCAGTAAGGAAGGCAGGGCAAACTATGTCATTACTATAACAAACGCAACTAATATAACCTTTACCGCCCGTGCCACGGCAGTGGTTGATTTTAATGGCAATGGTGTTTTTAACGTTTGGGAAATAGATCAAAACAAAACACTAAGAGAAGTAACGCCTGATTAATGTGTTAATAGCCAAAATTATCGCGCTAATTGTTTTAGCGGCTATCTTCGTTCAGGACATCGTAAGCAGAGCCGTTCATTGGATATTGTTTCCCGTGTTGGTTTTATCACTAGTAATAATTAAAAGCAGCAATTTCTCATTTGCGGAGATGTTAAGTCCGGCGGGTATTAATCTTACTTTTCTGATTATGCAGCTATTACTGGTTACATTGTGGTTTTCAATTAAACAGCATAAGTTGGTAAACATCACATCAACGTTGCTTGGTTGGGGCGATATATTATTACTGACATGCCTGGCATTTTACCTTTCGGTACTTAATTTTTTGATGTTTTACCTGGGCAGTTTGATATTTGTGTTAGTGTATTGGACAACTAAGATGACGATTTTTAAGAGCGAGCAAAAGCATATACCCTTAGCCGGTTTACAAGCCTTATTATTTTTATTGCTGATGCTAGCTGACACACAAATAGTAAATTTTAATTTAGTGACTAATGACTGGATACTTAAACTAATCAATTTATGAGTTTGGTTGAAGAGATTACATTAACGGCTGATGTGGTACACTTGCTCACAAAAGATCAGGCATGGCATTATCGCATATTACCTAAAAGCCATAATCAGAATGACTTTAAACTATATTGCGAAGACGTAGCACAATCTGACTCGCTTTTGGCCGAACTGGAGATACTTTTTGGTTGCAACATCACGCTACAACCTATACCAGCTGATAAAGTAGCACGTCTACTTTCAAAGTACTATATTAAAGACAATGCCGCGCAAGGCTCTGTACAGCTGCAAACCAATAATACCGATGATTTTCTGATCTCATTAATTCAGGAAGCTAAAAATCTGAAAAGCAGCGATATTCATATTGAGCGTTATGAAAACAAATGCCGGGTGCGCATACGTATTGACGGATTGATGGTAGAGCGTTATTTATTAAAGCCTGAAGAATACCCAGCCCTGATCAATAAGGTAAAAATAATGGCCAATCTGGATATTGCAGAGAAACGCCTACCTCAGGATGGCAGAATAAACTTCAAACACCACGACAATCAGTTTGATATCCGTGCATCAATATTACCCACTTTACATGGCGAAAAAGTGGTATTGCGTTTATTAAATAACGATGCCACAGATATAGATCTGAACAGCCTAGGTTTTTCTAATTTAGATTTGGATAACTATTTACAAGGCGTAAAGAAGCCAAATGGGATACTACTTATTAGCGGCCCGACAGGTTCTGGTAAAACCACCACTTTATATGCTACGCTAAAACTGCTTAACAAAGAAACACGCAATGTACTAACCATAGAAGACCCTATAGAATACACACTTGAGGGTGTAAACCAGGTACAGTTAAAAGAGTCTATAGGTTTAAACTTTGCTGCGGCCTTGCGTACCTTTCTAAGGCAAGACCCTGATGTAATAATGGTTGGCGAGATTCGTGACTCGGAAACAGCAAACATGGCTATCAGAGCGGCGCTTACTGGTCACCTGGTATTGTCAACCATCCACACTAACTCTGCTTGGGGTACGGTTTCGAGACTCATAGATATGGGTATACCTCCGTTTTTGGTAGCCAATACTTTGAATACCACAGTTGCTCAACGATTGGTCAGGCTTTTATGCCCGCATTGTAAGGCTAAAGCTGATTTTAATGAGAGCTTGTATCCACGCCAATTTAAGCCATTTAAGGTAGTTAATGAGCATTACATTGCTCACGGTTGCGACGTGTGTTATTATACGGGCTATAAAGGACGAAAAGCTGTTTATGAAGTAATCCCAATAGATCAGGACTTAGCTTTTGAAATTAAGAACGGAAACATGTATATTCAAAACCTATTAAAGGAACGGGGGATACAGCCGATTGCGGAGAACGCCTTTAATTTGTTTAGTGATGGTCTGACATCTATTGACGAGATCTATCCCCTTTTATTTAATTACTAAGCCTGTTATGCACAATAAAGCAGCCTATGCCCTTTTAGTTTTTTTGTTAATGCTGTGTTCTGTCAAAACGATAGCGCAAAAGCAAGATCGTTTGCAGATCATAGAGCAACGACTTGAAGACATTACTGTATCGGTACCCGGCTTGACCCAGCCTGTACAACTGCAATTAACCAATGTACCCATACGCGAATATGTTAACGCTTTAAGCAGGGCAAATAAGTTAAGCATTAGTGTTGATCCACAATTGAATGTAAACGTGTCAGAAACATTAAATAATGTTTCCGCTATAAACGTATTGGTTTTTTTGGCAAAAAAATATAGTCTTGATATTAATACAGTAGGTTCAATAATATATATCACACCTTTTGCAACGCCGGTACAATTATCGCCAGTAATTGCAAAAGACATCAATGCTAAATACAGCCGATTAGAAAACACGTTGTCACTAGATTTGAACAATGATAGCATTGAAGCTGTAGCTAGAAAAATTTCTGTTATTTCGGGCAAAAATGTGCAGGTGCCATCAGCTATGTACAGCAAGAAAATGAGTGGATTTTTTGCCCCTGCCCCCTTCGACGCAGCTTTAGAGAAACTGGCATTTATAAATGAAATAAAATTAGTAAAAACCAGCGACAATTTTTACCTGTTTCAGCCGCTTGAAGCCGATGAACAGGTTTACATCAATGGTGATAAGAACCCTGCTACAAAAAGAAATTTTCGCCTTCAACCTACGCAATCAGGAATGCCAGGGATAAGCGGTGGCGCTTTGGGCTTATTTGTAAAAACGGTTGGCGGTCAAAAACTGATATCTGCAGATGCTAACAACGCCTCTATTGCTGATCTGATTAGGCAGGCCAGAGATGAAACAGGTAAACAAATAATAACTTATACAGATATAAAAGGCACCGTCACCCTGCACATCAATGATGTAAGCTTTGATAATTTTTTGAATTTATTATTTAAAGGAACTGACTATACCTATCAGGTTGAAAACAATATCTATATGATAGGAGACAGCAAGCTCGAAGGTTTAAGAACATCAAAAGCGGTACAGTTACAGCACCGGTCGATTGATACCATCGTGATGATGATTCCTTCAGAATGGAAAAGAGGCGTTGAAATAAAAGAGTTCAGAGAGCAAAACACCATATTATTATCCGGAGCCAGTGCGCGCATTAACGAGATTGTGACTTTTGTAAAACAACTAGATATACTGGTGCCCGTTGTGTTAATAGAAGTTACTTTAATAGATGTACACAAAAACCGCACTGTTGCAACCGGTTTGTCTGCTGGTGTGGCGGACAGTGTAAAAACAGGCGGAACCTTATTGTCCGGAATGGATTTTACCTTTAGTGCCAAGTCCATTAATGGATTTTTAGATAAGGTTGGGAGCGTTACATCTGTGAATCTGGGCCATGTGGTGCCAAACTTTTATGTCAATCTAAAAGCGCTTGAAAGTAATAGCAACATTGATGTGCGATCTGTACCCAAGCTTACGGCTTTAAATGGCCACCCAGCCACCCTCAGTATCGGCAACAAGGTTTATTACAAAAACACTACGCAAAATTTAACACCTTCGTCTGCAACTACGGTAACCACGCTCACCAATACTTACATGGAGAGTGAGGCCAATCTGCAAATCAGCATAAAGCCACTGGTTTCGGGCGACGACCAGGTTACGCTCGGTATCAATATCGACATTTCTGACTTTACGGCCATACCGACCGATGGCTCGCCCCCACCAACGGCAACCAGCAAGTTTCAAAGCAGTATCAGGGTGAACAATGAAGATATGATTGTTTTAGGTGGGATTGAGCGTACGGAACGAAGCGATAGCGGCTCTGGTATACCCCTGCTATCAAGAATACCGGTTTTAAAATGGATCTTCAGTAGCAAGAAAAGGACCAATGGCAAAATAGTAACACTTGTATTTATTAAGCCAACCATACTGCGTTAGTAACTGAAATTATGCTTGAGCAATATTACAGAATGGGCCATGCCGTTGGTGTCAGCATACAAATGTTGGCAGCCGACAGCGTGTCAATCAACGTCTGTGGTGTCGTTGTGAACAAGAATAAGTTGGATTTGCAGGAAAAGTTTGCCGATTTATCAGAGATTAAGCTGCTAAAAGAAAAACTACCGCAAAGGGCACACATTGCTTTAGGCTTATCTGGAAAGGGCGTTTTACAGAAGGCAATAGACCGCGTTGACAACATTGACCACAATAACTTCAGCCAAATTCTTCCCAACGCGAATTTTGATGATTTTTACATTCAGCATTTTGTTTCGAACGGTAAATCATTTGTAAGCCTGATCCGGAAAACCGAGGCCGATAAATGGATAGCTTTGTTAAATGATGATGGTTTTAAGGTATTCAATTTAAGTCTGGGCGCTTTTTCGGTCAAAAATATTGAACAGCAGTTAAATGTTTACGGTGAGGAACTGACTTTTGACGGGCATATTATCAGTCGCAATGAACAATCAGACTGGCTAGCCTATACCTATCACCAGTCCGCGAAATCTTCATTTAAGTTAAAGGTTGAGTCAGAAACGATTGATGAAAACCTGGTTTTACCCTACGCCCTGGCTTTTCAGTTGGTGCTTTCAGCCCATGTTTTGCCTATAGTAGCCAATGCAGAAAGGTTAGCTAGTGATTTTGACAGGTTTACTACGGATAGGAAACTGAAGGTAAAAAGCGGAATAGCGCTTTGTGTAATATTTGTTTTACTACTGATTAATTTCTTTCTATTGTCATCTTTAACTGCATCAAACGTTGAGCTGACAAATAGTTTAACCTTATCAACCCAAAGCACTAGCAACTTGAAGTTATTAAGCGAAGAAGTAGAAGCCAAAGAGGCTTTATTAAAAGAGCTGGGCTGGGATGGCGGAATCAATAAAAGTCAATTAATTGACGAGTTGGCCGCACTCTTACCGACCGGTGTGACGTGGAATGAAATCGTTATTAACCCCAGTATAAAAACAATTAGCGGGGGCGCTAATAATTCAAAATTTGATGACGGGAAAATTAGGGTTACGGGCAAATCTGATCAGATCATACCTGTAAACGAATGGCTGGCCCGAATAAAAACAAAAAAATGGGTCAAAAATGTTCAATTGGATAGCTATGTATATGATAATGAATTAAATGCAGGGCGGTTTATTATTTTAATTGATTTTTGATATGCTGGCCAAACTCCCGTTTAAAAAGAATCAAGTTTTTTTTGCCGGCATATTACTGTTAATAGTAATATGCTACAAGCTGGCTTTTAAGAATACTATTGATGCATGGCAAACAAACAGAAAACTAAAGGCACAAACAAAAACGGGCAACCTGGCTTATCAGCCCGATTATCTGAACCGAAAGGCTAGAAACCTTGATAAGGTTATAGACTCATACAGAGCTGACACTTCAACTTTTAGAAGCAATTTTATTAATAGGGTAGCCCTTATGGCCGCTAAAGAAAACGTGAAATTAAGCGATGTGCCGTCGCCAAATTCTTCGACAAGATCAGATAGGCTCATAATTCAAAAAATAAGCCTTGAGGGTGATTATTTTTCCCTTATCAGAACAGTGCAAGGCATTCAACAAACACAAGGTATAGGCTTTGTAAGGTCTGTAAGGTTTAAAGTGGCTAACAGCCCTTCAAATGTTAACCAAAAATTAATTGTTGAGATATTCTTGGAAATAGCCCGATAGGGTTGTATAACACATGTGTAAACTTTTAAAAAAGAAGGAATTATTTTTTGATATCATACTATCAATCCTTAATTTTAGTCAGCACCTAAACCGTGCTACCTTATCATGAAAAATATTTTAGCAACCGCTATTGCCGTGTTGGCATTTACTCAAATTTCTTACGGACAGTGGGCGACCAGTGGTGCTGGTAATGCTTATAACAATAACTCGACAGGGAAAGTCGGGGTAGGTTTGTCCCTCACGGACCCTCAAACGTTATTGGAAATCAACAGCAATAGTTATACAGCCGGCAATCAACTTATGCTTTCAGGCCTAGAGAGAACAAGATACAGTGGTCTGCTTTCTCAAACCGTTGCTGCGGGCATTACAATATTTTCGCTTGGCACAATAAGTAACTTTATCAATTACGGCCAAACCCTTAACCTCTACAATGGTAACGTTGGGATTGGTACGCTTAATCCCGCAGGTAAAGTACACATAATTCCACCACTAGACGGAACTGTGAGCGCCTTAACAATTGGTGATAATTCAAAGGGAAATCCCAATGTTCCTGTTGGCTCTTCCCCTGGCGGTTACAACATCGACTTTCACGGTTATCGGGACATTGTTGCGCAAATAGGGGCTCGTATCAGAGCCGAAAGGATCAACCGGTTCGACGTTAACAACCCCTTGATTCAGGGGATGGACCTGGCCTTTTCGACATCGCAAGGGATTGATCAATCGTATTTGTTAGAAAGACTTAGAATAAAATATGATGGGAAGGTGGGAATTGGGACTGCAACTCCTGATGAGCAGCTTACAGTTAAAGGAAAAATTCACGCCGAGGAAGTAAGGATTGATCTAAATTTTCCTGCACCGGATTATGTCTTTCAACGAGATTATAAGCTATTAAACCTAGACGCGGTAAAAGCTTATATAGCCGAGCATCGCCATCTTCCGGAGGTGCCTTCAGCTAAGAAAATGGAAAAAGAGGGGATCAACCTTAGCGAAATGAATATGCTGCTTTTGAAAAAAATTGAAGAGCTGACATTATACGTGATACAGCAGAAAGAAGAAAACGCTACAATTAAAACCGAATTGAGCAAAATAAAACAGCAACAGGACGCCCGTATAGCTGCTTTAGAAAAAGCTTTAAAGAAATAGACTAACCTAGTTGTAACAAAATAAAACCATTGCTTATCATGAAAATTATTTTTATACTCCCATTTGCCTTGTGGGCATTTTTTTCTTCTACGGAATCAACCGCTTATACTGGAACGAATTTAATAAACAAAACAGCCTTCGGTACTTCAACAGTATCCTTTACACCTACAGCTATTGGCTGGTATAGAATTGCTAGCTCTGCTGTACCGCAAGGCGGGCGAATCGAAATTTCAGGCACATATGACAATAGGGCTACAGATGTAGAGTTTCAGTACAATATGGGTACCTGGGGCATTGGTGGATCTGTCCAGCAAACCCGGTATTCCAGTTTTAATCATGGTGTCGTTGATCAAATAAGGATAAGTAGTGACGGCACAGCAAACTCTTACCTGGATATACATATCAGTTCGGCTACATCACCAACAGCTATTACAATAACAGGCTCTGGTGCATTGATGCCTGCTTTTATTGCAAGTCCGGTTGTTGGAGCCAACGCCGGCACTGGTTTTTCCGCCGTATTGACACTAAACCACGGTTTTAACACAACAGCAGCGTTGACCAGTTATGGTGGCTCTGCTACTTGGCTTGCTGTGCCATCCGTTAGTATGTACTACGAAAAAAGTGCAGACTTGGGTATGATCAATTCATGGCATCCTTCTGTAAGCTGGAAACCGTTACATATAAAAGCTGCAAATATTTCTTTTTTAAGCTACGATATTCTAGGGCTTTATCAAGACGCTAGTGGTAAAGTTGGCATAGGTACTACAACACCACGAGAGGCCCTATCTGTAAACGGTACAGTACGAGCTAAAGAGATGAAAGTTGAATTGGCTAATTGGCCCGACTACGTTTTTAAACCTAATTACAGATTACCGTTGCTGAGCGAGGTTAAGGACTACATTGATAAACACCAACACTTACCTGAAATGCCTTCCGAAACTGAGGTTGCAAAAAATGGAATTAGTTTGGGAGATATAGCTAAACTGCAAACCAAAAAAATTGAAGAGTTAACGTTATACCTTATTGAGAAAGATAAGCAAATAAGAATGCAGAAAGAAGAAAACGCTAAAATTAAAACCGAGTTAAACCAGTTAAAGCAACAGCAGGATGCCCGCATTTCAGCATTAGAGAAGCTGTTATTGAAATAACTATCAATCTGTTGACAGATAATAAATTAACCTTATTATGAAGAAGATCTACACAACTTTGATTGCTATATTGACAATTGTTCAATTAGCAAATGCCCAATCCACACCGAATACTAACGGAAATTTGAACAGCATATCTGGCAATGGCAACTACGCTGGTTATAACTTAACGAATAGTCCGAGTGGAAACGGTTGGGTCATGACATCAACTTTTTCTAACGGGAGTGATCAACTTTTTCAGCTTGCTTATGATCAATATCAATCCGGTAAGCTATTTACACGATACAGTGCTTCCTTTGGTTCCAGTTGGAGTGCTTGGAAAGTTATTATCAATTCTGATGCCTTATCGGGAAACGCGAATTATCTCGCGAAGTTTACTGGAACCAATTCCACCGGAAACTCTTCCGCCTATGATGACGGTGCTAAAGTAGGCATCGGTACTAATACTCCCGACGAAGTGCTTACCGTCAACGGCAAAATTCACGCTAAAGAAGTTAGAATTGATACAAGTATACCAACACCGGATTATGTTTTTAACAAAGACTATCCTTTGATGAGCTTAACTGAAGTTAAAAACTATATTGAGAAAAACCATCATTTACCTGAAGTACCATCTGCTGCCGAAGTTGAAAAAGATGGGTTGAGGCTTGGTGAAATGAATATCATCCTATTGAAGAATAGTAGAAGAATTGACTTTGCATTTGATAGAAAAAGATAAACAGCTAAAAACGCAGCAAGATGAGTTAAATAGTTTTAAAGCCGTTCAAAAAACATTAGAAAATAAACTCGAAAAATTGTTAAACCAACCTAAATTTTGATATAATGAAATTTAAAATTTACTTGCTTGTAATCTCTCTCTTTGGGACCATAAGCTTAAAATCTATCGCTCAAGTCTCATTTAATAAGCGGGCTTTGGGTGTTGTAGGTAACACACCTAAAGCCGGTGATTTTTCAACAGGTGCAAGCCTGGAAAACGTTGATATGACTACCGGCACACTAAAAATCGGAATCCCGCTTTATGAAATTAAAGTAAATGATATCTCTGTACCTATAAGTTTAAATTACTCTGCCACCGGTTTAAAAGTGGGACAAGAAGCTGGTACTCCCGGAATGGGATGGGATTTAAGCGCAGGTGGGAAAATTATTACAAACGTACAAGGCAAGCCCGACTTAGCAACTAATGGTATGTATAGTAAATATTTTGCCGGCGATTCAATTCCATCTACTATAAATAATGCTTTTTTGAAAACAATAGTTAACGACGATAGAGATAATGCATGGGATACCTACACGTATATTTTACCCAATAAAGGTGGCAGCTACGTTTCAGATTATGTGCATGATGGCTTGACGATACCTTATGACCCATTAGTTAGGGTACAACACAAAGTGGTTAGCCCTGAACATACAATTTACACAGATGGCTTAATTTACTCATTTGTAAATGGCGATGCACGTCAAAATGTAAAAATGCCGAGTTATATCACAAGCTCAGGTCAAGTTACCCCAACCGGAACTGAGCAAGCGGCAACAACTTGGTATGATTATGATTTATATTCAATTAAGTCACTACGTCACAAGGACGTAGTTAATTTCAAGTACGATAGCTTTAGTTCATCAGCGGTACTTGCGCCGAAAACACGGACTAACATCAGTGAGTCTTTGCCGCTTTATCGCGAAGTTACCCAAAGTTCATTTGCTCCCCAAGGCTGGCTATTTGCTGACAATAATCATGATGATGAAAAATATGAAGTCAGAGAACCGTTTATATCCAAATCTGAAACTCGGTATGTTAATCATAACAGGTTAAAAGAAATTGATTTTCCGACAGGTAAAGTGACGTTTGACTATACACCTGACGACTTGTTAGGCAGAGACAGGCTGTCAAACATTAAGATATTTAAGAAAGAAGGTACTTCCGTTATCCAAATTAAACGATATGCTTTTTATTATAATGAAAGTTATCTGTCTTACGGTCATTATCTAGATAGTATGACAGTGTTTGACAGCAAAAATGTCCGACAAGGCGTATGGAAATTTGCCTATAAAGATGGCCCGCTACCATTAGCTCCAAATGTGTTAACTAAGGCCCAGGATAGATGGGGGTTTTTTAATAATCAAACAGGCAATAAAACTTTATTGGAAGATTTAACTAAGTGTTTTGCATGGAATGCATTTACTCATTACCCTATTGAGGGTACAGACATCAAATACACGCGCGACGAAAACCATGCTTATTACGCCAGCTCATACCCTTATAGCTTTCCTAATATGAATACCAACCCAGACTATTGGAGAATTGGCGAGAAATATTACTCGGTGCCATTTGCTAATAGAGAATTTAATTTTAATAGCGCTATTAAAGGTACGTTAAACAAAATTGTAACGCCATTGGGTGCAACTTATGATTATGAATATGAACCCCACGTATTCGAGGCTCCTATTTTTAATGATGAAACAGCCCGGGTTGGTGGCGGTATAAGAATTAAATCAATCACAAAAAGTATTGGGCATTCAACATTATATTACGGTCAATCTACAATTGAGTCGATAGTAAAAAAAACCTACCAATATGGCAATGCAAACGAAGCAGATCCCATACAAACTACAAAGGAAAGGAATGGAAGAGGAACTATAATAATGCCTGCAAATATAGTGAGTAATGAGTCTGTTTATTATGATCAGCGGGACGGTGCTCATAATCAACGCTATAAACGTATTGATAATTTCATTTTGCTTTCGCATCCTATAAACAATCTGATAATCAATAACGGCAGCTTTGTGATGTATAAATGCGTTACTGAATATTTGCAACAAAACGCTGGCGCTTACGCTTTTGCCGATACGGTTGGCCATACCAATAAAACTCATGGTAAAACTGTTTATTACAACAATCCCCCTTTGTTTGACGTTTATCCCTATGGTTATCCCGGCGAAAGCCCTAGCTGGGGAATGAATTTCGATTACTCTTACTCTAACTACATAGACTACCCATTAGTTAACAAGAAATATTTTTCTATCGAAACGGGCGCCTCTGCCGAAACCGGTGCCGGAACATATGCAATACATAAGTATGAGTTTATGGATAGCATTAATGCTTACCGAATGGCAGAGCGGGTTAAATATAAATATAAGTTTTATAAAAACCCCGAAAACACCCATTGGTTCAGAAATATTTACGCTTCTCTTTCCGGGCAAATTGTTGGGCCTATACCTGAACAGAATGGTATCCCAGGTCCACCACGTGTTTATTCTGATCCGGATGATAAGCGCGGTTTAAGCACCATCAACCCAGAGGGTTTTGTAAGTTTAACCATTGGTGGGTCTATGAATTACTTTACTGCCAGTTACCTTATAAATGAAAACAACAGCCCGGACTATGAAGGTAAATATGCTTTTACGCCATTGAAAGTAAAAGATTTATCGTATTGCATGAGATTGGTTGAAGAAACCAGACAGGAGGGCACTGTAACTGGTTTACCTGGCAGCGAATTGCATACCAAATATACGTATGACAATAAGTTTCATATGTTACCTACAACGATATTAACGCATCCGCGAGAGAAAGAAGACTTTAATGAAGATTATACCGATATTATAAAATGGATATCAGAATATACAGAAAAGAAAATCTATTATCCACAAGATATTCATTTGCTTGGATCAAGCCTTAGCGTATCGGGGTATGTAGCAACCCGACAAGCTTTGGATGAGCCACTAGCTGAATTTACTACACAACAAAGAGAAGGTACAGTAGCAGATCCTTTGCTTATTGCGCTTACCCTGAATACATTTAAAGACGACAACGGTGCTATTGTACCAAGCAAAAGCTGGAAACTCGCAGCTCCAGAAAATTACATAGCAGGTTACTTGCCACCAATATCACAAACCTGGGAGGGTACAACGCCCGACGCTACAATGTTTAAAGAGCAGATAAGTTATGATGTATACACAAAGGGCCAGCTGCATCAATATACCGAGCTGGGCAAAAAAACAACCGCTGTTTTATGGGGATACAACAACCAGTACCCGGTAGCTAAAGTCGTCAACGCGGGAGGCGTTGCTGGTTTTTCGCACACCGGATATGCTAACGCCAGCGTTGCGTATACAAGCTTTGAAATGCGCGATACCTGCAATTGGTTATATATTGTAGATAGCATACGGACAGATACCACAAGCATATCTGGTAAAAAGGTGTATAACCTGGCGGCCGGCGCAATAACCAAAGTAAACGCTACAGAAAGCGGCAATTACGTTTTAGCATATTGGTACAAGTATGGAGCAAATGTCAATGTAGCGGGCGGGACAATTGGTGCCGAGGTTATAAAAAACAAACTTGGACCATGGACCTATGCAGAACGCCAGGTTAGTGCTGTAAGCGGTACGTTAACCGTATCGGGCACCGGCCTTATTGATGAATTACGTTTTCACCCTAAAGATGCCCAGATGACCACCTATACGTATGAGCCTTTGATAGGGATTAGCTGCACTATAGATGCCAATGGCCGGCCGCAGTATTTTAAATACGATGACTCTCAACGGCTAAAAGAGATCAGAGATTGGCAAGGAAATATCATTAAAGCATATAAATATATTACCGGCTCTGCAAACTAACCTTATCATGAAGTATAAACTAACAGTAATAATAGTTCTGCTATGCCTGGGCACGCGTGCCCAGCAGGTGGTTGAAACCAACCGGTATAATAATGAGCGCGAGTTAACATCAAACGGAGCCGTTGTTTTAAAGCCGGGTTTTACGGTAACAGCCGGCTCAAATCTTCGCGTTTATATCAAAACCGAAGGAGGCATGAATATTGGCACCAAAACAAACGGGCAAATGAATGCCATTGTTACCTACACGGCCAAACAGCCGAGCCTGGTAAACATAATGGATACTGCTAACACGGTGACTCAAGTTGACGTTGAAGTGCAAACGTTTGATCATTTTGGCCGGGTAAAAGAAGTGCAAAAGGTGAAAACCACGCCCGATCTGAATGATCTTATCCAGCTAAAATCGTATGACGCGGCCGGAAACGAAAGCGTTATCAACCTGCCCTATGTGCAACCAAGGGGATGGGCAAACTTTCATTCCCAGGGATATACCGCTGCGGGTTATAACTATTACAACTCATTAGACACAGCGACATCATCATCATTAATTGGCGATGGATCTTACGGGGTAAGGTATGACAATAGCCCACTGTCGCGGTTAAAAGAGCAAGGGGCCCCGGGCAGCGCGTTTAACCTGGCCGGCCATCATACTAAACGTACCGAACTTATGATAGGCTCATGGGGAAATGTACCTGCGTTTATACCAAATAGCTGGGGAGTGCTTTACGTAGAAGATGGCTGGCAGGGCGTATACAACCCTTACGCCTTACGCACAGTGCGCACGCAGGATGAAAACACCCCCTATCGCGGGGCGCTTGAAATTGCCGACCTGGTAACAGCTAATAACCCCGGATCAAGTTACGAGACAACCAACTACCTTGGACAGGTAATGGTAAAACAGGTTTATAAAGACGACAATAACTCGCTTGTTACCAGTTATATTTACAGTAAAAAAAACAACCTTAGCGTTGTTCTGCCGCCTAAGTATTTTCAAACGGGCAACATTGCAGATACCGCGCAATTAAATGCCCTGGCTTACCAGTACCAGTATGACGACCAGGACCGTATGATCATAAAAAAGCTACCAGGCAAGGGCATGGAGTACATGGTATATAACAGCCTTAACCAGGTGGTAATGAGCCAAGATGCCGTGCAGCGCAGCAAGTCGCCCCAGCAATGGAATGTGATAAAGTACGACTCGCAGGGCCGCGTGGCGCTGACAGGCATATACAACCATAGCGGCAGCAGTGCCAACACCAACTATCGCGCCACAATGCAAACTGCCGTAAACGCCCAAAGTGCCGAATGGGAAAGCCGTACCGGCAGCGGCAATGGCTATACCGCCAACACCTATCCGGCCGGCATAGATGTGTTAAGTGTTAATTATTACGATGATTATGATTTTCCGGTAACTAACCCCTACCCATACGCAGCAGGCAGCAAACTAACACGCGGCCTGCCCACCGCCACACGCACAACCGTGCTTGGCACAACAGACCAGTTGTGGGCCATTACTTATTATGACGATGACAGCCGCGCCATAAAAGTCTTTAAGCAACACTACAAAGGCGGCAGCTTTAATACCAATAATTACGACGAGCTAACCAGTACTTATGATTTTACCGGCAAAGTAACAACCGCTACCCGCAGCCACAAAGTAGGCAATACCGAAACTTTAAAAACTTTAGATGAGTATACCTATGACCATGCCGGTCGCAAGCTTGACAGCTGGCAAACCATAAATATGGGCACCCGTACGCTGATAGCCCGTAACCAGTACGATGCACTTGGCAATTTGTACAAAAAGCACTTACACAGTACCAACGGCACAACCTTTTTGCAAACCATAACCTATGGGTATAACCAGCGCGGTTGGTTAATAAAAGCCAGCGCGCCAAAGTTTGACTACAAGTTACGCTACACCACACCAACCCAGGGTGCCACCCCGCAATATAATGGTAATATTGCCGAGCAAGAATATACGGGTAAGTATAGCGGTAACAAGTGGTTTAAATACAGTTACGACACCTACAACCGGCTAACCGATGCTGTTTACAAAACAGACAGCCTGAGCGAACGCTTAACTTACGACCGTAGCGGTAACATCTTAACCTTAAAACGCGGGTTAAACAGTAATACAGCAATAAGCTATACGTATAATGCCGGCAATAGGCTAAACAGCGTAAGTGGCGGCATGGCAAGTACATTTGGCTACAACATTAATGGTAATATACTTACCGATAGCTACCGCAATGTAACCGGCATGGTTTATAACCATTTAAACCTGCCTGTTACGGTAACGGGTAGCGGCAAAAGCGCAAGCTATACTTATGATGCTGCCGGCAGCAAGCTTGCCTCTGCGCAAACTTTTGGCAGTACCACCACCACGCGCGACTACATAAGTGGCCTGCAGTACAAAGATGGTAACATAGAGTTTATAGCCACCGAAGAAGGCCGGGCCC
>JAZKET010000002.1:16354-25157 GCA_040386815.1 Bacteroidota bacterium | reverse complement strand
ACAAACCGGCGGCGAAAATATATTTGCATCAACCGTTAAAATAGAGAAAGCGATGACGTCGGTATGGCTGGAAAAGAAAAACTTCCCCAGCGGCGTGGCCCAGTTTACCTTGTTTAATAGTAGCGGCGAACCATTGAGCGAGCGTGTCGCTTTCATTCGCAGTAATGACCTGATGGCGCTGGATATTAAAACAGCCAAAGCCGCCTATAAAAGTAAAGAACATGTTAAGATAAACCTTGAAGCAAAGGATAGCAAGGGGAAGCCTACAGCCGCCAATTTTTCTGTTACGGTGATAGATGAGGGCAAAATGCCTGTAGAAGAAAGCCGTGAAAGCACCATCTTCTCAAACATATTGCTAACGTCTGATCTGAAAGGATATATTGAGCGCCCCAATTATTATTTTACCAAAGAGACCGACCAGGTTAACCGCGCGCTTGATAACCTGATGCTTACACAAGGTTACCGCCGGTTTGCCTGGAAAAAACTGGATAGCGTGGCCCATGCAAAACCTAAATTTGAGGTGGAAGGCTTAGGGATGAAAATTACCGGCAGGGTGGCCACTTTAACTAACAAACTGGTGCCAAAGGCCGATGTAACACTGGTGTCTGTGATTGCGGGCGTTACCAAATTTACTACTACCGACAGCCTTGGCCGTTTTACTTTTGACGGTATATTTATGACCGATAGCCTAAAGTTTACAGTACAGGCCCGCGGACCTAAAAATACAGATAAGGTAAAAATGCTGGTGAATCGGCTGCCTGGTTTAGAGATGGCGCCTAACCCTAATTTACCCGATGTAAGCACTAATATAAACGCGACGCTGAAAGAATATATAGACAACGGCAAAAAGCTGGACGATATTTATGAGCGAAGCGGCCAGTTGGATAAGGTACACCGCCTGCGAGAGGTCCGTATTAAGGCCCGTAAACCGGTACCACCGCTTTACACCAATCAAGGTATGTTTAAGATCCCTGAAGGACTGTCTGATCAAACCATTATCATAAATCCGGAAGACACAATTCAAACATCCTTAAAAGATTGGTTAGCGCACGAGGTCAAATTCTCCCTGCTCAAGCCATATGGTTCGCTTGTTTCATATCTCTGGATAAAGAATGCAAATGGCCCCGGATATTCGCCTTTGCAAGTAATTCTTGATGGCAGAAAAGTTGATCTGGATGAAGCTGCCGAAATTTTAGACGGTTATCAAATACAACCAGAATCTATTTATAAAATAGAGATTGTGCGGTCTTTGGGTTCTATGCTTTCAAGCATGGGTGGCCCTGGCTTGCTGATTATGACCAAGGCCAACTATGTGCGCAAAAACTACACACCCAGCGTTGCCAACATCACCCCAAAAGGATTTAACAAGGTGCGCGAGTTTTATCAGCCACGTTATGATAAGCCGGGCGCAAGCAGGCTGCCAGATCTGCGTACCACCATTCACTGGAACCCATATCTCAAAACAGACACTAATGGTAAAACGGCTTTTAACTTTTTTAATGCCGATGGTCCGGGTAATTACAAGGTAATTGTTGAGGGCATTAATGCCGAAGGCGAACTGGGCCGTCAGGTTTACCGCTATACGGTTGATGCCGGGCAGGTAGACGCGTCGGTACCTGCCTTTACCGGGCCGGATAAAAGGTTGGCAGCCATAACCGCGCCGCTGGATAATTATAATAAGCGCCTGCCGGTAGAGAAAGTTTATCTGCATACCGATAAGCCTTATTATAATATTGGCGATACATTGTGGTTTACAAGCTATTTATTAAACGGAACTGACCATACCCCATCAAAATTAAGCGGCTTGCTTTATGTTGAGTTGACAGACGATAGTACCGTATTGGCCAGACGGGTAAGCATACGCATAAAAGATGGCGTTGCCTTTGGACAGATACCACTACCCAAAGGGCTGTTTCATGAGGGTGGTTATACCTTGCGTGCTTATACAAACTGGCAGCAAAATTTTGGCAGCAATTATTTTTTTAGCAAACGATTTTATTTAGGTATCCCTACTAAAGAGGCATGGCTGGTAAAATCTTCGGCGGTGGTCAACGCTGTAGCCGATAAAGATCAGCTACAGGTGCAATTTAAACTTAACCGTGCCGATAAATTGCTGTCGCCGGTTGCACTACGGCCGGTAGAGGTTAAAATATTTGAAAGCCGTGCTACAGAACACGAATTTCAAAGATGGATATATAAAGAAAGGCTGCAAACCGGTATCGACGGCTCAATCACCATTAGTAAAGCGCTAAGCGAAAAGCTGGATGGTAAACGTCTCCGTATGGAAATTAGAAGCATGGATAAAGCCGATGGCAACAAAGTGCTGACTGTACCTTTAAACATCGCCCGTAATCAAAATATCGACTTACAGTTTTTGCCCGAGGGTGGCCGTTTGGTAGCGGGATTAAAATCAATTGTAGGGTTTAAAGCCATAGGCGAAGACGGTATTGGTGTGCCTGTTAGCGGTGCTATATATAACGCCGGAAATAAAGAAATTGTGTTTTTTACGGCTATGCACAATGGCATAGGGTCGTTTGAGTTTACGCCACAGGCCGGGCAGGTATATACCGCACGGTTAAGCCAGCTTACAACAAAGAAATTTGATTTGCCTAAAATAGCTGCAGTGGGTACTGTTATGCACATTGATAATGCTGAGCAGGACAACGCAGTGATGGTAACAATGACGGGTTTGTCTACTTTAAGTGCAGATAGCGCCTGTTATTTGATAGGTTCTTCAAAGGGGCGTATTTATTATTCGCAGAAGGTAAGTTTAAATCAGCCGGTAATGCCAGTGCCTAAAACTTTATTTCCGTCGGGCATAGCAAGGTTTACCTTTTTTAATGGTAGCCGGCCCTTAAATGAACGGATGACATTTATTGATCATAATGATGGGTTAAGCATTGCTTTAACGCCTAATAAACCCGTTTATGGCGCCAGAGACAGCGTTAGCTTAAGTGTTGAAGTTAAAGATAAATCAGGCTTACCGGTGCAGGGCAGCTTCTCACTATCAGTGACAGACGATTCGCAGGTTAAGGCCGATCATGAAAGTAATGATAACATAACCACCACCCTGCTTTTAAATTCAGAACTGAAGGGCGACATCGAATCGCCGGGTTATTATATCCATCGTACAGATAAACAAGCCTGGAAAGCCCTGGACAACCTGCTGCTTACCCAGGGCTGGACAGGGTATGATTGGACAGCTATTTTTGCTAAGGCTAAACCCATTGCTTTTGAAGCTGAGAAAGAATTTAAAGTTAGCGGCTATGTTACCAACTTAAGGCATAACCGCATACCCGGCCTTAACATGATCTTGTCCTCGCAAAAGCCGCAATTTATTACCACGGGCGTAACAGATAGTGCGGGGCGGTTTACGTTTAAAAGACTGCCGCAAATTGATAGTGGTTCGTTTTTTATCCAGGCAAATAATAAAAAAGGCCAAAACATGTTTGCCTCTTCTATCGCTGTCGATCGTTTTAAAGCGCCGCCTTTACCGGTAAATGCCCGTAACCCAATAGCGCCATGGTATTTGAATACCGATAGTACCGGTATTAACCAAATAAAGCGCAAAACTCAAAAAGAAGACTTGGAAAATTTGAAGTTAACAGGGAATGTACTTAAGGAGGTGAAGATCAAACAAACCAAAATAATTAAGGACTCTTATTATAAAGGTGGGTCAAATATTGTTTTAGATGAAGAGGATCTTAAAAAATCGACCACTGCTAATCTTTATGATTTGCTAAAACAACAGGTGCCGGGTTTTAAAGTAATAAACGATTGGAGATACCGTAAGGGCGCTCCTACAATGAAAATTGGCGATGAGGATTTTATAGAATTTTGGGATTTTCATCTGGACGGCTCCCGTGATTTATGGGAGGCTGCGGGAGGCTCAGAAATGGAAACTAATACGGTTATTGATGGTGCTAAGCCTGACAATATTGACGCTAATTTTGTCATAGAGTTGCTTAAGGGTTTTAAAATACCACGGTTGAAAGGTATACAGGTTGTATTGAGCCGAAGCTTTCCCTTGCCTTACAGGAAAGAAAATTACTATGCAAAAATATATGTAACTACTAATACCGAAGGCTTAGCCCGGCGTTTAAAGCCTAAGCCTGGTACTACCACTTTTAGGCCCTTACCTATATTATACCCTGAGCAGTTTTATAGCCCCAAATACAGAGCCATCCAATCAGTAAAAGAGCCGGATTACCGTACTACTATACACTGGGAGCCTAACATCAATACAGATCAAAATGGTAAGGCAAAGGTGTCATTCTACACGTCAGACATTGTTGACAAATACACCGTGACGGTAGCCGGCATTGACATCACCGGCGGTATAGGCGACGCACAGATAAAAATTAATGCCAAGGCCAAGCCGGTTAACCAAACGCTAACTGTTAAATAATTTTAACCTTGTTATTAGCGATTATGACATTTTAAGTAAGGATAGTTTCATTATGATGTAACCGGCAGTTGGTTTAATAGCTTGACATTGAAAATATTGATAGCTTTATACTATTAACCAATTGTAATGACCTTAAGAAAAACCCTGCTGGGGCTTGTACTGCTAAGTGCAACCAACGGCCTCTTTGCGCAACAGTCTGATTTAAAATTATGGTATAACCAACCATCGGGTAATGTATGGGAGAAAGCTATGCCTGTGGGCAACGGCCGTCTGGGTGGTATGGTGTACGGTAACCCGCAGCGCGAAACCATACAACTTAACGAAACCACCCTTTGGGCCGGTGGCCCAAGCAAAAACTACGCAGAAGGTGCTTACAATTCGCTGCCCGAAATACGTAAGCTGATATTTGAAAATAAACGTAAAGAAGCCGCTGCCCTGGCAGAGAAAACCATGCGCACCAGCCGTAATAATGGCATGGCTTATCAGCCGGTGGGTAACCTGTATCTAAACTTTCCGGGGCATGAAAACTATCAAAACTATTACCGCGATCTGGATCTGAGTAAAGCTATAGCTACTACTACGTATACTGTTGATGGGGTTAGTTATAAGCGCGAGGTATTTGCATCACATGCCAATCAGGTTATTGTGGTGCATTTAACAGCAAGTAAACCCGGGAGTTTGACATTTTCGGCGGCTATGAAAAGTCCGCAAAAATCAACTGTGGCGACTAAGGGTAATGATGCTTTGGTGCTATCGGGTGTTTCGGGCGATATGGAAGGTGTAAAGGGTGCTGATAAATTTCAGGCATTGGTAAAGGTGAAACTGGATGGTGGTACTGTTGCTGCGTCTGACACATCAGTTAACGTAAGCAATGCCAACGCTGCTACACTGTTTATATCCATTGCCACCAGTTTTGTAAACTATCACGATGTAAGTGCTGATGAATCTGCACGGGCTAACGCTTATCTGGACAAAGCATGGCCAATAGCCTATGCCAAATTACTGAGCAATCATACCGCGGCCTATCAAAAATACTTTAACCGCGTTAAGCTTGATCTGGGTAAAACTGATGCGGCTAAATTGCCAACCGACAAGCGTATAGATGCCTTTGCATCAGGAAGTGATCCGCAACTGGTAGAGTTGTATTTCCAGTTTGGACGATACTTGCTGATCTCGGCATCGCAGCCGGGTGGCCAGCCCGCCAACCTGCAGGGTATTTGGAACAAAGAAATGAGCCCGCCCTGGGATAGCAAGTATACCATCAATATCAATACCGAAATGAACTATTGGCCGGCCGAGATAACTAATCTGCCGGAGATGCATTTGCCACTGGTACAGATGGTAAAAGAACTTTCAGAAACCGGCGCCGAAGCTGCCCGCAAAATGTACAATGTTGGTGGCTGGTTAACACACCACAACACAGATATTTGGCGCAGTAACGGCGTGGTTGATGGTATTTACTGGGGAATGTGGCCATCGGGTGGAGCGTGGCTGACAACCCATTTGTGGGATAAGTACATGTATAGCGGCGATAAAAATTATTTAAAATCGGTTTACCCGGTATTAAAAGGCGCCGCCCAGTTTTATTTAGAAGTGATGGTTGAAGAACCTGAGCATAAATGGCTGGTGGTATCGCCATCTACATCGCCAGAAAATAACCCGCCTGCTTATGCCGGCGCTTCTATAGACGCTGGGGTTACTATGGATAATCAGATTGTGTTCGATATTTTTAGTGAGACCATGTCGGCAGCGAAGATTTTGGGTGTAGATAAAGATTTTGCTGCCAAACTAAAAGCCGCCCGCGACCGATTACCGCCAATGCAGGTTGGCCAGCACGGACAACTGCAAGAATGGCTGCATGACCTGGATAGCCCTAAAGACCATAACCGCCATGTATCGCACCTGTATGGGTTATATCCAAGCAACCAGATCTCGCCTTACCGCACGCCCGAATTATTTGATGGCGCACGTACCTCACTGATATACCGTACAGACGTATCAACAGGTTGGAGCATGGGCTGGAAGGTAAACTTCTGGGCACGCTTGCTGGATGGTAACCATGCTTACAAACTCATCCAAAATCAGCTTACGCCAACCGGCAAAAATCAGGGTAGCTCAAACAATGGTGGCGGCACTTACCCTAACATGTTTGATGCGCATCCACCGTTCCAGATTGACGGTAACTTTGGTTGCACCGCCGGCATAACTGAAATGCTGATGCAGAGCGCTGATGGCGCACTAAGTTTGCTGCCAGCTTTACCCGATGTTTGGCCTGCCGGAACCATAAGCGGCCTGCGTGCCCGCGGCGGTTTCGAAATAGTAAGCATGAAATGGAAAGACGGTAAACTAGCCGAGGTGAAAATCAAATCGACACTTGGCGGTAACTGTCGTGTGCGTGTGCCTAACAGCATAAAATTGGTTGGCGGCGCGCTTAAATCTGCCAGGGGTGCAAACCCTAATTTTTTCTATCAGCCAGAAGAGGGTAAAAAAGCCATCGTATCAGAAAAAGCTCAATTAAAGCCGACTGGTGTTAAGGATACGCAATTATATGATTTTACTACCGCGGCAGGTAAGACTTATACTTTGGTAGGGATGTAGTCTTAAAAATGTCATTTCGAAACGAGGAACGAGTGAGAAATCTTATGCGATTGCTATGTGTCGCTTTTATAAGATCTCTTACTGGTTCCTCGTTTCTAGATGACAAAAATGTTTCTATGGGTTTGTTAAGCCGCTTTCTTCCGGCTACCCTCAATATTTGGTAAGAAAGTAGTGAAAATACCTATCAGCGGTAAAAAGGCGCATAGCTTAAACACGTAACTAATGCTGGTAGCATCGGCAACCTTACCTAATATGGCTGATCCTAAACCGCCCATACCAAATGCCAGCCCAAAGAATAGGCCGGCTATCATACCAACCTTACCCGGTACCAGCTCTGTTGCATAAACCAGTATGGCCGAGAATGCAGATGACAGGATCAAGCCGATAATTACCGACAATACTACTGTCCAAAACAGGGTAACGTAGGGCAATAGCAAAGTAAACGGTGCTACACCTAAAATAGAGATCCAGATAACATATTTGCGGCCAAATTTATCGCCAACTGGTCCGCCAATGACTGTACCCAGTGCTACCGAACCCAGGAAGGCAAACAGGTATAATTGCGATTGCTGTACAGTAACGTGAAACTTATCTATCAAAAAGAAAGTGTAGTAACTGGTAATGCTGGCCATGTAAAAGTATTTAGAGAATATCAGTACCAATAAAATACCCAATGATACCAACACCTTATTGCGCGACAGGTTATGATGCTCTGCTTTTGCCACGCTTTTGTTGCGGGCATTAAATTTAATGCGCTCGCTGTACCAGCCCGATACTTTGGCTAATATCAGCATGCCTACCAGGGCTATCAAACAAAACCAAATAACATAAAACTGACCATAAGGCACCACTATTAAAGCCGCCAACAGCGGGCCAATAGCGCTACCCGCGTTACCGCCTAACTGAAACACCGACTGTGCCATGCCCTTTTTACCACCCGATGCCATATGCGCCACGCGTGATGATTCAGGATGAAATATAGATGAACCAATACCTATTAAACTAACCGAAGCTAATAAATAGTAAAAGCTTGATGCCATGGATACAGCCAATAGCCCTACCAAAGTAAAGCCCATGCCAATTACCAGCGAATATGGGCGCGGCTTCCTGTCAGTATAAAAGCCAACAAAGGGTTGAAGTATGGAGGCTGTTATTTGGTAGGTAAGGGTAATTAAACCTATTTGCGAAAAGCTAAGGCTAAACTTGTCTTTCAATACCGGGTAAATGGATGGGATAACCGCTTGCAGCATATCGTTAATGCAATGCGACAGCGCTATGGTTATCAAAATAGGAAATACGGTTTGCTGTGCCAGTTTTGTAGCGTCGGCAAGTGGTTTTGTTGCGGATGTGGTTGTATTCATGATGTGGATATGCAGATCATCTGCCTGTTGGCAGTTGAGTATTAAATTTATTTGTGTGATATGATTTTGGCGGCCGTGTCCCATGCTTTTTTAGGCTCATGGGCGATAATGTTTTTAAGCAACTGCTTATGCAGGTCATACGTTTGATTAAAGCTATTGGTGCCTTTGTTACTCTCTAAAAACCAGTTTTTCAAATGCACGGCTACAATACGGTACATGTCTGCCAGTATCTGGTTCTTAGACGCATCGGCAATAGCGGTATGAAAAGCAATGTCGGCATCAATACACTCAAGCGTTTGGCCAGCCAAAGCAGTTAGCTTACGGGTTTTTAGATGCGATTTTATGATAGCTATATCTTCGTCGGTGCGGTTTAAGGCAGCCTTTTCGGCTATTTTACCGCCATGGAGTACCATACCTCCAATTAATTGAACATCAT
>JAZKET010000002.1:0-16344 GCA_040386815.1 Bacteroidota bacterium | reverse complement strand
CGGCTATTTTCATTTCAAACAACTGGCGGATCTCGTCTATCTCATGCATGTCGGCACGTTTAAGGCGCTGTTGTATAGGTTCGCGGCTGCTGGCGGTTTGCTCTACAAAGGTGCCAATGCCTTGCTGCACACGTAACAGGCCAGAGTTTACCAGGCTTTTAATAGCCTCGCGCACGGTTGAGCGGCCTACGCCAAAATTTTTCATTAGCTCTGGTTCAATAGGCAGTTTTTCGTTCACCTTGTACTGGCCTGATGAGATTTGTTGTGCTATCTGACTGGCTACCGCGTCGGCTAATGAAGTTTTAATAATCATAATTCATCATATCATCTGATGATTCAAAGATAAAGATTAGATTATCATTTCGAGATCATATTTTTGTCATCATTATTAAATGATCAACCACACAACATACCGTTTTAAATACCACGTTATTAATGCATATTTGTAATAAGTAAATTGGTTTAGCAATGAGTTTTGATCCGTTTATAAAAATATTCAGTGTTACGGCCATAAGATATTTCTTAGTGGCAGGCATCCCCTTTTTGCTTTGCTATATCTTGTTGAAGCAATGGCTGCATCCGTCTAAAATACAATCAAAGACAGCAGGCCGCCGTGATTTTGCCCGCGAAATTTTGCACTCAATGCAAACAACGGTAGTGTTTGCTATTATTGCCTGCGTGCTATTTTATACGCCGTTACGTAATTTTACGCGGCTATATACTAACGTGGCCGACTACCCAACCTGGTGGCTTTACGCCAGCGTTGTGCTAAGCCTGGTGATACATGATACTTATTTTTACTGGATGCATCGCCTGTTGCATCACCCTAAAATATTTAAGTATGCGCATGTATTGCACCACAAATCAACCAATCCATCACCCTGGACATCATACTCATTCCATTTCATAGAGGCATGGACGGAGGGTTTTGTACTGGTATTAATTGCCATTGTGATACCAATACATGCCATTGCGATAGGCTTATTTACATTGGTAGGGTTTGTTATTAACGTTTACGGACACCTGGGTTATGAAATAGCACCTAAATGGTTGCGTCATACCATCTTGTTCCAGATCTCAAACACATCTGTGCACCATAATCTTCACCACAGCAAGTTTTTGGGTAACTACGGGTTGTATTTTCGTTTTTGGGATAGGGTAATGGGCACAGAGCATCCAGACTATGTAAAGGAGTATGATAGGGTACAGCAAAATCGCCTAAACAAAAAGGGCGCGGTTATTTAGGACCGATAATTAAGAATTTTTATAATTCGCGCCCAACAAAAGGGCTAAACTTTCCGAAGCGTTATATGAGATGTTGCCCCAATAGCACCTTATACTAACCAATGAAATACATTACAAAGCTATGCTGCTACGTGGGTTGGCACACCTGGATAAACCGAAGTAAATTTAGGCGCACTTGCGCAGATTGCAACGTGCGTCAAATGCGCATGCATTTTGATATGAAGACATGGTTTTATTATAAGAATGATGGAGAGCCGGTTTGACAAGATGCTCAACCTAACTACTAAAACTCTTATCATCTGCCGATGGTCCATAAATAGACGGCACTGGGATATCATTTAACCGCATATAAACCGTTAGCTGGCCGCGGTGATGCACCAGGTGATTGATCATTGATTTTAGTTGTTCGCCACGGGTCGATTGTAACAGCACTTGCCCGTTGGTTTGCAGGTTAAAATCTTCTGAAAGTAATCCTTCCTTTATAGCAAGCAACGCGTCTTTACTTTTGGCAACGTTTTGTTTAAAATAATTTACCAATTGCTCGGCGTTCTCTGCTTTAATATGCGGATATGTAGCAAAATCAATATGCGGATGAGCAAGCGTGTAGCTTATCCATGCGGGTATCTCGGCAACCAGTTGGGCCAGGTAGCCCATCTCCATAGAGCGCTCATGTGGTTTAAAGCCAAATAGCTCGGGTTTCATTCGTTCTAAACATTTAATGCTTGATGCAGACTCTGCTTCCAACTCGGCGGCAAACTCCTGTGCGAAAAGTATATCGTTCATAGCTAAGTATTAAGTATTTATATAGCAACAGCGTTAATTAAGTTTTGGTTTGATATTTTTGTAGCGATAATAGGTTTGCAAGCGTATTATCACTATTTGACCTTATTCAGTTTTCATGAAAATTTTATTTTTACGTTTGATTTTGGCTGTTACTGCAGCAATAATGATCTCATCGTGTCAAAAAGAGACACAACCTGTTAAATTGGTAAACCGCACCATTAACTTTAATTTATATACCGAAAAAGATTTTTCTGCCGAGAACGGCAATATCGTTTTCAACCTTATGATTAGAGATGGCGCAACAACCTTACTAGATTCGGCCATTGCTACCATGAAAATTAAAGACATCCCAAATAAGGCTAACAAATTGGTGTTCGCTAAAAAACTAACCATCGGCAGCAATGTCGACCTTAGAGTTGGCTTTAAGTACACTATTGAAAATGTGGGCTACTCTTGGTACTTTGATAATTTTGAGGCAGGTAGCCTGCACAAGGAAGTGATTTTTTCTTTTAAATAAGCAAGCCCCTAAGCCTGTCGGTTTTTGCCGTGCATCTCTGTTCTGTACCGGTCTGGTGTAAGGTTGTTATGCTTTTTAAACAACCTTGAAAAATAAGAGAAATCGTTAAAGCCAAGCTGGTGCGCTATCTGTCCAATAGGGGTATCGGTGTGCACCAGCATGCGTTTAGCTTCAAGCATCACGCGGTCGCGTATTACCTCTGTCACCGTTTTTCCGCTTGTTTTTTTAATGATAGTGTTAAGGTGATGCGGCGTTACGCATAAGGCCGAAGCATAAAAGCTTAGCGGTTGCTGCATTACGTAATTAACCTCAAGCATATCACGAAACTTATCCATCAGCTCTACCTGCCCTGATACGTTGATGTTGCCCTGTTGGTTTTGATAAACGCGTTCAAGCCCATTCAACAATACAAACAGTAATGAGCTTAGCGCCAGGCGCGAATAGTCAGTGCGGGCAAACTCGATGTGCATTAATTGTAATACCGGCTCAAGTAGTGCTCTGGTTTCGGTAGTAATGGTAAGGTGGGGGTTTTTGTAGCTGTTGCGCAAAAAGCCAAGCTTATCTAACGCTTCATTATTGGTGAAATTCAAAATGAAAAACTCCTCGGTAAACATAATGCTGTGGCCCTTAAGTGCGCTGTAGGTTTCAATGCGATGCACTTGCCCTGGTGACATGAAGTAAACCTTATCAGCAGACAATTCCAGTTCATGATCATCAACCACATGTTTTGATGCGCCTTCGCTTATCCATAGTATCTCATAAAAGCTGTGCTTATGTGGCCAAACAAACTTGGCGGGCCTGCTCAGTGCCTCAAAAGGGGCAATCATAAATTGCTGCTCCTTATCATAATGAGGCGAAAAATCAGACAGATTATAAACGGTTATCATTTGAGCTGTTGTGGCGCTAAAGCTCAAATATAGCGTATCGCCCAATAAAAAAGTACCAATTATCATCGCTTTTATGCTAACCATGCGGCGCAAGCAAGTGTTACTTTTATATTTCAATAAACCCGTATCGCTATGGCTGCAGCAGAATTATTTAAGTACAACCCCAAATATCCATCAGTTGCCGATCTGAAAAAGAAGGCAAAGAGCCGTATCCCCAAGTTTGCATTTGATTACCTTGAGGGCGGCTGTAATGAGGAGGTTAACCTGTCAAAAAACGAAACCGATTTTCACGCCATTGAGCTGATGCCGCAGTATCTAAAAAAATATAACGGGGTTGATATCAGCACAGAGCTATTTGGTCATCGTTACGATGCTCCGTTTGGTATACCGCCTATTGGTTTGCAAGGGTTAATGTGGCCCAACGCGCCCGAGATTTTGGCTAAAGCTGCAGTTAAGCATAACATCCCCTACATATTAAGCACAGTATCAACCGCTAGTATTGAGCGCATTGCTGAGGTTACTGACAGTAAGTTTTGGTACCAGTTATATCACCCGGCCAAAACCGCCATGCGCGACGATATCTTGCAACGCCTGCGCGATGTTAACTGCGATGTGTTGGTTGTGTTGGTTGATGTACCGTCGTTTGGTATTCGCTATCGCGAGGTGAAGGCGGGGCTGTCTATGCCGCCTAAAATGAATATCAACAACATCTTTCAGGCTTGTATCCGCCCTACGTGGTCGCTTAAAACCTTGCGGTATGGTATACCCGAGTTTGCTACTTTGAAAAAATACATGGAGAAAGGATTGGATATGAGCCAACTGGGCGAGTTTATGAATGCGTCGTTCGATAAGCGTGTGGACATGGACAAGATAGCTGCCATACGCGATCAATGGAAAGGCAAGATCATACTGAAAGGCATAGCTAGCGAACCTGATATGGAAAAGGCCATCGCCCTTGGCGCCGATGGTGTTATTGTATCAAACCACGGCGGCAGGCAGATTGATGCAGGCGAGTCGTCCATCAAATCATTGATTCGTATTGCGGGCCAGTATGGCGATAAGCTGCCCGTGATGATGGATGGTGGTGTACGCTCTGGGCCGGACATAGCGCGTGCTATGGCTTGCGGTGCTAAGTTTGTGTTTATGGGGCGTCCGTTTATGTATGGCGCGGCGGCCCTGGGCGATGAGGGTGGACATCATACCATAGCCATGTTTAAAGCCCAGTTTAGGCAAGCAATGGAGCAGCTATGTTGCGAGAATGTAGACGCCCTGCCATCAACCTTAATAAAGTAACACTAACTGTTATAGATGGAAAAGCCTCCTGTTTATTTAACTGGAGGCTTTGTTGTTTTAGGTATTATAAATGATACGATAGTTTATTCCTGTTTTGGGTAGGGGATGGTATCTTTGGTTAAATACCTGTGATAGTAGCTATGCGGTTACGTTATATCTTTATTTGTTTGACTATACTTGGCCACCAGGTTTATGGGCAGCAGCGTAGGCAATTGTCAAACAAAAACGCTTCAAGGCAGGCTAAGGCAGTGTACAGCTATCTGCAAGCTATGTATGGCAGCAAAATGCTGGCAGGGCAAATGACCTCAAACTGGGGCTTTGACGAACTGAAATACGTTAAGGACAGCACAGGTAAACTACCCGCCATACGCGGGCTTGATTTTATAGACAGTGCCAAAAACAACAAAGAGGTTAAGTATGCAAAGCAATGGTGGCGCAAGGGCGGCATACCAACCATAATGTGGCATTGGGGCGCGCCAGCCATTGGCAGCGGTTACGAAAACTCAAAAAAAGAGATAGACATAGATAAGATATTTCAAGAAGGTACGCCAGAGCATATTGCCTTTTGGAAAGAAATGGACGAGAAGGCAGCGCTGCTTAAAAAGCTGCAACGTGCTAACATCCCGGTATTGTGGCGGCCGTTCCATGAGCTAAATGGTAACTGGTTTTGGTGGGGCAAGCAAGGCCCCGAGCGCTTTAAGCGCCTATGGCAAACCATGTATAACTACTATGTGCATGACAAAGGCCTTAACAACCTGATATGGGTACTTTGCTTTATGGACAAGCCCGACCCGGCCTGGTACCCCGGCCACGAATACGTAGACATTGCCGGCCCTGATACCTATAAAGAAAGCGAATCGCGTATTGCTATGTTCAATAACACAAAGGTTATAGTAGGCGATGGATTGCCGATAGCTTTCCATGAGTGTGGCATTCCGCCCGATCCGCAACAGTCGTTTGATAGCGGGGCTAAATGGTTATGGTTTATGGAGTGGCACACCAACTTTTTACAGAAGGTACCCACCAGGCACCTTAACTATGTTTACCATCATGATTTGGTGGTGACGCTTGATGAAGTGCCTGATATTGTCAAGGATTACGGGCAAAAGCCTCACAACGTCATTGAACGCGTTTGGTGGTGGTTGTCGGGGAAATAACGTTGCCATCGCCATCTCAACCTGTGTTATTTTGTTTCATTTAAATGAAACAGTTGAAACATTGTTTTTGCTTAAGTTTTTGTAAGTCAGTATTTTGTGTTTTGGAGTGAAACACTTTGAAACAGTAGCAATTCTTTAGCTTAATATGGTTAACTGATTGTTAGTTAGTTGCTTATCGGTTTTTGGCTATCGCACTAAATAGTGAGTGAAACAGTTGGCGTGAATCAAATTTGTAAGTAAACATAAAGCCCGTAGTTTGTTTTACCGGCTTTATATTTTGATGAGGGCAATAAATTAATCCCACATTGTGCCGTTTAGACCTAAAACTACACCAACCCATAGTATAACTACAAAGCCTAGTATGCCTGCCACTAATGCAAATGCTTTTAAATATCCCGTAAGTTGCAGGTTATTAACAAGATAAAAAAATACAGCTCCGGCGGCTGACGCACAAGGCGTAAGCAATAGGGGCTTTATTTGCCAATAAGTGCCCCAGGCTGGGTTGGGCCTATCTACCCCAAATACAAATATCGAAATTATTGCCAGGCCTATGCCCGCACCAATTAAAGCTGATTTTGCTAGTGCTGCTGTACTAAGCGGCAATTTTTGTAAGACGTTTGCTGTTGTCATAATGATTTATTTAAAAGTACTTTGAATAACAAAGTTAATGAATATTATTCCTTATTTGCAATGCCATACGTCATTTAATTTAGCTGAAAAGTACTCCTAGCTTAAAAAATGCCTTTTTTTTCAGGTTTTTAATGTTGG
The DNA here is from genome assembly GCA_040386815.1 of Bacteroidota bacterium. Taxonomy (GTDB): domain Bacteria; phylum Bacteroidota; class Bacteroidia; order Sphingobacteriales; family Sphingobacteriaceae; genus Mucilaginibacter. The sequence goes on along the minus strand of JAZKET010000002.1, from coordinate 9,694 downwards.
TTTCCATGTATTTATCCGGTAAAAAAAAGGATAAATCCGGGTTTTTCTATGTCGCTTATACAGGCGTTTTGTCATCTAAAAATAAGAATTGTAAATAATGGAACGATTGTTCCGTTATTGTGTTTACTTTTGGAACGTTCATTCCAGATTAAAATAATGAACGCCATAAATCATGTCAAAACTATCAAATAAAGTAGCAGTAGTAACAGGCGCATCAAAAGGTATTGGTGCAGCTATAGCAAAAAGTTTAGCAGCCGAAGGCGCATCAGTAGTTGTAAACTATGCATCATCAAAACAAGGTGCAGACAAAGTGGTTGCTGATATTGTAGCCGCCGGTGGTAAAGCCGTTTCGGTACAAGGCGACGTAGCAAAATTAGCAGACGTAACCCGCCTGTTTGCCGAAACCGAAAAGGCATTTGGCCCGGTTGATATATTGGTTAACAATGCCGGTGTGTATGAGTTTGGAGCCATAGCCGACATTACCGAAGAGCATTTCCATCGCCAGTTTAATACCAATGTTTTGGGCCTTTTGTTAGTGACGCAAGGTGCTGTTAAAAGCATTGGCGACCGCGGCGGCAGCATTATCAACATCAGCTCAACTGTAACAAGCATAACCCCGCCAGAGAGTGCGGTGTATACTGCCAGCAAAGGCGCGGTAGATTCGATTACGCTGGTGTTAGCCAAAGAGCTTGGTGCTAAAAAAATCCGTGTAAACGCAATTAACCCGGGTATGGTTGAAACAGAAGGTACACACACCGCGGGCTTTATTGGCAGCGATTTCCAAAAGCAATTAGAGGCGCAGGTTCCGCTTGGCCGTATCGGCCAGCCGGATGATATATCGCCAATCGCGGTGTTCCTGGCGTCTGATGATTCTGGCTGGTTAACCGGCGAGATATTGGTTGCCAGTGGTGGGTTACGTTAATTATTAGTTTAAAAATTAGTAAATTTGCCCGCCGTTAAAAGCGGGCATTTTAGGTTTATGGCAAGGACAAAAGATTTTGATGAAGCTGAAGTGCTGCAAAAAGCTATGCGCCTGTTTTGGAGCAAGGGCTATAATGGCACATCCATGCAAGATCTGGTAGAAGGGTTAGGCATTAGCCGCTCAAGTTTGTACGACACTTTTGGCGATAAGCATCAACTGTATTTGAAGGCGCTGGAGACCTATCAGCAAAATTATGGTACACAGCTTTGCGCGCTTACAACAAAGGCCGATTCTGCTAAGATAGCTGTAAAGCAATTGCTGCAATTGGTGGTTGATGATCTGTTGGGCGATAATCAGCGTAAAGGATGCTTTATGGTGAATGCCGGTATTGAAATGGCTAATCACGACACGGATGTTAACCAACTGCTATGTACAAGTGAGCAGCAGCTTGAGCAAGCTTTTTTAAAAGTGATACAACGCGGTCAGGCCAACGGGGAAATAAACCCTGCTAAAGATGCTCTTGCCCTGGGCCGTTTTTTGAACAATACGGTTAAGGGTTTGCAGGTATCGGTAAAATCAACCTCAGACAGGGCTTTTTTTGACGATATTATCAAGACAGCGTTGACGGTGTTGGATTAGTAGATATTAGAAAAAGCGTTTTATATTAGCATCCCTCCGTAAACCATATTTGAATAAATTTTGTAGCTTTTAGTTTGTTATCAGAAAAACGCTCAATTTTCAAAAGCGCATAAGTTAAATTGTAATAGCTCGGTTTGTTTTTGTAAACAAACTTTGCGGTTAATTCTAAGTCATAATCGCCAGGCTCTATCACTGTTACTAAAGTATCTCTTAAATTAAGTTTGGCTTTTATGTGCTTTTCGTAATTCTCCTCTCTGATCAGTGGCATCCTGAAGTAGTATTTTGATGAATCTTGGATGTTTTCAAAGTTTGTCCAACCTTCCCATCTTATCGCGTTAGCGCGCCAGTTTTCAAAAAACTTATCAAATTGAGCAATCTTTTTAAATTTCGTTGGTGGATATTTTGTGTAGTCAAACTGCTCATCCACATTTTGCTTCAGGGAAATAGAAAGTTTAAAGACATCAGCTTTGTTTTTAGGCACAATTTGTATCAGCTTGTTGGCTAAGTCGTAAAAAACATCCTCTACTATAGTCAGGGTATCATATTTCGGATACAGAAAAAAATGATCGTCTATGTTTACAAAGCGTATTTGTGTAGTGTCTTCAGCAAAACCGGGATATTCAGGTTCGCCTGAGCTTTCATTTTTCCTGGTTTCCTGGAAAGAGTAGTTATGAAACACAACATCGAAGCCGTCATAACTAAAGGTTGTGTTAATGATCTCTTCCTTGGGAGTTTCTTGAATTGACGATGTATCTGATGGCGGAGAAATTAGCTCAACGGTATCTGTGTTTACGATAGATTTATTATCGATTTTATTGGCTCTGTTACAGCTAAAAAGTGCTGTTATCATAATTGCAAAAACAACTTTAAGCTGCTTCGATATCATTATAACTGATGCCTGTTTCGTCATAATTATGATAAATATACTGATCAATTTTATATTGCTATCCAAACACTATATTTACTTTGGATGTACAGATATTAAATTAAAGTCATCCCCTTAACGATAATATGAAAATAAGACAAAGCTACCTTGCTTTAATAACTATTCTTTTTGTAGCAGTAACGGGTTTTAACAATGTTTTTGCCCAGAAAACCCAAGCAAGCAAAACCAAACCCAACGTACTCTTCATTTTAATTGACGACCTTAACGAGTACGTTAGCCAGCTAAAAGGATACCCCGGCCTTAAAACGCCCAACCTTGATAAATTTGTTAAAACTGCTGTAAACTTTAAAAAAGCTTATTGCGCCGCGCCGGTGTGTAACCCTTCGCGGTCGGCATTGCTGAGTGGCATAGCGCCATACCGGTCTGGGGTGTATGACAATGATAACCGCATTGTCGACTCGCGCGTGCTGGATAGCGCTGTGTTTATGCCCGAGTTGTTTAAAGCCAATGGCTACACCACCCTAACCCGCGGTAAAATTTTTCATACAGACCCTGCCAAGCAACGTTACGAAGCTATGTGGGATGTAAAGGCCGGCAAAGGTAATTACGGCCCCAACCCGGGTGTGCGCAACGTGCCCCGCACTTTGCAGGCGCCACCCATGTTTAATTATGCCGAGTGGGTTGGCCCCGAGTCTGACCATCCGGACAATGTGACCGCCGAAACCATCAGCGATCAGTTAAAGAAAACCTACGATAAGCCATTTTTTATGGCCGCCGGTTTATACAAACCCCATAACCCATGGACAGCCCCTAAACGCTTTTTTGATCTGTACCCATTGGAAAGCGTACAACTGCCACCGGTGTTAGATACCGATTGGGACGACCTGCCTGAAATTGCCCGTGCCTGGGCCGCCAGCCCGGTTGATTATGAGGCCATGAAAAAGAGCGGCAAATGGAAAGAGATAGTGCGCAGCTACCTGGCCTGCATATCGTTTATGGATTACAACTTTGGCCGTATTATAGCCGCTTTGGATAGCAGCGCATATAAAAATAACACCATTGTGGTAGTATCGGCAGATAATGGTTTCCACATGGGCGAGAAGAAGCACTTTGCCAAGTTTGCCCTATGGGAACAAACCACGCACGTTTTGCACATGTGGCGCGTGCCGGGCTTAACCAAGCCTAACCTGGCTTGCAATGAAACGGTGACCCTGCTGGATATTTATCCAACCCTGATGGAGCTTTGCAGTTTGAAAGGCCCTGCATCGCGTTTTGACGGGCATAGCATTGTGCCGCTGTTGAAAGATCCGTCGCTGAAATGGAAATATCCCGCCGTTACCACCTACAAACAAGGCAACCAGGCTATTCGCGATCAGCAGTATCGCTACATCCGCTATAATGACGGTACCGAAGAACTTTATGATGAATTGAAAGACCCTAATGAATGGCATAACCGCGCCAAAGAACCCGCTATGAAAACGGTGCTTGATGGTTTTAGGAAACAGGTAAGTAAAAGTTTTGTGGCTGCTACAGCTGGGGTGAAAGGTGGAGAAGAGTAATTAGGATATTTGCATTTACATACAAACCCACGCGTTATTTTCGCGACCACTATGTAGGTTAACCAACTTGTCATTGCTTCGTACCTCGCAATGACAGACGGAGATGACCGTAGTCTCTGACTACAGTACTGCGACAGGTTAAAAAATGTTAAATCAGGTAGTTTGAAAATTTAACAAGCTAATTAACAGGTATATTAGCTGGTACATCAAAGCTTTTTAAAATCTGTATGATACCTGCAACCAAAACCTCTGTCATTATAGCAATACTAGCCTTATTTACTTGTAGTTTTCTTGACACTAAGGCGCAGGTGGTTTTAGTTGACAGCGCTATTGCCAGGTTGCAAAGCCGTCAAAATTTCAGTTACAGGTATGTTAACAAGCGTAAGGATTTTAGCGCAGATACGGTTATCAACTCAAATAAACATCAGTATTTAAAGGCGCCTGCAGATACCCTGTTTGGTTATTTATTTAAGCTGGATAAATTTAATGAAACTGAAAAATATGCAAGCACGGTGCTGTATAACGGTAAAACGCTGCTGGCTGTTAACCCGGGCGATAGTACTTACAGCACCGCTAAAGTAAGTTCAATAGCGCCGTTTGAAACAGTGTTGGGTAACCTTAACTGGATCAAAAATTTCGCCAAAAAAAGCCCTGCTAAATTACGCCGGGCAAATGATACAATAATAAATGGTGTCGGTGCCGTCCATTTGGTGTTGCACACGTATGATACCGTAATTAATAAAGAGCATTTTTTTACCGCTAAGCATTTGTTTATAGATAAATTGTCTGGCCTGCCATCTGCTATTACAACCATATCAAGGAACAATAATTATGGAAACGGTATCAGTAATTATTATGATCAGATTGTATTTTCTGATTACAGATTTAACCAACCGGGTATTAATGCCACAAGTTTTGAGTTACCTAACGGCTTTCATTTACCAAAGCCACAACCAGAGCAGCCTAAGTTACTGGCACCCGGTACAGTTGCACCCAATTGGACCTTGAGTACGGTTACCGGTGCTAAAATATCGCTTGCTCAACTAAAGGGAAAGTTTGTGTTGCTTGATTTTTATTTTATTGGTTGTTTACCTTGTATGAAAGCTATAGCGCCACTAAACCGTATTTATGAAAAATACAAAGACAAAAACATCCACATAGCCAGCGTTACCGGGCGGGATAGCCCCAAGGCTGCTTTAGCTTTTAAGAAACAATATGGTATAAAATATGCCGGTTATGCAGGCGCGGCCGATGTGGTTAGATCTTATCATGTTATAGATTTCCCGACATATTATTTGATTAACAAAGAGGGTAAGATAGCCGAAGTGCTAACAGGATATACTGATGATTTTGAAGGCAAAATGGATGCGCTATTGCAGCGCGTGTTAGCTCAAAAATAAAAAAGCCCCGGATATTTCACCGGGGCTTTAAATTTACATGTGCATACTATGCTCATGATGCTTAGCGGTATCCGGCCTGATGTCGAACTTTTTTAAGTAAGTTTCAGATTCAGACAACGTTACTTTGTACAGGCTGTCCAGCTTTTTAACTTTTACCTTTTCCTGCTCAAAATAAGCCACTGCTTCGGCGTTTGATTTACCTTCAACATCCGACCGGAAATGCTCCATCCATTTTGACATCTGGTTGCTCAGGCTATCCAGTTTAGTGGTAAGGATAGTTATCTGGGCATGTACCGCGGCGGTATCATAGCCGGCATGCTGGGCCTTTATCTTTGCCAGGCCCGTTAGCGCCAAAGTATCCAATGACATTTTAACATTCATCAGTTTGTCTTCGTTAGCCATCAGGTCATCATGCAATACAATAACTTCCTGGCGTACGGTTTTGTAATTTACTTCTGGTTGGCAGCCCTGTATCGCGACAGCAAAACAAAGCGCATAAATTATTTTTTTCATTTGATTATGATTTAAATTGATCAAAAAGCTACGGAGAAATGGATCATCAACCTGTCGCCGGCCTTAACCCGGTTGTTAGCCAGTTGTTGTGATGCCACAGCCTGATAATTTGCCCCGGCAGAGTATTGCCCAAAAGTTGCTTCCAAGCCGCCAATGGCCGATATTGCATGCCCGCCCGATGCGTCGACAGTATACTTATCATTCTCTACATCCTTTTGCGATGTTTCGAACAACACACCTGCGTTTGGCGCCACCGTAAGCTTTTCAAAAAAGCGAAACTTGTAATACAGCAGCGCGTTGGTAGTTAGCTTGTTTCCGTAGCGATAGTTATACTTGTTTTGGGTATTGAGCTTGTAATTAGCGTTGATGTTGAGGCCCAGATCCATCAAACGCAGATCATAAGCAGCGTTCAGCGTAAAATCTGTACTGGCGGTACCTAACTGGAAATTGTTGGGCGATTCGGTCGACAGCGCCCTTTCTGCAGGCTCATACTTACCCGTAGGCGCTTTAATACCTGCACCCACCCATAGCGATTGTACCAGCAGATCGTATCCTACATTACTGCGAGAACTGAAAGCGTTGTAATAAGCCATTACCGCGACATCGCCTAAACCACTTTTATAACCATTGCCGGTTTGGGCCACACGGTTATTAAAGTTGTAAGGCAAAAATGCCAGTAAACGAAATTTGGAACCAATGTTCCAGCCGCCCCAAACTTCGGCGGTTTGATAGGTTTCGTCTGATGTAAGTGGCGAACGTTCGCCCGTTGGCCCTAAATGCGTAGTAAGTGTTTTATGCTGATATCGCAGGCCGATGAATCGTTTATTGTACTCAGGTAAAATGCCCAGGTAATAGCTGCCAACGCCGCAGCCGCAAATATCGCAGGCCAGGGTGGGCAGGCTTATCATCGCCGTGAAAAGTATTAGGATGTATTTTTTCATTGTATGCTATTATTGTTCAGACAGGTCTTTACGGGTTACAAAATCCGGGTCGTCAAGTGTTTTCAAAAAGGCGGTAAGCTTAACGCGATCATCTGCCGACAAACTGATACCCAGCTTGCCATCCTTCTGCAAAAGCGGGTCAAGGTTTTGGGTTTGCTGTACCTCATTAGCGTAGTGATTAAACACCGCGTCGAGCGTTAAAAAACGGCCGTCGTGCATGTAGGGCGCGGTATAGCTTAGGTTACGCAGGCTGGGTACTTTAAACTTGTACTTGTCTGTTTGCTGCAGGGTGGCAGTGTAAAGGCCAACGTCATTGATAGCGCTTGGTGCAAGGCCGTTGTTTCTGAACCCGTTGTCGGTAAACAACGGTTCGCTGTGGCAGCTGCTGCATTTGGTTTTGAAAAGATCGTAACCCGCTTGCTCATCGGCGGTAAAACTTGCGCCTTCTTTGCGCATCACCTTGTCGTATTTAGCGTTGGCGCTAACGCACATCACCATAAATTGCGACAATGCTTTCATAAACCGCGCGGTAGTTATCTCTTCTGTTCCGAACGCAGCCTTAAACATAGTTGGGTACTTGGCTACGCCTTTCAGTTTGTTCATCACGTTTGCTAAACTCTCGTCCATCTCCTCGTGCGTGGTAATGGGCACAATAGGTTGCAGATCCAGGTCAAACACACCGCCGCCCCACATAAAGGCCTTGTTCCAGGCCAGGTTCATAATAGGGGGCGAATTACGCGTGCCCAACCTGTCGTCTATACCATGGCTTACATCGTGCCCGTGCTGTGTAAAGGCAGCTGACTGGATATGGCATGATCCGCACGAAATAGTGTTGTTGCGCGATAACCTTGGCTCATAAAATAATGATCGGCCCAAAACAAAACCTGCTTCGGTAATTTTGTTGTTGGCCAGCTTGTACTCCGGTTCGGGAAAATTAGCGGGCCGCTGGAAACCCAGGAACCCGCTAACCGCTTGCTTAATTTGATCTTCTTTTTTACAAGCCAGTAAAAACCCCGCGAAACCGAATATTAATATCCAGAATGCTCGTTTTTTCATGGTCTGCTAGTTTTCCGTGTGATCGTGCTTGAATAAATTGGTTAGGTTGGTAGCAATGCTGGTGCTAAATTCGCTGAACATTACTGTAGGGTGTGCGGCAATGCTAAACGAGTTTTTACCGTTGAAAACCTTCATCAAATCAACCAGTAAATGCACATTGCTTTGCCTGTCTTTACGCACTTTGGCTATGCCGCCTGCAGCCAGATCAACAGTAACCGTTTTAATGTTGTTAAGGGTAGGCGCAGAGTAGCCACCAAAACCGCCGATATGATATTTAAAGGCTTTTTTGCCGGTTGGATCGCCGTTCGCATCATTGCTGATCACTTCTGAATTGCCCTCAAATCTGAAGAAAATGTAACCCGAGTTCCAGCCCCAGTACATACCACCATCATGGCCTCCGGAAGGGTCAAGCGCGCCGGTACGTTTGCTAATGTCCATGGTGCTGCGCAGGCTATCTACACCTACGGTAAAGGTTACTTTGGTGTAATCGCCCTCGGGCACTTTTACTTTGGCAAAGCGGGTATTACGGTCGGCAGCTTTGATCAGGAAATAGCTGCTGTCCTGCTTTACCGTGTAAGTGGTTCCGTCGGCTTTGCTAACCTTTATGTTGCTGATAAAGTATTGCGCCATTGAGATGGTGAATTTCTCGCCGGCGACATTGGTGTATGGGCTGGTGGTGTTATTGAAGGTAAGGGTACGGTCGCCAACGATGTTGTCAAATTCAACCGAAAAAGGCACCAGCACATTTTCGTTATAAGCCGGCGCGATGTCTGACTTTTTGGTGCAGGCAATTAAAGCCGTAAGGGCAAGGCCCATTAATAAGTTTCTAAAAATTTTCATGATATAGCATTAGTGTGCAGATACGCCATGATAGCGCCCTGCTTATTTTTCTTAAATTGTAAATAAACGGATGCAGTATAGCCGGTAGGTGGCATACAGCAAAGCAGGCCCATGTTCAATATTAAATAATGAACAAGCGGCACAGGGTTAAGAAAATACTAAACTATTTTAGGCGGCAGAAAAATAGGGAGTGCGCGGCTAACAACACCAGGCGTTGCTGCCTTTGGATACGGTGTAATTTGTACCGGTTGGGTAAAGGTAAGCGCGTTCTCTGGCGCCAAAGCTTCCTGGTAGTGATTGCGTTTGGCTTCCTGCTCCTGTTTTTTTTCCTTGTCTTCGGCAGCTTTTAACTTTTTCATTAAAAAGCATTGGCCTTTACAATTCATCCAGGGGCGTGCCTTGTTTTCGCAAAGCTGTGCGGCTATGTAACTTTTGTTTACCTCAAAACCGGCATAAATAAAGAAACGCGAAAAGTTTGTACTTATCAGCGTTACCAATAAAAATATGGATACAACCCGGTTTAACATTGCCGCAAAGATAGGCATAGAATGTTTTGACAGGAAAATAAATTTCAGGAAGATTTTTTAGCTCTTCCTGATACCCTTTTCGGCCAGCATGGCGCCAATTACGTTTACGATATTGATAGATGCTTCGATCTCGTCTTTACGGATAGCCACACTTTCGATATTGAAACCAAAGGGGATAGCACGCTCTGCGCAAAAGTTAATCAGATCGCGGGCAATGTCTAAGCAAACTTCAACAGAGCGCTCCAGCATATTTTCGGCATTGCGTAATTCTTCCTTCAACTCCTCCGGGATGTGGATACCCAGCCACTCCATAAAAGTCAGGGTTTTTGGCGACCCACAGGCGGTAAGGGTGAATATGATGGTTGGGAATTTTTTGTTGTCTTTGGTGCAGGTTTGGCTCAGGTCTTCAAT
>JAZKET010000001.1:0-4969 GCA_040386815.1 Bacteroidota bacterium | reverse complement strand
TCTTTACCGCTTGCGGAAGAGAGGACAGGTAGAGCGAGGCAATGACCGGGCGAGTCACCCCGCCATGCTGTAGCTATAGCAGAATTATGATAAATCACACCGATTTGGGCAATAAGCCATTCACCCGTTTTAGAAACCTGCAGGCCCTTATCGCCGAAGGCAAAGTAACTTTAGGCGGCTATAAAAAAGGTAAAATATACGGCACATTAACCTGCAAATCGGGCAAACGGATGAAGCCTGAAAACCGGGTGTTTTTTAAAGACGAACAGGAAGCAATTGCTGCTGGCTACCGTCCCTGCGGCAATTGTATGCCTGATAAATACAGAAAAATCATGAAAAATCTGGAAATTTTCGGGGTAAATAAAGACGAAAACATCATAAAATATGATGGTATTGTGAATTATTTTGGCCCTATAATGGATAAAGTAAAAGCAGATGGCTATCGCGATGTGCTATTAGATACCATACAATGGAAAAACGACGAAGCCGTAATTTTTGGCCGCCACATTATTACCAAACGTAAGGTGGCCTGGTATGGCGACGAGGGCTACAGCTATACTTACTCAAACACCACCAAACATGCGCTGGGTTGGACGAAAGCGTTACTTGAGTTAAAGACATTGGTTGAAGAATTGACCGGGCAGCAATACAACTCGTGCCTGCTTAACCTGTATCACGACGGCAACGAAGGGATGGCCTGGCATAGCGATGATGAGAAATCGTTAGGTAAAGATACGTCCATAGCCTCGCTGAGTTTTGGGGCCGAGCGTAAATTTGCGCTTAAACATCGCGTTAGCAAACAGCCGGTAGCGTTAACATTGGCACATGGTAGTTTATTGGTAATGAAAGGTGCAACGCAAACCAATTGGCTGCATAGTTTACCTAAGCAAAAGCGGGTAACCACGCCGCGGGTTAATTTGACTTTTAGGACGATGGTGTGATCCACAACATGTCATTTCGAAACGAGGAACGAGTGAGAATCTTATACACGCGATAGGTTAGCGCATAAGATTTCTCGTCGCGCTTACGCCTGGCCCCTCCGGGCTCTGTCGAAATGACAATCTGGTAAAATCTCATTAATTTCCAACTTTACCCGCTATCCGAAGTCTCTGACTATCGGGTGCCTGCCAGTAGTCTGGAGACTACGAGCATATTAGATCGAAGTCAGAGACTTCGATCAGCGAAGTTAATTTGACGTTTAGGACGATGATTTGATCACCAGCATGTCATTGCGAGGTACGAAGCAATCGCACGTAGAAAAGCGTAGAACTTGCATGCGTGCGATTGCCACGCTGGCTCCTCACCCGCAACGACAAATTGTGATTACTGTACCGTTACCTTAGCCAGGGCATACTGTTTCCGTTTGCGGATGATGTAGCCAATTAATAGTGCGATGAGCATAGCTTGATTATTTAACTAGGGTTGCAAAGCGTTGGTAAAACGCGGTTGGACTGTTCTCGTTCTTCGGCTCGTATTTACCGGCGATGATGGGGATATAGATCACCCGGCGGCGGCTTTCTTCGCCAACAATGGACGATTGCGCCACACGGTGCCACAGGCGGCCGTCATGTATGGTCAGGTCGCCGGCGGTTGGGGCAATAGCTACTTCATCTTTATCGGCATTATTATCCAAAAAGTATTTTTTGCGGAACAACAGGTTATACAATCCCTGGTTATGTGTACCCGGTAAAATGCGCAGGCCGCCATTGTTTGGTTTGGCATCACTTAAATGGATACCCACATTAAGCATTGGTGCCAGTTTTTGGCCATGGAAAATATCGCGCAAGCCATCTGTATGCCAGCCCATTTTGGTAAAGCTGCTTTGCTGGCTGTTTACATAGTGATTGAAAACCATACCGTCCTTTTCATCGGTACCCAAACGCGCCCCCTCGCCTATCAGGCTTAACAAGGTTTTAAAACGCGGATCTAAGGTAAACTCATTCAGCAGGTTACTATGTTGATTAATAAAAGCGAAGCGCTGTACAATGGTGCTTCCGTCCAAATCTTTACCATATTTAATAGGTACGCCGTTAACCTTTTCAACGTTGTTGGCTACCCATTGCTGCTGCACCTGCCCGGCTGCGCTGATGATTGCCTGCACGGTTTCGGGCTTTATAAAATCTTTAAAATGTATAAATCCGTTTTGGTTAAAAAACGCTTGTTGTTCTGCTGTTATGGTTTCGCCCAGGGCAAATTTTTGATACGATGTTTCCATGAAAATAGTACTGATTTAAAAATTGAAAAATGCTTTAACCGTTGCCGGTTGCAGGTAATGTTTTTGGGTAGGCTGCAGGGTGGTATTAACAACAACAACACATGGCCCCTTTGGTAAAGGGCATTCGCATTAGGCATGCTGTGTTGATATTTCTGTTGCTTTGCATTATTATCTATTAAGTCTATATATTTAGTAGACAATACAAATGTAGGACTTATATTTAATATTCAAAATTTATTAAAATAAAATTTACAATTTGTATAAACGGGCGCCAATGCGCTCTATCAGAGCCTTGTTGAGCAACCTGGCACCGGCTGCCCCTATCCTGTTTAAAAAGCCGGGAATGATTTCTGCCTTTTTATTGAACAGGCCCTTTATGCCAATTTCAGCAACCTCATCGGGCGGCATATTAAACTTTTCGGCAAGCTCTGCCAGGCTATCCATACCTGCCCGGTGAGCAAAATTAGTGGCCGTTGGCCCCGGGCAAAGGCAGCTAACAGATACCGTGGTGTCTTTTAACTCATAGCGCAGCCCACGGCTGTAACTTAAAATAAAAGCCTTGCTGGCGGCATATACCGCAAGCGCGGGCACAGCCTGGTAAGCCGCTGTACTGGCTACATTTAATATGTATGATGATGGATTTGCTTGCAGGGCCGGGAGCAGCTGATGGGTAAGCGATATTACGGCGTTGATATTAAGATCAAGCATATTGATCTGCTCGTTTAGCTGTCTATCGGTAAATTTACCAAATACGCCATAGCCGGCATTGTTAATCAGTACAGCTAATGGCACGTTTAAATTGCTTACCCAACTAACTACCTGCTGCACGCCATCCACGTTAGACAGATCGACTGCCAAATAATGTATAGTAACCTTGTGTTTATTTTCAATTGCTGCCGATACCTGTTTTAACTCGTCTGCCGACCGTGCAACCAGCAGCAAGTTATAGCCCTGTCGCGCCAAAACATCGGCTATTGATTTGCCTATCCCCTTGCTTGCCCCTGTAATTAACGCGTAACCTTTCATCTAAAAAAAATTATGATTTTGCAAGTTTATAAAAAAGACTACTATTTTTGTAGTCTTTTTTATTTTATTTGTATATTTGTATGTATTCTTACGTTTTAACTGGTTTACATTTTTACCTTTAAGCTATGTTTAGTTATCACAATTTGCCGATCCTGAAAATAGGTTTCATAGCCCTTGCCCTGCCATTTACATTATCTGCAAATGGCCAGCAACTGGCTAATAGTTATCGTTACAACAGGCCGGTATCTGCTACCAGCAACATCGCTTCTGCTGACACTGTTAGTACCGTAGCTAACAAAACCCTGCTAACCTACACACCGTCAAAGGCCGAAGTTGCCATACCCAACCTTAACCCCGAGTTAAGTATGAGCAATACCCAGGAACGCCGGCAGCTAATGGGTTATTTAAAACAAAGCACTACAGATAACGAAGTAAACTACAATCAATCGCGCACTAAGTTTTTGTATACGCTGGCCAATGTTTTCACCAAACTGCGCCTGTATCCGCTGGCTATGAAAACATTTTTAAAAACTACCGCTGTTAAAGGCGATAAACATACCGACAGCTTGTATCAAAATACAGATAACAGCTATCTAACCGTAAGCACTTTAGACGATTCGTTAGTAGCAAAACAGGTAGCACTTGCCGCCAAGCCCGATTTTAATAAAAAGAAAAGCAATGCTACCACCTACCAATACATTAGCAATACTTTAAACGATGGTAAACCCGCCGCGGCATACGCCATGCTGTTTCATGTTAAACAACCGGTGCCGGGCAAACGTAAGGTACATGTTTGGGGCAATACAGGGCATACCTTTATTACGCTGATAAAATATAATGTTGATTCTACCTACTCATCATTCTCCTTCGGTTTTTATCCAAAAAAACGTAACCCGCTATCGGCAACGCCATTGGTACCGGTTACTTCATCAGTTTTCAAGGATGATACAGAGCACCAGTGGGATGAGGTTTTAGGTAAGTTTATATCTAAACGCCGGTTTGATAAAATACTACAGCTTACCAAACAATACGACAAACTGGAGTATCACCTAAGTAATAATAATTGTACCGATTTTAGCATTAAAGCGGCCCAACTGGCCGGTATTAATATAGATGGCACCAGCGGCAAATGGCCGCTTGGCGAGGGTAATAACCCGGCTGCAACCGGCCAAAGTATACTGGAAGGCAAGATTATTAATACCGATACCGGCAAAGCTAATGGCGTGTTTGTGAATACGGTGGTGATACCATAAATTGGTTTTCTATTAACCAATTAGCTCACAGCATATTGAAAAAAGGTTAATAAAACGGTCATTTAACATCTTTATTTTGTGTGATGAAATTTATCAAAAAAGTGCCCTGATTTTGTTTAAACGATGAAATAAGCCGAAATAACTGCCGTTATAAGGGCTCATATTTAAACATTTTATCACACATGAAAAAAACTCTCGCACTGGCTGCGGCAATGTTATTTGCCGTACAATTAGTAAACGCACAAACTCAAAAAGGAAGTGTTAATTTAGGCTTTGACCTTAATCATTATGCGTCTAAAATGGATGGGGCCGGCGGTCAGGGGTCTAGCTGGTATACCCAATATCACAAAATAGAAAACTTGACGGTGGGCCCTACCATTGGTTATTTTGTTTGTGATGGCCTTGAACTTGGTGCGGGTATATTTTACCAAAGCAGTTTGCAAAATCAGGCACAAAACAGCGTAAATGGCTACTT